>JAKSLR010000005.1 GCA_024401095.1 Bacteroidaceae bacterium
AGAGCTCGTAAATCTCTGGACGAATCGTTGTGTCGCGATAGATGTCCGACTCCAGTTGTCCGATGGCATCCTGTGCCTGGCGAGTACCTGTAACACGATGCGGATAGTTGTCATGCATGCCTATGACCAAACGACCGCCACCTTCGTTGCAAAGGGCGATGACATAGCCAAGGATGCAGCGGCGACGATCCTTCGGATTGGTCTTGCCTCGACCATCGTAGGATACGTTGCCACCTTCGCCCGCCTTGAACTCAACGCGGTCTTCGGATTCTCGCATCTGCTGGAGTTGCTGTATGGTGAATTTATTCATTATTGTTGCGGTCTTATTTAAAAAAGTTTGTTTGCAATCAAGATTATTTTTCTTGACTGAACTCATCTTGTCTTACCAACTCCTGTACTGGCACTTCAAGTGCATTAGCGATAGCAATAAGTGCCTCAAGACTTGGTTGTGTAGTATTAGTCACCCACTTGGAAACAGTTGCTGGGTCTTTGCCCAATTTGTCAGACAACCATTTGTTGTTCAGGTCGCGTTCTGCAAGTACAACTCTAATTCTATTTAATTTTGCCATGATTGAATCGCTTTGTTTGGTGCAAAAATACTAAAAACAAATGACATAAATGCGGAAATACTCAAAAATCTGCGATAATAAGGCAAAATATTGTCAAAAGCATCAATCTTTTGATGCAGATGTTCCAAAATACACACGCATACGTGTGAAATAAGGTTCAGTTGCCACTTCTGGTTGTCAAGACCTAATCCAAATCAAGAAAATGTAGCAAAATAGTGCTTTTTTATGTGGTTATTTTTGGTTATTCGGGTATAAATTCTTACCTTTGCATCGGTTTTGTAACATGTTGATTATCAATGCTTATTTTGATTTTTGCGACATGTAAGCAACACCCAGTGCTAACGCATTGATAGTCAATATAAGTCGTTTTCGAGGAAGTGAAGTAATTCTTCGCTAGAAATAACATAAGGAAGTCCGTGTAGCTCACATAGAGTTGCACGGACTTTCTTGTTTTCAAGAAGTTTTACAGGCACAAAGAGCATGATATTCAATCTTTTTTTGTAGCTTTACAACCTGAACAAATGCGCACCTGATGAAAGACGTACCACAACTTTTCCAAGAAGAATCTTCCAATCACTGGACCCATCTGGTAGGAGTCATCTTTGCACTCTCCTGCATCTGGATGGTATGGCCTGCAGTTTCAATGGGTTGGCAATGGGCCATGGGTGTGCTGTTTTTCATCACCGGCATGTTTCTCATGTTCCTCTCGTCTACCATCTACCACTGGTTACCCGAGGGAAAGGCACGCCGCATTCTGCGCAAATGTGACCACATCAGCATCTACGTCATGATAGCCTGTTCCTACACCCCAATCTGCATTGCCGTAGTGGGAGGTTGGCTGGGATGGACGATCTTTGGCGTGCTGTGGGCTGTAGTGATGGGTGGCACCATCTATAAGATTGTCGCGCTGGGGCGATATCCTCGCCTGTCGCTTGCCCTGTACCTGCTTATGGGATGGAGTGTAGTGTTCATAGCAAAGCCTGTCTATGAACAATTGTCAACCATTTCCCTTTTGCTTATTCTTCTAGAAGGGCTGCTTTACACGACAGGAACCTATTTCTTTGCCAAGGATACAAAGCGACACTACCATGCCATATGGCACGTATTTGTGCTGCTAGGCGCCATCTGCCACTGGGCAGCCATCCTGTTTGTGATGTCCGACCGGTGGTAAGGAAGTTTTCTATGCCTGTCAAAAGGAAAGGGCCAGGTGGACGCCATAGCTATCCTGCCCAAATGTGGCCGGAGCAATGGAAAGATCGCCCGACTTTGTGAAAGGATGGGTAAGAAGAAGGGCACTTCCCGCACCTAAAGCTGCGCCACCCAAGACATCCCACACATCGTGACGCTTGGCATGTACTCTACCCCATGCCACATAGGATGAGACAGCATAAGCCGGAACGCCCCACTTCCAGCCGTAACGCTTGAGGAGAAACGAAGCACCATTGAAGGCTACCGCAGTATGGGTGCTGGGGAATGAATGGTGACCGGTACCATCGGGGCGGTCCTTCCGGATAACAGCCTCCAGTCCGTAATTCAGAGCCAAGACAGCTGCAGAGCTGAATGCCAACTCCTTGATTCCCTCCTTATCGTTCTGTGCCAAAGCTGCTACAAAACCGGTAGCTGAAGGCAAGAGGCAAAGTACATCGGTAGAACGTTCTACCCCACTCTTGGACTGTGCAAAAAGAGCCTGGACTACAAACAGGCAAGCTGCAAAAAATACAAACCTTTTCATTCTCATTTCTTTTTCCCTTTGCAAAGATAAGCAGATTCGTCGGGAAGATTAGGGGTTTTCGTCTATTTATTTTTAGGATTTGAAGAGTTTTGCCTACCTTTGTAGCTGTCATGGAAAAAAAGAGCAACAATTATCAGGAAAAACTGGCACACGTGCTGATCTGGGTCATTCTCTTCGGATCGCCTATCTTTATGATGGACCGGAGCGAATCTGGACTGGACTGGATGGAAATCATTCACCGTATAGGAAACCCTACGGTGCTGTTCATCTTGTTCTATACCAATTATTTCTTTCTGGTTCCCAGATTGTTCCTGAAAAAAAAGAAAGCTTTTTATATCCTGATTAACATTGTTTTCTGTGTCCTGCTGTTCATAGGACAGATTCAATGGGAACGGGCAACCACCGTAAAAGGCAGGCCAAGCCCATCGATTACAGAAATGTTCCAGATGAGCAAGGAACCTATGCCAGAACATGAGAGATCCGGCAAAGACATACACCCGGGAAAGACAGTAGAGAAGCCTGATTCCATAAAGGGCAGACACAAACTGGCCATGAACGACTCTGTCCGTCATCAGCGGCACCATCGCCAACCAAGAAGGGCTCCCGGACTAATGACCATTCTGGGTATACGCATTCCTTTTGGATTCATCTTCGTATTCCGTGACCTGATCATCTACATCATGTGCATCATGCTCTCCATAACCACACGCATGAGCCGGAAATGGAGAGAATCTGAACAGGCCCTGCAGAAAGCAGAAATGGGACGTGTGGAGGCAGAACTCAAGAACCTGCGCAGCCAGATCAACCCCCATTTCCTGCTGAACACCCTGAACAACATCTATGCACTGATAGCCTTTGACCAAGACAAGGCACAGGAAACCGTGCAGGAACTGAGCAAGCTATTGCGCCATGTACTTTACGACAACCAGCAGCCTTTTGTACCACTGGACAGTGAAGTGGATTTCCTGAGAAGCTATGTGGAACTGATGAAAATACGCATGCCAAAAACCGCTACAGTAACCGTGGAGAATGCCGTAACTTCGCCAAATAGCCTGACAGTGGCTCCCCTGCTGTTCATCTCACTGGTGGAGAACGCCTTCAAGCACGGAATAAGTGCCACAGAGAAGAGCTTCATCTCCATTAAAATGGATTATCAGAAAGAGAAAAATGCCCTACATTTCCGCATAGAGAACAGCAATTTCCCTAAAAACGAAACCGACCGAAGCGGAAGTGGCATAGGACTGGAGCAAGTTCAGAGAAGACTGGAGCTGGTCTACCCAGAGCACTACAAGTGGGAAAAAGGCGTAAAGGAAGGCACCTATTTCTCTGATATCGTAATTCTATTAAATGCATGAATCCTATGAAACTGAGATGCGCTATTGTAGACGATGAACCCTTGGCTGTGGGCCTTTTGGAAAGCTATGCCAAGAAAACCCCGTTTCTGGAACTGGTGGGTACATACTCCAGTGCCATAGAAGCCCGGGAAGGAATTGCACAGGAACCTGTAGACCTGCTTTTCCTGGACATCCAGATGCCTGAGCTAAACGGAATGGAATTTGCCAAGACCGTGGACCAGGAGACACGCATCGTATTCACCACCGCATTCAGCCAATATGCGCTGGAAGGATACCGTACCAATGCCTTGGATTATCTGCTCAAACCCATCAGCTACAATCAGTTCCTGGAAGCTGCTACCAAGGCTCAGCAATGGTTTGAACTGAAATCTCAGGCAGAACAGAAGGAGCAGACACCCGAAGGACAACCCGTCTTGCCGGAGAGCAAAGAGTTCTTCTACGTGAAAAGCGAGCACAGACTCATTAAAATCAACGTACAGGATATAACCTATATAGAAGGACTTAAGGACTATATCAAGATCTATCTGGAAAATCAGCCCAAAGCCATTCTTTCACTCATGCGCATGCGTTCACTGGAAGAATACCTCCCTTCGGACCAGTTCATGCGAATACATCGTTCTTACATCGTGAACATCAAGAAGATAGAACAGATAGAGCGAGGCCGAATCATCTTTGGCAAGAATTATATTCCAATCTCGGATACTTGCCGAGATGCCGTATTTGAATTTATAAATAAACATTCCATACAATGAAAAAACTGTTATTAGCATGGCTGCTGTGCATTCCTGCAGTCCTCTTTGCACAAGAAGATCCCAAATACCTGGCAGGTGCTGTTCCTGAAGTGGACGGGAAAGTGGTATTTTCTCTGGATCTGGCTGTAGATGACCAGGACAAGGCCGCTGTTTACCAACACATGAAAAACTGGGCGGAAGACGTCTGCAAACGCCCTGACGTGATAGACAACAAGAGCAGAATAGTCATAGAAAATGAGGCAAGCGGAGAAATAGGCGTTACCTGCGAGGAGTACATGGTCTTTTCCAGCGGTCTGGGTCTGGACCGTACACGCATCTTCTACAACCTGCGCATCAACTGTGATGCCGGACTGGCTAAAATCAGGATACAGAACATTCACTACCTGTATGACGAAAACCGAAACGGCGGTACACGCTATAACGCAGAGGAAATCATTACAGACAAGGAATGTCTGACCAAGGACAAGACCAAGATGTACAAGCAGTTGGCCAAATTCCGCAAGAAGACCATCGACATGAAAGACAACCTCTTTGACTCTGCTTCCAAAGCCTTTGGATTCCAGCAGACCAACCAGGCTCGCAAAATAGAGCCTGCTGTGGTGCAGAAAGCCGAAGAGCCAAAAGCTGTAGAAGCAGCTCCTGTTCAGCAGGTTACAGCTGCACCTGTCAATGTACAGAAGAACGAGGAACCTGCAAAGAAAGCTGAAGAACCAAAGCCTGCAAAACGGACCCATATAGCTCCAGATTTAAGCAAAGTGGAAGTAAAGGATACCGTGAGCTTTACCGTTCAAGAAGGCTCTGCGCTCTATGAACTGCTGGAAAAAACCGGCAAAGCAACACTTACCATTATCTCGGAAAATGGAACAGCTCAGGTACTTCAGTTCCAGAAAGCAAGCAGTATAAAATCTGCTGATGGCAAGAGTTGCACATTCACTGGTGAACTGAGCAAATAATTTCACATAAAACGATACTAAACCGTTTCATCTGAAACGACTTGAAAGATTTAGCCATTCTATTCATGCTCAACATTTTAGCAATGAACAGAATGGCTAATTTTATTTAACATTAAGTTAATAAGTGTTTATTATAAGATTAGAAGCTTTTCCATGACAGTTTTTATACTATCTTTGCCAAGCTAATCATTGTAGAAGCAAGAATGGAAGGATTGGACAATATAGTGGAGAAAATGAACAAAGGAATGGTAAATGAAGCCATTGCAGAGTTAACCTCTCTTATCGCACAATCCGAAACACCTTCTGACACGACATATTATATCTTAGGCAACGCATACAGGAAGATTGGCGACTGGCAGCATGCACTGGATAATTACCTGCAAGCCATAGCCATTAACCCGGATTCTCCAGCTAAGCAAGCGTACACGATGGCCATGGACATCTTGAACTTCTACAACAAAGACATGTTTAATCAATAAAGTTATCATATAACAAGGTATTATGGCAAAATTCAAAGGAGCTACCGTAGTAGACACGAATCGCTGCAAAGGATGCAACCTGTGCGTAGTAGCCTGTCCACTGCACGTCTTAGCCCTGACAACCAAGAATGTGAATGCCAAGGGATACCCCTATGCTCAGACCGTACTGGAAGACACTTGCAACGGCTGTTCTTCCTGCGCCATAGTTTGTCCGGATGGATGTATCTCCGTTTACCGTAAAAAAGTAGAGTAAGATGGCAGAACAGGAAGTCACACTAATGAAGGGTAATGAAGCCATTGCACATGCAGCCATACGCTGCGGAGCTGACGGTTATTTCGGTTACCCTATCACACCTCAGTCTGAGGTTTTGGAAACCTTAGCCGAGCAGAAGCCTTGGGAAACGACAGGCATGATGGTCGTACAGGCAGAGAGCGAGTTGGCCAGCATCAACATGGTCTATGGCGGTGCTGCTGCAGGAAAGAAAGTATTTACTTCCAGCTCCAGTCCAGGTATCAGCCTCATGCAGGAAGGTATATCCTACATTGCTGCAGGTGAGCTGCCTGCACTTATAGTCAACGTCATGCGTGGAGGTCCCGGTCTGGGAACCATCCAGCCATCACAATCTGATTACTTCCAGGCTTGCAAGGGCGGTGGTCACGGAGACTATCATCTCATTGTCCTGGCTCCTGCCTCCGTACAGGAAATGGCAGATTTCGTAGATTTAGGATGGACGCTGGCATTCAAGCACAAGAATCCATGCATGATCCTGGCAGATGGTGTTATCGGCCAGATGATGGAGAAGGTGGTATTACCTCCTTTCAAGCCTCGCCGAACCGACGAAGAAATAGAAGCAGAATGTGGTTCATGGGCAACAACAGGCCGCAAGCATAAGCACAACAAAAACAACATTGTCACCACCTTGGAGCTCCGAAGCGAGGAAATGGAAGTGGTTAACCAGCGCCTGCAAGCCAAATACAGAATGCTGGAAGAAACAGAAGTACGCTATGAAGCTTACAACTGTGAGGGAGCTGATTACCTGATTACAGCTTTTGGATCGGCAGCCCGTATCGCCAAGAAAGCCATTGAGGTAGCTGCTCAGGAAGGCATCAAGGTAGGATTGCTTCGTCCGATTACACTGTGGCCTTTCCCAACTAAAATCATCCACGAGTTGAGTAAAAACGTGAAAGGTATTCTCAGCGTGGAATTCAATGCAGGACAAATGGTTGAAGATGTTCGCATGGCAGCTGCCCCTGGCGTACCAGTAGAACATTTTGGCCGATTGGGAGGAATCATCCCTAGTCCAGATGAAGTGATTGAAGCTTTGAAAAAGAAAATTATAAAATAAAAAATAAAGCTATGGATAGAAATACGGTCAGAATGATTCTGAACACCATTTTCATGATTGGTGCAATAGCATCGGTTATCATCTATTTTGCATTTCCTGATGAGCGAGGCCTTTTCACTATCGTAATCATGTCATCGCTGGCAGTAAAGATCGTGGAATTTTTCATACGCTTTATGTTTTAAGTCGTATAGGATATGACTAGAGAAGAAATCATACAGCCAGAGAATCTGGTTTACAAAAAGCCTACCCTGCTCAACGATGAGCCCATGCACTACTGCCCGGGTTGCAGTCACGGCGTGGTTCATAAGTTGGTAGCCGAGGTCATAGAAGAAATGGGAATGGAAGAGAAGACCATAGGCGTGAGTCCTGTGGGCTGCGCTGTATTCGCCTACAAGTACATTGATATAGACTGGCAGGAAGCTGCACACGGACGTGCACCAGCTGTGGCTACAGCCCTTAAGCGCCTGATGCCAGACCGTCTGGTATTCACATACCAGGGTGACGGTGACATGGCTTGCATCGGTACTGGCGAAACCATTCATGCCCTGAACCGTGGTGAGAATATCGTCATCATCTTCATTAACAATGCCATCTATGGTATGACCGGAGGCCAGATGGCTCCTACCACACTGATTGGCCAGAAGACTGCCACCTGCCCTTACGGACGAGACGTGAAGCTTCATGGTTATCCACTCAAGATGACAGAGATTGCAGCCACTCTTGCCGGAACCTGTTACGTGACCCGTCAGACTGTTTACTCTGTAGGAGCCATCAACAAGGCCAAGAAAGCCATCAAGAAAGCGTTCCAGCTGAGTATGGAAGGCAAGGGATCAAGCTTGGTAGAAATTGTCTCTACCTGCAACTCAGGCTGGAAACTCACCCCAGAGAAAGCAAACCAGTGGATGGAGGAGAACATGTTCCCATTCTACCCACTAGGCGATTTGAAAGATAACTCCACTAAAGAATAAGTACCATGAGCAACGAGATAATTATTGCCGGTTTTGGCGGACAAGGCGTTCTTTCCATGGGAAAGATTCTAGCCTATGCTGGTTTGATGGAGAACAAGGAAGTGAGCTGGATGCCAGCCTACGGTCCAGAACAGCGTGGAGGTACAGCCAATGTGACTGTCATTGTAAGCGATGAGCCTGTTTCATCGCCTATTCTAAGCACTTACGACGTGGCCATTGTGCTCAACCAGCCATCACTGGACATGTTTGAGAGTAAGGTAAAACCTGGAGGTGCCATTATTTACGACAGTTACGGTATCATTAACCCACCTACCCGCAAGGACATTCATATCTATAAAGTAGATGCCATGGATACGGCGGCACAGCTGAACATGATGAAGACCTTTAACATGATTGTGCTGGGTGGACTGCTCAAGGTCCGTCCTATGGTTCAGATAGAAGGTGTGCTGAAAGCACTGAAGAAGACACTTCCAGAACGCCACCATCACCTTATCCCTATGAACGAGAAAGCCATAGAGAAAGGAATGGAAATCATTCAGGAACTCTAAAAACAGACTAGATAAAGAAAAAGCCCAACCTCTTGCAAGAGGCTGGGCTTTTTTATGTTCTGAAAAAAAACTTCGATTAGAGAGGGAAGCTTACACCAATAGTGAAGAAGGTATCATCGGCACCATTCGCATTGAACAGGAACTGATATTTAGCCTCACCAAACACTGACATATTACCCAGGTCATAACGGGCACCACAGCCCAGATTAACACCAAGTTTGGTGATATCAGCATCGCCACCTATATGGAAAATGCATGGACCTGCCAATGGATAGATAGTAAACGCATCTGCTGCAGGAATATTCCAATGAAAATCACCATCAATAGTCAATGCGTTTGCATCATCACCAAAATAATAGTTGAAGCTAGGTGCCAAATCAACAGTCTGAGTCATGCCCCAAGTAGCACCAACACCTAAACCAAAATCACCACGAAGGTTAGCCTTCACATCTACAGTCTTAATACCTTGTGCAGAAGCTGTCAAGCCCATAATGCACATCATCAAAGCAAAAAATAGTTTTTTCATATTCCTTTTATTTTTTAGACAAGACAAAATTATATCTTTTTTTTGAATTATCTGTGTTTCTTACAAAATTTATTACCTTTGTACGGGGAAAAAAAAACTTTAAACCTTTACACATGAAACATAAAGTCTCTTTGTTGATTCTGGCTGCTGCAACAACACTGATTGCTACAGATTGTTTTGCACAGACTATCTATAAAAACAAGGCCTACCAATGGAAAGGTAATGAAATCATACAAGGGAAATTCAAGGCAAAAGCCCTCTCTCCTACGCAAGTGATTTCTAATTACAAACCTCTGCCTGCAGAGAATGAGGTCAACTACGAACAGATAAACCGTACGAACTGGGTCTTGAAGCAGGACATCAGTGCATTGCCTGCTTATTCTGCCGATAACATACTGGAAACAGCGCTTTACAACATGGCACTGGAGGAGAGTATCCTGGCCATAGAGCCTGACAATACCTTCCGTACAGGCGTATTCTGGGGAGGTGTATGGACACGCGATGTCTCCTACTCTATCCTGCACAGTCTGGCACAGTTGCATCCGGAGACCTGCAAGACCTCGCTACTGGCTAAGATCAATGCCAACAATCGCATCATACAAGATACAGGTACCGGAGGTGCATGGCCTTGCTCTACCGACCGTACAACCTGGATTCTGGCTGCCTGGGAGGTATATAAGGTAACCGGCGACAAGGAATGGCTGGACCGTATCTACCCGGTCATCAAGAACACACTGGAGGATGATCACCTGGTAGCCTATGATCCTAAAACCCAACTCATGAAAGGTGAAACCAGCTGGCTGGACTGGCGTGAACAGGAATACCCTACCTGGGCCCAGCCTGTAGATATCTACAACAGTGAAGCTATGGGTACGACAGCCGTACATTACCAAAGTCTTCGAATTCTGGCTGAGATGTGCCGTCTGGAAGGTCAGTCCAACTTAAGCAAGAAATATGACAAGTGGGCCGACGACATCAAGGAAGGCATAAACAAGAACCTGTGGATGGAAGACCAAGGACTGTATGCCATCTACCTGTATGGACGTAACCACCTGGTACAGCACCCTCAGATGGAGATTCTGGGTGAGGCATTCTCTATCCTCTTCGACATTGCTCCGGCAGACCGTCAAAAGCGAATCTCTGAAAGTTACGTGAACGAGGATTTCGGCACACCAGACTTCTACCCTAACCTGAAAGACCAATATCCTTATCACAACGATGCCATGTGGCCATTCACTCAGGGTTACTGGATGAAGGCAGTGGCAAAGGTGGGCAACGAACAAGCCCTGCTCCACTCACTGGCAGCCCTGCACCGTGTGGCAGGTCTTTTCCTGACCAATCAGGAGAACATGGTCATCTACAACGGTGACTACAACGGTCTGCCTATCAACTCTCCTCGACAGTTGTGGAGTGTGGCTGCTACTGCTTCCATTGTACCAAACATCTACTTCGGCATAAACTACGAAACCAACGGCATCTCTTTCAAGCCATTCGTTCCAAAAGCACTGAAAGGCAACCGTCACTTGAGCAATTTCAAGTATAGAAATGCCGTCCTTGACATGAGCGTCAGCGGTTTCGGAAACCACATCAAGACCTTCAAGCTGGATGGTGTAGAGACAGAGCCTTTCTTCGATGGAAAGCTGTCGGGAGCACATACTATAGAAATTGTACTGGATAACGTACAGCCTGCACCGATGAAGATCAATATGCAGGAAAACGCTTATCAGCCACTCACTCCTAACACTACCTTAAACGGTAATAAACTGAGCTGGGAAGCGATAGAAGGTGCTACTGAATACATCTTGCTGAAAGACGGCAAGGAGACCAAGCACCTGACTGAGCTTTCTACAACCTTGGAGGACAATGCAGAATATGCAGTCCTGGCCGTGAATGCAGCTGGAACAAAAGGATACATGAGTGAACCGGTTCATTTCTACTCTAATGCCAAGATCTATCAAGTAGAAGATTACGGCTTGTTCTTTGACCCTAACCGCAAGGTAGTCAAAGAGAGCGAAGGTGTGGGCGGTGATTTGAACAGCAATGTACAGGAACGTGCTGCCATTCCAACCCTCAAGGATGTAGACCTGAGTGGTGCACACGGTAAGGTTGCCATGATTACACGAAACGAGAACATCCTAATCACTATTCCAGTGGAAGTCCCTGCCGACGGTACCTATGCCATAGACTGGCGATATGCCAACGGAAACGGTCCTATCAACACGGAGAACAAATGCGCTACCCGAATCTTGAAAATCAACGGAGAGCATGTGGGAGTTTGCGTATTTGCCCAGCGTGAAAAGTGGACCAACTGGGGCTGGACCAATGCTGTGACCACAAATCTGAAGAAAGGTGTTCATACCCTGACATTGGAGTTCAGTGACACAGTGGAAAACATGAACATCAACATAAACCAGGCTCTGATTGATGAGCTCAGAATCACTAAGATTAAGTAAATAAAAAGAATCATATAGCATGAAAAGTAAGGTATTCGTAAGCCTGCTGCTCTTAGGTGCAAGCCTCAGCGCTAGTGCCCAGCAGGCATTTATGATTGACAAGAATGCAGCTGTGTTCTATCCTGCAGATTTCAATGCAGGTGCTCACCTCCCTTCCATGGCATTTACCCAGGAACTGATTCCTCAAGGCAATGTGGCAGGAAGCTGGAAGATCCGTCCTGTATTCTCAGAGGAAAACGGAAATTCTGTTGCAGTACTGAATGTAGGTGCAGACGATGACCTGTACGGAACTGGTGAGGTAGTAGGCCCATTGAGAAGAAACGGCCAGGAGGTCATTTTCTGGAACAAGGACAACTATGGCTACATGAGCAACGAGGGTAAGAACCTGTACCAGAGTCACCCTTGGGTTCTGGGTCTGCGTAAGGACGGAACCGCCTATGGTATCATTGCAGATAATACCTGGAAGGGAACCTGTACCACTAACCAGCAGATCAAGTTCACATTTGAAAGCCCTGCATTCCGTGTGGTAGTCATTGAAGGCAAAGACTCTAAGGAAGTGATGAGAGAATTAGGCAAGCTGACCGGAACCATGGAACTCCCTCCTATGTGGGCCTTGGGTATGCAGCAGTGCCGCTATTCTTACTATCCAGACAGCCGTGTGAAGGAAATCGTAGATACTCTCCGCTTGAAGCGCATCCCTAATGATGTAGTATGGATGGATATCGATTACATGGACAAATTCAAGGTGTTCACTTTTGACCCTAAGACTTTCCCAGATCCAAAGGGACTTCAGAATTATGTGAACAGCAAGAACATGAAGTGCGTATACATGATTGATCCAGGTGTAGGAGTAGAGGATGGTTATTTTGTCTATGACCAAGGTAAGGCAAACAACTATTTTGTAAAGAATGCAGATGGCACCACCTTCCAAGGACGTGTATGGCCAGGCCAGTGTAATTTCCCTGATTATACCCGTCCTGAGGTTCGTCTCTGGTGGAGCAAGCTTACTGCCGATCACATGAATAAGGGTGTAGACGGATTGTGGAATGACATGAATGACCCTTCTGTCTTCGGAGGTGTTGGTGTAGATGGTAAGGAATCTGGTTCCATGATTGAAACTGCACAGCACATGGGTGGTTACGAATGGCCTGCAGATTCCCACCTTCGCTATCATAACCTGTACGGTACATTCATGATTCAGGCTAGCCGCGAGGGTATGCTTATGGCTAATCCAAACAAACGTCCTTTCGTTCTTTCACGTTCCAATTTCCTGGGTGGCCAGCGTTTAGGTGCTACTTGGAACGGTGATAACATGGCGTGCTGGGATCACCTGCTACAGAGTATCCCAATGACGCTGAACCTGAGTCTCTCTGGCCAGCCTTTCAATGGCCCAGACATGGGTGGTTTTGGTGCTGATACTGATGCAGAGCTTCTGGCACACTGGTATGCCATGGGTATTTATTTCCCATTTGCACGTAACCATGCTGCCAAGGGAACCATCAATCAGGAGCCATGGGTATTCGGCCAAAAGGTAGAAGATGTATGCCGTACTGCCGTAGAGCGCAGATACAAGCTCATGCCTTACATCTATACCCTGTTCCAGGAAGCTTCAACCACCGGCATGCCAGTCATGCGACCAATCTTCATGGCCGATGAGAAGGATGCTTATCTGCGTAAAGAGCAGCAGGTTTACATGCTGGGCGGTGACTTGATGATCATTCCACGTTTTGCAAAAGAAAGCGCTGTTCCTACCGGAGACTGGGATATCATTCAGTTTGAAGAAAAGGATGACATGTACCAGGCATTCGTTGCACAGCGTCCAGGATCTATCGTTCCTACCTGCGAGGTAGCCCAGAGCACAGTAGATCTGGATTTCGACACCCTGACCTTACTGGTTAATCCTGACGAGAATGGCAATGCAACGGGCACCTATTATGAGGATGCACGCGATGGTTACGGATACAAAGAAGGCGACTTCAGCATGTTCACTCTGAATGCAACAACAGAGAATGGCATTGTAAAAGTAACCCTTAATCAAACTGCAGGAAAACGCAAGGCTAACCAGAAGAAGATTCGCGTGGGCATTGTCTGCGACGGCAAGGTAACCTACAGTCCATTTGTAGAAGGTAACGAAGTAAGTCTGAAGAACGTAAAAGAGAAAGAATTCTCAATCAATACCAAGAAGCTGAAATGGTCAACCATAGATATAGCAGCACAGCCTACACTGGCTGACAAGCTGAAGATTCAGATGGAAAAGATGGCAGCTTCCGGTCAAGCAAACGAATGGTAATTCTATGAAGAAACTAGTATTATCCTTATTATTTCCACTCCTGGCAACTTCACTTCTGGCACAGAAGACTGCCAAGGAAGAGATTGCAGAGAACAAGAATCTGGCTGCAGCCAACTATCTGGCTTATTCGGAACCTACACAGCCGCTGACTCCTGCTCCTAAAGGATACGAGCCTTTTTACATCAGCAGCTATGCCCGTCATGGCTCCCGCTGGCTCATCAGTCCGTCGCAATATGACAACGTGCTGAATACGTTGAAGGACGCACACCAGAAAGGACTGCTGACAGCCAAAGGAGAAGAGGTGCTGGAGAAGCTGAACCGTTTCTATCCTACGACACAAAACAGACTCGGTGAACTGACTTCTGTAGGGGAACGACAGCATCACGGTATAGGAAAACGACTGACCCAGAATTTCCCGGAAGTCTTCTCTGGCGATGCACAGGTAGACGGACGAAGCACCACTGTTATCCGCTGCATCCTCTCCATGGAGGCAGAAATGGAGGAGCTAGCAGCTTTCAACAAGAACATCGTCTTTCACAACGATGTATCTGAGAGTCTGCAATATTACCTGAACCAGAGCGCCAACGATTTCATCAAGGCACTCCGCGACAAAGGAAATGCCCTGCATCAGAAGGACATTCAGGAGATGACACATCCACGCAGATTGATGGAACTGCTTTTCAAGGATCAGGAATACGTATATAATAACCTGAATGCAGTAGACTTCATGCGCAAGATGTTTGACATAGCAAGCAACATGCAGAGCCACGACACAGACATCGACTTCTGGGATCTCTTTACTGCTGAGGAAGCTTACGACCAATGGAAAATAAACAACCGTGGCTGGTACATGACCTATGGAACATCGCCTATCACAAACGGCCTGACTGTCTTCAGCCAGGAGAACCTGCTGGCCAACATCCTTGCTACAGCAGATACACTGGTGAACCGCAGAGACTACCACGGAGCAACCATGCGCTTCGGTCACGAATCCTGCCTGCTCCCATTGGCAGGACTGCTGGAGCTAGGCAACTGCGGTAAGAGCTATTCGCTGGATGAACTGGACACCGAATGGAGATGCTACAATTATTTCCCTATGGCAAGTAACATTCAGCTTATCTTTTACCGAGAGAAAGCCACCAAGAAGAATCCTAATCCTACCGGTGAAATTCTGGTGAAGGCTTTGCTGAATGAAAAGGAAGTAACCCTGCCTGCACAGACGGATAACTATCCTTATTACAAATGGAGTGACCTGAGCAAGTATTATGCAGAAAAACTTGCCCATTACCGAGCACAATTAATACACAAATAACCTACAACCTATGAAAACACAAATTCTAGCAGCAGCACTGGCATTGACCAGTCTGACAGTCACAGCACAACAATCGAACGTGGCTTATCAGGATGCTCATGTGCGTTTCACCGTCATTACCGATGGTGTGGTGCGTATGGAGTATTCTCCAGCCGGGAAATTTACTGATGAACGTTCTTTCTTACGTTCTGAAACACAGTATCCCGAAGTTAAATATACACTGAAAAACTCCGGTTCTCAGGTACAGATTGCCACCAGCAAGATGACCATGACCTACAAAAAGAATACTGGAGCTTTTGATGAAAAGAACCTGACCATAACCTCTGCAAAGAAAGCAAAGGTGCCATTTTCATGGAAACCAGGTACCAAGCAGACCGGAAACCTGAAAGGAACAAGTCGTACACTGGACGGATTCGACGGAGACAAGCATCGTGGATGGGGATATGAAACCACCTACGACTACGTCATGGAACTGGAAGATGGTTTGATAGCAACCTGCGGATGGACCCTGCTGGATGATTCAAAAGGTCTTCTGTTTGACAATTCAGACTGGGCTTGGGTGAAGGAACGTGAAGAGAAAGACGGCCAAGACCTGTACTTCATGGCTTATGGTCACGACTACAAGCAAGCGCTGACCGATTACATCACCTTTGCAGGAAAGATTCCATTGCCACCACGTTATGCCTTCGGTTACTGGTGGAGCCGTTACTGGAGCTACAGTGATGCAGAAATGCGCGATCTGGTCAGCACTTTCAAGAAGTACGACATTCCTTTGGATGTATTCGTGGTAGACATGGACTGGCACTATGTAGAAGAAGGCAAGGGTGCATGGACGGGTTACACCTGGAACCGTAAGTTGTTCCCAGATCCTGCTAAGTTCCTGGGCTTCCTGAAGGACAACAACCTACAGATTACCCTGAATCTTCACCCAGCCGGTGGCATTCTTCCATACGAAGAGAAATACCCACAGATGGCAAAATGGATGGGCATTGACCCTGCTTCCAAGCAAACCATCAACTACCAAGGCTCTAACAAACGATTCATGGAAGGATGGATGGAGAATATCCTCCGTCCTATGGAAAAGGAAGGCGTTAATTTCTGGTGGTTGGATTGGCAACAGTGGCCAAACGACTCAACCATCACCTCTCTGAGCAATACATGGTGGCTGAACTACTGCTTCTTCACAGAGCAGGAACGCAACAGCCAGTACCGACCTATGCTATACCACCGTTGGGGTGGCCTAGGTAACCACCGTTATCAGGTAGGTTTCTCTGGCGACACCTACTCTAGCTGGGCTTCTTTGGCTTATCAGCCATACTTCAATCATACCGCTTCAAACGTAGGTTATGGCTACTGGTCACACGACCTGGGTGGTCATATGCTGGAAACCCCAGATGCTCTTTTGAACAAAGAACTCTACATCCGATGGATGCAGTTCGGCGAATTCAACCCAATCATGCGTTCTCACTCAACCAAGAGTGCAGAGCTGAAGAAAGAGCCATGGAACCAGGGGCCAGAAAACATGGAAATACTCCGAGACATCATCAACGGACGTTATCAGCTGGCACCTTATATTTATACCACTGCCCGTCAGGCTTATGAAACAGGTGTATCACTCTGCCGTCCTATGTACTACGATTATCCAGAAGCTTCTGAAGCCTTTGAATTCCAGAACCAGTACATGTTTGGCGATGAGATGATGATTGCACCTATCGTGGCACCTGCAGTAGATGGAATCAGCACGCTGAAGGTATGGCTACCAGCAGGCTGCCAGTGGTTTGAGTGGCAGACAGGAACATTGCTGGAAGGCGGTCAGATTGTTGAGCGCGAATTCACCTTAGATGAATACCCTGTCTATGTAAAGGCTGGTGCTATCCTTCCTCTTTATGAGAAGGTAAAGAACCTGCGAAACAACGATGAAGACCTCGTCTTCCAGGTATTCCCAGGAAATGAAGGATCCTATACTCTTTATGAGGACCAAGGAAACAGCAAGGATTACAAGACTCAGTATGCTACTACAGCCCTTACTTCAAAGATGGACGGCAATGTGCTGAAGGTGAATCTAGCTGCCCGTCAGGGTTCTTATGCAGAAATGCCTGCACAGCGTACCTATAAGGTAAGAGTCATTGCCAGCGCTATTCCTGCAGAGGTAAAGGTGAACGGAAAAGCTGCAAGTTATGAATATAACGGTGAGAAACTGACCTTAACCGTAGTCTTGCCAAACGCAAACTGTGCACAGGCTCAAGAAGTTGTCATCACCTATCCAGAGACTACACCTGTCCTGACCGACGGTTTGCTGACCAAGATGAAAGCCGTAAAGAAGACCATGTCTGAAATGAAGTTCAGAGATGCCGGCATTGATTATGTAGACGGTCTGGGTGAAATGGGATCACTGGGACAGGCACTGGAATACTTCCCTGCAGAATTCAATGCACGTGTTCAGGCATTCCGTGACAACTATGCTACCCTTCCTGCCCTCCTTGACAAGCAGAAACTGAAGGACGTAGACAAGACTTGGTTCCTGAAATCAGTTAACTGGAAAGAGTAACAGAAGAGCTGACAAAGATTATTTTCATAGAAAAAGTCCGTAAGGCCGGAAAACGATGTCCGGCATTACGGACTTTCTTGTCCGACTTGACGGACTAGTCCATGCGACCTATTGAATACCCACCATCTTATGGGTCTGCAGGCTCAACTTCCATTTCGGATGCTCCAGAATATAGCGGATGGTTTTCTGCAAAATCTCCTTGTTCTTGACCGGATCACCCGTATCACAAGGCTGCAGGCTATATACCTTTGCTTTCAGGGCATTATACTGAGCCATATCCTGACCCTGATAAACCACTTTTAATTCATCTATACGCTGGATACGAAGGGCAGCATGCTTTGGAGAACAAGTTACCCATGCAATAGGCCCTTCTGGCAATGGAAGCGTACCGTTGGTCTCAATCTGTACCTTGCGCTTATTTGCAGCCAGCAGATTCAGCAGCTTTTCCGTTATCTGAAGCGTAGGTTCGCCACCGGTAAGCACAACATGAGTCGTCGGGTATTTCAGCACTTCTTCCACAATCTGTTCTTCACTCATCTCAGTATAAGAAGAGAAGTCTGTATCGCAGAAACTGCAACGAAGGTTACACCCGGAAAAGCGCACAAAGACAGCAGGCACTCCCGTATAGAAACCTTCTCCTTGCAAGGAATAGAAGATTTCATTAATCTTTCTCATAGACAGCCGTATTGGAGAATGATTCCTGAACTTCAACTTTATAGCAGGTCTCTATCTGGTCACAGACCCATCGTGCTATATTTTCTGCTGTTGGATTAAAAGAAAAAACATCGTTCAAGTTCTGATGATCCATTTTATCCTTGATGAGACGCTTAATCTGCGTAAAGTCTATAACCATACCATCGGCATTCAGTTCTTTACTACGGCAATAGACAGTGATTACCCAATTATGGCCATGCAGGTTCTCGCACTTACTTGGATAGGAAAGTGACAAATGATGTGAGGCTGAAATTTCCAGTCTTTTTACTACGGTATACATAAATCTAAAAGCTTAAAACACAGATCAGGTAATGTCACCTCCCTAATCTGGATGCAAAAATAAGATAAACTCATCTAAAACGCAAGTGTTTAAGATTTTTTCTTACCTTTGCGCCGTTAAACGCAGATGATATGGCTCAAACCAACGGAACACAGACACTTCTGGCGATGATTCGCGAAGGAAAAGAAATGACTTGGGAACATCAGCTCAAGTTGTTCATCTACTTGTCTTTTCCATCCATTTTGGCACAGATATCCTCAGTCTTGATGCAGTACATAGATGCTTCCATGGTGGGACACTTAGGAGCTTCTGAAGCCGCATCCATCGGTCTGGTTTCTACCAGTACCTGGCTCTTTGGAGGCTGTTGTGCAGCCATAGCTACTGGTTTCTCTGTCCAGGTGGCTCACCGCATTGGCGCCAATGATCACAGCGGAGCACGCAATGTGGTGCGGCAAGGTATCCTTACAGCCATAGGCTTAGCTGCCTGTCTGGCTCTCATTGCCATGGCCATATCTCCATTCTTACCAGGCTGGTTAGGTGCAGATGAAGAGATACATGCCAATGCTACACTCTATTTCTTTATCTTTGCTACCTGCCTTCCGCTGATGGAGCTGAACAACATAGCCGGAGGTATGGTGCGTTGTGCAGGAAACATGAAGGTACCAAGCATGCTGAACATATTGCTCTGCATACAAGATGTCATCTATAATTTCTTCTTGATCTTTCCATCCAGAACCTATCAGATATTCGATACAGACGTCTATGTGCCAGGTGCAGGATTAGGTGTAGCAGGTGCAGCTTTAGGAACCGTATTGGCTGTAGCAGTGACTGCTGCTGCCAAAGCCTATTACCTGTTCTTCCGCTGCAAGGAACTGAACATGAAGGCTGATAAAGGATCCTGGAAGCCGACTTCACAGATACTTGGCCGAGCAGCAAAAATCAGTTCTCCTATTGCCTTGGAGCGTGTCATTATGACCAGTGCACAGATTGTCACCACAGCCATCGTGGCACCATTAGGCATGTTTGCCATTGCTGCCAATTCCTTCGGCATCACCATAGAAAGTCTCTGCTACATGCCAGGCTACGGTATTGCAGATGCTTCTACTACACTGGTAGGACAGAGCTTGGGAGCAAAACGTAAGAAACTGACACGCTGGTTTGCCATCATAGGTATTACGCTAGGCATGGGTGTCATGACAATTATGGGTGCAGTGATGTTCTTCTTTGCCCCAGAAATGATGGGCATGATTACCAATCAACCAGAAATTATCTCTCTGGGAGCCGAGGTGCTAAAGGTAGAAGCCTTTGCCGAGCCATTCTTTGCTGCCAGCATCGTGGCTTATGGTATTCTGGTAGGTTCCGGAAACACCTTACTCTCCAGCTCTACAAATTTCTGCAGTATCTGGCTGGTACGAATCACACTGGCTTTCCTTCTGGCTCCAACCTACGGATTAATGGGTGTCTGGATTGCCATGGCCATAGAATTGACATTCAGAGGCTGCGTATTCCTCTTCCATCTGTTCCGATGGAAATGGCTGGATAAAAGCCTGTAATCACATTTATATAAAAAAGAATCCCAGTTCAACCTCTTGCTGAACTGGGATTTGTTCTATCTTTTTAAAAGCGCTTATTTCTTGGCAGTAACAGCAGCCTGTTCTACTGCCAGACATGCCTTATAGTTTTCCATGTAAGCATTGAATCCGGCTACATCCTCGGCAGTAGGAGTAATCTCCTCACCTTCTACTCCTGCAAAGACTACCTGATCCAGATAATCTGGCAAAGTGAGTTTTTGAGGATTATTCACCAGATAGCCAGCCAGAAGAGCCATGCCATAGGCACCACCCTCTCCTGCTGTTTCCATGACAGAAATTGGAGAATTCAAAGCTGCAGCCAGTACTCGCTGGCCCACTCCCTTGGTTTTGAATAAACCGCCATGTCCCGTAATACGGTCAACCTGTACATTCTCTTCCTTGAACAGGACATCATTTCCCAACTTTAATACGGCAACAGAACCATAAAGGTGAGCACGCATGAAGTTGGCCAGGTTGAAATGATCATTGGCACTACGTACAAACAAAGGACGGCCTTCTACCAATCCTGCAACTGGCTCTCCGGAGAAATAATTGTAAGAAACCAGTCCGCCACAATCAGCATCACCAGTCAAGGCATTGTTGTACAGTTTTCCGAACACCTCATTCATATCGACAGGCACACCCAGCAATTCCTGATACTGTTTGAACAGCCCTACCCAAGCATTCAGGTCAGAGGTACAGTTGTTGCAATGTACCATAGCAACCAAGCTTCCGTCAGGAGTAGTCACCATGTCAATCATCTCATTAGGCTTAGAAAGTTCCTTCTCCAACACAATCATTGAGAAAGAAGATGTACCAGCAGATACATTACCCGTACGCTGCTTTACAGCATTGGTAGCCGTCATGCCTGTACCGGCATCACCCTCTGGAGGACACATAGGAACGCCTGCTTTCAGATGACCAGAGACATCCAGCAGCTTGGCACCTTCTTCGGTTAAGCAACCGGCATTTTCACCTGCAGAAAGAACCTTAGGGAAGACCTCTTTAAGTGTCCAGTTGAATCCGTAAGGAGCAACCAGCTCTGTAAACTTCTGCTGCATGACAGCATCGTAGTTCCCTGTCTTTGGGTCAACAGGCATCATGCCCGAAGCATCACCTACACCCAGAACCTTTTCACCGGTCAGCATCCAATGGATATAGCCAGCCAGAGTGGTCTGGAAAGTAATTTCCTTTACATGAGCATCACCATCCAAAATACACTGATAAAGGTGAGAAATGCTCCAGCGAAGCGGGATATTATAATTAAAGAGCGCAGAAAGCTCTGCTGCCGCCTTGCCGGTATTGGTATTACGCCAGGTACGGAACGGAACCAGCAGTTCATTCTTGGCATTGAATGCCATGTATCCATGCATCATGGCCGAGATACCAATGGCACCTAATGCTTCTATCTCACATCCATAATCAGCCTGGACATTCTTGCGAAGATCGGCATAACAGTCTTGAACGCCAGTCCAGATAGCTTCCAGACTATAAGTCCACAAGCCGTCTACCAGCTGGTTTTCCCATTCATGGCTACCTTGTGCAATAGGTTTGTTCTCCAGGTCAATGAGAACCGCCTTAATGCGGGTAGAGCCAAACTCGATACCGAGAATGGCTTTACCTGCCTGAATTATTTCTTTTGCATTCATACGCATTAGCAAAGTGACTTGTTCAGCATGTAGTAAACCTCATTCATGCGAAGTTCTTTCTTGAACTCGCTGATGGTGGTATCCTTAGTAATCTGAATCAGTTCAATACCTGTCATTTCAGCGAAATCTTCCCAGTATTCTGGAGTGATGTCATAGCTGAATGCTGAATGGTGAGTACCACCAGCCAGAATCCATGCTGCTGCACCAACCTCAAAGTTTGGCTGTGGAACCCAGAGAGCACTTGCAACCGGCAACTTTGGCATAGGCTTTGGCTCAATGCACTCTACATCCTGTGTAATCAGACGGAAACGATTACCCAAGTCTACGATGGTTGCCTTGATACCAGGACCTGTCTTAGAAGTAAATACCAGACGGGCTGTCTGCTGCTTACGGATACCGATACCTAAGAAGTGAACTTCCAACTTTGGCTTATCGGTAGCAATCAGTGGACAAATCTCCAACATGTGTGACTGCAGGATAGAGCTTCTGTCACCAGCGAAGTTCAAGGTATAATCCTCCAGGAAGGAACTACCGGTAGGAAGTCCCTGAGTCATTACCCAAAGAGAACGATAGAGGCAAGCAGACTTCCAGTCGCCTTCTGCACCGAAACCGATACCCTCTTCCATCAGGCGCTGAGATGCCAAGCCTGGAATCTGGTCAAATCCAACGAAATTTGGATCATTGATATCAGCATCACCCAAGTCATCGAAGTTGGTAGTGAAAGCTGTAGCTCCTTCATCAGCCAATACTCTGCGCAATGCGATTTCTGCCTTAGCAGCATTCTTTACCTTCTCCCAGTATACCTCTTCGCCACTCTCATCAATCTTGACGGTATATAATTTCTTGTATTCCTCAACCAGTTCTTCAGCCTCAACATCGGTTACCTTCTTGAAATAATCCATGAGGTTAGATACTGGATAATAATCTACATGATAGCCCAGACGCTGTTCAAATTCCACGCGGTCACCATCGGTTACAGCCACGTTGTTCATGTTCATACCAAACATCAGGCAGCGAACATTCTTGGCATCTGCCACACCTGCAGCTACGCGAGCCCAGACAGCAATCTTCTTCTGAGCCTCTTCACTCTTCCAGTAACCTACAACCACCTTTCTGCGGATACGCATACGGGTGCAGATGTGTCCGAATTCGATATCGCCGTGAGCACTCTGGTTCAGGTTCATGAAGTCCATGTCGATGTCTTCCCAAGGAATCTCGGCATTGTACTGTGTATGGAAATGCAGCATAGGCTTTTCCAAAGACTGTAAACCCTTGATCCACATCTTTGCAGGAGAGAAGGTATGCATCCAAGTAATGACACCCACACACTTAGGCTCATTGTTTGCAGCCTTCATGACAGCCTCAACCTCCTTTGAAGAATTAGCAGTACCCTTATAGACAATTTTTACAGGGATATTTCCAGAGGCATTCAAGCCATCAACCATTTCCTTTGAATGACCATCTACTGCTACAACAGCATCGCCACCATACAGTAACTGTGCACCAGTTACCCACCAAATTTCCAGATTTTCAAACATAGTATTATCTTTTTTAGTTATTTCTTTTTCTGACCATAATAAGCATTAGGCCCATGCTTACGCATATAGTGTTTCTCGATGAGAAGCGGATTCATGGTTGTATCAGGATTCAGCATCAGACTGATAAATGCCATCTTTGCACACTGTTCCATGACCTTTGCGTTATAAACCGCATTGGCAGGAGAAGTTCCCCAGCTGAATGGTCCGTGGTTCTTCACCAATACACCTGGAGTATGATCAGGATTAATGCTCTCGAAACACTTCACAATGACATTGCCGGTTTCCAGTTCATATTGTCCTTTCACTTCCTCTTCCGTCATATCTGCCGTGCAAGGAATATCCTTATAGAAATAATCCGCATGGGTAGTTCCGATATTTGGAATATCCTTTCCGGCCTGTGCCCAAGCCGTAGCATAGGTGCTATGCGTATGCACCACACCCTGAATGTTAGGGAATGAACGGTAGAGAACCAAATGTGTAGGAGTATCTGACGAAGGATTCAGTTCACCTTCTACCACTTCACCAGTCTCCAGGGAAACTACCACCATGTCACTAGCCTTCATCTCATCGTAACTGACACCAGAAGGCTTGATGACCACAAGGCCTTTTTCTCTGTCAATGCCAGACACATTACCCCAAGTAAAGATGACCAAGCCCTGCTTTACCAATTCCAGATTTGCCTGAAATACTTTCTCTTTAAGTTCCTCTAACATATTACCAGAAGTAAATATAGAATGCAACAGTAATACCCAAGATTATGCAGGTATGAATGATGTCCCAACGATTCCAGCTCTGACGAGTAGCCTCACGCTGCTCTGGAGTAGATGTACCGAATACAAGACCCTTGATCTTTTCTGGATCTGGAGCCTTGGTAAACAAGCTGACAACAACAACCACTGCCAGACAGGTAATCAACATATAGGCACAGAAGAAAAGCCAGTTGCAATCATAGAAGACACTCTTGAACAAGTTGTCGCCTGCATCTGGCGTATTGCTGTAATATACATTGGCACCCAAGCGGATGACACCAATCACGAAACCGGTAATCATACCCCAAAGACCACCTTGAGCAGATGCACGCTTCCAGGTAATACCCAACAGGAAAGCAGCAGCAATACCAGGAGAGAGCACACTCTGTACATCCTGCAAGTAAGCATAGAGCACATCACCCACAGAACGCATAATTGGAATCCAAAGAATACCCAGGATTACAATGACAACAGTAGCAACCTGACCGATATGTACCAATGCCTTCTCTGAAGTATTAGGCTTCAAGCGTTTATAAAAGTCGATGGTAAACAGCATGGCAGAAGAATTAAACAAAGAGGCCAAAGAAGACATCAAGGCTGCCAGGATACCACACACAACCAGGCCCTTTACACCTGCAGGAAGCAACTTTGCCACCAAGGTAGGGAATGCAGCATCGGCATTATGCACACCGTTTGCCATCATTGGCAAGAAACCTTCGCCACCCTGAGCCAAAGACTGCTGGTGAAGAGCGAATGCAATCATACCAGGGATAAGGAACAAGAAAACAGGCAACAACTTCAGATAAGCACCGAAAATGGTACCACGGCGTGCCTCACGCTCGTTCTTTCCTGACAGTACACGCTGAACGATAAACTGGTCTGTACACCAATACCAGAAACCAATGATAGAAGAACCCAGCAGAGCACCCAGCCAAGGATACTGAGGGTCACTGTTAGAACGCATGAGGTGAATCATGGTTCCCTGAGCACCTTCATAGGCAGGAGCCACATCACACAGACGCATCATCTCATCCCATCCGCCAAGTTCCTTCATACCTAAAACAAGGATGATCAATGAGCCCAACAGCAGGATAGGAGTCTGCAGTACAGAGGTGTACAACACAGACTTCATACCACCCACGATGGTGTACAAAGCTGTAAGGACCACCAGACCGATAGCAGCAATCCAGAAGAAATCAATGCCCCAGAGGCTTTCGATACCGAATACCTGCTGGAATACCAGACCACCCGCATAAACGGTAACAGCCACCTTTGTCATGACATAGCTTACCAAAGAAATGACAGAGAGCAAGGTGCGACTCTGTGTATTATAACGGCGCTCCAAAAATTCTGGCATGGTAAGAACCATGGAACGGCTGTAGAATGGAACGAATACCCAACCTAAAATCAAGATCATCCAACCCTGAATCTCCCAATGCGCCATAGCCATACCACTGGATGCGCCGGAACCAGCCAAACCAATTAAATGTTCAGAACCAATGTTAGATGCAAAGATACTAGCACCAATAGCAATCCAGGTAGCATCACGGCCACCCAAGAAATAATCTGCTGAGCTGTCCTGTTTCTGCTTCAGGACCCATACCACAATGCCAATTAATGCAGCGGCAAATAAGGCAATAACGAGCCAATCTAATAATTCCATAGTATTTTTTTTGTTTTTTTGATTTCAGGTCTAGTTCTGTATACAGAATTCGTTTGTAAAAATAGTGTATTTTGGCAAACTGACAAAAAAAAAAATTATCTTTGCATAGAAAATAGATTGAAATGAAGAAACATATTATTTTTGATTTGGATGGTACCCTATTGAATACCATTGCGGATTTGGCTTGCAGTACCAATTATGCCTTGGCAAAATTAGGTATCAATGCTCACCCCCTGGAAAGTTATCCAACCTTTGTAGGAAACGGAATACGTAAGTTGTTTGAACGCGCATTGCCTGTTACCGTCAGAACTCCCGAGATGGTAGAGAAAGTGCGTGAACTGTTCATGCCATATTACGATGCTCACAATGCAGACCTAACCACCATTTATCCAGGAATTGCTGAACTGTTAACTGAATTACAAGGGAAGGGTATTTTACTTTCTGTTGCCAGCAACAAATACCAAAGTGCAACAGAAAAACTGATGAAGCACTATTTCCCTGAAATCTCTTTTGTAAGTGTATTGGGTCAACGCGAAGGAATCCCTGTGAAACCCGATGCCGGAATTGTGTTAGAAACCTTGAATGCTGCAGGTGTTTCTGCAGAAGAAACACTTTATGTAGGTGATTCTGGAGTTGACATGCAGACAGCCAAGAACGGAGGTGTTGAATCCGTTGGAGTAACCTGGGGATTCCGTCCTTTAAGCGAACTAGAAGCCAATGGTGCACAGCACATCATCAATAACCCATCTGAACTATTAACATACTTATGAAAGATTCTCTGATTGTAGTGAGCGGAGGTATGGACTCCATAACCCTTCTCAACGAATATGCCCAAGATATAGCTTTAGCCGTTACATTTGACTATGGCCAGAATATGGCACAAAAGGAAATTCCTTTTGCCAAGCTTCATTGTGACCGTTTAGGAATAAAGCATATTGTCATTCCACTTGGCTTCATGAATAAGTACTTTAAGTCCAGCCTGATGGAAGGGGCAGAAGCTATTCCTGAAGGACACTACGAAGATGAAAACATGAAAAGTACGGTGGTACCCTTCAGAAACGGAATCATGCTCTCCATTGCCTGCGGTATAGCAGAAAGCAATGGCTTGAAAAAAGTCATGATAGCCAATCATGGTGGAGACCATGCTATATATCCAGACTGCCGTCCTGAATTTATCCAAGCCATGTCGTCAGCCATGGAAAACGGCACCTACGAAAACATACAGATTGTAGCTCCTTATACAAACATCAGCAAGACAGACATTGCCCGTCATGGAAAAGCCATTCGGTTGAACTACGCAGAAACCTGGTCCTGCTACAAAGGAGGAGACAAGCACTGCGGGAAATGCGGTACTTGTACAGAAAGAAAAGAAGCTCTTCGCGATGCAGGGATAGAAGATCCTACCGAATACGAGGATTAAACCCTGAACGTGATGATTTGCCCATCGGTCATTCGTTGTAATGCAGGAACTTCATCATCGACCAATCCGATGAGATAAGTCTCTGTTCCATCCACGGCATAAAGGCTATCAGATTCTATGGTTATGGAAAAAGAATCTATGGCCTTTATCTTTTTTGTGGGATACAGCGTTTCCAGCTTTTCCCGGGCTGCCTGTTCACAAAGCGCCAGAAAAGATGGGTCTTCATCAACTAGAAATCTACGAAACAGAAACTCCTCACTCATAACTTTACATTTTTAAATTCTCACAATCCATAAACAGATAAGCCGATTTAGGACTTGGTGAAAGCAGGAACTTCAGGAGAAAAGTACCCTCCTCTTTCTCTACTCTATAGTCGGCAGTCTTGTTATATCCTTTCGAACAGAAATAGTTCCACCTGCTATCACTCATGTTCGAAAAGTCAAAGTTTTCTCCATTCTGGCGAAGGACAAACTTATTTTTTACAGCATCTTCTACAGCAAAGACATCCCCATTTACATAACG
Source organism: Bacteroidaceae bacterium (assembly GCA_024401095.1). GTDB lineage: Bacteria > Bacteroidota > Bacteroidia > Bacteroidales > Bacteroidaceae > Minthousia. The sequence continues at coordinate 27,938 of JAKSLR010000005.1, forward strand.
GACATTCACCAGAATCAGTGAAGTGAGACATCCTATTGGTGCTGTGGTATGATCCACTGCGCCAGCCATTCTTCGCAACAAAGCCACATCTTCACCATTCAAAGTGCCCGAAAGCCTCAGCGAACTAATGCGAAAGGCATTCTCTTTCAAAACGTCCTTCAATGTTCCCGGCTTCAGGTTATCCACAATGAAATCTATCGGTTCATCTGTCTTTAAATCCGTAAAAACACTAGATGCCAAAGGCTCTTCCCATTTCAATTCGTCGGAATAAAGCAAACGGTAATACCCATTATAAGGCCCGCCAAATCCCATATTCAGATGCAGGAAATCTCCCTCCATGCCATCGCAGAGGAAAGCATGGTCTTTATTAGAAAGTAAAAGCACATGACCTTCAGCCAAATTACGTACTGCCAGTTCAAAAATCTGTGATGAAGCCATTCCCACACGTAAACGGCATGAAGCAGAAAATCCATAGTTCCCGACTAGAACAGGCTTTACCCTATGTGTACTGGCAACCGTATTCTTAGGTGAATAGACAGCATGTGCCGCATGACCCGTTTCTGCTATCAGGTCAGAAGGACTCTTCCCCTTGTCTTTCTGGTAAAACTGGACAAGCTGAGCCAATGCCACAGGCAAACAGCCAGCTTTCGGGCTAACACCATCTGTTACAGGACATGCCGAATTAAAAGGAGCATCCTGCCCCCATTCTGTCTTCAGCAACGGAGAAAAAACCGGTTGCTCTTTACAACTGATGTATTTCTTAGAACTTTGGATCTGAACCAACATTTTCTCATAATGGTCCAGTATTCTAGGCAATGCAGAATCTGTTCCCCAGGCATGTTCCAAACTATAGGCAAGGACCAGATTGTCATGCAACAAACCTTTCCACGGAGCATTTGCCAATACAATGAACTTCTGGGCCTTTTTGCTACTGAGCACTTTAAGACTCCCTCGTGAATCTACCACGTCAAGCCCCAAAAGGTCTACACCTTTCTGCTTAAAGAAAGCAACAGCATATTCCTCCTCCGGAGACATTCCGCATGAGCAAAGAACAAGGAGAAGTAAATAGCACAGTTTTTTCATTTCCCTTTCCAGAATTGTTCTGTTTTTTCATTTCTACCCTGGTTCTCAATGAATTTTGAGGCATGATCGATATGAATACTAGTAGGATATTTCTTACGTTCTTCTTCGGGAACAGCTTTCAGATAACGCCTGTAATAATTAATAGCCTTCTGGGTATCTGTTGTTTCAAAAGTCTGTCCAAGCAAGTTCAGCAAGGCATAACGGGAAGGATTTATCTCCAGAAGTTTAAGAATGGATTCTTCATAACGGGGATTCCACTTTGGGTAAACCTGGCGCAAGCCGTTGTACATCCAGCTCAGCGTACTGTCGGAAGGAACAGTCAGATCCTCTACCTGTTCCATATACTTTATGGCATCATCCTTCCAAGAAGTCTTTGCATCGGCTACGGCCAGATAATATAACAAAGTTACGTTCTCTGGGTCTGTTGGGCGAGCTCTCTCCAGATAATTGTGAGCCGCATAATAGTTCTTCTTTGCAAAATGAGAGACACCTTGGAAATAGAGAGTATAAAAGCTATGATCTCCGGCATTTTCCAATGCCTTATAACGCTGAATAGATTCGTCATAACGCTCAAGGCGGAAATAAGCCTCAGCATTATTCTGGTTAATTCTAAGGTTGGTCGTATCTTTCTCTCTATACCGCTCTGTCATTTCTAGGGCTCCCTGGTAATCCTTCTCTTCAATAAGTAAAGTGCTGAATGCATCAACTGTAGAAAAATCCTCAGGGTTCAAGCTATATGCTTTGACATATCCCATATAGGCATTGTCGAATTGGCGCTTGCTATAATAGCAATTACCCAAGAGTCTATAGGCTATGGCATCGGTGGAATCTTTTTCCAGCATCTGATGGCAGTAATCAATGCCTTTATCATAGTTACCCAACAGCATTTCCAGCCTGACTAACTGACGCTGAACAGACCTGGCAGAAGGTTTCAATGCCAATGCTTTCTCAAATGCCCTTATGGCCTTCACCGTCTGATTACACTGTCTGAATCCATTCCCTATCTGTACCCATTTCTGGAAATCGGATCCAGCGGATAAGGATTCCTTTTCCAGCAACTGAACGGCCAAGGTATAATTACATTCCAATAAAGCCTCTTGAAGCAAAGAAGAAGGAGTCTGAGCCTTTACCCCCAGAAACAATGAAAATGAAAGAATGCACAGCAACAGTCTCATGAAACTTTATTTTTTGCAAAACTAAGAAAATTTAGCGGAATAACTTATCTTTGCGATAAATTAAAGAGAATTATGGCAAAAAAACGCAGAAAAAAAATAAAGATAAACACACACATCGCCCGTAAAACCTTGATAATTGGGATTATTTTAATCCTAATTGGGGGCTATCTCTCATTAAAAAAAGGTAATGAAAAGCCACAGCCTCTTTTACAGCGTCCTCCTGTAGAAACAGAACTCATTGACCGTGTAAATGAGTTTATCAAGAAAAATCCTTTACGCGATGATCAAATAGGACTCTATATCTATGATCTTACCTCTGATGCCGTTCTTTATGCAAAAAATGAAAATCAACTGATGCCACCTGCTTCTTGCACAAAACTGGTTACAGCCATTGCTAGCCTGGGCAGATTTGGATTAGATTATCCTCTTAATGATTCTCTTTTTTACCAAGGCACACTATCAGAGGATGCACTTTATGGAAACTTGATACTAAAGGCTGATGCCGATCCTCTAACACGAGATTTTTCTCATCTAATACAAGCTCTGAAAGATAAAGGTATAAGAAAGATCTACGGTAGTCTAAAGCTACATCTTCCCCTGAGAGAAGCCATGAAACTTCATTCCAGCTGGGAGAAACACGACATGCGAGTCACTAGCTTACCGGTTTTCTTCCAAGGCAAGGAAGTAGCCGAAAGAGTATTACGTAATGAGTTGAAGGCTAACGGAATTCTTTTAAATGAAGAGGCACCTACTATCACTGAGACTTATCCAAAGACATTTCTTGCTGCAGAAACACACACTCTCAAAGAAGTGTTCTTTCCTGTTTTAAAATACAGCAGCAATATTACAGCCCAATGCATCTGGACCACGCTGAATGGGAAACACTACCCTCTGTTGCCAGAGCAAGATGAAAAACATGACTTCCTGATGGATTTCATCGGAAAAGAATTACGGCAGCCTGCTTATCAATACACCTTGAGCGATGCCTGTGGACTCTCGCCAGAGAACAGACTAAGTGCAAAATTCTTAGTCAATCTTCTGCACTGGGCATGGGTTCGGGAAGATATACGAAACTATCTGCTAGAGGCTCTGCCTATTGCAGGTAATCTGGGTGCAGAAAAAAGCGGATCATTGCATTGGCGTATGGAAAAAAGCGCTGCAGTGAATAAAGTATTTGCAAAAACCGGTACTTTAAACCGTTTGCAAGTAACATCATTATCCGGATTCCTTCAGACCAAGAACGGACACTGGCTAGCTTTTTCCATCCTAAATAAAGACTTGATAGTAGACATTAGCCGTCCTTATCAAGACAAACTATGTGTTGAACTGTGTCGATAAAGTTTTAGCTTCTTAAAAAGCGTATTTTTTCAAGATTCGCTTTACCTCCTGCATCGTATTCCCTTCTTTTTCTGGGGAATAACGTATAACATTCTTTTCTGTAGTCACACCTTCGAAAGAAAAATCAATCTTTAAATTGTGAGCCCACTCCCACTCTCCATAGAACCAGCTTCCTGCTGCAGACTGGAGGTCGTGATCAAAGAAATACTCCCAACGAGGATAGTAATAATCTTTCAGTAATCCCTGCCACTGACGATAGGAATAATCACGCAGACCACTCTTGTCACTATTATCCTTATCACCCCAAGTGGTAATCAGTAGTCTGGCATTTAATTCCAACCAGTCACGATCCATAGATGTAGTAGAATTCATCTCCGATGCAATGTCTCGTGCACGTTCTGTCCAGTGACCTAAGCGGAAGTTTTCATTCGTACCTAGCAACTGGTCTGTATCGAGAATCAGTTCCAAAAACTTTGCTTTTAGCTTTTGGAATTCAATACTTTCTTTCCCACATACATTCAACTGTTCCAAGAGGCTTTTTGAATAGTCGGACAATACCTGACGTGTTATGTCGCAAAGGTCATAGCTATAATTCGGGTGATTTGGATTCACATCTGCATCCAGAAGAAGTTTCAAAGCCTGTATGAGCATTTCAGGTTTATAAAATATACGAGTCCCTCCCCAGCTGCTCACACTTTTTACCTCTAGTGAAGGACGAGCACACATTACAGACTCATGAGGTCCTTGCAGTCCATCTGTATTATTCAATACTGAATGAAGAATCAGCTTCCAAGCCTCTCTGACGTTTACATCTTCTTTTCCGTAACGAGCATCTGCATATTGCATAATCCAATCGACAGGATCTGGCTCTTTCCCCATCCAAGGCAATTCAAACAAGAAATCATAGACAACCGGCGTCTGTTCTATAGCTTCTGGTGCGGCTCCAATACCTTTTATCTGCGAATACTTTTCCTTGAAAGCAAAATAATCATGTCCCATTCTAGGAATACGGCCAAAAAATCCTGTACGCCCGCCAAAGTTTGGAATACTGCAATAAACTGCATGCTGAGGAGCATAGCCGTTATAGTGCTCAAATGCAGGATTACCGTCACTGAAAAGGTCTAGGACTATCAGCCTGCCCGCAGGAACCGCATTGAGTGAAAGTGCCTGAAAATCCTCCCATTGCCATTGTTGTATAACCCATTTTGACTCACTTCCACAGCACTTGTTCATGGCATTAAAAATGGTCTGATAACCTTCTTTATATTGGCCCGATTGTATTCTACCTCCTTCATGAAAGGGATCCATGGAATAATAAAGGCTTTTACCCATTACCTCTTCCAGACGAGCATAATATTTCTCGGCAACACTTGTATAGGATGATGATGTTGGGTCAAGAATCATTGGACGGACAAAACTGCACCATGTTCCTTGATTTTGGCACTTGATACCTGTTTTCTGCTCAAAGTTACTAGGCACCATGCCACAGAAACCAGGTAATACTGGCTCCATGCCCAATTCCTTTTCACGTTGAATGATTTTACGAGCCAGGTTCAACTGACGCTCGTACCACCATTCTGGATTAGGTCCACCCCATCCTTCTAAGTTGTTCATTCCCCACCAAGCTTGGAAAGCAGGTCCTGCAATAAAGTTGTTTGCTTCTTCCGTAGAATAATTGAAGTCCTTCTCAAGCACTCTTTTCCATACTACATCCAATCCCACAATCTGTAGCGGCATATTAATTCCATGAAGAGCCATCCAATCTATCTCCTGTTCCCATCTTTCCCAAGTCCATGTTGCCATGGAATAGCCAAACGTGCAATAATTCAGATAATACCTGTAGATGGCATCACAAGTATGACGCTCTGGTTTTGATGGCACAGGAAAACTATGCTTTGAAAAATCCCAGTTCAGGTGGTTCCAAGATATATTCAAATGTACATAATGATTCAAATACCAGTTAATTCCCGCTGTCAATGCAGATATTCCAGATCCAATGACACAAGGCTTTCCGTTTTGGGAAGTAATCTCAAAAACTTCTTCTCCTGCTGCAGTAGTCAAACTTGAATCAAGGCTTACTGTTATCCGTTCTGATGCACCTTTTCCACCAATACGCTCCAACAATTCATTTACTGGATTAATCTTAGAAGGATGAGCATAGAGAGGAGAATATGCGATTAAAGATAAAAGAATGAGCAATACTGTTTTTATTTTCATAGGATTAAGCTTCTTCATTTTTTATTGGACACTCAAAGACAAAACGAGCACCTTGTGTATAACTGGTATCCAACTTCACAGAACCATGAAGCAGACCTGCTATCTGGCGGCAGATTGACAATCCCAACCCAGTACCTTGCTTGAAATTATCTAACTTTTCGAATCGAACAAAAATAGATTCTGCTTTGTCAGCCGGAATTCCCTCACCGGTATCAGCAACTGCTAAACGAATCATGCCATTATCCTGATAAGATTCAACTAATATGCTACCCTTCTCAGTATGCTTACATGCATTCGTCAAGAAATTAATAAGAATCTGCTGTACACGCTGTCCATCTGTATGAAAAACAAACGATTCCGGAACATGTGGCTTGTATAATAACTGCACACCAGCAGGAACACGATGCTTGACAGCATTCATGGCGTCGTGACATATGGTATCTAACTTACAATCTTCCAGATAAATACGATACTTTCCACTTTGAAGATCACTCACGTCAAGAATATCGTTTACTAAAGTCGTCAGCATCTGTGTATTCGTGTTGATAATCTTTCCATACTCCACACGTTCTTCTGTTTCCAGCATCTCTGCCATGTCTGGATCAGCCAATAACTGCGAAAAACCACAAATAGCATTAAGTGGAGTACGTATTTCATGACTCATATTCTGCACGAACATAGTCTTCATCTGATCAGCCTTCTTTGCCTTTTCCAAATTAAATTCAGCTTCCTCTTTTGCTTTTTTCAGTTCTTCGTTAGCCTTTGCCAAACGTCTACTCATGAGGTAACGGTTAGTTGTGAATGCCAAAACTAAAAGTAAAATTACCACAAGTCCTCCAATGGTATAGCCAACACGTCGTCTCAGGTTTTCGGCTTCTTCCAACTGCCTTTCATGCTTCAGTTGTTCCTGTTCTAATTGTAATTTCTGATTCGCTAATTCCAGTTTGTTCCGATTATGTTCAATTTCTTGAAGAGACATCTTGGATTGAGCATTCTCCAGTTCCAAACGCTGACGATCAAGCTCTATATTTTTATTCTGAAGAGCAAGTTCCTCATTTTGAAGAGCCAATTTACTGTTTCCTAACTCAGCAGAAAGCTGATTCAATTCCATATTATGCTCATCATTAATACTATTTAGAATCTCATCCATTGTTTTATGAGAATAATCAAGAGCACTTCTATAATCACCTTTCAATACCGAAATCCAGTCTTTCATTTCTTCTGAACGAGCCGCTTTCAACGCTTCATCATAATTTCCAGTTGCAATATGCTGCAGTACTTTATAATGTTTAATTTTATTTACATTTAAATTGAAGATCTTAAACTGCTTCTCACACTCATCCAAATAGGATCTCATCTCATCCATTCTATTCAATCGGCCAAGTACTTCCAATTTCATTGACATGAGAGTAGACTTCTGCTGGTCAGCTACAACTATTTCCAAGGCTTTATTCAGAGCGTTTAAAGCATCATCATAACGTTTTGCATCCATCAAGACATCAGCATATACACTATACCCCATGGCAGGATCCTGATCAGGAATCTGTGATGCGTATTGTAAACCTTTTTCTATTTCCTCAACAGCTGCCTTATATTGCATTTTCTGAGCATAAATAGTACATAGCAATGAATGGGTACAATATATACCATATGCATACTTTTCTGCCATTGCTTCTTGATTAGCCTTTTTTGCCAAAAGAATACCCTCTGTATAGTGCTTCGATTCCACCAAGCTATAAACCTCTTGTTGGTAAGCGTAATAATAATACTGAAGATAATTTGACTTTCGCGATTGTGAACGCATTTCATCACAACACTTCTTGACCTCTTCCCTTTTATCTTTATACCGATAGTGGGTAATAGCTGGCACATAACTGATGCACATGGCTTTTTCATCGCCTATGATTTTACAAGCAGTCTGTAAACTATCTACTAATTTCAGACACCTGTCTGTTCCTCTGGCATTTTGAGCCATGATAAATATACGGTGAAGCCTATCATCTATCTTATATGCATTGTTTTTTGTCTGAGCAGAACTGCTGGAGACAATGGATAGTAAAAAGAATATGATAAGTATAGCTTTCGTTTTCATAACTCACTCAAAAGGTCTCTCTAAAATTAGTGCTTTTTACAATGCCATGTTATAACAAGGCATTTTGAATTAAGACTAATTAACATTTCAAGCAAGATTTTACAAGTTTCAATAAAAAAAGGGGGAGTAAAAACTACTCCCCCTTTTTTTTATTTATCTTTTTTTATTCCATTGAACAGAATACGTTAGCTAAAGAATCATTCCAGACAATGCCTGCATTCTTGTTCTTAAAACTAGCATTTAACAGGCCAAAATAGTTGACTGGTGTACATTCTGCTGTACCATCCTTTATTTGCTGAATAAGCTCTAAAGTCTGCTCCAGATACCAGAACCCCATGCCTTCGCCTTCTGCTAATTCCATACCTTCACGCTGGTGATAATGGCCGCCCCAGAAAACCAAATTGTCCTTATTAATGCCATTGGATGGATCGTTGATGTAAGCAGCAAGTTTCGCAACGCCATCTTTGTATTGCAAGAAACCATCCATGCTAAAAATCCATACACCGGTACCTGATCCTATGGCATCACCAGAGAAGCAAATATCCTTGCCTTCAACGAAGAAAACAATGCTGCCTGGCGTATGACCTGGAACCATAACAGTATTTACCTTCATGCCACCCAAGTCAAACTGGTAGCCCTCCTCAAACATTTCATACTGACCAGAAGGGAACTTATCTGTCAACTTTTCAAAGTCAATTTTCGGCAACAAGAATTTCACCTCAGGATTGCTGGTAAAGGCTGCAAGCATGCCAGTATGATCACCATGATTATGGGTAAAAGTCACTGTAAGCGGTTTGTTTCCAATGCGATCGGCAACAACCTTCTGCAGCGATTCTATACCATTATCTGCCCACTTGATTTCATTTGACAGGTCAATAAGCAGAGCACGCTCTTCGCCTACCAACAGATACATGTCAGAAGGGTTGTTATTGCCTATAACCTGACCAGAATCATTTTTAACCAATCCTACCGGATAAGCAGCATTATAATCCTGTAAATGATAGATATTCTTATCAATGACAGAGACGGTATATGTTCCTACCTCTTCAGGACCAGTCTGTACAAACTCATCCTGTTTTGGCTGATTCTGACAAGAAAATGTCAGTCCCAGGAATGCTGCAAAAAACAACAGTTTTTTCATATTAGTCCACAAACTTCATTTCGTTAAACAACCAGTTTGCATGTCCGATATGCTCAATGCAGAACAGGACATAGCGAATGTCCAACTGGATATTGCGGCAGAAATCAGGACCAAATGCGATATCGCTCATAGTACCTTCCCAAACACGGTCGAAGTTTATACCAATCAAATCACCATTTGCATTGATTACAGGAGAGCCAGAGTTTCCACCTGTGGTATGGTTAGTAGCCAAGAAACATACAGGCTGCTCTTCATGTCCACCCTGCTTGATATAATCACGCAATGCCTGTGGGATATTGTAATCGAAGATATTAGGATCATCTTTTGCCAATACACCAGCAAGAGTAGAAACAGGCTTATAATATACGGCATCAGCAGGAGAATAACCTTCAACATGGCCATAAGCCACACGTAAGGTAGAATTAGCATCAGGATAGAAAGTCTTATCCTTAGAGAATTCCATCTGACCTCTCATATAAGTTCTCATCGCCAAAGTAATCGCAGTGTTGCACTCAGAGATAACACCTTGCAACTCATCTTTTGCCCAGTTTGCAAAAGCTTCAGACATCTGCACAGCAGGGTCTGCATCAACCAATGCAGCATCAGCTGCTGTCAAATTCAGCACTTTTTGCTTATCAGTAAAGATTGATTTGCTGAACAAATCCTTTCTCCATGCAGCAGCAGTACCATATTTAGCCATCTGCTCCTTATAATAAGCAGGCTTGAAATTATCAGCTACACCCTTCTCAAAGAAATCCATAACAGCCTCAAAGCACTCTTCATCGATTGGCTGATAATAATCCTTGTAGAAGCTTTCTACAACAGCATCCTTACGCTGCTTGTTGTCCAGACTGCGCTTTACATTTCCTGCCAAAGAAAGAAGTTCAATGGTTCGAACGGTTTCTGAATAATACTCAGAAGCAATGAAATATGGATTGCGCTTTGCATAGAGTTCATGAAGTTCATTCAAGATGTTCTCATACTGAGTACCCTTAGCCCATTCATTGAAAGCCTTCTCGTATGCCTTCTTGCTATCAACGGTCTTCATCTTGTTGACACCCAAAGCCTCTCCCTGCCATTTCTTCCATGCATTTGAGATTCCCTGAGCCTTAGAAGAATACTGAAGACGAACCTTTGGACTCTGTTCCTGGTACTTCTTGATGATATCCAGACGAGCTGTACGGACAGCAATCTTTGCAGGATCAGAAACTTCGGCAGTATAGCTTACCTCATCGCTGGTAATGTACTCCTTTGTAGAGCCTGGGAAACCATAAATGAAAGTGAAGTCACCTTCCTTCACACCTGCACGTGAAATCTTGAAAGACTTCTTTGGAGTGTAAGGTACGTTATCTTTTGAATAAGCTGCAGGATTGTTATCCTTATCAGCATAGATACGGAACATAGAGAAATCACCTGTATGACGAGGCCACATCCAGTTATCTGTATCACCACCAAACTTTCCGATACTTGAAGGAGGAGCACCTACAAAACGGATATCGCTAAATGTACGATATACAAACAAGAAATACTGATTTCCATAATACATAGCATTGACAGATGCACGCATACCAGGACCGGCATTCTTCATGGCATTATCAACAACAGTCTTTGTATTCTTTGCGACCAATGCTACACGCTGTGCTTCGGTCATCTTTGCCTTATAACCCTTCAGAATCTGATCGGTTACATCCTCCATGTAGTCCAAGAAACTTACAGTTAATCCCTGACATCTCAGTTCCTGGTCACGGTTCATTGCCCAATAACCATCTTTTAAATAATCATGCTCAACAGTACTCAGTCTCTGGATATTGCTATAGCCACAATGATGATTTGTAAACAACAAACCATTATCAGATACAACCTCACCTGTACAGCCACCGCCAAAGTGGAGAACAGCATCCTTGAGCGAAGCCTTGTTTATACTATAAATATCTTCTGCAGAAAGTTTGAAACCCTTAGCCTGCATATCACCAATACGTTGAGAGATGAGCAAAGGAAGCCACATTCCCTCATCTGCCTTCATCGGCAAAATGGAAGTCAGCAAAGCTGCCACCAGAATAAGTGCTTTTTTCATGTTGTTTTACTAAAAATAAAATTTGGACAAAGAAAATAAAAAAACTCCGTATTCTCGCATAAAAACTCATCTTTTTGCCTTTGAAGTGACAAAAGAGACCTATATTTATCCGCATTTATGCTATTATCAAAAACTTCTTGTTACCTTTGTAGCATAAACAGTCCTATTTCCTACAAATCAAAAATGATATTCAAGACTAACAAAAGTATTATCAAAGGCGGTGAAATCATAGAAATTTCTTGGGATGGACAAGATTGCTCCGACTTACAGCTAATCGTAGAAACCGGCAACAAGAAAACCCTGTTGAACGTACCGCAATCCGGTAGTAAGAAGCTACGGATGAAAGGAGGAAGCCTTTTAAATTCCATCAGTTTGAAAGGTACAGACAGAAACGGGAAAAAACGTTCATCCAAAAGGACCCTTTTTATTTGGGGAAAGCAGAAAGAATTTGATGATTTTGAATACGTAAATGACAAGTCTGTCAAAAACAAGCTGTCATCCATTGGACAGAGAATAAAACTTTGGTGGAATATGTTTACACCAGAAAAGAAGCATTTATACATCATCTTGGTTACACTTTGCATTTATCATGTATTCTTGAATCTTTACCCACTATTTGCAAGTATTTTAATGATGGGTCTAATCATGTGGATTGGGTGGATGATTATCAAGAAATAAACAAAAAAACTATGAATAGAATAATTCTTTTCCTTCTCGTTGCCTGTGCATCATTGCACATTCAAGGACAAATCCTTCGGAATCAAGACATCACTCCGGAAATGGTCAAAGCATACCAAGCCATGAGGCCTCTCCCTGAGACATGGGCACATCCCACAGGACCATATGCCGTGAAAATGGAATACAATCCAACTCTCATGACGCACACCATTTATCGTCCAGAAAACTTAAATTTAATCAATACCAAGAACGAGCAAATGCCAATCGTACTGATGTCTGGACCAGGATGCGACTGTGATGGCGATTCTTTCAGACCTTTTTACACAGAGCTAGCATCACATGGATACATTGTCATTGTTGCCGGCCCTCCAGTTCCAGAAGGAACCAGAGCTTTAATGTGGTACAACACTCCAGAGGACCTAAAAGCCGGATTGGATTGGATTCTTAAAGAAAACCAAAGCAAGGACAGTCCGTATTACAAAAAGATAAACACCAAGAAGATTGCTCTTTTCGGGCAAAGTTGTGGAGGAATACAATGCTTACGAATGGCAGATGATCCACGCATTAGTACACTTGTATTCTGGAACAGCGGATCTACCCTAATGGGTAATGTGGGACCTACAGACAACACCAAGAGATTAGACAACGATAGGGAATTGATGGGAACACGAGATGTTCAGCAACTGGTTCTTAGTTTACGAATCCCTGTTGCTTATTTCGTAGGAGATACAGACATGGCTTTGCCAGCAGCAGAGCGTGATTTCCAACAACGTAAAAGCAATACATTTTTTGCTGTACGTCATATTCCTGGGGATTCTCATGCGGGTACTTTCAGAGAGCCAAATGGTGGTGCTTTTGGAGAAATAGCTTTGAAGTGGCTAAACTATACGCTGAAGAAGGATAAAGCTGCGAAACAGTTCTTTACTAAAGCTACTTTATCACTTGGGAATGATAATGATTGGATAAAAGCTTCTGTCAAATGATTTTTCAGAACAACCAGATTGATTAGTAACAGAATAATATGGATTTTCATACTATAGGGAGACCTATCGGCAAGGCAGCTGCTGCCATCTTTTTATTATTTGGCTGGCAGCTACTCGGTATTATAATTGGAGCAATTATTGTTGGCTTCTGGAGTCTCTTTAACGAAGGCTTCAATCTCCAACACGACATCATGGGCATTGGCTTGCTAGCCGGCGACATATTGGCCTTATGGTATTTCTTAAAACGAAAGAAAATTCCAATTCACTGGGGCTGCATAGAAAAAGAAGATCAGAAATCTACTGTTCTGTATGTACTAATTATGGGGTTGGGACTCATAGTCATTCTTTCATATCTAGAAGAAATTCTCGAACTTAACATGCCCCCAGAGTTAGATGATCTATTCAATGTATTATCTTATAGATTAGATGGCATTTTAAGTATCTGTTTATTCGGACCAATTGTTGAAGAAATAGCTTTAAGAGGCATTGTTTTACCCAACATGCTGACTCTTTTCAAGAAGCCCTGGTTAGCAATACTCGCAACAGCGATGCTATTTGGCATGATTCACATGAACGTTGCACAAATGATCGGAGCCGTGCTTTCTGGTATAGTTTTAAGTTGGCTTGCATACCAGACAGGATCTTTGATTCCTAGCATATTGCTCCATATCTTAAACAATAGCATTTCTACCTCATTACAATGGATGGCTCCAGACTTAAAACTTCTGTCAGACATTCCTGATAGCGTGAATTTAATTTTGCTAATCTCTGGAATAATTCTTTTTTCTTTTGGAATCAAGAAATTACACAGCCTCTTTGTCCATTACGACATATTAATTAAATAGGACTCTATCATCAAATGGCTGATAAGCTAACGAAAGCACAACGTCACAATAACATGTCTGCTATCCATGGTTCAAATACAAAGCCAGAGATAGTGGTGAGAAAGTTTTTATGGGCAAACGGCTTCCGATACCGGCTGAATCACAAAAGATTACCGGGGAAGCCAGACATTGTTCTCACAAAATACCGTACGTGTGTCTTTGTCAATGGCTGTTTCTGGCACGGACATGAAGGGTGTCCCTATTTTGTCATCCCTCGTTCTAATCAAGAATTCTGGACAAGTAAATTTTCACGGAATAAAGAACGTGACAAAAAAGTACAGCATCAGTTAGCTGCTATGGGATGGCATTGCATTACAATTTGGGAATGTGAGCTCAAACCGGCTCACCGCGAACAGACACTCCTATCTTTAGCCTTTACTTTAAACCATATTTATCTGCAAGACAGGACAAAGCCAACCCATTATATTTCGCAAGAGGAAAACGGAATCAAAGCGGCAGAACCAAGCTTCTCCGAAAACCAACTATAAAAAACTTTTCGTATTCGAAAACTTCTATTTATCTTTGCCAAAACATAAAACACAGACATATGAAAAAATTATTTTCCATTTTACTGTTGGCTTGCTCCATTACCATGCAAGCCCAAGAAATCAAAATGATGAGAGGTGCCAATGATCCTGTAGGAACTCCACAAGGAATTCACCCAGGACGCGTTGCATGGACTCATGCTCCAGGAGCTACAACCTGGCCTGGTGAAGGTTCCGGGAACTGGTATGAAGACCAATGGAATAACCAAGAACTGACAGACTGGTTAGTTTCTAATGCACTGACAACACTGACAGGATGTAAGAACGAAGCAAAAGCTTGGGATGCTTTATTCAAGTCATTCAATCAAAAAGTACACAATCAGAAAAAGGGTTATAAAAAAGGACAGAAAATAGGTATTAAGGTAAACATGAACAATACCTATAATTATGAAGAGAGCGGTGAAATCAACGCTTCACCTCATATGGTCCTGGCCCTTTTGCGTTCTCTTATTCAGAAAGCCGGTGTGGCTCAAGAATGCATCACAGTTTTCGATGCCAGCCGTTATTTGACCAATGGTGTGTACAAGAAATGCCATGGAGAATTTCCTAACGTAAACTATGTGGATAACGTAGGAGAAGAAGGACGTACAAAATCAAACTATGTGGCAGATGCTGTTCACTATTCTAAAGAAAGTGCACGTATGCGTACAGGATTGACCACAGCTTGTACAGAGGCAGATTATCTTATCAACATGGCTCTTTTAAAGGGACATGTGGGACAAGGTGTCACACTTTGCGGAAAGAACTGGTATGGAGTTGTAGATATCAACAAAGACTGGCGTAAAAATGCTCACGTTAACATGAACCAAGACCGTCATGGTAATCCAAGATACATTACATTTGTTGACTACATGGGTCACAAAGACATTGGCGGAAAGACCATGCTCTATCTGATAGACGGCCTATACGGTTGTAAGCTTGTTGATGGCCTGCCAAAGCCAAAATGGAACATGGCCCCATTTAACGGCAATTGGCCATGTTCTTTGCTGGCCTCACAAGATCCTGTTGCAATAGATGCAGTTGGACTAGACTTTATCGCTTCTGAATTTCCTGATGCTCCTGATTTGAATTATGCAGATGCATATATGGTTGAAGCAGCAATGGCAGACAATGCTCCTTCAAAAACAGTTTATGATCCAGAAGGAGATGGAACAACCCTAAAAAGCTTAGGTGTTGCAGAACATTGGAATAATGCAACAGAAAAGAAATATAAGAAGATTGAACTGGTTTACAAGGCTAAGTAAAACGTTTATATCCTCGTAAATAATAATCAAGAATAAGGAATCGGGTGGTGCGTTCATTAACACGTGCCACCTTTCTTTTTCTCAAGTTTTCCTCTCGTTTTAATCTGTAATCCTGCTTAAGCTTTCTATATGCCATTCGGGCTTTAATCACTGCAAGGGCATTGCCCCAATCACCCGAAACAAAAAACTTAAACGCTGCCACATAATCCAGTAGCATACGAACGGCTAGCACAGTGTTTAGCTCTTCTTGAGGAAGGTTCTTATACAGCATAAGGAGATTGTTCCGGAAATTCAAGAAAGTCTTTCTTGGGCTTTCTTTCAGCGTAGCGGCCCCTACATGATAAACCACACTTTGAGGAATACAGACGATGTCTCTGCCACGGGTACGAAGTCTCCAGCAAAGATCTATTTCTTCCATATGGGCAAAGAAAGCGGCGTCAAGCCCTCCTGCCTCTATATAGTCTTTTAAACGAATGAACAATGCTGCACCACTGGCCCAGAGAATAGAGCAGATAGAATTATATTGGCCTCTATCCTCCTCAACTGTACCCATGATACGTCCACGACAATAAGGATAACCAAAACGGTCCAGATATCCACCCGCTGCACCGGCATATTCAAACAAATTCTTGTTTCTGTATGAAAGCAACTTAGGTTGGCAAGCAGCCACCTCAGGATGTGAATCCATGAAACTAACCAAAGGCTGAAGCCAGTCTGGTGTTACCTCCACATCAGAATTCAATAGCACCACATACTCTGCCAGAATCTGTGCCAAGGCTCTATTGTATCCTTCTGCGAAACCATAGTTCTCCTCCAGACAAATTACACGAACTTGAGGAAATTCTGACTGCAAAACCTGTAAAGACTGGTCAGAAGAGTGATTGTCTGCCACAACGATCTCTACTCCTTCTATAGTGGAGAAAGAGATAACAGAAGGGAGAAACTGTTTCAACATTTCCGCCCCGTTCCAGTTTAAAATGACAACAGCAACCTTATTCATTGACTATTGTACCTTTCAAGGCCGATTTATCTTCATTGAACTCACCCAGTAACACACGTACTAAAGTATTGTCCTGATGAGCACATGCATCAGCCACTTCCACACGGATGTAATTATCTGTAAAACCATGGAATGGCATACCTGGCTTTGGTTTCTCCAGCAGAACTGTCTTGATACAACCAATATGACGGGCATAAAAAGCCTTCGTCTGTTCTTCGCTCCAATCCAACAGAAGCTGTGAACGGCGATGACGCTCCTGAGCAGAAACAACGTAATCGATATTCAGCGCCTTGGTACCAGGACGTTCAGAATAAGTGAATACATGAAGCTGAGTCAAATCTAGAGAACGGATAAAATCATAACTGTCCTGGAAATATTCCGGAGTCTCTCCGCGTGTTCCCACCATGACATCCACCCCTATAAATGCATCAGGCATCAGTTCTTTAATCTTGTAAATCTTATCGGCAAAAAGCTGACGCTCATAATGACGGTGCATGAGTTTAAGGATTTCATCCGATCCACTTTGCAATGGAATATGAAAATGGGGCATGAAAGCACGAGAATGAGAACAATACTCTATTATCTCATCGGTAAGCAGATCAGGCTCTATGGAAGATATTCTATAGCGTTCTATTCCTTCTACCTCGTCTAATGCTTTAATCAAATCCAGAAAAGATTCACCGGTCGTACGGCCGAAATCACCTATATTTACACCCGTAATAACAATTTCTTTTCCTCCCTCGGCAGCAGCCTGTCTGGCCTGTTCTACCAATGAAGCAATAGAACCGTTGCGAGATCGTCCTCTTGCCATAGGAATAGTACAATAAGTGCAATAGTAGTTACAACCATCCTGAACCTTAAGCCAGAAACGTGTACGGTCTCCCCTGCTGCAAGATGGAGAGAAAGTACGAATATCCTTTGTAGGAACCGTAAAGAACTCTGCCTGATCTTTTTTCTTGAGATTTCCCAGATAGGAAAGGAGCTCGCCCTTCTGTTCTGCCCCAAGCACCAGGTCCACACCAGGAATCTCTGCCACTTCACCAGGCTTTAGCTGGGCGTAGCAGCCTGTCACCACGACAAAAGCATTCGGATGTCTTTTTACAAGCTTATGAATAGCCTGGCGACATTTTTTATCTGCCATCTGAGTTACAGAACAGGTATTGATCACACAAATATCTGCCTGTTCACCTCTTCTAGCAGTTCGTACACCTGCCTCCTGCAGCATACGTCCAATAGCAGAGGTTTCACTGAAATTGAGTTTACATCCCAGTGTTTCATAAGCGGCTGTCTTATCTTGAAAAACTAAAGCGTCAATCATGTCAATTCTATTTGCATGCAAAGATAGCATAAAATAAGATTATATAATAATTTTTCAGTGTTTTTAGGTCTTTGTGTGCCCACACAAGAGATTTTTAACATTTTATATTATCCTAAATATCAACACATTACAAAATGTTACTAAAAATATTCAAAAAAAAGTTGAAAAAAAAGATACAACATAATAAAAAACTCCTTACCTTTGCAGCGTTTTAATAAACAATTGATTGTTTTACAAGTTTTAAAAGCAAAGAAAATTATGAAGAAGTTGGTATTTATGTTCGTAGCTATGGCAGCTGTTTCTTTCGCATCTTGCGGAAATCAGGCTCAGGGTGAGGCTGAGGCAGTTGATTCAGTTGTTGTTGAGGAAGAGGTTGCTCCAGTTGATACTGTTGCTGCTGACACTTGCGCTACTGACACTGTAGTTGCTGAGTAATCTATTGTTACGAATAGAGGGAATTGGAACCTGTTGGACATTGTCCAGCAGGTTTATTTTTTTTGAAAAAATCTATATTGTAGAGAGAAAAAAATAACCTCCGGATTTCATATGAAATCCGGAGGTCTATGTTTAATAAACAGAGCTACAATCGTTTAAGCTTCTTCCTGTGCAGGAACTACCTCAAACTTCAGAGCAGCAGTTACCTCACGATGCAGCTTAACAGGAGCCTCGAATGAACCGAGTGCCTTAACATCCTTGCAAGCGATGATCTTACGATCAATCTCGATGCCCTGCTTAGCCAATTCGTCAGCCAACATCATGTTGTTTACAGAACCGTAAACAGCACCTGCTGCACTAACCTTTACTGGGATAGTCAAAGAAACAGCATTGATCTTCTCAGCCAGTGCCTCAGCGTCAGCCTTAATCTTAGCCAACTTGTGAGCGCGCTGCTTCAACTCTTCTGCCAACATCTTCTTAGCAGCTGGAGAAGCGATCACTGCAAAACCCTGAGGAATCAAATAGTTACGGCCATAACCGTTCTTTACTTCTACGATATCGTCCTTGAAACCAAGACCGATAACATCTTTCTTCAAAATAATTTCCATACAATTCCTCCTCTTTATTATTTCATCATATCAGTTACGAATGGGAGCAATGCCAAATGACGAGCTCTCTTTACTGCCTGAGCAACACGACGCTGATACTTCAATGAAGTACCGGTAATACGGCGAGGTAAAATCTTACCCTGCTCGTTCAAGAACTTCTTCAGGAACTCTGGATCCTTGTAATCGATATACTTGATACCGCTCTTCTTGAAACGGCAATACTTCTTCTTCTTAGTATCGATGGTAGGTGGAGTCAAATATCTGATCTCTGATGCCTGTGCAACTGCCATAATTAATCCTCCTTCTTTTTGTTGTTACGACGCTTCTCAGCATATTCTGCTGCGTACTTCTCCATCTTAACAGTAAGATAGCGAATAACTCTCTCATCACGACGGTAGTTGATTTCCAACTTGTCAATTACTGTAGGTTCTGCCTTGAACTCAATCAACTGATAGAAGCCAGTAGACTTCTTCTCAATAGGATAAGCCAACTTCTTCAAACCCCAATTCTCTTCATTAAGAATCTCTGCACCAGCATCGGTGAGCAGGGTCTTGAATTTACCTACCGCTTCCTTCATCTGATCATCAGACAAAACGGGAGTCAAAATGAAAACGGTTTCGTATTGATTCATACTACTTTAAATAATTTAATTAATAATTCTGCAAAAATGCGGTGCAAAGGTAATACAATTTTCCGGAACAGAAGAATGATTTCACACCTTTTTTCTTTATTTCCAATGAATTTTGGTGATTTGCTATAATTTACTATTTTTGCGTACAAAGTAGAGAGTTATGAACACACAATTCTTTGATGTGGACTTAATTATGGCCTTGCTTGGAGGCAAGGTTTCCATTGCTATCGCCCACAAACTTAACAAAAACTTCAGAAATCACAACATTCCTATCACACCAGACATTTGGTTAGTCATGTTGTATTTAAGAGAAAAAGATGGTGTTACCCAGAATTTTCTCTGTACATCCACTTACAAGGACAAAGCCTGGATGAACAGAACCATTGGAAAGATGGAAGCAGAGGAATTGGTACTCAGAAGGAAAGGAAAAGAAGATTTACGAGAGAAACGCGTCTTCCTGACTATCAAAGGGCGTGAGGTTGCTGAAAAGGCATATCAAGTGGCAAACAGAACGCTAATGGAACAGTTAAGAGGGCTTACGACAGAACAAGTTATCGTATGTCAAGAAACTCTCCGAAAAGTGTTTGAAAACGCTGCTGAGTAAAAAAATATGGTCGCTTTTAGTATTTTTTCTTGAATTTGTTTCTCTATTTCAAGAAATATGCGTTAATTTGTGACTGATTTAGAAATATCCTCGAAATAAATAATTAAAAAAACACACATATATGAAAAACTTAGGCATTCTCATTATTGTATTGGCAGCTGTAGGTTTGATTGCTAGCTACTATGTTGGTGGCTTGTGCAGCAACAATGCTTATACCGCTAGCATGATGGCTCTTTTGGTTGTTGGCTTGGTTGCCCACATCATCCTGAACAAGAAATACACTGAATAATCTTGTATTTTTTGACCAATGCAAATAAAATAGGCTCGGAAATCCGAGCCTATTTTATTTTTATTCCTCAACAGGAGTTATCAACTTGTAACCTTTTCCGTGGATGTTGATGATTTCAATTTCTGGGTCATTCTTTAAATGCTTGCGAAGCTTTGTAATATAGACATCCATACTTCTTGCATTGAAATAGTTATCATCAATCCAAATGGTCTTCAAAGCGAAATCGCGCTGCAGAATCTCATTGGCATGAGAGCAAAGCAAACCTAACAATTCAGATTCTTTAGTAGTCAGCTTGACCTGCTCATCACCACAAGACAGCAACTGCTTCTGGGTGTCGAACAAGAACTTGCCAATGTGATATACACTGCTCTCCTTATTCTTCTTGCCACGCACACGACGCAGAATTGCTTCAATTCGCAATACCAACTCTTCCATTGAGAACGGCTTGGTGATATAATCATCTGCACCATGCTTAAAACCTTCCAGAATATCTTCTTTTAAGGTTCTAGCTGTAAGGAAGATTACAGGAACATCGGGATTGATGGCACGAATATCCTGGGCCAGAGTCAGACCATCTTTCTTTGGCATATTGATATCCAGTATGCACAGGTCAAATTTTCCTCTCTGGAATGCTCTATATCCAGCATCACCATCTGAACATAGTTCTGCAACATATCCTTTTGTCTGCAAATACTCGCGCAAAAGCATACCTAAATTCTCATCATCTTCACACAATAAGAGTCTCAATTTTTCTTCCATAATCACTTCTTAATTTATGGTTGGTAATGTTATTATAAATTTCGTTCCCTTTCCAAGTTCACTCTCTGCCACGATATCGCCTTTATGTGCCTTGACGATTAGCTTCACATAAGCCAAGCCTAATCCAAAGCCTTTTACATCGTGCAGTTTTCCGTTCTGAACCCGGTAAAACTTTTCAAAAATTCTCTTTACATCTTCTTTCTTTATTCCGATGCCGTTATCCTGGATGCTGATCTTTAGCTTTTCTCCTTCATTCCAGGTTCTGACACAAAGTTGAAGGTCCACCCCTTCTCTCCGATACTTTACGGCATTGTCCATAAGATTAAAGATCACATTCGTCAGGTGCATATTGTCACCCATGACTATAGGATCCTCGCTCTCCAGCTTGGCGTCAATGCTTCCTCCGTATTGTTGTACTTTTAAAGCAAAAGTATCTACCACCCCTGCAATAAGAGCATCGAAATCTATTTCTTCCTTTTTCAGGTTGGTTGCTCCGCTGCGGTCAAACAATGACATCTGAAGCACCTTTTCCACTTGCATACGAAGACGCTTGGTCTCCTCATTAATGATCTTTGTGGTATGCTGCACCATGGTTGGCGATTTTGCCACACTTTCATCATTCAGCATCTGAGCAGCCAAAGATATAGTAGAGATTGGTGTCTTGAACTCATGGGTAAGATGATGAATGAAGTCGTTCTTCATCTCAGACAATTTCTTCTGTCTTACCAGTGAGAAAATAGTAAAGATGAACGTTATGAGCAATATTCCCGTGAAGATCAACGTAGGAATCATATAACGGACAGAGCTGAAGATATAGCTGTCCAGATCAGGGAAATGAACTTTTACAGTACCCATTCTGGAAGCTGGCGACTTCTGGAAAAGAGTTGCCGAGAATATGTTATCTTCTCCCGCCACCTCATAATCAGAGCAACGATAGATTTCCTTGCCATCATTCGTAGTTATGCGGAAATGATAAGGCAAATCAATGCCGCTATTGGTAAGCTCCGATTTTATATCCTGATCAAGCTGCTGATAATTGATTCGTTCCTCCAAGGGTTTATCGCTGGCTGTATAAAGGATATTATAAACCACTTCATCCAGCAATGCCTTTTGATAAACGTATCGGTCCTTTACTTCTTGCCTCAATGATTTTGATGCCTGAGAGATAGAGTTCTTTCCTCGTTCCATTACCATATTATTATGTACGGCAGGGCGAGTGATTTCTGTCCGGACATCAAATGTCTGATAAACGGTTCCGTCTTTTGATGTAACAGTTTGCTGACGAGTATGCTGAATGATATCAGAAGCATTGTCCTTGTGAATCTGAACAGAATCTTCCACAGAATGTTGCTGAGTCTCTGCCACATCTTTCTCCAAATATCGCTTGGTCTCGCGCAACTCCAAATTACGGGCAGCAGTATTCAGACAACGGGTAACCGTTTCTCTGAACTGCTCCTGACGGGCACGGGTCATCTCATTGATATAATGAAGCTGCATATAAAGCAAGCTCGAAAATGAGAGGGCCATGACAATTCCCAATACAATTATGGTGGTCTTTTTCATACCGCAAAAGTACAACTGTTAATTTTTAACTTAACAATTAACACTCTTGTTTTTTAACAGAATTTACACGAATTAACAAAACACGCAAAAATACATGCCAAATAAATAACTTTAACACAAAAAAAGGAGCACCTCTTAAGAAGTGCTCCTTTTTTATAGTATAGTAAAATATTAATCCTCGTCTTTCTGTGCAGCCTCAAATTCTGCAACCAGCTTGTTCTGAACATCGCCAGGAACCAATTCGTAGCTTGCAAACTTCATGATGAAAGATGCACGACCACCAGTCAGTGAAGAAAGAGCTGTAGAATAGTTGCTCAACTCCTTCAAAGGAACCTTAGCCTGCAGCTTCTCGTAACCAGCCTCAGAACTCATACCGATAATCATACCACGACGGCCCTGAAGATCACTCATTACATCACCCATGCGGTCAGATGGAACGAAGACCTCTACATCATAGATAGGTTCCAGCAACTTAGGACCAGCCAACTTGAAGGCCTCAGAGAATGCCTGGCGACCAGCCAAGGTGAATGAAAGTTCGTTAGAATCTACTGGGTGCATCTTACCATCGTAAACAATAACGCGTACGTCACGAGCATAAGAACCAGTCAATGGACCGCGCTCCAACTTCTGCATAATACCCTTCTGGATAGCAGGCAAGAAACGTGCATCGATTGCACCACCTACGATAGAGTTAACGAATACCATCTTACCACCCCAATCCAGATCAACAGTTTCTGTGCCCTTTACGTTCATCTTGAACTCCTGGCCATTGAACTTATAAGAATCAGGAGCAGGCATGCCCTCATAATATGGCTCAACAATCAAATGAACCTCACCGAACTGACCAGCACCACCAGACTGCTTCTTATGGCGATAATCAGCACGAGCTGCCTTTGTGATAGTTTCACGATATGGAATACGTGGTTCAGAGAATTCAATCTTCAACTTTTCATTGTTCTCCATTCTCCACTTCAAGGTACGCAAGTGGAACTCACCCTGTCCGTGAACGATGGTCTGGCGCAATTCCTTAGACTGCTCGATTACCCATGTAGGGTCTTCCTGACTCATACGGTTCAGGATCTGCATCATCTTTTCAGTTTCTGCCTCATTGACAGCCTTGATAGCACGAGAATACTTAGGATTTGGATACTTAATCCAGTTGAAACGATAGTCGCAATCCTTGCCATTCAAAGTGTTGCCAGTCTTTACATCCTTCAACTTCACTGTACAACCGATATCACCAGCAACCAGTTTCTCTACCTTTTCACGGTTAGCACCAGCGCAGACAAACAGCTGAGCAATACGTTCCTTAGAACCACGATCTGCATTGTTCAGGTCATCACCTTCCTTAACAGTACCAGACATTACCTTGAAATACTGAACTTCACCAATGTGTGGTTCAACAGCAGTCTTGAAGAAATAAAGAGAAGTAGGACTATTTGGATCTGGAGCAACAGCCTCACCACGGGTATTGTGAATCTGAGGCATCTCGTCAACGAATGGAACAACATTACCCAAGAACTCCATCAGACGGCGAACACCCATATCCTTTCCTGCGCAAACGCAGAAGATTGGGAACATGCTGCGTGCAGCCAGACCCTTACGGATACCTTCACGCATTTCATCCTCTGTCAAAGTCTCTTCCTCAAAGAACTTCTCCATCAAAGTCTCATCGTTTTCTGCTGCAGCCTCTACAAGTGCCTTGTGAAGCTCCATAGCCTTATCCATTTGATCTGCAGGAATATCCTCAATGGTAGGAACACCACCTTCTGGGCCCCAAGAATACTTCTTCATCAACAGGACATCAATCAGAGAATTGAAGTTTGGACCGGTCTCAATAGGATACTGAATCTGGATACACTTAGAACCATAAGCTTCCTTCAGGCGCTCTACGCACAAGTCATAGTCGCACTTCTCATTATCTAACTGGTTAACCAGGAAGATAACAGGCTTGCCCAACTTCTCAGTATAACGGAAATGGTTCTGGGTACCAACTTCTGGACCATACTGGCCGTTCAACAACAAGATAGCAGTATCTGTAACACCCAATGCAGTCATAGCTCCGCCCACAAAGTCGTCAGATCCAGGACAGTCAATGATGTTCAGCTTCTTATTGTTATACTCTACATGATAGACAGTAGAGAATACAGAATATCCATACTCCTGCTCTACAGGGAAATAATCACTGACCGTATTCTTCATTGTAATACGGCCACGGCGTTTTATGATACCACTCTCAAAGAGCAGAGACTCTGTGAGGGTGGTCTTTCCACTACCATCATTACCCAGCAGGGCAATGTTCTTGATTTCATTAGTCTGATATACTTTCATATCGTTAGATTTTATAGGTTTTTAAAAATTTCGAAACGCAATATAGCAATTATTTCGCATTTCGCCAAGATTTACCCTTCTTTTTCACTTTTATTGTACATAAAAAGGGGCAAATGGCTACTTAACGCAAAAAAGCAACGCTCTTTCTGAACCGAATGTAATAGAGAATTCCGGCAGAAGTCAAACCGAAAGGAAAAGCAAACCAAATGCCTATTAACCCTAGCTGACAAACAATTCCCAGGAAATAGCCCACTGGCAATGAGATGACAAAATAAGCCAAAAATGCATACCATACCATAGGCTTTACGTCGCCTATTCCACGAAGAGCACTTGAATAATTAATTTGAAGCCCATCGCCAACCTGATAAACCACTAGCGGAAGAATGGTATGAGCCACCAGAAGAGCAACTTCCTGGCTGTCGGTGAACAACCCTCCTACTACATTGCGTAGCAGAAAAACAGGGAAAGAGGTAAACAAGATGAGGAACAGGTTCAAATGAAATCCTGCAGAAGCTGTTCTTTTCAAGTTCAACAGATCATGCTGACCTCTAAAATGGCTGATCCGCACAGCTACCGCTGCAGACATGCCATAAAATACCAGGTAGCAAAGCTGTGAAATGGTGAGCATGATCTGATGAGCAGCCATAGCCACAGTACCAATCCAGCCCACCATGATGCTGCTGAGCGAAAAAGAAGCTGTTTCCATTCCCATTTGAAGGAAAACCGGCCAGCCCATCCGGTTCAAATCCCAGAAATCTACCTTATTTATTTTACCACGCAGAAATCCCAACCTGTATTCCCTATTACTCTTGCGGGTGAAAAACAACAGGAAACCTATTCCAGCCATCGCAATGCGAGACACCAATGTCGCAATTCCAGCACCGTTCAGTCCTAATTCCGGGAGACCAAGCTTGCCATAAATCAAAAGATAATTGCCTATGATGTTAAACAAGTTTCCAAACAGCAAGATCCACATGGGCGTACGAGTATCCAGAATCCCGTCAGAAAACTGCTTGAACGTGTTGAACCACAAGACGAAAGGGAGTGATGCCAGTAATATCAGGAAATAGGATTTCATGAGAGGCACCAGTTCATCGGGCATTCCTAACAGCTCTATGACGGAATAGATCAGCCCCATGCACATGACCAGTAGAAATGCTACAACTGTATTTGCTGCCAAACTATTTTTGGCCAGACTTCCAGCTTGAAGTCTGTCGTTCCTACCCACCGCGGCACCTAGCAAAGGCGTCAGCCCGTAAGTAAATCCCATGGCAGAGATAATGACAAGATTAAAGATGGAATTTACAAAACTTGCAGCAGCCAGCTCATAGGTACTGTGCTGGCCAATCATGAGCGTATCAGCAAAACTCAAGATGATGTTGCCCAATTGCCCGATAATGACAGGAACACCTAGCGTAATAAGGTGCTTGTAATGAGACTGGTAGGTACTGAAGCTGTAAAACATGGGTACAAAGATAACCGAAAGCCACGGAAATAACAAATAAAAGACTTATCTTTGCAAGCGTATGGCAGGCCTTTATATTCATATCCCATTCTGCAAGAAACGTTGCATTTATTGCGATTTCTACTCTACCACCCTGATTGAGCAGAAGAAGCGCTATGTGCAAGCCGTCTGCCGGGAAATGGAAATCCGCTCTGGCTATCTCAAGGAAGAGCTCATCGACACCATTTACATTGGAGGTGGAACACCGTCACAACTTTCTGGAGAAGAGCTGCATCTCCTGTTTTCTGCCATCTATCAGAACTTCAAGGTAAAAGCGGAAGCAGAAATCACGATAGAGGCAAACCCCGATGACCTGTCTGAAGATTACCTGAAACAGCTGAATGAATTACCCATCAACAGGCTTTCCATGGGTATACAGACATTCGATGACAGGAAACTCAAATTACTGAATCGCAGACACACGGCCCAGCAAGCCCTGGATGCCGTACACCGCTGTCACAACCTCGGATTTGAGAACATCAGTATTGACCTAATCTACGGTCTTCCCGGAGAAACGATGGAAGAATGGGAGAAAGACCTGGACACAGCCTTGTCTCTACCCATAACCCATCTTTCCTCCTATCACCTCATGTACGAAGAAGGTACTCCGCTCTGGAAACTCTGGAAGGAGCATGAAGTCAAGGAAGTGGAGGAAGACCAGTCCGTTCTGTTTTTTGAAAAGCTTATTGCTCACACCCGAGAAGCAGGATTCAGGCATTACGAAATTTCCAATTTCTGCAAGCCCGGCTACCATTCCCGTCACAATTCCAGCTACTGGAAAGGCATTCCTTACTTAGGCTGTGGAGCAGCAGCTCACTCCTACGACGGAGAATCCAGACAGTGGAATGTAGCAGATCTGGAACTATATATAAAAGGTATAGAAAAAAGGCAGTTGGACTTTGAAAAAGAGAACCTGACCCTGGAAATGCGTTACAATGAATACGTGATGACTGGATTACGCACCTCCGAAGGCTTTTCTCTAACCCATGTACAAAATCATTTTGGCACCCGTTTCGTAAATTATGCCCGTAAAATGGCACAATCGCACATTCTGCAAGGAACACTGGATATAGAAGACGACCGGATAAAATTATCCCACCAGGGAATTTTCATCTCTGATGGGATTATGAGTGATTTGATGATTGTCTGAATTAACGCCCCAGCTGATAATCTATCTCATAGTAGAATGGGGAAACACTCTGGACTGCATCGCTATGTCCTTGTGAATGAGGAACGATAACCTTAACCTTTGCCAGATTATCCAATTCACGGTTCAGGCGGATGAATGGGAAAGGACAAATCCAACCACCAGGAACTGCAGTTGAGTTATAATTCTGCATCATGTATCCGGTAGTAAAATAAGCAGAATAGCTACCACTGTTATTTGTCACCATCATTACATCCACGATAGAAGTGCTGAACATATTCGTAGTAATCGTATCACCGTTAGAGACACGACGCTCCAAGAAGCGGCACAATACCTTGCGAGTATCACCGTCTTTCAATTTAATACCTTCGCCCTTATTTACAATCTGCATGTAGATGCCCGACTGATCGAATAAGACATACTCATTCTTACTGACGTCAGTCATGGAATCCTGTGCATAGAACTGGCTCTCAGAAATAACCTTTATTCCTGCAGAATCTATAAAACGTCTAATATTATTACGCTCGTTCTTCTTCATTTCAGCATAGCTTACGGTATTGCTGCAGCTCAAGAAAGCCCATGCAGGAATAACAAGAAGAAGCAAATATGTCAGTTTTTTCATACGGATTTATTACAATTCAAGTTGCAAAAATATAAAATCTTTTTTTTCTAACCGGCGCTCTTCGTTCACAATTAGTATTTAATAACTATTTTTTATCAACCAACAGGTATTCGTACGTATAAATGGCCTTTTTTGTGATGCTGATAGCTTCTTCCATATCACAATCCAAACGTCCTCCAGCCGCATTTTTGTGACCACCTCCATTGAAAAACTCCTCAGCCATCTTATTACAAGGGAAATCATCTACGCTGCGCAAAGACACCAGAATACGGTCCTTTTCCGTATCTTCACGTAAGGAAATGGACAGTTTCATTCCCTTTATGGTCAGAGGGATATTGACCAGACCTTCGGCATCCCCCTTGGTGAAATGGAAATGCTTCAGTTCTTTGCGCTCTAAGGTAAAGAAAGAGGCATGGAAGTCTTCCAACACCTGCAGCTTCTCGTAAAGCACAAAACCCATGAGATGAATACGGTCTACAGAATAGTTGTTATAGATTTTTCTGTAAATCAAGTCCTTGTCGATGCCTTTCTGCAGAAGCAGGCTGATAATCAAAAAGATCTCACTGTTGTTAGAGTTATAGGTAAAGCCACCGGTATCTGTGCACATGCCACAGTAAATAGCCTCTGCTGCTTCCTTGGTCATGCAGCCAAACCCGCCCAACTGATAGATGATGCGGAACACCAGTTCACAAGTAGAACTCATGAGTGGATATGAAACTGTCACCTTGCAGAAATCTCCGGGATCCAGATGATGGTCTATCAGCCAGAAATCGGCATGAGACTTACGGGCTATCTCACCCAGTTCTTCTATTCTACCCAAGTCATTGAAGTCCAGACAGCACACCACTTCTGCCTCCTGAAAGGCCAGTTCTACCTGTTCTGTATCTCGGTCGGCCAGAAGAATTTCATCTGTTCCCTTCATCCAGTGCAGGAATTCCGGAAAATGATTCGGCATGACTACTGTAACCTCTTTTCCTAACCCACGCAAGAAGCTTGCCAGGCCCAGACAAGAACCTATGGCGTCACCATCGGGTGAAATGTGTGCGCAAAGCACAAAATGAGAGCAATTCTTGAGCCAGAAAGAAATCTGGGCCAATTGTTCCTCAGTCAGAATGGGTTTTAGCATTATCAGAGTGCTTTAAGTTCGCGAATAACCTTCTTAGGATCTTCTGCACCAAACACATAAGAACCGGCAACCAGCACATCTGCTCCTGCTTCCAGAAGCATTGGGGCGGTCTTGTCGTTCACGCCACCATCTATTTCTATCAAGGCATGAGAACCGGTTTCCTGTATCAGCTTCTTCAATTCACGAACCTTGTCCAGTGAATGCATGATGAATTTCTGTCCTCCTGCACCTGGATTTACAGACATGATCATGACCACGTCAACATCCTCTATGATGTCACGCAGCAGACAGACAGGAGTTCCAGGATTCAGAGCCACACCAGCTTTCATGCCGGCATTGTGAATATCCTGCAAGGTTCTGTGAATGTGGGTACAGGTTTCATAATGAACAGTCATCATTTCAATACCGATTTCCTTACTGCCCTCAATAAACTTTTCTGGCTGTACAATCATAAGATGCACATCCATAGGTTTCTTCAGGTGCTTACGAATCATGTTCAAAAGTGGCAGACCAAAAGTGATGTTTGGCACAAAGACACCGTCCATGATGTCCAGATGCAACCAGTCTGCTTCACTTTCATTGATCATTTCTAGCTCACGCTGCAAGTTACCAAAATCTGCGGCGAGCAATGATGGAGATATTATAGGCATATAATCAGTTTAATCAGTTACACATACAATTATCTAATGGTTTGAATCCACAGAGGAAATCCTTTATAGCCATTCTTTTCTTTCCTGCCATCTGAAGGCTGTTAACCTGCAGATAGCCATCGGTACAGGCAACCTTCAGACCGTGCTTGTCACAAAGGACAGTTCCAGGGTTCTCAGCCACAGCTGCGGGTTCTTTCCGGGTTTCATAGATTTTCATGACCTGCACCGTTTCACCGTTCTGAAGTTCAGTCCAAGCTGCAGGATATGGAGAAAAACCTCTCACAAAATCGTAAACCTTCTGAATAGGCTGGTTCCAGTCTATCCGGCAAGTCTCCTTGAAAATTTTTGGTGCCGGACGCAAAGGTTCGTCAGTCAGCATCTGCTCCTGAGGGATGGATGTCACGGTTCCTGCTATGATGTTGTCTACGGTTTCCACCACCAGCTTTCCACCCAGTTCCATCAGGCGATCGTGAACATCACCCACGTTGTCCTCGTCATGGATTGGTACACGCACCTGCTGGATCACCTCACCGGTGTCAATCTCGTGCTTCAGGAAAAAGGTGGTGATACCGGTTTCCTTGTCACCATTCACCACGGCCCAGTTTATAGGGGCAGCACCTCTGTACTGAGGCAGCAGCGATGCATGCAGATTGAACGTACCCATTGGCGGCATGTTCCACACCACTTCGGGCAGCATGCGGAAAGCCACAACAATCTGCAAGTCTGCTTTCAGGGCTCGTAGTTCCTCCACAAAGGCTTCGTCTTTCAGTTTCTCAGGCTGCAGGACTTTCAGACCATGTTCTACCGCATATTGCTTCACCGGACTTGGCTGCAACACACTGCCATGGCGTCCCATAGGCTTGTCAGGCATGGTAATGACACCCACTACGTTATAGCCACCTTCCACCAGACAGCGCAGACTTTCTACCGCAAAGTCTGGTGTACCCATATATACTATTCTTAAATCTTCTTTCTTCATTTTCTCTTTTTTATTCTTGTGAGAAATCTACCAGCACCTGACGATAGGTACTGAACACCCTGCTCTTGGAAATGAAACCTAAGAACCGGCCGTTTGAATCTTCTACCGGAAGGCTCCAGGCATTGGTCTCGTCAAACCGGCGCATGACTGCTGCCATGGATTCTGTATTGCGGATTCGGGCAGGAGCAGGAGTCATCAACCGATCACACAGAAAACGGTGATAGAGTTCCGGACGGAAAATCAGGTTTCTCACATCATCCAACTGAATGATGCCTCGTAATACACCGGCAGCATCCACCACAGGGAACAGGTTTCTCTTGGCCTTGGCTATGACGCTGACCAGCTCACCCAGAGTCATTTCCGGGCTGACCTTCAGGAAATCCTTTTCTATCAGGTCGTCCATGCTCATGAGTGTCATGATGGAAGCATCCTTATTGTGTGTAAGTAACTCGCCCTTCTTGGCCAGACGCATGGAGTAGATGCTGTGAGGCTCGAAGGCGATGATGGTCAGGTACGAACTGAGGCTGACAATCATCAGCGGCAGGAACAGGTCGTAACCGCCTGTCAGCTCTGCAATCAGGAAGATACCGGTCAGTGGAGCATGCATGACACCGCTCATGACGCCGGCCATTCCCAGCAGCGAATAGTTAGATTCTGGCACATTTATCAGGTCCAGCGAACTGGTATTCCACAGACGGGCAAAGATGAAACCCATGATACAGCCCAGGAACAGACTTGGTGCAAATGTTCCACCGCAACCGCCTCCACCGTTGGTTGCTGTAGTGGCAAACACCTTGAAGAGAAGTACCAGACCCAGATAAACCAGCAGCAAATGATCCTTTCCGTAAAACATGGAACGGTCCATCACTTCACCCCAGTCGACAGAGTTCTTACCCGTCAACAATAGATCTATCAGTGTATAGCCTTCACCGTATAGTGAAGGGAACAGGAAGATCAGCACGCTCAGCACAGTTCCACCCAGCGCCAGTTTCTGGTATGGATTCTTTATTTTCCCGAATACCGTCTCAAAGGAATTCATGGCACGGGTAAAATAGAGCGACAGGAAACCGCAGCAGATTCCCAGCATGATACTTGCCGGTACACGTTCTACCACAAACGGTTCTTCCAGGTTAAAGGCAAACATGGCGCTGGTACCGGTAAACGCGTAGGTTACGCAAGTAGCGGTAGCACAGCTAACCAGCAGCGGCAAAAGGGAGTGCATGGTCAGGTCCAGCATCAGCACTTCCAGCGTGAAGACCACTCCGGCAATAGGTGCCTTGAAAATACCAGCAATGGCACCTGCGGCACCACAGCCCACCAGCACCATCAGGTTCTTGTGATCAAGCTTGAAAGTCTGGCCCATGTGTGAGCCTATGGCAGAGCCTGTCAGCACTATAGGCGCCTCACCTCCCACAGAACCACCGAAACCGATGGTAATGGAAGACGCCACCACTGAGGTCCATGAATTATGCGGTTTTATACGACTTTGATTTCGGGAAATGGCATACAGAATCTTGGTCACACCATGACCAATGTCATCTTTTACGATATAGCGCACAAACAAGCCCGTCAACCAGATTCCCACTACAGGATAGACCAGATACAACCAGTTGATTCCCAAGTTGTCAAAGTGATTGGTCAGCAACGTCTCTATCTGGTGAATCAAGAACTTCATGAGAATGCTTGCCAAAGCCGTAGAAATACCCACAAAGAAAGACAGAAGCACAATGAACTGGCGTTCACTCATGTACTTTTCCCTCCACAAAATTATCTTGTCAATGATTCTGTAGATGATATTGCTTCTATCCTGATTGGTTCTCATTTTACTTATTCTCTTATAATCTTAACCAAGCCCCCGGCACCCAGCTTGATGATACTGGAAGGTTTAGCTGCAGGCTTGTCGTTTCTACGTGAAGTGCAGACATAGTCCACCAGGGATTTCAGCTCCTCATCAATCTCGTCGAAGCAACGTGCAGGCAACTCCCCGCTGAAATTGGCACTGGTGCTCACTACCGGACGGGCCATGCGGAAACACAGCTGCTGACTGAAAGTTTCCTTCGTTACCCGAATGCCCAGAGTACCATCTTGTCCTATCAGGTTTTCTGGCAGATTCTTAGCGCCATCAAAAATAATGGTCAAAGGTTTGTCTGCACAGTCCAGCAAGTCCCACGCCACGTTAGGCACGTCCTGCACATAACGCTGTATGCGGTTGTCGCTGTCCACCAGCACAAGCATGGCCTTGGTATCCTCCCTGCGCTTGATCTCATAGACCTTGCGCACCGCCTCCGCGTTGGTAGCATCACAGCCTATTCCCCACACGGTATCAGTAGGATAAAGAATCACGCCGCCCTTTCTCATCACCTCTACAGCCTGTCGGATATCTTCCTGCCAAGCTTTTGGAAGATTAGGGCGCACATCCTTGCGCTCCTCGGTTTCGGTTACATTTCTATCGTATCTTTTCATCCTTAGAACTCACTGGTGAAGTGGAAACGGATATGTTCAAAGTCGCTCTGTGCCATCTGGAGCACATAGCCAGAGTCAGCCAGGAACACATCTCTTCCCTGACGGTCTTTGGCCATATATTGGTACTTGCGTTTCTTGAAGTTCTCCAGCTCAGCCGCATCGTCGCTTTCTATCCAGCAAGCTTTGTACAGGTGAACCGGTTCCCAGCGGCACTTGGCATTGTATTCATTCTCCAATCGGTACTGGATAACCTCAAATTGCAGCTGACCCACGGTACCGATGATCTTTCGGCCATTGAACTGGTTCACAAAAAGCTGAGCCACACCCTCGTCCATGAGCTGGTCAATGCCCTTGTTCAGCTGCTTGGTCTTCATAGGGTCTGCGTTTTCAATATACTTGAACAACTCTGGAGAGAAACTTGGAAGTCCGCGGAAATGCAGGTCCTCACCTTCGGTCAAGGTATCACCGATGGCAAAGTTTCCAGTATCAGGAAGACCTACGATGTCACCCGGATAAGCCTCTTCGATGGTGCTCTTGCGCTGAGCCATGAACTGGGTTGGTGAAGAGAAACGCAGGGTTTTGCCTGTTCTCATATTTAAATAAGGTGCATTGCGCACGAATTTTCCGGAGCAGACCTTGCAGAATGCCACACAGCTGCGGTGGTTCGGGTCAATGTTTGCAGTGATCTTGAAGATAAAGCCGGTGAACTTAGGTTCTGTAGGAACCACTTCACGTTCCTCGGCCATGACTGGTC
Organism: Bacteroidaceae bacterium; assembly: GCA_024401095.1. GTDB lineage: Bacteria > Bacteroidota > Bacteroidia > Bacteroidales > Bacteroidaceae > Minthousia. Next base: position 62,175 of record JAKSLR010000005.1, read on the forward strand.
TTGGACTTGGAGCTATTTCCACAAAACAGTCCAGTAGTTCCTTCACACCGAAGTTGTTCAGTGCAGAACCGAAGAACACAGGAGCCACGTCAGCTGCCAGATAAGTCTCTGTTTCAAACTCTGGATAGACACCTTCTATGAGTTCCAGATCAGCACGCAGTTTCTCTGCATCTGCCTCGCCTACTCTCTCATCCAGTTCTGGGCTGTTGACGTCCACTTCCACCTTCTCTGTCACCACCTGCTTACTAGGCTGGTACAGGTCCAGTTTCTGCTCATAGATGTTGTACACACCCTTGAAACGCTGTCCCTGGTTAATAGGCCAGCTCAGTGGGCGCACGCTGATCTGGAGTTCGGTTTCCAGCTCATCCAACAGGTCAAACGGATCCTTTCCTTCGCGGTCCATCTTGTTCACATAGACAATGACTGGTGTCTTTCTCATGCGGCAGACTTCCATCAGCTTGCGGGTCTGCGCCTCTACACCCTTGGCACCATCTACCACAATGATGGCACTGTCTACGGCTGTCAGGGTACGGAACGTATCCTCGGCGAAATCCTGGTGTCCAGGCGTATCCAGAATGTTTACCTTGTATCCTTGGTAATCAAACTCCATCACAGAAGTGGTTACCGAAATACCACGCTGTTTCTCTATTTCCATCCAGTCCGATGTAGCAGTCTTCTTTATCTTGTTGCTCTTTACGGCACCTGCCACTTGAATCTGGCCACCGAAAAGCAGCAGTTTCTCTGTCAGTGTGGTCTTACCCGCATCTGGGTGAGAAATAATGGCAAAAGTTCTTCTTCTTTCTATTTCAGTCATACTCATAATTTACAATTCCAGGTTTCCCTCCTTATCCTGCTGATAAAAACCGTTCAGCATGGCTATCAGATGGGTGATTTCCTTCACGGCACTCGCGGTCTCTGCGCTTACAGGCTTTTGCTGGAGCTTCAGCAGCATGGTTCCGTACAGTGCATCAAAGCAATTCTCTAATTCGGGCACGTCTCTCTTTCCGCCCTTATTCCTGATTTCCACAATGAAAGGAAGCGCCTTGTAATAGGCTGCGCTGTAGAACGGATGCTTGGGCGACTTCAGTACCTCATTGTGGAGGTCAGTCAGCAAGAGAATAATGTTCTTGTTAATCTGCAGGTGTCCCTGCTCCAGCACACCTTCCTGGCGCATCATCTCTATCAGGTCTGCGTACCATTGGGCCAGTTCCTGCTGCTGTTCCTTGGTATATTGTGTAAACCGAGGCACATATTCCTGGCGCAGGCGGTCTGCATTGCAGCCGTATGCACGAATCAAGTCCTCTACCTGCCACATATACAGCAGATACTCACCTATACTCTGTTTCTTAAGTTCTCTTGAAATAAACACGTCAGTAAAGGGATTTACCCGTGACGGTCAAAATGAACCCTATTACCGATGCGACCATCACAACAACACCAATAACACGGTTAATCATCCATATTCCACGCACATCGAAACGTGTACGCACCTTGTCAACCATATAAGTCAGGAAAAGCCACCAGCAAATGGCTCCACCTACAATGGCCAGATAACCCACGGCCTGCTCAAACGGATGATTAGGTGCTATGAAGTTAAAACGGGCAAAAAGGCCCAGGAACAGGAACACGATCAGAGGATTAGAAAGTGTAACGGCAAAAGCTGTCACGGCATTGTGAATATAAGAACCTCTAGTCCTAGGAATAGGGCGCATCTTTCCTTCCGGATGGCTGAAAAACGCATACACGCCAAACAAGAAAAGAAGAACGCTTCCAAAAGCTTGAATCCAGAACATGGTCTGTGGATTCTCTATAAAATCTATCACATAGCTTAATGCAAAGCCTGTAATCAAAGCATAAATCAGGTCACTCACCGCTGCTCCCAATCCTGTCACAAAGCCAAACCAGCGTCCCTTGTTCAAAGTACGCTGCACGCACAGAACGCCTACTGGTCCCATAGGAGCAGACACTGTCACCCCCACCAGCAAGCCCTTCCATATCATATCTACGACATCTACAGGTTGTATCCAAAGCATGGTGCAAAATTACGACAAAAAAATGAAATTTCCGCTGAATTCTCCTATTATTATAAAAAAATGACTATCTTTGCCAAGTAAACTTTAAACAATAACCTATAAAATTTAAATATGGCAACTGAAAAACCTTATGTAATTGGATTGGACCTGGGTGGTACTAATTCAGTATTCGGCATTGTTGATGCTAACGCTAAAGTAGTAGAAATTGGTAAGATCAAGACTGGTGCATACGAAACTTTCGAGGAGTGGCTTGACGCTTCTATCGCTTGTCTGAAGCCAATGATCGAGAGAGTAGGTGGTATTGAGAAGATCAAGGCTATGGGTGCGGGTGCTCCTAACGGTAACTTCTACAACGGTACTATCGAGTTCGCTCCAAACTTGAAGTGGGCTAAGGGTGTAGTTCCTTTCGCTAAGGCTTTCGAAGAGAAGTTAGGTATTCCTTGCTTCCTTTCTAACGATGCTAACTGTGCTGCTTTGGGTGAAATGAAGTACGGTGCTGCTCGCGGCATGAAGAACTTCATCGTCATCACTCTGGGAACCGGTGTTGGTTCTGGTATCGTAGTTAACGGTGAGATGGTTTACGGTTGCGACGGTTTCGCAGGTGAGCTGGGTCACGTTATCGCTGAGCGCGATGGTCGTCCTTGCGGTTGTGGTTTCAAGGGCTGTCTGGAAACTTACTGCTCTGCAACTGGTGTTGCTCGCACTGCACGTGAAATCTTGGCTAATACCGATGAGCCAAGCTTGCTGCGTGAGAAGGATCCTGCACAGATCGAGTCTCTCGACGTATCTATCGCTGCTGGTAAGGGCGACAAGGTAGCTAAGGAAATCTTCGAGTTCACCGGTAACATGCTGGGTCGTACTATGGCAGACTTCACCAAGTTCTCTTCTCCAGAGGCTTACATCTTCTTCGGTGGTCTGACCAAGGCTGGTGACCTGATCATGGATCCTATCAAGAAGGCTTACGAAGAGAACTGTATGCCTATCTTCAAGGGTAAGGCTAAGATCATGGTTTCTGAGCTTCCTGATGCTGATGCTGCTGTTCTGGGTGCATCTGCTCTGGCTTGGTAATTTATATAACACTGATTATAAAACCCACTTGCTCCATACGTGCAAGTGGGTTTCTTTTTTTTACTCATAAAGAAAAATCTCACCAACTGAAAAGATTTTTCGCTCCAGTTAGCAAAAATAATCTGAACAAGGAAGGAGTACGCAATGTACACGATGCCTGATACACTTGTACACTACTTTTCCAGCAGCTTGTCTATTTTCTTTTCCAGTTCCTCGAGTTTCGCTTTCACGTCATCGTTATTATCGCTGACCATGGCATCTACGAACACAGAATTGATGAGCGACATTCCGATAATGCCACCTAGCACAAGGATTGAGATAAAATAGGGACGAACCAGGTACTGGTATGATTCATCTACGTTATCATAAATAGCATCGGGGATCTCATACCATCCATCTATGGTGAACATCCTGAAAATGCTGTAGATGGACTCAAAAGGTGTTCCAAAAAACTGCGGTGCAGCATTTTTAAACATGGCACAGGACATTAATGCAAAAATGCAGATGGTTATCATGTACCCCAGCAAGAGAGAAGTACTTTCCTTCATGGCTAGTTTAAATGCCTTTGCTATGGTATTAAAATGAGGGAACAGATGCACCAGTCTGAAGATTCGGAACACCCGGAAGAGTCGCATGATCAGGAGAAACGAAAAGTCTGTCAGCTGTATTGGAAATATGGCTGATACTAATGTTGGCAGGGCTACAATAACCAAAAAACCATCTAAACAGTTCCATCCACTTCTCCAATAATTTCCAAAACCAGCCTCTGAGATTTTACACAGCATTTCCAGCAAAAAGAAAACCAGACAAGCTGTATCACAAAACCCGATCCAATGCCCTCCCACACCAGACTCTTCCATAAAAATAAGAATGGAATTAAGGGCAATAACTAGCAGTACAATCCTTTCGTTTGTGAACAGGGCACAAAAGTTTTTATAGTTGAAAAAACTCATCGGAGCATTAGTTTTTTATATTAGCATTTCTTTTCTATGAAATACGAACATAGGATTATTTTCCAGACAGGTTCAATACTACGATTTCTGGCCAGGCTCCTACCCGGAACGGAACATTTCCTCCGGCACCGGTAGAGATAAAGAGCTTCTGGCCGTTTTCCTCGTAGAGCCCTCCCCACTCTGTATAGGTGAGTGAAGACGGAGACCAGCCCAGCACCTTGAACTGCATGGCATGGGTGTGGCCGGAGAGCTGGAGAGGTATGTTTGTATCTGGCAAAGTTTCTCTGCGCCAGTGTGTTGGGTCATGGCTAAGAAGAATCTTGAAGCACTGGTCAGAAAGTCCGTTTTGGGCCTTTTTCAAATCTCCCTTGGATGGGAATGGCGGACGGCCGACGTTCTCTACACCCAAGATAGCTATGCTGTCGTTACCGCGACGAATGACCTTGTTCTCATTCATGAGCACTTGCCAACCGAAGCTCTTTTCATACGCAACCACACGCTGGAACATCTGTTCCTTTTCTTTAGGAGAAGCACCCACGCCATAGGTACAGTAATCGTGGTTTCCCACTACGGAAAGGACACCATCCTTGGCACGGATTCCCTTCAGGATTTCAGTAAACGGCTCCAGTTCTGCAGGACTGGAATTCACAATATCACCGGTAAAGACCACCAAATCCGGATCCTGCTCATTGATGAGCTGAACCATCTTCTGGAAATGGTCTGGTTCCTGGGCATACGTTCCTACATGAAGGTCTGAAATCTGAATGACCTTATACCCCTGAAATGCAGCAGGCAGGTTGTTGAAAGTCAAGGTCTGCTCGTTGTAAACCAGCTTCTTCCAGCCATAGAGCGCACCATACAGGCAAGCCGCAAAAGTAAGGAGAGCCAAAATTCCTGCCAGCCCGTTCCCTACACGGAAAGCCGGAGCATAGGCCAGCCCAATGAGCTTACCGACGAGTGACACCAAGGCAAACAGGAACTTAGGTAAAACCACACAGGTGAGCATAAGAAAGAAGGCACGCAGCGGGAAGCTGTACCCCCAGCCCAATCCTTGAGCCAGCAGCATGGCTACCAGGAAGAACAGCGGGAACCACCAGAGAACTCTCCAAAGGAGAGGCTGGTGATGCAGGAACGTGAAATAGATATAAAAATCTGGCACCAGTACTACCAGAGCTATCACGAGGACAGTAAAAAGCATCATCATAAGGGTGTATTTTTTTGTATTTGCACGCAAAAGTAGTTTTTTCAGCCTAAACCACAAAAATATGGTATTGAAAAGATAGTTAAATCTTGGGCATATGCGCTAAAAGTGCTAACTTTGCGCAAAATTAAAATTAAGATAATTCTATATGATCTATTTTTTCCTTACCTCAGGCAATTCTATCATTGCCACTCAGTGTGAAAAGCAGTTCACACAGGAAGATATCGAGAAACTGTGCTGGTTATTTGGCGATGCCAAAGCTGAAGCTGCATCAGAGCTTGAAGGCTTTTTCATCGGTCCACGTCGTGAAATGATTACTCCTTGGAGTACTAACGCTGTGGAAATTACCCAGAACATGGGTCTGACCGGTATTCTCCGTATTGAGGAGTATTTCCCTGTAAAGGATGAGAACGCAGAGTATGACCCTATGCTCCAGCGTATGTATAAAGGGCTTAATCAAGACATCTTTACCGTAAAGATTGAGCCTCAGCCTATCATTTTCATTGACAATCTGGAAGAATACAACGAGCAAGAAGGTCTGGCACTCAGCCGCGAGGAGATGGATTATCTGCTGAAGGTTCAGGACGACCTGGGCCGCAAGCTGACAGACTCTGAGGTATTCGGTTTTGCACAGATCAACTCTGAGCACTGCCGCCACAAGATCTTCGGCGGTACCTTCATCATCGACGGTGAGGAGAAAGAGTCTTCTCTGTTCCAGATGATCAAGAAGACTACCAAGGAGAATCCTCATCACATCATCTCAGCATACAAGGATAATGTAGCTTTTGCAGAAGGCCCAGTCATTGAGCAGTTTGCTCCAAAGGATCACTCTACTTCAGACTATTTCGTAATCAAGGATATTGAATCTGTAATCTCCATCAAGGCAGAGACTCACAACTTCCCTACTACCGTAGAGCCTTTCAACGGTGCTTCTACCGGTACCGGTGGTGAGATTCGTGACCGTATGGGTGGTGGTGTAGGTTCATGGCCTATTGCTGGTACCGCTGTTTACATGACTTCTTACCCTCGTACCGAGGAAGACCGCGAGTGGGAAAACATTCTGCCTGTCCGTGAGTGGTTGTACCAGACTCCTGAACAGATTCTGATCAAGGCTTCTAACGGTGCCAGCGACTTTGGTAACAAGTTTGGCCAGCCACTGATCTGTGGTTCTGTACTTACTTTTGAGCACCAGGAAAATGAAACCGATACCAAGTATGGATACGACAAGGTAATCATGCTGGCTGGTGGTGTAGGTTACGGTACCAAGCGCGACTGCCTGAAGGGCACCCCTGAGAAGGGCAACAAGATTGTAGTAGTGGGTGGTGAGAACTACCGCATCGGTCTGGGCGGCGGCTCTGTTTCTTCTGTAGAGACCGGACGTTACAGCAGCGGTATTGAGCTGAATGCCGTACAGCGTGCTAACCCTGAGATGCAGAAGCGTGCCTACAACCTGGTCCGCGCACTCTGCGAGGAAGATGTTAACCCTATCGTTTCTATTCACGACCACGGTTCTGCCGGTCACGTAAACTGCTTGTCTGAGCTGGTAGAGGAATGCGGTGGTCTGATCAATATGGACAAGTTGCCTATCGGTGACAAGACCTTGAGTGCAAAGGAAATCATTGCAAACGAGTCTCAGGAGCGTATGGGTCTGCTGATTGACCAGAAGCACATTGAGCATGTACAGAAGATTGCCGACCGTGAACGTGCTCCTATGTACACTGTAGGTGAGACCACCGGTGACGCACGTTTCTCTTTCCAGCAGGCTGACGGTGTACGCCCATTCGACCTGGCTGTAGAGCAGATGTTCGGTTCTTCTCCTAAGACTATCATGCGCGACAACACAGTAGAGCGCCACTATAGCGATGTGACTTACGACGAAAAGAACCTGAGCGAGAAAGTGGCACGCGTACTGCAGCTGGAAGCTGTAGCCTGCAAGGACTGGTTGACCAACAAGGTAGACCGTGCCGTTACAGGTAAGGTAGCTCGCCAGCAGTGCCAGGGTGAAATTCAGTTGCCATTGAGCGACTGTGGTGTAGTAGCCTTGGATTACCGTGGTGTAAAGGGTATTGCTACTGCACTGGGTCACGCACCTCAAGCAGCCCTGGCTAACCCTGCAGCAGGTTCTGTACTTTCTGTAGCAGAATCTCTGACCAACATTGTATGGGCTCCTCTGGAAGAAGGTCTGGACAGCGTAAGTTTGTCTGCCAACTGGATGTGGCCTTGCCGTGCACAGGAGGGTGAAGATGCTCGTCTGTACACCGCTGTAAAGGCACTGAGCGACTTCTGCTGCGACTTGCAGATCAACGTACCAACCGGCAAGGACTCTTTGAGTATGACTCAAAAGTATCCTTCTGGCGAAAAGGTCATCAGCCCAGGAACCGTTATCGTAAGTGCTGGTGGTCAGGTAAGCGACATCAAGAAGGTAGTTTCTCCTGTCGTAGTAAACGACGAGAAGTCTACTCTCTATCATATTGACTTCAGCTTTGATGAGCTGGCTCTGGGCGGTAGCGCATTTGCACAGAGCAACAACAAGATTGGCGACAATGTACCTACCGTGAAGAACCCTGAGTACTTCCGCGACGCATTCAATGCCGTACAGGAGCTCATCAACAAGGGTTATGTAATGGCTGGTCACGATATCTCTGCCGGTGGTCTGATCACTACCCTGCTGGAAATGTGCTTTGCCAATTCAGAAGGCGGTATGGAAATCTCTCTGGATCAGATCAAGAGCAACGACATTGTGAAGATTCTGTTTGCAGAGAACCCAGGTGTAGTTATCCAGGTAAGCAACAAGCACAAGGCTGAAGTAAAGAAGCTTCTGGAAGAGGCAGGTGTAGGTTACGTGAAGCTGGGTGCTCCATGTGAGGAGCGTCACATTCTGGTAAACAAGGATGGTGCAACCTATCAGTTCGGCATTGACTACCTGCGTGACGTATGGTACAGCAGCTCTTACCTGCTGGACCGCAAGCAGAGCTTCAACGGCAAGGCAAAGGAGCGTTTCAACAATTATAAGGAACAGCCTCTGGAATGGGTTATCGGCAAGGAATTCAGCGGCAAGATGAAGCAGATGGGTCTGGATCCAGACCGCAGAACTCCAAGCGGAATCCATGCTGCCATCATCCGTGAGAAGGGAACCAACAGTGAGCGCGAAATGGCTTACATGATGTACTTGGCAGGCTTCGACGTGAAAGATGTCATGATGACAGACCTTATCACCGGACGTGAGACACTGGAAGATGTGAACCTCATTGTATTCTGCGGTGGTTTCTCTAATTCCGATGTACTGGGCAGTGCAAAGGGATGGGCCGGTGCATTCTTGTTCAACCCTAAGGCAAAAGCAGCGCTTGACAACTTCTTCGCTCGTGAAGATACCCTGTCATTGGGTGTCTGCAACGGCTGTCAGCTGATGATTGAGCTGAACCTCATCAACCCAACCGACAAGAAGAAGAGCAAGATGCTTCACAACGACTCACACAAGTTTGAGTGCGGATTCGTGGGCTTGACCGTACAGACCAACCGCAGCGTAATGATGAGCACCCTGAGCGGGAGCAAGCTGGGCATCTGGGCTGCACACGGTGAAGGAAAGTTCCACTTACCAATGCCTGAGGATCACTACAACGTGGTATTGAAGTACAGCTACGACGGCTATCCTGCTAACCCTAACGGATCTGATTACGGTGTTGCCGGTATTGCAAGTGCCGACGGCCGTCACCTGGCAATGATGCCACACCCAGAGCGTTCATTCTTCCCATGGCAGTGTGCTTATTACCCAGCAGAGCGCAGAAACTCTGACCAGGTAACTCCATGGATGGAAATCTTTATCAATGCACGCAAGTGGGTTGAAGCTAACAAGAAATAAGTAGAAAATGAACTTTTATATTGACAGTTTCCTAACCTTCGCCAAGATTGGTTCCTTTACCTTAGGAGGCGGCTATGCCATGCTGCCTCTGATAGAAAAGGAAGTGGTGGAGAAGAAGAAATGGATTAACTCCCAAGAATTCCTGGACCTGGTGGCTGTAGCCCAAAGTGCTCCAGGAGTCTTTGCTGTCAACATCAGCATTTTCATCGGCTACAAGATGAAGAAGATTCCGGGAGCCATCTGCGTAACTCTTGGCAGCATTCTCCCGTCATTCCTCATCATTTTGCTGATAGCACTCTTTTTCACCCAGTTCAAGGACAATCCAATTGTTGAAAAAATCTTCAAGGGTATTCGTCCTGCCGTGGTGGCACTGATAGCAGCACCTACCTTCAAACTGGCCAAAGATGCAAAGATCAGCCGGTTTAATATCTGGATTCCTGTGGTCAGCGCCCTGCTGATCTGGCAGTTAGGAATTTCACCAGTCTACATTATCATTTTGGCAGGATTAGGCGGTTATCTCTACGGTAGATTCTACACCGAAGATAAGCAGGCTGAGGAGATAGATCCTTCAATTCTGGCAGAAGAAGCCGTACGCGAAGCCAAGAAAAAGCAAAAGGCTGTGGAAAAACTTGAGGCAGAAATCACAGAAGCTCAACGCTTGAAGGAAAAGGCAATGAAGAAAGAAGCCGAAGCCCAGAAACGTATTGAGGAAGCCAGAGAGAAAGCTGCCCTAGCTCAACAGGAAGCAGAAAAGAGAAAAGAAGTTGAACGTAAGATTAAGGGGGAAGAACCTACTTTATTCGACATGTTTGACCCAAGAAGAGTACGTGATGACAACGATTAATACAGAATGCCATGATTTTTCTAAAGTTGTTTCTTTCCTTCTTTAAGATTGGTCTGTTTGGATTTGGCGGCGGTTATGCCATGATCAGCTTTATTCAGGATGAAGTAGTGCGCAAGAACGCATGGATCAGTTCTTCTGAATTTACCGATATCATAGCTGTCAGCCAGATGACACCTGGTCCTGTGGGCATAAACTCAGCTACCTATTGTGGCTATGCTGCCCTGATGAATGACCTGGCTATGAATCCCGACGGACTGGAATGGATGGGAATTCTGGGAAGTGTGGTGGCAACATTCGCACTGATTCTTCCTTCCTTTCTTCTGATGTTAACCATCAGCATCTTCCTGATGAGATACCGTAAGCACCCGGTGGTTGAAATGGTGTTCAGCGGTCTCCGCCCTGCCGTGGTAGGCCTTTTAGCTGCGGCTGCAATCTTATTAATGACAAAGGAAAACTTTTCTGCACCAAACATCAATGTCTGGCAGTTTTGGATCAGTGTAGGACTGTTCCTGGCAACCTTTATCGGAACCAGATATTACAAGATTCATCCTATCAAGATGATTTGTCTGGCAGGATTTGCAGGATTAATCCTTCTATAAGATTAATAAAGAAGCCTGGGAAATTCTCCCAGGCTTCTTTATTCTCCCTCTATTTCTTTATAGTTTAATCTTTTTCTTTGCTATCTTTGACTCATTGCTCATGTGGTCTAATGCCGTAACTATATATACATAGCTCTTGACACCATGCTCATAGGGAAGATTGCAGAATGTATCTGAGGTAATAGTCACAATGTGAGAAGGATCTTCCAGATTTATCTTATCTCCCTTATTGAAGCGGTAGACTACATATTTCACCGCACGGTCCATCTCGTACTTGTATTTTGGAGCAGTCCAGAACAGCACATAGTCATTGCCCATTCTTACCGGCTTCAACTTTGTCACCTTCTTAGGAGCTGTCCCATCAATGAATGGCATGAGTGGCTGAAGAGCCGGATACTTGTGATACCTGGTCTTCAACATGGTACCATAGTTACCAGAATTCTGCACCACACTCAAGGCTGGCCACTGGCAAGAGCCCTGGATGTTGGCCAATGTGCGTTGTAATTCATATTTCCGAGCCATCTGATTCTGATTGTGGTCTACAGGGTCCTGAGCCTTCACGGTACGCTCTACATCCTGACCAATGAATAAAGGACGCTTTCCTGCATTACGGCTCCACCAGCGAATCAAGGTATCATAATCTGCTGCGTTATGGCCAATCTCCCAATAAATCTGAGGAATATTATAATCTACCCAGCCTTCATCAACCCACTTCAAGATATCTGCATACAAATCATCGTAGTTCTGGGTTCCGTTGGTATTGCTTCCTTTAGGATCCGACTTCTGATTTCTATAGATACCGAATGGAGAGACACCGAACTTTACCCAAGGCTTAGTAGTGCGAATCATGTCGTGAATTTCCTTAATCAGGAGATTCACATTATCTCTACGCCAATCCTTTATGTCACGTATTCCACGGGAATTAGCCGCATAGGTATTCTGGTCAGGGATTTCTATTCCAGCTACAGGATAAGGATAGAAATAATCATCGATGTGTATTCCATCTACATCATAACGATCTACAATGTCTTTAATGACTGTACAGAAGAACTTGCGGTTTACTTCCTGGCCAGGATCGAAGATGATCATCTCATCGAACCAGAAAAAACGTTCCGGATGCTGCTGGTACTGGTGAGTGGAAGCCAATGCTTTGGTACCCTTGGTCTTTGCACGATAAGGATTTAACCACGCATGAATCTCCATCCCACGCTTGTGGCACTGTTCTACCATCCATGCCAATGGATCCCAATATGGATTTGGAGCTTGTCCTTGTACACCAGTCAGGAAACGACTCCAAGGCTCATACTTTGAAGCATAGAGCGCATCACCCTCCGGACGAACCTGGAACATGATGGCATTGATTCCACAACGCTGAAGCTCATCCAGCTGCTGAAGAAGGTTTTCCTGCATTCTCTGAGTACCCATTCCCTGGAACTGACCGTTCACACACTGAATCCAAGCACCACGGAATTCACGTTTTGGCTGTGCCTGCAACTGCAAGCCGGCAAACAGCAGAAGAATACATAAAAGATTTTTAAGTTTCATTATCGTTTTTATTTTAGTTTTTCCATTAAAAACTGCCCAGTATAACTTTCCTTGCAAGCAGCCACATCCTCTGGTGTTCCTGCTGCCACCAAGTATCCCCCCTTGTTACCGCCATCGGGGCCCAGATCTATGATCCAATCGGCACACTTGATAATCTCCATGTTATGCTCAATGATCAAGAGGGAATGACCTCGTTTGATCAAGGCATCGAAAGCTTCAAGAAGCTTCTTAATATCATGGAAATGCAGACCGGTAGTAGGCTCGTCAAATATAAATAAGGTAGAGTCCTTCTTTTCCATGGCCAGATAATATGCCAATTTCACACGCTGATTCTCGCCACCTGAGAGCGTACTGCTGCTTTGACCTAATTTTATATAACCAAGTCCCACATCCTGCAATGGCTTTAAAAGTTGGACTATCTTTGTCTGCTTGTATTCCTTGAAGAATTCTATAGCCTGATTGACGGTCATGTTCAAAATGTCAAAGATATTCTTCTCGTGAAAGCGAACATCTAAAATCTCACTTTTGAAACGACGACCATGGCAACTCTCACACTCCAGAACCAGATCAGCCATGAACTGCATCTCTACGGTTACTGTACCCTCACCTTTGCACTCCTCGCAACGACCACCGTCTGTATTAAAAGAAAAATGCGCTGGCGTGTAGCCCATCTGTTCACTTAGCGGCTGAGAAGCCATGAGCTTACGAATCTCATCATACGCCTTCAGGTAAGTTACAGGATTAGAGCGTGTAGATTTGCCAATAGGATTCTGGTCCACAAAATCCACATTCTTAATAACGTCTAAATCTCCCTCAAGTGAAATATGCTCGCCTGGACGCTCGCTATTCTCATCCATGCTGCGCTTTAACGCATTGTACAAAATAGTGCGGACAAGCGTTGACTTTCCACTACCACTCACTCCCGTAACCACGGTCATGACATTCAGTGGAATTTCCACGTCAATACCCTTCAGATTATTTGCACGCGCTCCTTTTATCTTTAGACTACGATTCCATGGTCTGCGGCTAGAAGGAACCGGAATCTGCTCTTCTCCTAGAAGGTAACGCACTGTATAACTATCTGATCCTGGCTTCAGATTACTCATGTCGCCTTGATACACAATGTTTCCACCCAGTCTTCCGGCATTTGGACCAATATCAATAATATAATCCGCCTTACGGATAATGTCTTCATCATGTTCCACCACAACAACCGTATTACCTAGCTGCTGTAACTGGCGGAGCACGTTTACCAATCGGTCTGTGTCTCGGCTATGAAGCCCGATGCTTGGTTCATCCAGAATATAAAGACTGCCCACCAAACTACTTCCCAAAGAAGTAGCCAGATTAATACGCTGACTCTCACCACCGGAAAGACTGTTGCTCAACCTGTTCAGTGTGAGATACTGCAAACCCACATCGCAAAGAAACTGCAATCGTGAATTGATCTCTTCCATCAGTCGATGCGCCACTTTCTCTTCTCGCTCCTCAAAATGAAGGTTCTGGAAAAACTCCTTTAGTTCATAGATAGGCAAATCTACCAGATCGGAGATGCTTCGCCCTGCAATCTTGACATAAGAAGCCTCTTTTTTCAGTCGCGTACCGTAGCAAGTAGGACAAACAGTCTTCCCTCTGTAACGAGCCAGCATGACTCTATATTGAATTTTGTACTGATTCTCCTTGACCATCTGGAAGAAAGAATCAAGACAGACTTCCTCTACTGCCTCACCGTTCACTGTACCGTGCCACAGCAAATTCAGCTGTTCACGGGTCAATTCAAAATAGGGAGTAAAGATAGGGAAATCGTATTTTTCCGCTCTACGGATAAACTCTGTCTTCCACTCTCCCATTTTCTCACCACGCCAACAGACTACAGCACCATCGAAGATACTCAGGCTACGGTTAGGAACAACAAGTCCCTCATCAATACCCATGATCTTGCCGAACCCTTCACAAGTAGGGCAAGCACCTAATGGAGAATTGAAAGAGAATAACTGATCCGATGGTTCTTCAAACTTTATACCATCGGCTTCAAAACGGGTAGAGAAAGTATGAAGAATACCAGCAGGAAGGAAACGCATCAAACAAGTGCCGTCACCTTCAAAAAAGGCTGTCTCTGCGGCATCTTCCAGACGTGACAGGCTCTCTTTCGTATCATCTACCATCAAACGCGCAATGACCAGATAGATCTCTTTCGAACAATCTTCCGATGCATTTTTCTTGAGTTCATCCAGAAAATCTTCTATACGAACCACCTCTCCTGCCACTTCCACTCTGGAGAAACCTTGTTTTAGGGAAATTTCCAGACTTTGTACCAACGTTCTATCGGCCTTACGGATGATAGGAGCAAGCATGAGGAAACGGGTTCCACGGGAATAACTATTCATGCATTCTACCAAATCCTCATTTGTATGTCGCTTGACAATATCTCCGCTGATTGGGGAATAAGTCTTGCCCAGACGGGCATACAGCAGACGCAAGTAATCATAGATTTCTGTACTTGTTCCTACAGTAGAACGAGGATTTCTACTGGTAACTTTCTGCTCTATGGCAATAGCTGGTGGAATTCCTTCAATAAAATCACACTCTGGCTTACCCATTCTACCCAAGAACTGGCGAGCATAACTTGAAAGGCTTTCTACATAACGACGCTGGCCTTCGGCATACAAAGTATCGAAAGCCAAGGATGATTTTCCTGATCCAGAAAGGCCTGTCACGACGACAAACTTGTTTCTAGGAATACTTACAGAGATGTTCTTCAGGTTGTTAACCCTAGCACCTCGAATATGAATATACTGTTGCTCCTCCATTTAAAATGCTGAAAAGGCTCCTCGATAAAAAAGAGGAGCCTTTATGTTAATTAAAGATTTGAGTAAGCAGGAGTAAAGGTATCACCTTCACTGACACGACCTGTAGTAAGTCCCTTTTTCAACCATCTGTGACGCTGAGCGCTAGTACCATGGTTAAAACTCTCTGGAACAGTATATCCTCGTGCCTTCTTCTGAAGGTAATCATCTCCAATTTTCTGAGCAGCATTTAAAGCCTCTTCCAGGTCTCCATCTTCAAGTGATCCGAATTTCTGGTTGTCATGATAAGCCCAGACTCCAGCATAATAGTCTGCCTGAAGCTCCAAGCGGACACTGATTTGGTTACTTTCTGCCTGACTGACTCTTGACATCTGACTATGAGCCTGACTTAGAGTTCCTAGCAAATACTGTACATGATGCCCTACCTCATGGGCAATGACATAAGCATAAGCAAAATCACCATCTGCGCCCAGGTCTCTCTTCATATTCACGAAGAAGTCCAAGTCCAGATACACACACTGATCTGCAGAACAATAGAAAGGACCGGATGAAGAGGAAGCATTACCACATCCACTTGATACTGCACCCTTGAAGAGTACAAGCTTTGGTGCAACATACTGCTTGCCCATAGCTCTGAACTGCTCTGTCCAGACATCCTCTGTTCCTGCCAGAATCTGGCTGGCAAAGGTTGCTAGTTCTTCTTCCTCTGCAGTTGGAGTGTATTCTCCACCATCGGCTGTTGTAATGCCTGGGAAAGAACCAGACTGAGTAATGACATCCAGTGGATTACCACCCATAAGCCATGTAAGCAAACCAACGATAATTAAACCGCCAATGCCTAATCCTCCTACAGCTTTGCCACCGCCCATACCGCGGCGGTCTTCTACATTCTGACTTGTTCTTCTACCATCAAGTTTCATTGTACTATTCTTTTTATTTTAATGCTTTTGCTGCAAAGTTAACAATTTATTTACAGTTTTCAAAACATCATCTCCTATTTTAAGCCATCAGGAAATCAATCCTGATAGCCCTGGAACCAATTGCCTAGTTTGAAGTCCTTGATATCTACAGACTGCTCACTCTGTCCCTTCAGGTGCTGTGAAAAATAATCGACCATCTTCCAGTAGAAATACTCATTATAATCTTCAAAATGATGTTGCTTACCTGGCATGATGAGCATGTCAAAACGCTTGCCTGCCTTTATCAGTTCATTGGCCACACGAATGGTATTTGCAGGATGCACATTGTCATCCACATCACCGTGAATCAAGAGCAAATGTCCCTTCAAGTTCTTGGCCAATTCCTGGTTGGTTGGAACATGGATGTCAAAATGAACCTTTCCGTTCTCATCCACACGTTCCTTTACACCGTGATGACGCTCACTCCATACCCAGTTGTAAATGTTGTTGTCATGATTTCCAGCACATGACACTGCACACTTGAAGAAATCAGGATAAAGCAGCATGGCAGCCGTACTCATGAAACCGCCGCCAGAATGCCCATGGATTCCTACACGATTGACATCCATAAAACTGTTCTTAGCGCACAACTGCTCAATGGCAGCCTTATGATCAGCCAGCGGATAGTCACGCAGATTGCCATAACCGTAATTATGGTACCATTTGCTGCGTTCAGGACTACCACCACGGTGTCCCACTGCCACTACAATGAAACCGGCCTGAGCCAAGCGGTCTGTACGAGGATTCATCGGTATATAGCGGAAGAAATTTCCTTCCTGCTGAGGACCTGGATATACATAGTCAATCACAGGATAAACCTTGGTACTATCCATGTTGAAAGGTTTCCACATCAAGCCATAAAGATCGGTCACTCCATCGGCAGCCTTCACCTTAAATGGTTCTGGGAACTTGTATCCATGAGCCAGCAGTTCTTCCATATCTGCAGTCTCCAGCTCCATTACTTTTCGGCCCTGGTTGTTATAAACAGCAGTAGCAGGTACAGTATTTACGCGAGAATAGTTGTCCACAATGAATTGATGCTTAGAATCCATATAAGTCAAGTGGAAATAATCACCTGGAGTAAGCAGTTTCAATCCTCTGCCATCCAAGCCCACACGATACACATGCTCATAGTAAGGAGTAGTATCGCCAGGCTCCTTGCCTGAAGCAGAGAAATAAACAGTCTTCTGAGCCTCATCCACTCCCATGAGCTGAGATACATGCCACGGACCGCGGGTCAGTCGATTCTTCAGCTTACCGTCTTTTCCATAGAGGTAAAGATGTGCCCAGCCATCACGCTCGCTCCACATGATGAACTGCTTTCCACCATCTATCAACGTCAGTCCATGATTATCAATATATGTATTGGATTCATCGTGAAGAATCTGTACCAGAGAATCCTGTCCTAGGGTATAGGTACAGATGTCCAACTTCTTCAAATCACGACTCTGACGAGTAACGTAAATGCTGTTCTTTTCACCCTTCCATGTCATGACACCTTCTTCTGTTCTATCTCTTCCTGCAATCTGCAGAGTCTGATTCTCATACTTTTCTGTCTTAATCTCTTTCATGGTATTTGTCTCCATGTCAAAGACATACATGTGAACCGTGAAACCTTCTTCACCAGGCATCTGGTATTTATATGTTTCCAGTGTAGGACGACCCTTGGCTATAGAATTAATCACCCAAAGATCTTTTATCTTGCGCTGATCCTGAATGGTCTGGATGAAATAACGACCGTCAGGAGACCACAGGCCATTGGCGTAACCCGGCTTCTGAGAAGCATCGGCTACAGGACCGCCATCAGAGAAGGTAGTACTGGAGACACTCTGGAAACTGAAATCCTTGACACCAGTCGTGGTCAAGCATACAGGTCTTACCGTGCTGTCGTTCGGATTCTTCTGCAGCAGCTGATAATCTTCATACGAAACCTTATATAAATTATAATGATGACCATAGAGAACATATTTCTTTCCTGGAGATATGTTTCCCCATGAGCGGCTTTCCACAGACTGAGAAGTCGCTTTTGTCAGCTCATCCTTTTTATAATCGTACTCAAAAGACTGATTGTCTACTCTGAATGTAAAAACCGTACTACTACCTTTCTTCAAAGACAAGCCCCTAATGTCCAAATGCTGGGCATCGTGCGGATTATGAGTCAGCTCCGTGATACGGGCAGCCATACTGTCATTGTCCCAGAGCACTCTCTTAGAACCGACTGCAGGATCAACTATATACCACTTTTCACCTTTTGTAGTCTTGTAGCTGTACCAAAAACTTGTTGTTTCTGGAATGTAATTTGGACGAATTGTATAAGAGAACAGCAAATGCTCTGCATTCTGAGGAGCCCACATACGTGCCTGATCATATTCAGGCAATTCCTGTTGTCCCCATGCAGACATGAAAGTCATGAAACACAATGCCGTCAGAGCCAAGATACGGATTTTTCTCATTTGTTGCTTTATTTTTTGATTTGAAGTTGCAAAGATAATAAAAATACAAATCAGTACGACAATCGCTAAACAGAAAAATTACCTTTCTTATTTTACGCACAAGATTTGCGCCCAGGAACCGGTGTGGAACACCTCATAACACTCGTTAATTTTCACTGTTTCAGCGCTCACCATTGTGGAACATCAAGTAAAGGACAAAGACAGCAAAGTATTCCATATCAGAAAACTTCAGAAGCATAAAAATTTATAAAGTTTTCCAAAACTAAACGTCTTCTCATTAATTATCAACACTTTACATTTTTCGAATTCTTAAAAAGTTTTCCAAAACATAAATTGTTCAAAACTTTATGGGAAATTATTTGGAAAATAAAAAAGATGATTTTTACCCAATATTTTTGATGTTTCTATTTGGCTAAGTCGCAAATCTTCTATAGCTTTGCAACGAAATTCAAAATACCAAAAAGACTATAACATACCATGATTCAGACCGTAAAAAAACGTGATGGCCGTATCGTCGGCTATAACGAAGAAAAGATCAAGGCAGCTATCCGCAAAGCTATGCTTCAGACAGAATCTGGTGAAGACGAAGCCTTGATTCAACGTATTGCCGACCGTATTGGTTATATCGGCAAGGAGCAGTCCACCGTGGAGGAAATCCAGGATATGGTGGAAATGGAGCTTATGAAGAGCCCTCGCAAGGAGGTTGCAAAGAAGTACATCGCTTATCGCGACCAGCGAAGTGTAGCACGCCGCGCAAAGACCCGTGACATCTTCCTAGAAATCATCAACGCAAAGAACAACGACATTACACGTGAAAATGCAAACATGAATGCAGACTCTCCTGCAGGCATGATGATGAAGTTTGCCAGCGAAACCACCAAACCTTTCGTTGACGACTATCTGCTTTCTCCAGACGTTCACGATGCCGTACGTGACAACTTAATCCATATTCACGACAAGGATTATTACCCAACTAAGAGTCTGACTTGTGTACAGCACCCATTGGATAAGATTCTGAACGGCGGTTTCAGCGCTGGTCACGGTGAGAGCCGTCCTGCAAAACGAATTGAAACTGCCAGTGTCATTGCTTGCATTTCTCTGGAAACTGCCCAGAACGAAATGCACGGAGGTCAAGCTATTCCTGCATTTGACTTCTATCTGGCTCCTTTTGTACGCTCTACTTATCAAGAAGAAGTTAAATACGTGGAGCAGATGACTGGATTCGACTTGTCTGACCTTTATACCGCAAAAATTGAAGATTATATAGAGAAGCCACTCGACGCTCTGACCGGCAAGGATCGCGCACAACAGCATGCTATTAATCGTACTGTTGGTCGTGTTCACCAAGCCATGGAAGCATTTATCCACAACATGAACACCATTCACAGCCGTGGTGGTAATCAGGTTGTCTTCTCTTCTATCAATTATGGTACAGACACCAGTGCAGAAGGCCGCTGCGTCATCCGCGAAATTCTGAAATCAACTTTAGAAGGCGTCGGAAACGGAGCTACAGCCATTTTCCCTATTCAGATCTGGAAGAAGAAGAAAGGCGTAAGCTACTTGCCAACAGACCGCAACTATGACCTTTATAAGTATGCATGTAAGGTTACAGCTCGCCGTTTCTTCCCTAACTTTGTCAATCTGGATGCTACTTACAACCAAAACGACAAGTGGAATGCTGATGACCCAGAGCGTTACAAGTGGGAAATTGCAACCATGGGATGCCGTACACGTGTATTCGAGAACCGTTTCGGCGAAAAAACTTCTATTGGCCGTGGAAACTTAAGCTTTACCACCATGAACATCGTGCGCATGGCTATCGAGTGCATGAAGATAGAAAACAAAGAGGCTCGTATCAATGCTTTCTTTGCAAAACTTGACAGTACCATGGACATTGCTGCACAGCAGCTCCACGAGCGATTCCTGTTCCAGAAGACTGCATTGGTTAAGCAGTTCCCACTGGTCATGAGCAAGCTATGGAATGGTGCAGACCAGTTGAAGCCAAACGAAACCGTAGAGTCTGTCATCAATCAGGGTACTTTAGGTATTGGTTTCATCGGTTTGGCAGAGTGTCTGATTGCACTGACTGGCAAGCATCATGGTGAAAGTCCAGAAGCACAAGAGTTGGGTATCAAGATTGTTACTTACATGCGTGACCGTGCCAACGAGTTCAGCGACAAGTATCAGCACAACTATAGTATTCTGGCTACTCCTGCCGAAGGCCTTTCTGGAAGATTCACAAAATTCGACAAGAAGAAATTCGGTATTATCCCAGGTGTAACAGACAAGGATTACTACACTAACTCAAACCATGTACCTGTATATTACAAATGTAGCCCACGCCACAAGGCTGAAATTGAAGCTCCATATCATGAGTTGACACGCGGTGGACACATTTTCTACGTAGAAATTGACGGTGATGCAACTCACAACCCACAGGCTATCATGGACATCGTTGACCTGATGGATAAGTACAACATTGGATACGGTTCTGTAAACCACAACCGCAACCGTTGTATGGACTGTGGCTACGAGGACGCTACAGAGGGACTGACCGTATGTCCTAAGTGCGGTGGAACACACATTGACACCCTGCAGCGTATCACCGGTTATCTGGTAGGAACTACAGACCGTTGGAACTCCGGTAAACTGGCAGAGCTTCGTGACCGTGTGGTTCACAAATAAATGTTGAATGGAATTACAAGTTCTAGATATTAATGAGGGTACATCCGTCGATGGGCCAGGTTTAAGAACCTCCATCTACTTCGCCGGATGTACCCATCATTGTTCTGGTTGCCACAATCCCCAAAGCTGGGATCCTGCAGCAGGAAAACCAGTTACCGAAGAAGAATTGCTAAAGGTCATTGAGTACAATGATTTCAATGTTACTTTCTCTGGCGGAGATCCTTTTATGCAGGCAGACAAGGTGGCTCACCTAGCCCATCGCATCCGCACGGAATTGGGCAAAAATATCTGGTGCTATACCGGATATACCTGGGAACAAATCCTGCAGCACCCAGAATTCCGACCACTTTTAGACAATATTGATGTATTGGTTGACAGCCCGTTCATTTTAGCACAACGAGACATCTCCCTCCTCTTCCGAGGAAGTCCAAATCAGCGCATCATTGACGTAAAAGCTTCGCTGAACAAGGGAGAAATAATTACCCTAACCTACTAAAAGAAGGACTAGTCCTTCTGCCCATAGGGACTAGTCCTTAAGAAGGTAAGGACTAGTCCCTATGGCATTAATGACTTTTAGAACAGTTTCTCTGGATACTCACCAGCATCTACCAGAGCCTTGATTCTAGCAACGGTGTCAGGGCGGTCTTCAGCATAAGTCACACCAAACCACTTTGAAGTTGTGTCAAGAACCTTGCAGGTTGCAGTGCCTTCTGTAATAAGCTTGTTCACCATGAGCGGAATAAAGAACTCACTCTTCAGGTTCTCCATGTTCTTAGGATCAGACAAGAACTCCTTGAAATAAGCTTCGCTGTGCTCAAAATAATCTGGAGTGAAGCCCCACATATTCATAGATACAGGGGTATTCTCATCTACGGTAATCCACTCACCATCGTCCTTGTTATCTGCGCGATATGCACACTGACCGTCTACACGAGCAATCTTGGTACGCTCTACACAAGTAGTAAGGCAACCATTCCCATCCTTTGAACAGATACCACGGCTAACTGTACCATTTTCTGACAATGTGTTTGATACACGGAAACCTACCATGGCATACTGATTGGTTGCACCTTCTGGAAGTTCTGCCAGGAATTTACCTATAACCTTGAACGCATCTGAACTATAAAAGTCGTCACAGTTAATCACGCAGAATGGCTCCTTAATAACATCCTTACCCATAAGCACAGCATGATTAGTACCCCATGGCTTAACACGACCCTCAGGACAGGTAAATCCCTCAGGAAGAGCATCAATACTCTGGAAACAAAGCTCACATGGAACCTTTCCTTCATACTTAGCCAGAATCTGAGTACGGAACTGCTCTTCAAAATCCTTGCGGATTACCCAGACAATCTTACCAAATCCTGCACGGATAGCATCGAAGATAGAGTAATCCATAATTGTCTCACCGCTTGGGCCTACGCCATCAAGCTGCTTCAAGCCACCGTAGCGGCTTCCCATTCCTGCTGCCAGGAGAAATAGTGTTGGTTTCATAATACTTTATAATTAGTTTGTTATAATAATTATCAAAATGGATAGCCCACCGCAAAGTGCAAGCTCATACAATCCTTAATCTTCTCTCTGTTGAAATATCCAGAATTTCCTGTCTTGTACGGATTATGTACCGGTATACCCATATCCAGACGCAACACAAGGAACTCCATGTCATAACGGAGACCCAATCCTGTACCAACAGCAATCTGATTCCAGCAGTCCTTCAAATTGAACTTGGAGTCTGGACGATCTTCATCCTCTCGCATCAGCCACACATTACCCGTATCCAGAAAAATAGCGCCATTAAAACTTCCGGCTATATTAAAGCGATATTCAACATTGGCCTCAAACTTAATGTCACCCGTCTGGTCCAGAAAAGATGTATCCAAGCCTCGATGTCCACCTGGTCCTATGCCTCGTACTGTATAAGCACGGATACTATTGGCACCACCACAATAGAACTGTTCGCTATAAGGAGCCACTATACTGTTTCCATAGGTAAAGATAGCGCCTCCCATGACACGAGTAGCCAACACACTCTTTTCCCCCACTTTATAAGCCTTGTGCATCTCAGCCGTAAGTTTCACAAACTGAGCATAAGGGTTATTCAACAACTTTTTTCCTTTCTGCCCCCACTCCTTTCCTGCCAACATATAGGCACCGGATACCAGATTTCCACCTTCTGTGATAGAAGCTTGCCACCAGGTATGAACTCTGCGTTGAAGAACTTTATCATCATAGGTATATGTCAAATTCATCGCAGGAACAAACTGATCATCCATGGAAAGATAGAGGAACTTATTCTTATTCATGATGGAATCAAACCGCTCTGTTTTACTCCTCAATTTACTGTATGTAAGATGCAAAGGAGAAAAAGACAAACGTTCTGTACGTGTTGACTGCCAATTGTAAGTTGCCTCACCCGTAAACGAAAGGATGTCAAAGAACCCGGCACGGTGCAACTCATTGACTCCCATTTTTAGCGTCGTGCTTCGTTGATGTTGTGAACGGCTCTTCAGTTGACCCGGGAACATCAATCGAGGGAAGTCCAGCGATGCTGTCAAGCCCAGTTCATAGGAATTCACCTTCGACGAACTTTCTCCAGCTGTACGCTGAGTCTGCCATTCATAAGAGCCATTAGCAGAAATAGAGAAGGTTTCTCCACCATGAAATACATTTTTCTTAGAAACGCTGAATGACAGTTCTGGGCCAACCTGTCCATTGCTCTTCGTTCGCATATCCGCCTCTAATTCCGAGCTTATGGGTTTATCCAAAGTAGCATCGACCAATACGTCAAGAATCCTACAGGTATTTGTCGTATCTCTTGGGGTAAAGCTATATTCTACCGAACTGAAAACACCTAGCTGGGACATTCTCTGTTGCGTCAACTCAAAATTATTCAGTGTATAAAGAGAATCTGGGCGGAAACGAACAGCCCGCATTAAAGAGCCAATGCGTAAAGGACTTTTCTTTCCACGATAATGAGCTGTAATATACTTATTCTTCAACGTATCACGAAGGCGGCGATTTGAGCTGCTTTCTTTCAGGTTTATATCCACATTTCCAATGGTCCAAGTACGCAAGGCACGTCTTGGGATATCGGCAGTTGCAATAGGCTCCATTCGAAGCTGTACGTGCCAAGGACGAGCTACAGTATCAGCCTTATAAGTCATAAATTCATTCTTCGTATAAAAATAGCCTTCATTCTGGAACAGTCTATTTAACCGATTTCTCTCAGCATCCAAATTGATCACGGAAAACGCATCACCTGTCCGAAGGAATGATTCTGCTTTTGTTTTCTCAATCAGTTCCATCATTCTTGGGTGAAACCCGACGTATGTAATTGAATCCAAATAATAAGGCTGGTGCATATCAACGGCATAGCTTACCTTAGCCTTTTTAGGATTTTTCTTATCAGAAATAATCTCGCTCTTTACGGAACTTCTGAAATATCCGAAATTCTGCAATGCATTTGAGGCCATTCGGGCACGAAGCGTAGGATTGACCGATGAAATCAGCACAGGCTGTTTTGCAAAAGCATTAAATGCCCATTTACCTAACCCTTCTTCCTGGTCATTCACGAAAGCATTCCAAACCCAAAGTCCAATAGGAAAAGGGCTCTTAATCGTTGAACTTCCCATAAATGACCCATTAGGTGCTGCTTCAAGTGCGGCAAGCATTTCGGCTTTTGCCTCCAATGCATGTTCACCTTGGTCTTCATGCTCAATCTTAATCTTTTCAATTCCGGTATATAATATTTCGTTTTCCGGCAGATTAACTGTGGTAGAGCATGACAAGAAAACTCCTACTAACAGAAAGAGAAGCCAACTGATTCTATTCTTTTTCATTTTCTTCATTTTGCTGTTGTCTTTGCTGCCTACGCTGTTCTCTACGCTGCTCTCGTTCCTGCACGATAGCCTCACGTTTTTTCTTGCTGGTAAAAATAAGAAGTTCTCCGAACTTTGTCATTTTTTTCCTCAAGACTACACCTCCACCCGTCTCTGTAATATCACCATCCAGAAGCGCATCGAACTTCTTCTCATGGAAAAGCTTAACAAATCGAGTTCCACTATCATCCAGACGATATTCTATAGAGACATCATCAATGAAAGAATCTGAGGAGGAAACATTTGCACCCGTAGAGACTTTGCCTCCGATAACTATATTCACACGATTTCCCCACAGATGTTTAGAGAAGCGGAAAGAATAGTCGGTGGTAACACTGCCATCCTTTGCCGTACCATCTTCCATGCCAATGCTCAGGTCAATACTCTTTAAGGCATTTCCCGCAATATTGGATATTTCATTTTGAAGGAAGGAATTTAATGCATTGCTCATACTCAAGTTTCCTTGTGCATTTTCCTCAGAAAGGTAAAGCCCTGTTGCCAGCATAGATACTGCAAGCTTTCCACGTGTTTCTTTTGAGAAACTGGCCAATTCATTCTGGACTGCGAGGTCTTCTAATGCATCAATTATAAATTCCAAGCCCATATTCTGCAAGGACTGGCTAATCTTTACACCCACCTCGAAAAGGACATTTCTTGGAGCTTCTCCTCCCAATGCTACAGACGCACGGGTTTGTTCTGTGGCTGTGATATTCAATGTAGGATTCATGACATCACCATCGAACAGCACATAGCTTCCACTACCTAAGGCAAAAGTCTTTAACGGAATTACCTGCAGGTCATACTTCATTTCTCCCCGGTTTATATTGTATCGTCCGTTCAAAAGCATCTTTCCTTCTGGTGTATAACGGAATAACAAGTTTCCACCACCCTGCAATTGGACATAACTTTCACGATTTGGACTAAGATCACAATTCACTCGAGCTCCCTCAGAGATATTCAAATTTAGCTGCAAATCAATGCCAGACAGTTCTTTTTTAGACACTTCACGCTGCACACTTGTGGTATCGGAGAAATCCACAAAAGTAACAAGGTCATTCAAGCGATCTTCGACCACAACCGGAGAATCTTTCAAGACATAAGTGACATCGGTAGAACCTAATAAATCAAGGGTTCCTCGCACCACCAGATTCTCCAAATCACCCTTAATGGTACTCTGCAGGTTCATGAACGCCTTACCATACAGTTGAGACACCATGTTACGAGGCCTGTCAATCAGTTGGAAATTACGAGTCTGCAAAGAAACATTAACATGGATCTTATCCAAATTTGTAAAATCAATGGTTCCATTTGCTTTCAACTCGTCATTCTTCTCAGAATATAAAGTGAAGTCGCGCATGGAGAAACGACTGTCATTTATAGGGAATTCCTTATTCTGAACCCGTAGGTTCATGTTATACATTTCCGAATAGATGAATACAGAATCTGTTCTCACAGTTCCATTGACCACGGGCCTATCTGTATCACCGGAAAGTTTGAATTTTCCTTCCAGTGTACCACGTAAACCAAACATATGATCAGGAATAAAGCCATTGACAATTTCTGCAGGGAATCGAATCAACTGTGCATCCAGAAGAATGGCACCTGTTGCTGCAACATAAGTTCCTGAGAACTGAGATACAAGCTGACCATTACGTTCCATGGTCATGGATATCGTATGCTCATCATCGTTGAAAGGAACATATTCCATTCCTAAATCAATGTCACCCATAGGACTGGTTTCATAGACCAGATCTTTAAAATGAATTTTCCCGTCAGCCTGCAGCTTTCCTCCCATTGGCTGATGACCGTGTATCGTTCCGTTCATGATACCAGTCATTCGTGGCATATAAGGAACCACTTCAACAATCTCCGCCAAATTAATCTTGCGTAATTCCAGATTCATGCATTGTTGTTCATCCTCTTCCGGATCTGCCTTGAACAGAATACCCATTCCATCCTCTGACAACAAGTTTAGATTTCCCGAAACCTGCATGTCGTCACGCAAGAAGACATAAGCATTTTCGGGTGTGACATTAAAATTATGGTAAGCAATCAATGGATGTTCCGAATCAATCGTAAAAAGGAATCCTTCAGGCTCCATGTGCATCCTTACTCTCAAATCAACACCAGGCCTATTCTTCTGATCAAAGAACTGCAAATGTGCTAACGCACCATCATTCATCAGTTCTCCATCCAAAATGGAATTAAACACATATTGAGGATTCTTTCTGTTGTTGTGAACCTGAGCACGGAATCCCTGCGTATTTTCTTTTGGGAATATTGACAAATGTATTGTATCCAATTGCAAACTGTCAGACTTGAACGAATATATATCCATATTTCCTTTTAATCCTTCCTCCTTGGATGTCTCCAACAAAGCGTGCATTGATTTATAACCATATCCTTTCATCAAGAGGAAATTACAGATCGGATTATCACGCCCTGATTCCATTTCCAGATGCACAACGGGCAGATTGACCTTTAGACTATCAAAGTGAAGTTGATGAGCCTCCATCTGGCTTCTAAATACATCCAAGAAAAATTCACCTTGCTCCATCATGGCAGTCAGTCCACCTCCAGTATCAAGATGTGCTTTAAAATCACCTGCATAAAGATGCGCACAAATAGAATCATGGTCTAGCTCACCTTGGAATTCCAAATCCTTCAACTTATAAGATTTCTTCTCTGCGTCAATGCTCATCCGGTTTGCCTTAGCGTCTATGGTAATGTTCTCCCCATAGTTATATCCCCCAAAACCTTCGAAATGAAGTGACAGATCTGATTTCTTCTCAAAAACGCCTAATCGCATTAGGTCTACTTTCTTCAGATTCACATCCCAACTTCCACCCACAGAATCTTTTAGCAAAATGCCGCTTGCATCTGCTGCAAATTGTAAAAAAGCATTGTTACCAGTTGCATGGACATCAAACAGATTTTGTCCAAGGCTTGCGTCAAAAGCTAAACCGTTTATGTCGTATTTCTTGTATTGAAGCTGTTCTATCTGTGCCTTTAAGTTGGCTACAGTGTGTGAGGCAAAGAAATCTGTACCGGTTCCACTAGCTGATACGGATCCGGAAAAAAGAAACAGCGAATCTTTTGGCATGAAATGGTGAACGTCAAACTCTTTTGCCTGTATCTCTGCCTCATAACTATCTTGTCTAGTATCATAAAGTGCATTAAGTGCCAGAACACCCTTATTATCTTCAACCGTTCCGTCAAAGAAATAACGTTTGTCAGTCATACGGATGGTTCCTGCGGCAGCAGTTCCACGTGGTATGGTATAGTCATTCAGGTTCAGCAGCTTCATGACTGGACTAACATTGCCAACAAGAGCATTCATTTTAATAGTTCCAGCTCTCCTTTCATTATCCAACGCCTGGAAAACAGTGCCGTCCGTCTGGACATCCAGAACTCCCTCCAGCTGAATCTGCATATCTCGGATATGAGTCTCACCCATGTTTCCGTCTATATATACTTTAGCAATCAAAGGAACATCAGGATACAGCGGCTTAATCTCCTTGGCCAGATTATCTCCTATAGCAGTCAAGAAATCCTTCTTATCCAAATTGGCATCTAAACCAACATTCATCAAACCGCTTCCCTTAGTATCCAGCGAAGACCAATCAACATCGGCATCCAAATCCACTCTAGAGAAAGGGGTTTTCAACGCGAACTGATGCAAATGAATAGAGGCAGAATCCATCACCACTTTACCCTTCAATGATTCAGCCTTTAGCCCACACCGCTCTTTAAAACTTCCTTTCAAAAGATTCATTTTTAAGTAAGAGCCTTGATTTACAATAGAATCGACAGACAGATTTAAAGAATCAAACTGCAAATGTGTGTAATCCAACCCTTGCTTAGGCTTACCCGGAATCAAGTCTATAATTGCGTTAGAACGCTGTAGATTCAAACGTGCAACTTTAAACAAACTCTGCTTCAAATCCATTGTGGTCTGTTGAATTTGGGCATCACCAAATCCAACAGAGAGATTCATGGTATCTATCTTCAAGTGCAAATTTGAATCCTTGATTCGGGCTTTCTCCAACAAAACATGCCAATTGACCGGTTCACTATCTACGGTATCTTCAGGAACAGAATCGTTTAGGCCAATGTTTAATCTAGCTCCATCCAGAAAAGCTTCGTTTATTGTAGCAATTTCTGGTTTGAAGTTAATTCCATGAGAATATAAATAGAAATGTGGAATCTGTCCTTCAATAGTAACGGCATCAATCCAATCCTGCGTATTGACTTTTACATTTTGTAAATCCAAGCCATTTATATTGACCACCTTGTCGAAAAGTGGACGAGGCTCTATCACAGCTGTTAAAGATTCTGCAGACAACAGTGTATCCTGCCCCTGCGAAGCCACAAAATTGACAAGAGTCAAGTCAAGAGGAAACGAAAGACGAACCT
This sequence comes from Bacteroidaceae bacterium, assembly GCA_024401095.1. Taxonomy (GTDB): domain Bacteria; phylum Bacteroidota; class Bacteroidia; order Bacteroidales; family Bacteroidaceae; genus Minthousia. Next base: position 91,478 of record JAKSLR010000005.1, read on the forward strand.
TTTCTACTGTGACGTCTAATCCCAATTCTCTAGAAGCATATGATGCAGCTTTATCTACTACCCATTTTTGAACAGGAGGAAGATACAGCAGGGCGAAAAAAAGCAGGAACAACACCATAGGTGTTCCTATTAAAATCCCTGTCCATTTCAATATGCGTTTCATCCCTGCCAATTTTGTTGCAAATTTAATAAAAAGGGCTAAAAAGGAAAGCATTTCAAAAAAATAGTTCTACCTTTGTACTAGTTTTATGAGAAAACCATGTATTCCCCAGAAATAACCATAGCATTAGAACAGCTTACCACTGGCTATATAGCCAGAGGTAATCAGCGAGTTGTATCCAAAAATCTAAACGCAGAATTATATAAAGGAGAGCTTACCTGCTTGCTTGGAGTTAACGGTGCGGGAAAATCAACCCTATTACGTACATTGTCTGCATTTATTCCTTCTATATCTGGTAAGATTTCTTTACTAAATAAAAATCTGAAAGAATACGAGCCAAAAGAATTATCAAAGTTAATAGGCGTAGTTTTAACTGGTAGAATGGAACAAAGCGGCTTGTCTGTCTATGATATGGTCAGCATGGGACGAAGTCCTTATACCGGTTTTTGGGGGACATTGGAAGAAGAGGACAGGAGAATTGTCTCCCAAGCCATTCAACAGATTAAAATTACGCATCTTCAGGAGCGCACAATGGACACATTAAGTGACGGAGAAAGGCAAAAGGTAATGATAGCCAAGGCTTTAGCGCAAGAAACACCTGTCATTTTCTTAGATGAACCAACCGCATTCCTTGACTTTCCCAGCAAAGTTGAAATGATGCAGATGCTTCAAGGTTTAGCTCACAATATGGGCAAAACAGTTTTTCTTTCCACACATGATTTAGAGCTTGCACTCCAAATAGCAGACAAACTATGGTTACTTGACGCCGAAAAATTAGTCACAGGAACTCCAAAAGAACTAGCCCAGAAAGGTTATATGGACCAATTTTTTAACATTCCTGGCATTCTATTTAACAAGGATAACCTTACTTACCAAATAGAGAGGTAAGGCAAAAGACACGAAGAAAACTAACAAAAAAATCAACACATAAAAAAGTCTAGTTCTCTGATTAACAGATTACTAGACCCTTATTAGTTGCGGAGGAAGGGATCGAACCAACGACTTCCAGGTTATGAGCCTGGCGAGCTACCACTGCTCTACTCCGCGATGTTTTCTGAATTCGGTTGCAAAGGTATAGCGTTTCTGTTAAACTACCAAACAAATCCAAAACTTTTTTATTATTTTTCTTGTTTTTTGCACACTTCTATGCAAAATGTACCAAAATCTACCTTATATATTTGCCTATATAAAAGATTTAAAGTAATTTTGCAACAGAAAAAAAGAGAGAGAATATGGCAATTTCAAAAACAAAAGTTCTTTTGGTAGAAGTAGCCCGTCAGCTTTTTGCCAAAAACGGATTAGAAGAAACAACAATGAATGACATTGCTGTTGCTTCAAAGAAAGGACGCCGTACGCTTTATACCTACTTCAAGAATAAGGAAGAAATATATTACGCAGTCATAGAGTCTGAATTAAGCAGAATGTCAGAGCATATGGCTATCGTTGCAGAAAAAGACATTGATCCAGAAGAAAAGATTGTTGAGCTTATTTATGCACGACTAGATTCCATTAAGGAAATCGTAACACGTAATGGAAATCTACGAGCAGAATTCTTCCGTGATGTATGGATGGTAGAATCCGCCAGAAAATCATTTGACAGTGACCAAATAGAATTATACCGTAAAGTACTCTATGAAGGACGTATGAAAGGTATTTTCCAAATAGAGAACGTAGAACTTTTGGCAAACATTATACACTATTGCGTTAAAGGTATAGAAGTTCCTTACGTAAAAGGCACTGTTGCTGCTGGCTTCTGTGAAGCAAACAGCAAGCCATTAGTTGCAAAAATTGTACAACGGGCATTAGGAAAGAACGTAGAAATTTGACAACATTTTAAATCTAAATAAAAATGGGATTATTAACAGGTAAAACTGCCCTGGTAACAGGTGCAGCTCGCGGCATCGGTAAGGCTGTCGCTTTGAAGTTTGCAGCTGAAGGCGCAAACATCGCATTTACAGATTTAGTACTTAACGATGATATGGCAGCTGGTCTTGAGGCTACCCGCAAGGAAATCGAAGCATTGGGTGTAACTTGTCGCGCATACGCAGGAAATGCAGCAGATTTCGCAGAAACAGAAGCTGTCGTTAAGCAGATCCATGCAGATTTCGGCTCTATCGATGTATTGGTTAACAATGCAGGTATTACTAAGGATGGCTTAATGCTTCGTATGACAGAGGCTCAGTGGGATGCAGTCCTGAATGTTAACTTGAAGTCTGCATTCAATTTCATTCACGCATGTGCACCTATCATGCTTCGTCAGCGTGGTGGCTCTATCATTAACATGTCATCTGTAGTAGGTGTTCATGGTAACGCTGGCCAGTGCAACTACTCAGCCTCTAAGGCTGGTATGATTGGTTTAGCTAAGTCTATCGCCCAGGAATTAGGCCCTAAGGGTGTTCGTGCAAATGCAGTTGCTCCAGGTTTCATCGAGACTGTCATGACCGCCCAACTTCCAGAAGAAGTACGTAAGGGTTGGATGTCAAAGATTCCTCTCCGCCGTGGTGGTCAGGTAGAAGACATTGCCAATGTATGCCTGTTCCTTGCTTCTGATATGTCAAGCTATGTATCTGGTCAGGTTATCCAGATTGATGGCGGTATGAACATGTAATACATCGGATGCAGATAGTCTACGAAGATAACCATCTGATTATAGTCAACAAGTCCAGTTCGGAGATAGTTCAGGGCGACAAGACTGGTGACACTCCTCTTTCTGAGATAGTGAAAAGTTATCTCAAAGAGAAGTACAACAAGCCAGGAAATGTTTTCCTGGGAGTAGTTCACAGACTCGACCGTCCCGTATCTGGACTTGTTGTTTTTGCAAAGACAAGTAAAGCCCTTTCTAGATTAAATGAGATGTTTCGCACAAATGACGTGCATAAGACATACTGGGCAATAGTTAAAGAATTGCCAAAGAAACCTGAAGGAACGCTTGTAAATTGGCTTGTACGCAACGAAAAACAAAACAAAACCTTTGTGTATGATACAGAGAAGACTGGTTCTAAAAAAGCAATTCTCGACTATAAAGTCATTGCACACTCTCAAAACTACCACCTTCTGGAAATCCATCTACACACAGGAAGACACCATCAGATACGGTGCCAGCTAGCTCATATGGGTTGTCCTATAAAAGGCGATCTTAAATATGGCTCTCCACGCAGTAACCCAGATGGAAGCATCTGTTTGCACTCCCGGTACGTGGAATTCATTCACCCTGTTTCCAGGGAAACAATAAGAGCTATAGCTCCGCTTCCAGAAGGAAAACTATGGGGAGCATTTCAAGACTAAATCTCTTACTTTATAGGATGATAATACAGTGAGCTGCATTTCTCCTTCACAAACATTTTACGAGCAACTTCTTGAAGCTTTTGGGCTGTAATACTACGATAACGTGCCACTTCCATATTTAGGTACCCAGCATCGCCTAAATTTTCATAATAGGCAAGATTACGAGCCAAATTCAAATAATTAGTATTCCCAAAAATCTGAGCACTTTCAAATTTATTTTGAACCTTCTCTAACTCCATAGAGTCAATAAGTTCCTCGCTTAATTTTTGGAGTTCTTTAAAAATTGCTTTTTCTGCATCTTCTAGTGTAATTCCCGGTAAAGGTTTTCCTATTATTTGGAAAAAACCAGGATCAATAGAACCTTGAATGAAAGCATCTATTGCTGAGAACATAGGTGTCTTATGCATCAATTGCTGAACAAGGCGACTACTTTTTCCATTGCTCAATATATCCGACAATATATCATATGCATAATAATCCTCATGCAAATTACCACACATAGGGAAAGCTAAATATAGTGCTTCTACAGGAACAGGACGTTCTACCTCAAGATGTCGGTATTCACATTGTTCTGGCTCCATAGGCAATGGCTTAATACTTAAATTCCTTGCCGGAATGTCTGCAAACCATTTTTCCGTAAGTTGTACAGCTTCATCAAAAGAGATGTGACCAGTAACAGCTATTACAGCATTATTCGGTGCATAAAAGCCAAAGAAGAAAGATTTGACCAACTCCATGGACGCCTGTTCAATGTGGGATATTTCTTTACCAATAGTTGGCCACTGATAAGGATGTACTTTATAAACCAAAGAACGCAAGAGATGTCCAGAATCACCATAAGGCTGATTTAGACAGCTCTGTTTAAACTCTTCAATTACAACATTACGCTGTACTTCTAGACTCTTCGGAGTAAATGCTAAGCTCAACATCCTATCACTTTCAAGCCAGAAACCAATCTCAGCATTTTGATAAGGGAGAGTAATATAGTAATTTGTTATGTCATTTGTAGTAAATGCATTATCTTCTCCTCCAGCCTCCTGAATAGGAGTATCAAAATCAGAGATATTTACAGAACCGCCAAACATAAGATGCTCAAATAAATGCGCAAAGCCAGTATGCTCTGGTTGTTCATTTCTTGCACCTACATTATACAGCACATTTATAGCAATCATTTGAGTAGAATAGTCTGGCGTATGTACTAAGCGCAAACCATTCTTTAATGTATGTCGGTTTATCTGTATCACTGTACGATTGTAATCTTATTAATAGTAATATCATCGATTGGACGGTTACGACGGTCCGTTCTAACTTGTGAGATTGCTTCAACAATATCCATACCTTCTATCACTTCACCAAACACGGTATAGTTGTTGTCTAAATGCGGCATACCTCCAATGCTAGAATAAACTTTAACTTGTTGTGGGGTGACATCCATTGCAGGGCTCTTTCTTACCATTTCCTTTGCCTGCAATTCTAGAGAATCTTGCAACTGTAAAAGTTTATCCGTATCTTTCTTTTTACGGAGTGTAGCTATTTCTTCTTGATGCTCATTAACCAAAGAAGTAAAATACTCTTTCTGACGAGCATCATTTAATTCATAAGCTTTATTTTGAAGTTTAGCTTCAGTCCATTTAGTACCTGTAACAATATACCACTGACATCCCGAAGATTCCTTCTTAGGGTTTACATCATCACTTTCACGAGCTGCAGCCAAAGCCCCATACTTATGAAAATATTTAGGATAAACAATTTCGGCAGGTACAGTCCAACTAACATCACCTCCACCTGCAGGATCACCTTGTGGGATATTCTTAGCCATTGGATCTCCTGCTTGAATCATGAAGTCTTTAACTACACGATGAAAGATAATTCCATCATACATTTTGTCCTTTACGTTCTTAATGAAATTATCTCGGTGCTTTGGTGTATCATTATAAAGTTTAACTTTTATATCACCAGAGGAAGTCTCAATCAAAACTACGGTTTCATCATCAGACAATGTAGAATAAGGAGTCATCTTTTTCTCTGCTTTACATCCACAAAATAATAGAGATAGGACAAGCAGGACAAGTATCTTTTTCATAATCTTAGACATTGTGTTTTTTCATTCATTTAATTAATGCCCCCAAAGTTAGACAAATTATTTCAAACAACAAAAAAGAAAACATGAAAGGAACACTAGCAGTATATTGTCAGTCCACAGTCAATTTATTTACAGAGATCTGTCATAACGTTGACAGAGCAGAAGTTCAAGTCGTGCATGTAATGTAGTTATAAGAAAACAAAAAAGACTCCAGAGATGTTACTCTCTGAAGTCTTCTGCTAAAACGGCGGCTAC
>JAKSLR010000050.1 GCA_024401095.1 Bacteroidaceae bacterium
GTAATTATTGTGACTATTGTAACGTGTGGGCAGAGTGCGTAAATCGTCGCGTAAATCGTCGCGTAAATCATTTGACCCCCAAAATCGTATAAGTAGATAGAAACCCACCGGAAATCATAGCTGATGATGCGGGTCGGTCGTCTGTTATGATTGCCAATGGGCTTAAGTAAAACTTAAAAATCTGCTTTTATGAACTACAAACTAAATTTTGCACTATTTGATAATAACCAGGGTGGCTCCAAAGCCATATTCCTTGAAGGAGGCATCTTGCCAAACGCATGGCTTGTACTTCTTCTTGAGTTCCTGAAGAAGGTTCTGCCTCAAGACGCCCTCTCCCTTGCCATGGATAAAGACAATCTTGGTGCCGGTTCTCTTGCGGTAAGCATCCATGGTTTCCTGAAAGGCCTTCATCTGGATCTCCAGCATTTCCTTGTTGCCCAGACCGGTAGTGTCGTCCAGAAGGGATTCTATGTGAAGGTCTACCTCAATGATGCCTTTCTTGATGAGGCCATGACCTCCCAGGGCTTTTTCTACTTTCTCCACACGGGCAGGCTGCTTAGGCTGGTCGTTCTTTTTCAGAAGGGCATTCTGAAGGTCCTGTGCCTGGACAAAGACCTGATGGGCAGGCTTGTCGTCCTTGACCACATCGTAGACCAGGGCAGGGTTCTCAAAGAAAACCGACTGCTGGAAGGTGTGGAGCTTGTAGAACTTGACGGTGTCAATGCGGACCTGGACATCCACGGCAGGCTTAAGCAGGTAATTCTTCTCTTCCTTATAGGCCACGAACTGGATAGCTACACGCTCAATCTCGTTCAGGTTTGAACGGTCGAATTCTTCCAGGTGGAACTTGGTGTTAGGCTCAATCTCGCCGTGCTGACGTACTCTCCAGCTGTTCCCCTCTGCACAGGCATAGGTGTAGCTGATGAAATAGTTACTGTCATTGATGAGATAGGCATCGAATCGGGTATTGCTGATTTCCTTGACGTTCTGAGGCACGAAACCCAGGAAGACATTCAGCTTCTCTCCTTCACGACGCTCCAAAGGCTTTGGCTTAAAAGTGATAGGCTTGTCGGCAATGTCAACCTCTTCCTCTTCTGCAGGTTTTGGAGCACCGGGTTTCTTCTTGAACCCGATGGTGTCAACCTTGGCAATGTTATAGTCGTCAGTATCAATGACAACGACATCTTTCAGAAGCATAGGTATGTCAAAACCATCTTCATCCTGCACTAGTACATATTCATTGTTCTTGCCTTGAAAACCGCTGACGATACCACCTCCGATCTCATTGACAAATCTTACTTTATCTCCTATTTTCATGATTAAAATCCTAAACGTTTAAATTCACTTTCAAAGTTGGGTGTAAAAACTCCCTTTCCCATATTCTCCTGTATTTCCTGCATGCTCCAGAATCTGCCGCCATCGGTTTCTGCGCTAGGGGTGACAGGACCATCATAGACAGCCTTGTGAGCAAATACCAGCTCTTTCTCACGTGCAGATTCAAACACGTAATGATCCAGCAGCTCTGGAGTGAACTCTGTAATGCCGAGCTCTTCCTGCACCTCACGTCTTAACGCCTGGTCTATATTCTCGCCCAAGTCTACGTGACCTCCTACGGCCGTATCCCACTTGCCTGGCTGAATGTCTTTCCAGTCTGGACGTTTCTGCAGGTAGATTTCACCCTGGGAATTGAACACGTGAAGGTGTACCACAGGGTGGAGCAGCTTACTTCCGCTGTGACATTCGCCACGGGTAGCTGCACTGATGATGTTGCCCTCTTCGTCAACGACAGGGAACATTTCTTCTGAGTTATCTTTCTTTGTTGCTATCATGGTATCAAGAGTGATGAGTCACCGTAGCTCAGGAAACGGAAATCGTGAGCCAGGGCATAATCATAGATGGTTCTCCAATCTCCCTTTACAAAGGCAGAGACAAGCAGCAGCAAGGTGCTCTGTGGCTGGTGGAAATTAGTAACCATGAAACGGACAATATGATAATTATATCCTGGGGCAATGATGATCTGCGTGCTGCTGTGCAGAACCTCCAGCTGGTGACGGTTCATGTAATCCAGCAAGCTCTGGAGTGCCTGCAGGGTAGAAGGACCTTCATTCTGGTAAGGCATCCACTGAGGCACATGAAGTTCCTCTTCGGTAGCATCGGGATTCTGAGCGGCTAGAATTCCCATATAGTAAAGACTTTCCAATGTGCGCACGCTGGTAGTACCTACAGCAATGCACCAGCCGTCGTGAGCAATGAGTTTCTCCAGGGTGCGCTTGTGAACGGCAATATGTTCGGTATGCATTTCGTGACCTTCTATTTCCTTGCTCTTGACAGGCTTGAAGGTTCCTGCACCTACATGAAGCGTAAGCTCCTCACGGTCAATGCCGTGTGCATCCAGATCACTCAGCACGCGTTCTGTAAAGTGTAGGCCTGCAGTTGGGGCTGCTACACTTCCCTTTATTTTGCTGTAAACCGTCTGATAGGTCTTCTTGTCGCTTTCCTGTGTCTCGCGGTTTAAATAAGGTGGGATAGGAAGTTCACCTACAGCATCGAGCACTTCTGCCCAGGTAGGCAAGTCGTTTTGCAGGTTTTTCCATGCCCATTCAAAGTCCATCCAGAAGCTGGTACCCATGTTCTCCCCACGTGTCACGCTTAGAATCAGGATTTCACCGTTTGGCATGGTAATTTCACGGTGAAGTGGTCCCTCTTTCCATTTCTTCAGATTACCTACCAGGCAGAGCCACGAACACTTGCCCTGCTGCTGGAACATGAGGGCGTAGTCTCTAGGTGCTGCAGGTTCCAGGCAGAATACCTCTATCTGTGCTCCGGTTTCTTTGTGGAAATGCAAACGTGCCTGAATGACCTTCGTATTATTGAACACCATGAGTGCTCCCTGAGGCAGGTAAGAAGGAAGGGAAGTGAACTTATCTTGAATGACTTCGCCATGGCGATAAATCAGTAATTTGGACTGATCACGCTGTTCCAAAGGAAACTTGGCAATGCGCTCGTCGGGCAAAGGATAGTTATAATCAGCTATTTGTATATGTTTAGGATCTGTCATATTCCTTATTTCGTTTTTCGCATGCAAAGTTACCATTTTTCTCCTATTTATACCTTAATCCTTATTAATTATACGATTTTTCGAACAAATATTGCGCGGAAAAAGCCTTTTTGTGCATTTTTAAAGATGATTTGTTTGCGTATACAGCAAGAAATGAGTATTTTTGCGCCCGAAATTGACAATTTAACAAATAGAATAATATGAGTTTGAAAATCGTTGTACTTGCAAAACAAGTACCAGATACGCGAAACGTAGGTCCTGATGCGATGACTCCAGAGGGAACCGTAAACCGTGCTGCGTTGCCTGCCATCTTCAACCCAGAAGACTTGAATGCTTTGGAGCAGGCTCTCCGTTTAAAGGATGCAAACCCAGGTTCAACTGTAACAGTAGTTACCATGGGTCCTGGCCGTGCTGCTGAAATTATCCGTGAGGCTATGTACCGTGGTGCAGATGGTGGTTATCTTTTGACTGACCGTGCATTTGCCGGTGCCGATACTTTGGCTACCAGCTATGCTATTTCTACTGCTATCAAATACATTGGTGATGATGTTGACTTGATCATTGGTGGTCGTCAGGCTATCGATGGTGATACTGCTCAGGTAGGTCCTCAGGTAGCTGAGAAGCTGGGTTTGAACCAGATTACCTATACCGAGGAAATCTTGAGCTGCAAGGATGGTAAGATTGTTGTTAAGCGTCACATTGACGGTGGTGTAGAGACTGTAGAAACTGCACTCCCTGTTGTGTTGACCGTAAACGGCAGCGCAGCTCCTTGTCGTCCACGCAATGCAAAGCGTGTCATGAAGTTCAAGCGTGCCCTGTGTCCAATGGAGTTGGCTCCTGGTACTACTTATGCTGATCTTCCATACGCTGATCAGTATGAGAAGAAGCCTTACCTGAAGTTGGGTCAGCTTACTTGTGCAGACGTGAATGCTGATCTGAATCAGTGCGGTCTGGCAGGCTCTCCTACTAAGGTTAAGAATGTAGAGAACATTGTGTTCAAGGCAAAAGAGAGCAAGGTATTAACTGGTTCTGATGAGGATATCAACGGTCTGATTCAGGAACTTTTGGCTAACCATACAATTGGATAATCTAAAATGAATAACGTATTTGTATATTGTGAACTTGAAGGCACTAAGGTTGCTGAGGTAAGTCAGGAGCTGCTGACCAAGGGTCGTAAGCTGGCTAATACGCTGGGTGTCCAGTTGGAGGCTATTGCCGCTGGCTCTGGTATTGTAGGTAATGTAGAGTCTCAGATTCTGCCTTACGGTGTAGATAAGTTGCATATTTTCGATGCAGAGGGTTTGGCTCCATATACTTCTAAGCCTCACACCGCAGTGTTGGTGAACCTGTTCAAGCAGGAGCAGCCTCAGATCTGTCTGATGGGTGCTGATGTAGTAGGCCGTGACCTGGGTCCTCGTGTTTCTTCTGCATTGCATAGTGGTCTGACTGCCGACTGTACTTCATTGGAAATTGGTCCTCACGATGACAAGAAGACTGGCAAGCACTATGACAATCTGTTGTATCAGATTCGTCCTGCTTTCGGTGGTAACATTGTAGCAACTATCGTTAACCCAGAGAATCGCCCTCAGATGGCTACTGTACGTAGCGGTGTAATGAAGGCTGAAATCCTGGATCCTGACTATAAGGGTGAAGTAATCGTAGAAGATGTAGCTAAGTTCGTTCCAGAAGCAGAATATGTAACTAAGGTTCTGGATCGCCACGTAGAGGCTGCCAAGAATAACCTGAAGGGTGCTCCAATCATCGTAGCCGGCGGTTACGGTATGGGTTCAAAGGAAGGTTTCGACATGTTGTTTGACCTGGCTAAGGCTCTTCATGCTGAAGTAGGTGCCAGCCGTGCTGCTGTGGACGCAGGTTTCTGCGATCACGACCTGCAGATTGGTCAGACTGGTGTAACCGTTCGTCCAAAGGTATATATTGCATGTGGTATCAGTGGTGCTATCCAGCACGTGGCAGGTATGAAGGAGAGTGGTATCATCATCTCTATCAACAATGATGAGAATGCTCCTATTAATACCATTGCTGACTATGTGATCAACGGTACTGTAGAAGAGGTTGTTCCAAAGCTCATCAAGTACTACAAGCAGAATTCTAAGTAATAACCCGCTTAAAAACGAATAAGAAATGGCAAATTTTTATAGTGATGTTCCAGAAATCAAGTTTGAGCTGGAGAATCCATTGATGGAGCGCATCGTTGAGTTGAAAGAGCGCGGTTACAGAGAGAAGGATGAGTATGCTGAGGCTCCTCAGGACTTTGCTGACGCTATGGACAGCTATGAGAAGGTAATGGATATCGTAGGTGATATCACTGCCAACGTAGTAGCTCCTAACGCTGAGGCTGTAGATGCTGAAGGCCCTCACTGTGAGAACGGTCGTGTTCGTTATGCAGAGAAGACTTACGAGAACATGGAAGCTATGCGTCAGGCTGGCTTGAACGGTTTGACCATGCCACGTAAGTACGACGGTATGAACATGCCTATCACAGTTTATACTTGTGCAAACGAAATCGTTTCTACCGGTGATGCCGGTTTTGAAAATATCTGGTCTCTTCAGGATTGTATCGAGACTCTTTATGAGTTTGGTACCGAGGAGCAGCACGCACGTTTCATTCCACGTGTCTGCGCAGGTGAGACCATGTCTATGGACTTGACAGAGCCAGATGCTGGTTCTGACTTGCAGTCTGTCATGCTGAAGGCTACCTTCGACGAGGAGAACAACTGCTGGAGACTGAATGGCTCTAAGCGTTTCATCACCAATGGTGACTCTGACATTCACTTGGTATTGGCTCGTTCTGAGGCAGGTACCCGTGATGGTCGTGGTCTGTCTATGTTCATCTATGACAAGCGCGATGGTGGCGTTGATGTACGTCGTATTGAGAACAAGCTGGGTATTCACGGTTCTCCAACCTGTGAGTTGGTTTACAAGAATGCAAAGGCTGAACTTTGCGGTAGCACCAAGCTGGGTCTGATCAAGTATGTAATGGCGCTGATGAACGGTGCTCGTCTGGGTATCGCTGCTCAGTCTGTAGGTTTGTCTCAGGCTGCATACAATGAGGCTGTAGCTTATGCAAACGACCGTAAGCAGTTCGGTAAGGCTATCATCACTTTCCCTGCTGTATTCGAGATGATCTCTAATATCAAGGCTAAGTTGGATGCTGGTCGTGCACTGCTGTATCAGACTGCTCGCTACGTAGATATCTACAAGGCACTGGATGATATTGCACGTGAGCGCAAGCTGACTCCAGAGGAGCGTCAGGAGCAGAAGAAGTACGCTAAGTTGGCTGATGCTTTCACTCCACTGGCAAAGGGTATGAACTCAGAATATGCTAACCAGAACGGTTATGACTGTATTCAGGTTCACGGTGGTTCAGGTTTCATGTTGGAATATGCATGTCAGCGTATTTATCGTGATGCTCGTATCACTTCTATTTACGAGGGTACTACTCAGTTGCAGGTTGTTGCTGCAATCCGTTACGTGACTACCGGTCTTTACAGCCAGGTAATTGCAGATTACGAGCAGGTTGAGTGCAAGCCAGAATATCAGGGCTACATGAACCGCATCAAGGCAATGGCTGAGAAGTTCAATGCAGATGTAGAAATGGTAAAGGCTACAGGCAACCAGGAATTGCTGGATATCTGTGCACGTCACTTGTATGAGGAAGCTGCAAATATCATCATGTGCCACTTGTTGCTGCAGAATACCAACAAGGCTCCAGAACTGTTCGCAAAGAGCATGAATGTTTATATGAACCATGCTGAGAGCGAGTGTGCAAAGCATCATAACTTTGTAAACAGCATCGATGCTGAGCAGATTGAAGCTTATCGCAAGTAATTAGAATTCTCTATATTATAAAAAGGAGGAACTGTGAGGTTCCTCCTTTTTTTGTGCGTATAAGGTTATGTCCTTGAGTTACTGATACTATTTTGCTTGATTGTTGGCAATTGGAACAAAAAGTTTATCAGAAAGAAAAACTTGGTTACCTTTGTGCTAAATTAATTAATACACAGTGAAATTATGAGGAAAATAATGTTTTTGTGCAGCTTGATGCTTTGTCTGGTCGCTTCTGCTAAACAAGTTGTAATTGAGACAGCACATCTTTCATTGGTGCTGGATGCAACAGAGGGCAAAGCTCCTGCTTATGTCTATTTTGGCAGCAAGCTTTCTGCCAATGAGTTAAATCATATTCAGATTCCTGTAGAAGGTAGAATGGACGCTTATCCTGCTTATGGATTGAACTGCCCGGCAGAACCTGCGCTGGCCATTCGTCATGCAGATGGCAATCTCTCTACTGTCCTGACAGTGAAAGGAGTGAACTCGGCAGTAGAAGGCAACGGCACAGTGACACGCATCCATTTGTTGGACCCAGTTTATCAGACTACAGTAGATCTGTGCTATAAGAGCGTGAACGATGTAGACATGATTGAGGTTTGGACGGAGATTTCTAATGGTGAAAAGAATACCATTCACTTGACACGTTTTGCAAGTGCCATGTTGCCAATTCGCCGCGGTGACGTGTGGGCTTCTCATCTGTATGGTTCTTGGGCCAATGAAGCCAGGCTGGTGGAGGAACCTTTGAATCAGGGTATTCTGGAAGTTCGTAACAATGACGGAACTCGTAATTCGCATACAGACCATGCAGAGATGATGTTCTCTTTAGATGGCAAGGCTCAAGAAAATAGTGGTGACGTAATAGGAGCAGCGTTGTGCTATTCCGGTAATTACCAGTTGCGTATAGTGACAGACGATACAGAATACCATTATTTCTTTGCTGGCATTCGTGAGGCTAATTCTGAGTACCATCTTCGTAAAGGAGAGAAATTCGTAACTCCTCATCTGGCTCTTACTTTCTCGAAAGAAGGCCTGAGCGGTGTTTCTCGTAATTTCCACAAATGGGGGCGTAAATATATGTTGGCTCATGGAGACAAGGAACGTAAGATTCTGCTAAACTCCTGGGAGGGTGTTTATTTTGACATTAACCAGCAGGGCATGGACCAGATGATGGGAGATATTGCTTCTATGGGTGGAGAATTGTTTGTGATGGATGACGGATGGTTTGGTGACAAGTATCCGCGTAAAGATGATTCTTCGTCACTGGGTGACTGGGTTGTTGACCGAAACAAATTGCCAGAAGGAATAGAAGGACTGATCCGGGATGCCAAGAAACACGGCATTAAATTTGGTATCTGGATTGAACCAGAAATGACAAACACTGTCAGTGAATTGTATGAGAAACATCCGGATTGGGTAGTCAAGGCTCCTAATCGTGATGTGGTAACAGGACGTGGTGGTACTCAGCTGGTGCTGGATCTGGCCAATCCTGCCGTGCAGGACTATTGCTTCAAGATTGTAGACGACTTGATGACTAAGTATCCTGACATTGATTATATAAAATGGGATGCCAACATGGATATTCGCAATCATGGTTCACAGTATCTGTCCATGGATAATCAAAGCCATTTATATATAGCTTATCATCAAGGATTTGCAAAATTGTGTGACCGTATTCGTGCGAAATATCCCGATTTGACAATCCAGGCCTGTGCCAGTGGTGGAGGTCGTGCCAACTGGGGTGTGCTGCCTTGGTTTGATGAGTTCTGGGTAAGTGATAATACAGATGCCTTGCAGCGAATCTACATGCAGTGGGGAACTAGTTACTTTTTCCCTGCCATTGCCATGGCTTCTCATATATCTGCTACCCCTAATCATACTGTGTTCCGTACAACTTCACTTAAGTACCGCATAGATGTGGCAATGAGTGGCCGACTGGGTATGGAAATACAACCTAAAAACATGACAGAAGCAGAAAAGACGTTGTGCAGAAATGCCATTGCAGAGTATAAGCAGATTCGTCCAATAGTACAGTTTGGTGATATTTATCGTTTGCTTTCACCATACGACCGCAAGGGAGCAGCTTCAATGATGTATGTGGCAGAAAATAAGTCAAAGGCGGTATTCTACTGGTGGAAGACAGAGTCTTTCCAGAATGAGCATCTTCCACGTGTCAAAATGGCTGGATTAAATTCTGAAAAGATGTATCGGATACATGAATTGAATCGTGTAGATCTAAAGCCACTGTCGTTTGAAGGCCAGTCATTCAGTGGAGCATATCTAATGAATCATGGCCTGGATTTGCCTTACCGTAATGAGGTAGAATATTCCCAGAAAAATGATTGGAGCAGCCGCGTGCTCTTGCTGGAAGCAGAAAATTAAGAATAGTCTATAAAAGGCCCCTTCCTCCGATAGGTTGGAAGGGGTTTTCTGTTTTCAGGAATCTTGCTTCAAATCTAAGAAAACTATTGCAAAAGTGGTTCTTTGATACTTTTTTAACTGATAATGCTAATTTGTTCTTAAAAAATAGTACCAAATACAAGATATAGTGAAAAAGATGGTTATCTTTGTACCAACCACAACCTATATAATACATGAGTGAAGAAAAGAACTCCATTATCCGGGAAATTACGCCTTTGTCCGAATATGATTGTCTGTATATAGCAGACCGGAAAAAGAAAGAATTTGATTATCCGATTCATACCCACGAGGAATATGAACTGAACTTTATCATGAATGCTGCCGGGGCAACACGTATTGTCGGTGACAGTCAGGAAACTATTTCTGATTTTGATTTGGTACTGATTGCTGGCAAAGAACTGGAACATGCCTGGTTGCAGGGGGATTGCAAATCGGAAAAAGATATACGCGAGATTACCATCCAGTTCTTGTGGGACTTTAACGATGATTCTTTCTTGGGACGAGCTCAGTTTAACTCTATCAAGAAGATGATGAGTGATGCTCAAAAAGGATTGTCATTTCCTATGGAAGCTATTTTATCTGTCTATCCTGATTTGGACTCATTGTCTTCTGAGACACAGGGATTTACATCTGTCATGAAATTCTTGTCTGTTCTTTATAGACTGTCTCAAGTAGAAGAAGCCCGTACACTATCCAGTTCTTCGTTTGCAAATGTAAGGAGCGGTAGTGACAGTCGTAGAGTGACCAAAGTGCAGCAGTATATCAATGAAAATTACCAGAAGAATATTAATTTGGATACTTTAGCCAGTCTGGCAGGAATGTCGGCAGTGGCCTTCAGCCGCTATTTTAAACTAAGAACCGGGAAAACGCTGTCAGATTACATCATTGATGTGCGTCTGGGACATGCTGCCCGTCAGTTGGTTGATACTGCGGAGGGAATAGGTGAAATATGTTATGCCTGTGGTTTCAATAATCTCTCAAATTTCAATAGAATTTTCAAAAAGAAGAAAAACTGTACACCAAAAGAGTTCCGGGAGCGTTACAGGAAAAAGGTAACAAGAGTCTAGGTG
Organism: Bacteroidaceae bacterium; assembly: GCA_024401095.1. Classification (GTDB taxonomy): domain Bacteria; phylum Bacteroidota; class Bacteroidia; order Bacteroidales; family Bacteroidaceae; genus Minthousia. The sequence continues at coordinate 10,396 of JAKSLR010000050.1, forward strand.
ATAAAGTACCATGAAAAGATTAAATATATTTGTGATGATGTGTGTGGCAGCCTTGATGATTGCCTGCAGTAATTCGACTCAAACAGATGCTGTTGTGAAGAATCCGTTTGTCCGTGTAGAGAATGGCCAGTTCGTGCGAGGAGAATCTCCTTATTATTATGTAGGAACGAATTTCTGGTATGGAGCTATATTAGGCTCAACGGGTCGCGGCGGTGATCGTGAGCGATTGGGAAAGGAGCTTGATCAGCTGAAATCTATAGGTATCAATAATCTTCGTGTATTAGTGGGTGCGCAGGGGCTTGATGATGAACCGGCTCGTGTGCAGCCTTCATTGCAGCTGAATCCGACAGAGTACAACGACACCATTCTAGATGGTTTGGATTATTTCATGGCAGAGATGGCCAAGAGAGATATGTTGGCGGTTCTATACCTGAACAACAGCTGGGAATGGAGTGGCGGTTATTCCATCTATCTGCAATGGGCAGGAATGGGGAAGGCTCCTGTTCTTCTTACCGATGGGTGGGACAAGTATCAGCCGTATGTGAAGGAATTTTTAAGAAATGATTCTGCTCAGGCACTTTTTGCAAAGCATGTTGATTTTATACTAAACCGTACAAACCGCTATACTCATGTAAAATACGTGGACGATCCATCTATCATGGCTTGGCAGATTGGCAACGAACCTCGAGCATTTGCGGAGGAGACTAAGGAACCTTTTGCCAACTGGCTGGCAAGCGTATCGGCACAGATTAAATCTATAGATAAGAATCACATGGTATCTATAGGAAGCGAGGGTATTTGGGGCTGTGAGAATGATAGTACTCTTTGTGCAAAGATCCATGCTGATGAAAATGTGGATTACATTACTTGTCATCTCTGGCCTTATAACTGGAGTTGGGCTCACCAAGAAACGCTCAAGGAAGATGTGGAGCAGAGTTGCCGAAATACCAAAGACTATATTGCCCAGCACACTGCTATGGGAACGGCTTTGAAGAAACCTGTTGTGCTGGAGGAGTTTGGCTATCCGAGAGACGGAATGCTTTATACGCCGGGTTCTCCTACTACTGCCCGCGATGAGTTCTACAAATATGTGTTTAGCTTGATTGTAGAGGATAGCCAGAATGGTGGGCCTTTTGCTGGCTGCAATTTCTGGGCATGGGGAGGATTCGCCAATCCTGCGGGACATACCGAATTCCCTTTCTGGCAACCTGGTGAGGATTACACGGGTGATCCTTCTCAAGAAGCTCAGGGCTTGAATAGTGTGTTTGCAGAGGATAAGAGCACATTGGAGATTATAAAAAACGCAGTTACACAATTCTCAAAATAAAAAGAGTGTGTTATGAAAAGAATACTTTCCCTATTGTTCCTGTTTTGTCTTTTTATCAGTGCCAGTGCGCAGATACGTGGTAACGAGATTCGTGTTGTGGTAACACCAGACCACAGTGACTGGACGTACAAGACTGGTGAAACAGCCACATTCCTTATTCAGGTATATAAGGCACAGTGCCTGTTGGAAAATGCCGTGATAGATTATGAACTAGGGCCAGAAATGTATCCGGAATCTCAAAAAAGCGGCGTTACTCTGAAAGATGGAACGCTCAAGGTAAAAGGGAAGATGAAATCTCCTGGATTCTATCGATGCAAGGCTGTTGCTCATGTCAACGGCAGGAAATACGAAGGCTTAGCTACTGCTGCATTCGATCCTTTGAAGATTCAGGCAGTGACAGGTATTCCACAGGATTTTATGGAATTCTGGAATACTTCGCTCCAGCAAGCAAGAAAGGTGAACCTTAATCCTGTGATGGAATTGATGCCAGAACGTTGTACAGAAACAGTAAATGTCTATCATGTTTCCTATCAGAATATCCGCCCGGGAAGCCGTACTTATGGCATATTGACCATGCCAAAGAAACCTGGCAAGTATCCTGCTCTGCTTCGTGTACCAGGAGCCGGAATCCGTTCATATTATGGTGATATAGAGACCGCCTCTAAGGGGGCAATTGTTTTAGAGATTGGTATTCATGGCATTCCTGTTACTAATACGGATGCTTATTATAATTTACTGTTTAATGGAGCTTTGCATGATTATTGGCTCATGAATTCAGACGATAAGGATGAGTTCTATTACAAACGTGTATTCGTAGGTGCAGTGAGGGGCGTGGATTTCCTGTGTAGCCTTCCAGAGTACAATGGGAATGCCTTGGGTGTAACAGGTGCGAGTCAGGGAGGTATGCTGTCTTTGGTAACTGCGGCTTTAGACAAACGAGTGACTTTTTATGCTTGCATTCATTCTGCAATGTGCGATCATTCAGCATCACTTCATAAGCAGGCATGTGGATGGCCGCATTATTTCTATCAGCAAGAAAAACCTGACGAAAAACGTGTGTTGGTCAGCCAATATTATGATGGTATCAATTTTGCTCGTCAAATTACTGTACCTGGTTGGTTTTCTTTTGGATACAACGATGAAGTGGTGGCTCCAACCAGTATGTATGCCGTATATAATACATTAAAAGCCCAGAAGGAAATCAGACCTTATCTGGAAACTGGACATTATTGGTATCAGGAACAGTATGACGAGTGGAACGGGTGGCTCTGGAAACAGATGGGAATAAAGTGATGATACGTAAATTATCAAAGAGTCAAGTGTGGATTTTGCCGTTGGGGAGTGTGTTGCTTCTCTTCGGCTTTTTCCAGTTGTTGTTGCCTTATACACTTTATCATAGGGAACAGTATTCTCTTTTTCTCATGAATGAACTTACTGTGAAGCAGTATTTTCATCAGGATGCTCCACTTTCCCGTCTTGTGGGTGATTATCTTACTCAATTCTATTATTATGTAGGAGCAGGTCCGTTTATTTTAGCGCTTGTCCTTACTGCTCTGGGAATGCTGACATATGCCTTCTTCAGAAACCTGAAGGCAAATAGATGGCTTTCCGGTTTCGTTGCAGTTGTTGTAGTGTTATGGGAAACAGGACGCGAAAGTATCGCAGATTATTCGCTCTCTTCAACGTTGAGCATTATAGGAATTGCTGCGTTGCTTCTAGGAATAGCCAAGCTTTGTAGGAAAAAATGGTTGGGCTGTCTTTGGGTGCTGATATCCTTGCTGTTTATCTCTATTCATCCTCTAAATAAGAATGGCTGGGGGATGCCAGATCAGGATCTGGAGAAAATGTTTGCTATAGACAGTGAAGCCTATTTCGGGAATTGGACACGTGTTCTGGAGTTGACAGAAAAAGATGAGAAAAACGAAATTGCAACTTATTATCGTAATTTGGCTCTAGCCATGAAAGGGGAAATGCCAAACCAATTAATGCATTATTATCAACCTTTTGAAAGAGGCTTGTTTATTCCTGTGAACGACAAGGGCAATTATTTCAAGTTTACCGCGGCAGGTGAGGCCTGGTTCCAGATGGGAGCGACAACCTTGGCAGAACATGCATCTATGCTGGGTATGATTTTTTCTCCGAAGCAGATGGGAAACCGCTGCTTGAAACGTTTGGCTGAAATTAATCTGTTGACCGGAGATAGTGTGGCTGCTCAGAAATATTTGCGATTATTAAAGCAGACCCCGGTACATAAAAAGTGGGCATTAGACAGGTGTAATCCTCAGTCTCCAGCTTATCAGGAATTGATGAAGAAACGTCAGCTGATGGCAAATACAGACATCATTCATGGTGTTTCAAATTATCCAGCAAATCTGAGAAATCTGTTGGACTGCAATGCTCGCAATTACTTGGCACGTGATTATCTGCTCTGTTATGACCTGTTGACGAAGAATCTCAATGCATTTGTATTAGATTATACAAAATATGGTGCAAATGTAGTTAATGATTTGTACGCTCAAGCCTTGCTGATAGCTTCTGCGATAGATCCAAAACAAGTAGAGTCGGTTGAGGTGTCATTGCCTCAACAGATCCTTGCAGATTTCAGGGATTATAATCAAATTATGGGAGGAGATATGGGGACTGTTCAAAAAAAATATGGCCAGACCTATTGGTTCTATTATCAATATGCAAAAAGAAACGAGAAATGAACAGATTATTTTTTCTGATATCCTTGCTGTTTGTGCTTTATTCTTGCACCCCCACACCTCATGATGTGAAGGAAACTTCGGAAGCATTGGTTATTTATCCAGAGTATCAGGATGTGACCATTCCTGCAAATATCGCACCACTGAATTTTATGTTGCGTAATGAGCAGGTTGAGGCAGTCTCTGTGTCTGTAGAGGGGTCTCGTGATGCGTTTGAATTCAGTTCACGTGGGAGAAAAGTAATATTCGATGAAGTCCAATGGCATTCCTTCCTGTCTCAAGAAAAAGGAAATAAAGTAACCGTAACTGTTACAGCCTTGCTGAAAGGGGAGTGGTATCGTTATCCTTCATTTACTTGGATTGTGGCAGAGGAACCTATTGATGGTTATCTGACTTACCGCCTGATTGAACCCGGTTTTGAAGTGTGGCACAAAATCCAAATAGAAGAACGCTCTCTTGAATCTTTTGAAACAAAATCCCTTGCCCATCATGAACAGTTGAACAATCAGTGCATGAATTGTCATATACATGGTGGTGATAAAGGCCAATATTCCTTGTTCCATTTGCGTGGAGAAAATGGTGGAACCATACTGAACCGAGAGGGGAGATTGAGGAAATTGAATTTAAGAAATGCAGAAATGGCAGGAGGTGCTGTGTATGGAGACATTCACCCTTCAGGACGCTATGGCGTTTTCTCAACCAATGAAATTATACCATCCTTACACACCACAGGTAATAGGCGACTAGAGGTTTTTGATACAAAATCAGACTTATGTATAGCGGATTTTGATGACAACCGAATGATAC
>JAKSLR010000051.1 GCA_024401095.1 Bacteroidaceae bacterium
GCAAACTCCATGAGGCGGGCATTCAACAGGCTTGTCAATATGTCTGTCAGATTGGCCTGTTCCAGAGCAGCCATAGTCCCCCACTTTTCTTTCGGAAGGATGTCCTGCTTAAACATGACCGTCAGGTCTGAAGTCTCCTGCTCCTTGTCCTTATTGATGATATAAATCGGTTCATCTGTATCAGGTACTTCTGTATCATGGTATTCCGGTACATTTTCAGACTTCTTCACATCGCCGAACTGAGCCAGAATCTTCTCTTCCATCTGGTCTACATCGATATCTCCTATCACTACAATAGTCTGGAGATCAGACCGATACCAGTCATGATAAAACTTACGAAGCTCATCGGGATTAAAGTTGTCTATGACCTCCATCTTACCTATAGGAAGGCGCTCACCATAAAGGCTACCGGGATAGAGTTGCTGCAAATTCTGCTCATAGATACGCATGGAAGGCGACTGGGAATTACGCCATTCCTCATGGACAATGCTGCGTTCCTTCTCTATCTCTTTATCCTCCAGCAGAAGACCATCGGTCCAGTCGCGCAATACCAAGAGACATGAATCTATACTGCTCTCTCTAACCGGTACTTTGCGGAGGTAAAATTCTGTGTTGTCTACACCCGTAGATGCATTCAAGTCACGGCCATAATCCAAGCCAATGCCCATGGCATATTTCACAATCTCTTCCTTCTTGAAATGACGGGAACCGTTGAATGCCATGTGTTCCAGGAAATGAGCCAAACCTCGTTGAGATTCTGTTTCCTGCAACGAACCCACCTGAAGGAGCAAGTAGAAATCTACCCTATCCTTCGGTTCTTCGTTGTGACGGATATAGTAAGTAAGGCCATTTTCAAGTGTGCCACACCTCCAGGCAGAATCAACGGGAATAACCTCATGCAATTCTGCCTCGGACAAACCGCCAGAATGACAAGCACCCAGCAGAATGGCCAAAGCCAGTAATCCTAATACAGTTAACCTATGCATGGCACACACTATAAGATTTATTTCATGGTAAATGATGGTGGAAGATCAGCATCGGCTGCACCCCAGAGTTTATTTGGCTGACGTCCCATAACCAATTCCAGCGTACCTCCGTTCATCAGATCCTCATGAGTGAACCAAGACTTGGTCCATGTTTTTCCGTTCAATTTTGCACTCTGGATATATTTATGCTCAGGGTCATAATTCTCACACTTCACCCGGAATGTCTTTCCATTCTCAAGCTGTATGGTCAAGTCACGGAAAGTAGGGCTTCCGATGACATACATAGGAAGACCAGGAGTAACAGGATAGAAACCCATCATGGAGAAGACCACGAAACTGGTCATGCCACCACCGTCTTCATCGCCTGGAATACCCATAAGGTCATTTCGGAACCACTCCTTCAGCAAGCTGCGGACACGTTTCTGTGTACGCCATGGCTGACCGGCATAATTATAAAGGTAAGGCACATGTAAGGCAGGTTCATTACCCATGGAGAACTGGCCCACATTACCGGAATGGTCTGGATAAGTAGCATAGAACGTATAACGGTTCATTCCGATAGGTGTGCTGAACATATCTTCCAGCTCTGCCACAAACTTCTCCTTGCCTCCTATAAGACGAATAAGATCGGCGATATTATGCTGGACATCCCAACGGTATTCATAACCCGTATTCTCATCGTATGAATCACGGGCACCTATACCTGTAGGATAACGGTAATCAAATGGCTCAATGAAATGGCCAAAGCTATCCTTTGGATGGAAGAATCCAGTCTTCTCATTGAAAATGGTCTTGTAATCGTAACTGCGGTTCAAGAAATAATCAGCATCCTTCTTGTCACCCAAAATACCAGCTATCTTACCCAGGCACCATTCATCGTAGGTTGTGCCCAATGTTACGGCAACAGGCTGACGATGTTCCCAATCGTGTACTTCAGGAACCGTCTCCTCTTCTCCCACAGCCAATGCAGGGAAATAACCATGTTTCTTGAAGAAACGGTCCAATACGCCAGCTGGCTTTCCTGACCATGGCGCCAATGTCTTTTCAGTAATGGCAGCCTTGCTGAACTGATAAGCCTTCTTCAAGTCAAAATTCTGTACGCCCTTGTTCCATGCATCCAATACACTGGCTACGGCATGGTTACAGTTCATGGTATTGCTGTTGCCACCTACACCAGGGAAAGTAGGCATCCAGTGCGGAGTCTGCTGTTCAGCCATGCGGATAAACGAAGACACCATGTTTCCTTCCAGGGTTGGCTCCAATACCAGACGAAGCGGATGTACAGCACGATAGGTATCCCAGATCCAATCGTCAGCATAGAAAGGAGTTCCCCCATCTTGATGTACCTGATTATCATAGCCACTCCAGTACTGTCCATCTTCAGAAAGACAGACCATGCGTTCATAAGTACGATAGAGTGAAGTATAGAATACCTTCAACTCATCGGCAGAACCACCATCAACCTTCACCTTTCCCAAAGTCTGGTTCCAGAGCTGACGTCCCTTTTCTGCCACATCCTTGACGCTGGCACCCGACACTTCACGCTGCAGGTTTCGTTTGGCCTGTTCCACAGAGATGAATGAAACTCCATAACGCAATGTAATATCTGATGTTCCCGCAGGATATTCCATGCGGTAGACACAGCCATTCTGCAGGGAAGAATGAAGCTTGGCAGCTGTACCCTCCATATAGATATAGACTTTGGTATAGCGATTCAAGTTCTGGTATCCGCTAATCACATTGCCCTCTGCCTGAAGCTGTCCATTTCTGGTTCCAAACAAAAGATAGACAGGTTTATCCTTCTGAGACACATGGAACTGATAGACCGCAGACTGATGAGAAGGAGCAAATTCCACCTGCATCTCTGCTTCATCCAGATCCACACTGTAATAATATGGCTTAACCACCTCATTGTCATAGCTGAGAGAAACCACATCTGGTGCTTTCTGCACATCGCCCTGATAAGGACTCAGCAGAAAGGCAGAACCGCCTCTGTGACCGGTGACTATCAATGGAAGACCATCGATATGGTTTGTGGTATAGTTCTCTCTGTTTGGATAGACACGCATCATGCTATTAGGCAGATGCACGGTAGGATAAGTAGGCACCAGCAAGTGACTGATGGTTCCTATATACGGATTGACATAATCTACCGGTTCCTGCGCTGAAACGGATGCAGACATCACAGTCAGCAGGCAAGCTGTTAATAATTTCTTAAATATCATAGTATCAGATTAAATTTATACTTCAAAGACAAATCGGGCACCTGGTCCCTGATGTGTAGTATCCAAATAAACGGTTCCACCCAGGCAACCAGCCAGAGAGCGGCAGATGAACAAGCCAAGACCTGTTCCCTGCTTGAATGTATTCAACTTCTCAAATCGCTGGAAGATGGCTTCTGATTTTTCGAGTGGGACACCCTCACCCGTATCGGTTACACTGAAAGTCACATGACCATTGGCCGAAGGAACAGCCTTGAGGATAATACTACCCTTGTCTGTATGCTTGATGGCATTGGTCAGGAAATTAACCAGAATCTGCTGAACACGAGAAGGATCCGAATCAATGGTATAGTCGTCATTCAAGTCGGTTTCGAAAGTGAACTTCACATTTGGATTTACACGATGTTCCACTGTCTTGAAAGCTTTCTGGCAGATTTCATTGACCTGCATCTTCGTTTTATTGATGCGGTAAGTGCCATTCTCTATGTCGCCCAAATCCAAGATATCATTCACCAGTGTAGTAAGCATGTCTGTACTGCTGGCAATGATCTTTCCATATTCCAGTTTTTCTTCATCGGTAAGCATCTGTGCCATATCCGGATCAGAAAGCAGCTGGCTAAAGCCACAGATAGCATTCAGTGGAGTACGCACCTCATGGCTCATATTCTGAACGAACATGGTCTTCATCTGACTGGCTTTCTCCAAGGCATCGTTGGATTTCTTCAGCTTGACGTTAGACCTACGGGTGATAATCAGCAAAAGGACAACAAAAACCAGCACTACGATAGCCACCACAAATCCCCAAAGTGTACGGATGAAACCCACTTCAGCTTCACGTTCTGAAATCTGCAGTTTGGCTTCTGCTTCGGCCTGTTCTTTCTGAAGCTGGAGATTCTTGTTTTTCAATTCACTCTGTTCCAGAGATGACTTCACCTTGGCTTCTTCCATTTCCAGCACGCTCTGCTGCAGTTCCAGGTTCTGGTTGCTCAAAGCCAGATTCTGGTTGTTCAACGCCAATTGGTTCTTTTCCAGCTGTAATGCCTTATTATTCAAAGACAATTCATGATTCTGAAGCTGAAGGTCGTACTTACGAAGCTCTGTACTGAACTGCTTCTCTATCAGATCTGACATATAGACATCCTTCTCTTTCTGCATTTCAAGCAGCTTTTTGGTATCACCCCTTTCCTTGTAGACCTGAGCCAAGATTGAAAACTCTTCTGGCAAACCTAAAGACTTGGCTATTTTTTCCGCATCGTCCAATTTCCCTTGTTCAAAACAATCTACAGCCTTCAGGAGAATAACACTATATTCTGAATCCAAAAATCTATTTTGTACAGCCTGCTTTCTGGCTTCTTCTTTATACTTGTTGTATTCCGGCATTTTATTCAGCCAAAAACAGGCCACAGCCTTCAGATGCACGTTTCTGCCTTTAATTGCAGGACTATTCACCTTATCTTCCCATTTGTTCAACAGGTCATAAAGAGCCTGCCAACGGTTTTCTTTCACATATTGCATGGCTGTGAAATTTAGCGCATTACCAAAATTGGTATCCGGAAGGTCAATTTCCTGTTCTATGGATTGCAGACCTTCGTGCGCAGCCCTTGTATAAAGACCTAGAGCAGAGTATGCACGAGCCAGCATCAAGTGACTGGTATAAATACCGTTCTGGTTATTGTCTGCATAAGCCTTTTTCATGGCTTGTTCTGAAAGCTCCAGCGACTCTGCATACAATTTCTTGCTGAGGTAATAGATGCCCTTTTGAGAATAGGCATGATAATAGAAACTCCAAAGTCCAGCCTCTTCTGAGGTCTTCATCAGGTTATCAGCCGCCTGAAAGAAATCTTTGTCATCATCCAATTTCATATAATAAGAAAGTGGATATGCCCATGACATGGCAACAGCACGCTTATCGCCTTGACGATACGCCTGAGTACGCATTTTTTCTGAAAGACTGATACAGGTAGAATCGTTGCGGTGCCTGTTTATTTCCCGATACATATCATAGAGATTATCGTAAATACCCGCAGCATTATTCTTTGTCGTTGTATTCTTTTGTGCCCATGTAGGAGCTGCTATCAAAAATGATAATAATAAAAATAAAGTTGGTTTTCCAAGCAAGTTTCTCATTCTTATTTATGCTAAGCCTTAGTTTGGCAGCAAATATAGGAAATAAAAACACAACTCCCTAATTTATTAGGGAAAATTAAGCAAGGGCTTCTGCTTTCTTTTTACGGCGACGTTCTTTCTGGGCTTCTATCCTGGCTTTTGCCTTGGCATGCCTCTTCGCTTTTTTCTTCAGGTACTTCTCTCTTTTCGCTGGAGTCAGAGAAGCCAGCCACCCTTCATAATCTCTTTCTCGGAATTCCTTATCCTGCTGCTTTCGCTTTACTGCAGCCTCATGAATCTCTCGTTCACGTTCCAGATTCTTTCTTTTCCGTTCTTGTTTCTGCTCTAATTTAAGCCTGTGTGTTTCATGAGAACGTTGTTTCCTAAGTTCCTCTTCCACAGCCAATGCTTCTAATTCCTGGTAAGTCTCTTCCAGGAAATCCAGTACGCCCATCTCCTGGAAAATCTGCTGCATGGCTTCTGCACCTGGCGATGCTAACACCTTGCCATATTCCCTGTGAATACGTGAAGGACGACCCTCTCTGAGCAAGTTCACATGATCAAAAAGTCCCTGACGGGTTTCGGGAGACATTTCCCAACCATATTTTACAGAAAAGCGAACAACACGGATCATACATGCCGGATTCTCCCCATAGATGATAGCTGGATCCGATGTATTTCGGATGATATGGTTTTTCAAGTCATCTAAACCTTTCTTGCTGAAGTCTAGAATTTTACCTGTTGCAACATGCTTAAACAATGAGTTGATGGTCAAGTCACGCAGAAGGCAATCCTCTGTCATATACTGAAGTTCCTGTTCTTTGGAATAATTCTTTCCTCTTGTGCATTCAAGTTTGTGGTGGGGAAAACTGACATCAAACTCCAGATCTGGATATTTCTTGAAACGGAACTTTGTTGTTCCGAAACGCTTGAAATACTGGTAATCATCAAAAATCAGGTCTTTTGCCTTAAGCCATGACGTAAAACGAATCGCTCCTCGTGGAAAACTGACAAAGAGATCTATATCACTGATATCCACGTCCAAAAGGGAGTCACGGATACAGCCTCCTACCAGGAATACATTTTTATACCATAAAGTCTCTTTTATGATCTCCCGGATATATTCTATAATCTCATTGTACAGTTGCCTTGTCATCTACTCTCTCAAATTGGGTGCAAATTTAGTTCTTTTTCACGGAACAGAAACTAACTTCATAAGATTATTTCTTTCTCTTTTTGTAGTAAACTCACCAGGAGCAGAGTCTAATGAATAAAAAATATAATAAAATGAGTAAAAGAATGAGACAATACGCAGGAATTCTGGCAGCTTTAGCCAGCTATTACCTGATACATGAAGGAGCACACTGGCTCTATGCTGTGACTCTAGGAGTCTTCAAACAAATTAACGTTATGGCATTAGGAATACAGATAGATGTATTCAGAGACCGGATGACCGACACACAACTGGGGTTATTTTGTCTGGCAGGTCCATTGGCTACCCTACTTGCTGGATGGGTACTCACTTGTTTAGCTGGCAAAATCTGTTTGCTAAAAAGCTGTGTAGCCAAAGCCTGCTGCTGGTACATCAGCATTGTCCTGCTGGTACTAGACCCACTCTACCTGAGTATCCTACATCATTTTGTAGGAGGAGGTGACATGAACGGCATCAAGCTTATCCTACCGGAAATGGCAGTGACTGGCGTTGCTTTCATTCTCCTGTTGTTCCACCTCTATCTGTTATTTAAAGTATTACTGCCCAAATATAAGGCTGCTTTTCAATAAAAAAAGGAAGAAAGTCCATTTTTTCCAAGAATATTCCAAATGGTTATCCTATTTTTGCAAAAATAATAAGAGAAACTACAATGAAAAAACATTATCTATTTAAAGGATTCTTTCTAATGATGATCTCGCTGGCATTCACTGCCTGCGGGAACAAGCCTGAAAACATTACTGACCTGAAGTCTGAATATACAACACTTGACGACAGTATCAAAATTCATTATAAAACCTGGGGAGAAGGCCCTAAAACCATGCTTTTCGTACATGGATTCGGTTGCGACATGAATACTTGGGAAGAACAGTTCGATGCCTTCCGCGAGGACAAGGACCTGCGACTGGTATTTGTTGACCTGCCGGGATACGGCCAAAGTGACAAGCCACATGTGGATTATACACTGTCTTTCTTCAGTAAAGCAGTCTTTACTGTACTGGATGATATTAAATGTACATACACGTATCTGGTAGGACACAGCCTAGGCACACCTGTATGCCGGCAGATGATGTTTGAAAATCCGGCACGCATAGGCGGTCTCTGCGATATAGACGGAGTTTACTGTCTTTACCCTAAGGTATCGGAAACACCTACACCGGAAGAAGAAGCTGCAGCTGCAGCATACGAAGAAGCAGTACAGGGCTTTGCTTCCTCATTCGATGGAGAGGCATGTCAAGAAAATATTACCGGATTTGTCCAGTCGCTGGCAGGCCCAGAAACTCCGGCAGCCATTACAGAATATGCCATGAGCTGTATGCCACAAACACCAGAATATGTAGCATCGAGCACCATGCATAACCTGATAGACCGTCAGTGGTGGAACGGTTTCCCACTTCCTTTCTATACAGAAGTAATCTGTACACAGAACAGTGGATTAGAACCAGATAACCGTGAGCAGATGCAGGCACTCTACACTAACATGGAATACACAGAGCTGGAAACCTGCGGTCATTTCATCCAGATGGAGCAGCCTGAGCTGATAAACAAATGCCTGAGACGACTCATGGAAATCAGCATCAAGAACAACCTGGAATGCTATGAGTTTGGCATCAGGCAGCTGGAAGAGAACTATGCCGGCTTTCCATGGATTGTTACTGAGGAAAAGCGCCCAGAATACGAGCAAGTCAAAAAGGAATACCTTGACAGCATCAGCATGGGTGTGATGTATGGTCCTAACGGTGTGGCAGAGATGTGCTGCTACATGCAGGATTTCCATCTGGGATGTTCCTATAAAATGTGGTCAAACCGTTTCCCTATGAACTGGCCAAACTATAAGCAGGAGATGAAGGAGTATGATCCTAAGCCTGTGGCACAGATACTGGATGAACAGACCTTCTTATTGCGCTTCCCTACCTGCATGGGCGATGATGCCTACGTGAAATGGACTTGGGATGCAGTAGACCAATACCGCAAATCTGGATGCGAGAACCTGATTGTGGACATCAGAGGCAACGGTGGTGGCGCAGACTGGCAGTACTACCCTATTCTTCAGATCCTGTACAAGCAGCCGGGAAAGACACACGGTGTGATGATGAAAAATACACAGGAAAACCGCGATCGCTGGAAACCATGGGCAGAAGGAAATGAAGGACTGAAGGCAATACTTGACAGTGCAACTGTACATGCTGCAGACACCTGGTTTGCCATTACCGATGCAGAAGAAGAACATGTAATGGAAAAGGTAGATGCCCACCGTCCAAAGAAAGCAGCCATCATCATTGACCGCGGTGTGGGAAGCAGCGGAGAGCAATTACTGCTGGATTTACGTGCAGTGGCTCCAGACGTGAAATTCTACGGCCGTGATAACTCATTGGGATGTATTGACATTTCCAACGTAGTTGAAGTGAAATTACCACATGTGCCTAACACCATTCACATTCCTACTACCGTAAGCATGCGCGTGCTGAAAGGAGAAAACCTGATAGATGGTATAGGAATAGAACCCGATGTTCGCATGGATCTGCCACTGCCTGAAACCCTTACGGACAACGTGGATGACTGGGTTCTTTGGGTAGCAAAGGACTTAAAGAAACAATAAAAAAAAGAAGGAAACTATGAAAGAATGGAAACTGACATCGCTCGACCTGTTCTGCCTGGACATGGTCATCAAGGGAGCATGGATATATAAGGAAATGCCCGATGTGCAGACACTTCGCGAGTCATTAAAGAAACTGATTAAGACATATCCACACCTCACCGGACACTATCAAGAGAAGGGAAAGGTGCTCATTTGGGACGACAACTACTGTGTTGAGCCTTCAATAGATACGCGTAACAAACCGGAGTTTTCTGTCAATGACCTCATTGGAAAAGATGAGCAGACATGGTCGCTGGTCAATGATTATGACACCAAGGCTTTCAAGAAAGGAAAGGAAATGCCTTTCAGCGCTACCCTGGTGAAACTGAAAGACGGAGCGGTACTCATCGTACAATGTGCTCATGCCACTATGGACGGATACAGCTTTTTCCACCTGATGGAACAATGGGCGGCACTTACGAAAGGTGAAACCATAAAACCTATGGTTGTAGACCAAAATCAACTGCCTAAAAAGGAAGCTTATACGAAGGCAGAAGCCCTAGAAAAGGCCAAGCAATACGGATGGATAAAGATGAAGGCAACATCGCTCATCAAGATGCTGTGGGACATGTTCCGCTTAAGAAACATGAAGGATACGTTCATTCAACTGGTTTCACAGGAAGAAATTGCTAAACTGAAGAAAGAATCGGGTGCCGGTACCCATGCAGTACTCAGTGCCCTGGCTGCCAAGGAAGTGATGAGCCGTCTCCAACAGGAATCCTTCAAGACAATTTCGGTGTCAGACTTACGTGGGCATGTTTTTGGCGTAAGCGAGTCTCTGATGGGCAACTTGTCTCAGCCTTTCGCTACTCAAGAAGAGTTCTCCCTGAAACTGGATACTATCGCATTGGCACAGGCTATTCAGGAAGCAAATGATGCTGTCCTGCAAAGTGATGCACAGGACCGGAACCTCCGACTTTCAGTCTGCGCCAGCCATTACGGACTGCCTTATTATTGGATGGATCCAAGCGAGGTATTTAACGACCGGCCAAAGAACCTGTATATCAACAATCAGTTGAAGTTCCGTGCTTGCGAGCTGGATTTCGGAACAGGCAAACCACTCTATGCCTTCCCTAACCAATTGAGCGATAACGTAAAGTTCTGGCAACCTGTAGCCGATGGCCCTGTGCAGATTATCTACTGGGGATTCCTGGCTAAGCTAATGCAAACAAATAAGAAATGATCTATAGCAAAAGAATTACGCTATTCTTCTTCCTGATTGTGCTATCGTGTATTTCCACTGTAGCACAATCAGAAATCATGCACCCTGGTAAAGATTCCATCCTACAACGGGTGGATGAGCTTAAGGCACTGGTAGACAGGAAATACTGGCCATCTTTCAATGCCCCGGAATATGTACTGGAGATGAACTACTATGAAGAAGGACCCTTCCGTATGCATCTGGTACAAAATGACAGTGAAGGAAAACCACGAATGGAATGCAGTTCTCCGGAAATTACCTTCAGAACCATACCCGATGTAACAAGCTATGAAGAATGGTATGCCATGCTGATTCATGAATGTTTCCATGGATTTCAATACAAAAAATACCCTCAGTTCTGGAAAAAGATGTTGGAGGCTACTCCACAAGACTTTTACGCCTCCGATTCACTCAAGGCTTTGAAAAAGAATTACTCCTGGTATAGGGAAATACTAAAACAAGAAAATGAGCTGCTTACACAAATGCTAGAAGCGCCAAGCCTATCCATAGTCGGCCAGTATTGGCAACAGTTCATGCCACTTCGTAAAGAACGCCTTCAGCTGGTAAAGGAAAAACTCGGTCTTGACTTGGAACCCTTCTACTCTATAACAGAAGCCATGGAAGGTTCTGCGCGCTACATAGAGTACAGTCTATATAAGGAATTAGGCATTTCTGATAAAGCCGGCTGGATGACGAATCTTGAGGGAGATTCCTACTATTATGCTTCTGGGTTTTACATGATTCTCATCCTGGAGAAATTCAGTCTGGATTTTAAAGATAAGCTGTTCAGCAAGTACTATTCGCTTACAGATCTGATAAGCGAATTAATAAAAACCCAGAATCACCCGTTCTAATTCCTTACTTAGCAAACTCCATCACCTATTTCCCTACTGTACGTGTAGCATCTTCCCGAAGCGGTAAGCAAGAGGTATTTACCCAAATTCAAAATTTGGATAGAGTAAGAGTAGTGGTTGAACTGTAAACTGCAAGTTAACTGGTTGCTCGTATTTATTCCACATTCTCCAACAAGACTTTCTTCTTCATCTGACTGCTGAATTCTTTCTGGAAGGCCTCGG
>JAKSLR010000052.1 GCA_024401095.1 Bacteroidaceae bacterium
GCAACTGGTAGAAAACGGAAAGAGCATCCGTCTGGCCATGTTTACCGACAACCCTTCTTACGAATGGCCTGCCTGGGAAATCATGAAGACCACATTGGACAAGGCACCTTCTGCACTTACCGGAGCAAAAATCAGCATTGCAGAGCAGGGAGCTTTACGAGGTGCTCTCTGTGTGGAACGTACCTACGGAGAAAGTAAGATCAAACAAATCATCAGCCTGAATGAAGGCACTCAGAATGACCGTATAGACATTCAGAACATCATAGACTGGGAAGCTACAAATTCTCTGCTGAAGGCAGAGTTCCCACTGGCCGTATCTAACCCAGAAGCAGCCTATGACCTGGGCTTGGGTCATGTAATGCGCGGCAACAATACCCCACAGGCATACGAGGTATACTCTCACTTCTGGACCGACCTTACCGACAAGAGCGGTAACTACGGTGTATCTGTACTGAACAATGGAAAATACGGCTGGGACAAGCCTGCAGACAACCTGATTCGCTTGAGCCTGCTGCATACGCCAAGCACACGTGGCGGTTACAAATACCAGGCACAGCAAGATCACGGCCATCATGAATTCACCTACTCTATCGTGGGTCATACTGGTAGCTTGCAGCAGGTCAACACACCTCTGAAGGCAGAACTCCTGAACCAGCCTATCCAGGCCTTTGTAGCTCCTAAGCACAAGGGGGCTCTGGGACGCGAATTCTCAATGGTAAAGGTAGATAACCCTGCCGTAATCATGAAGGCTCTGAAGCGCGCAGAAAACGAAGATGCACTGATCCTGCGCTTCTACGAGACAACAGGCAAGCAGGCACAGCAGGTGAATCTGACACTGGCCAGTGAAATTGCCAGCGCTGTAGAGGTGAACGGTATAGAAGAAACCTTAGGAAACGTAAGCTATAATGGAAAAGGTATCAACTTCCAGATCAAGCCATTTGGAATTGTATCACTGAAGGTTAAGCTGCAGAAGAACAATACACAAGCTAACCTGAAAAACCAAGAGATAACCCTCCCTTACAACATTAGAAGCGCCAGTCAAAACGGATTCCGCCGTGTAGTAAACTTCGATGGTAAAGGTCACGCCTATGCAGCAGAAATGTTCCCTTCGGAAGTGGATTACAAGGGTGTACGTTTCCGTCTGGGTGATCCAGACAGCGTGAATGCAGTAAAGTGCAGAGGACAGGAAATACAACTCCCTGAAGGCAATTACAACAAGGTTTACCTTCTGGCTGCAGCTACTGCAAGAGACATGATGGGCGACTTTACCGTAGGCACAAAGACCCAAGAAAAACCGGTACCTTATTATACCGGCTTCTACGGCCAGTGGGGTCACAAGGGTCACACAGAAGGATTTGTCAAGCCAGCCGATGTAGCCTTTGTCTGCACCCACTTACACGACATGGCCCAGAACAAGGATATGTACTATGAATTCGGTTATCTGTATGCCATTTGTCTGGATGTCCCAGAAAAGGCACAGACCCTGACTTTGCCAGAAAACAGCCAGATTGTAGTCTTTGCAGCCACCGCAGTAAAGGATGATGTCAATGTACTTACACCGGCTACAGACTTAACACAGACTCATGTTCCAGAAGCAGAGATAGTTCAAGGCGAAGCTGTGCGTAAAAACTATGTAGTAGACAAGAAGGTCATCGAGAAGAGCGGTGAAATCAATCACTCTGAACGTGCAGAGAATGCATTGGATGAAGACACAGAGACCAAATGGTGTGATGTAGGCCCTGCCAAAGAGAAGTTCATTGCGATAGATATGGAGAAGGAACAGGAGATTCACGGATGGAGCTGTTTCCATGCAGGAATGGAATCATTAGATTACATTACCAAGGAATATTCATTGCAGGTTAAGAGCAATCTGAACGATGCCTGGAAGACCGTAGATACCGTTTATGACAACACAGCACTGGAAACAGACAGACTGTTGAAAGAACCTGTCAAGGCACGTTACGTCAGACTTCTGGTTACTAAACCAGATCAAAGCGAAGGCGGAACAGTCAGACTCTACGAATTCCAAGTCTATTAATCCTAATTACCCATAAAAAGAAATGAGCGATAATCACATGATTACCGCTCATTTTTTATTCTTCAGTTTCCTTTTCTTTCTTTTTTTTCTTTAATCTTCCAGACTTTTTCAGAGCTTCATTCAATATCCACAGAACCTGTCCGTTGGTGGAGCGGAATTCATCGGCAGCCCACGCTTCAATGGCACTCATTGTCTCACCATCAATACGCAGGATAAAGCTCTTGGTAGTCCCTTCTTTTTTTGCCATCAGAATTAAAAATTAACTTTCACCTTAGGATTAATGCGAAGTACCTCTTCGATAAACAAGTCTTGCGCAGCAGGAGAAATGATAAGCGGAATGCCAACCCCAAAATCCAGCTTAATACGGTTCAATGACGCAGCAGGAGAACTGAGCAGGCTACGAGTTGGAGATATACTATCCAACTTGGTCAGGTCATATGGTTTCCCTTTGACAAAAGGAAATGCGCTTACATAAAGCTTGCCATCCTCTATGGTATAATGAATACCAAATAAAGTCAGCAGAATTATGCCAAATGCACCAATTACAGCTATAATGCCATGTATATCATGTTCCTTTACAGACATGTATATAGGGAATGCTAAAGCCAGCATTATAAAGACTATCAACAACACACTAACCCTTGAACGAAATTTCATATTCAAATCTTTTTAGATTCCTTCCCCAACGAATAGGGAAGGAATTTTATTTTCATTAATGATTCAATGTACCAGAATTGATGACTGGCTGAGCAGGCTCATCGGCACAGAGTACAACCAACAGGTTGCTGACCATGGCAGCCTTCTTCTCTTCATCCAATTCAACTACTTCTTCAACGCTCAACTTATCAAGAGCCATCTTAACCATACTTACAGCACCCTCTACAATCTTTTCACGTGCAGCAATGATAGCCTCAGCCTGTTGACGACGAAGCATTACAGCAGCAATCTCTGGAGCGTAAGCCAGATAATTGATGCGTGCTTCCATCACTTCCAGACCAGCCATGGCCAGACGTTCATTCAGCTTGTTGAGCAGAACCTCATTGATCTCATCAGAGCCATCACGAAGAGTAATCTCATTGTCCTTACCGTCGTTATTGTCGTAAGCATACATACCAGCTACCTGACGAAGTGCAGAATCGCTCTGTACAGCCACGAAGTTCTGGAACTTATTCATACGTGCGCCAGCAGCATTTCCTACCTGATTAGCGCTGCTGACATCGGTATCAATATCGAAGATAGCCTTATAGGTATCTTTCAGGCGCCATACAACTACCAGACCAATGAGGATTGGGTTACCGTTCTTGTCGTTTACCTTAATAGGTTCTGCATTCAAGTTACGTGCACGAAGAGAAACCTTTTTGGTACTCATGAATGGGTTGATCCAAAAGAAACCTGTTTTGCGGAAAGTTCCTACGTATCGGCCAAAAAAAGTCAGCACCTTAGCCTCATTTGGCTCTTGCATGGCAAAACCACAGCTGAAAATGACTGCAGCGACAAACAATACAACCGCAGTAATAAACTGCCAGAGACATGGAAGTCCTGCATCAGCTGCAATACATCCATTAATGAAATTATAAATTACTAACCCCCACAGAACAATGTCTATAGCTATCATGAGGAATCCGTTCAAATAACCACCTCTGTAATCACACTCTTTAGTTTCCATAGTTTTCTTTTTTGTTTGTTAATTATTGATATCATTTTGATATCGCAAATATATTAATTTATTTCATAATCTTCCAAATAAAAAGACAAAAAACTGACAAAATAAGCGGGAAGAAAACGAGATACCTAATATTAATAGAAAAAGATTATTATCTTTGCAGCATGAAACCTGAAGATAATTTTTTAGAAAGCCACTACGAAGAGTACCTCAAGAAGAAGGCTGCCTGGGAAAAGAAAAAGAAGAAAGGAGTTAGATCTCTACAGTCAAGCCGTCGTACGCCAGCTGCATGTAAGAAGGAAGATCCTCGCAGACCTGAGCGTGAAGACCTATAGAATGTGACATGTGTACCAGATAGGTAGGTGGACAATCCAAGCGCTCTGCGAAAGCTATGGCATCGGCTACAGTCTGATGAGAAGGATGTGGTTCCTTGCGTAAGGCATTTTCTATGAGAAGACGGCAACCACGAACAACTTGCCAGCCCTCTTCTGGGAAAGAAGTCATATCCGTAATATAAACTACATCGTTTAATCGATATCCTACAATAGGAAGCTTACCGTGCATGACACGTATAGGCGTGATGGTAATATCACCTATTTGAAAACTCTTACCCGGCTCAACGTCGACTAAGCTTATCTTTGGGACACCAGGATAGAGATTTTCACGAAAACAATAAGGAAGACGCTCACGTAGTTTTTGGTTAACATCTGCCTCGCCATAGATATTTATGTCTCCAAACATGCAAAACGGACGAAGGTCATCGATGCCACCTACATGGTCATAGTGCTCATGTGTCACAAGAATACCATCAATCTTCTTGTAAGTGATATTAAAAGACTGCTGACGAAAATCTGGGCTACAGTCTACCAAGACACGTGTAGTCTCTGTCTCAAACAAAGAAGAGCAACGTGAACGGCGGTCACGGGCATCATCAGATGTACAGACAGCACAACGACATCCTACCTGTGGAACACCCGTACTGGTTCCTGAGCCTAAAACCGTAATTTTCATTTATTCGCTAGTATCTTCGAAGCTGGTGAGCATCCAGCTATCTTCTACTCTTTTAAAAGTCAATGTATTATTAAAGCCAGTGGTGCCACTACGGAAATTGATGATTTTATCGGTTACACCTTCTGTACTTTGTCCATAATTAACCTGTGTCAACTGGTGCTTTGGCATATCAGGTCTGAAAGCAAACCATTGGTCTACAGTGATATCACACTCTACTGTACGGAACTCATCATCTGGATCAAATGTGATGAAATTCAAACGTTCCGCAACATGCTCACGCTGGAACACAGAATCATTTGCGAATTTTGCATAGAACTGTAAAAAAGCTACTGGATCACGTTGCTCATCAAGTGGTTCCTCGACAATCTTATATAATATCCAAAATCCCTTAGGATTACGCAAGAAATGATAACGCTTAGCCTCCATTTTGTCCAGATAAAGATACTCCATCTGAACCCGATTAACAGCAGTATCCTTCTCCATCTGGTTATCTGACGGATGGTTATAAAGGACAGAATAGAATTCCATATCGCTGAACATAGGATCCTTTTTCCAGTCAGAACGGGCTATATCTGATTTTTCTTGTCCCCTAAAATAAGGTAATGGGAATGAAGTTCGACGCATCTGAACTGTACTGTCTTTACTGTAATTGAACATGAAATCATCGAACAACTCATCTGCACGAGCTGGTAAAGCTTCCTCTACATCCTCATTTGTAAGAGTATCTGATTGCTCCACAATTTGATTAACCTGAAATGCCTCTTCCCTATCGCCGTCAGAACCGTTTTTACCGGTGCAAGCCATAAAGAAAACGACAAGGGTACAAAGTACCCACACAAACTTTTTCATTATACCTAAACTTGTAAAAGTGCTGCAAAATTACATACTTTATTTGAGATTTTACATCTTAATTGCAAGAATTTATTTAACTTTGCGCAGATTTTTAAGAAAACAAAGATTTTACTATGATAGAGAAGATTCAAAAACTTCTGAATGAAGTAGAGAATTTGAAAGCGCAGAATGCAGAAGAACTGGAAGCACTGCGTATCAAGTACTTGAGCAAGAAAGGCGCAATCAGTGCCTTGATGAATGATTTCCGCACTGTTCCTGCAGAGCAGAAGAAAGAGCTGGGAATGAAGTTGAACGAACTGAAAACAAAGGTTACAGACCGTATCAATGAACTGAAAGAACAATTTTCTACCCAAGATACTGGTTGTGATGATCTGGACTTGACCCGTACAGCCTATCCTGTCCAATTGGGAACTCGTCATCCACTGAGCATTGTAAGAAATGAAATCATTGATATATTCTCACGCCTCGGATTCACCCTGGCTGATGGACCAGAGGTAGAAGACGACTGGCATGTATTCTCTGCCATGAACTTTGCAGAGGACCACCCAGCGCGTGATATGCAGGATACTTTCTTCATTGAGGCACATCCTGACATCATCCTCCGCACACACACGTCTTCTGTTCAGGCACGTACCATGGAGCACACTCAGCCACCAGTACGCGTAATCTGCCCGGGTCGCGTTTATCGTAACGAGGCTATCAGCGCACGTGCACATTGCTTCTTCCATCAAGTTGAAGCACTGTATGTAGACGAGAACGTTTCTTTCGCTGACTTGAAACAGGCTCTTTTGATCCTGGCTAAGGAACTCTTTGGAGAGGATACCAAGATTCGTCTGCGTCCTAGCTACTTCCCATTTACAGAACCTAGTGCAGAAATGGATATTTCTTGCCACCTCTGTGGCGGTGTAGGCTGTTCATTCTGTAAGGGCACCGGATGGGTTGAAATTCTAGGTTGTGGTATGGTAGATCCGAATGTATTGGAGTTGAACGGCATTGACAGCAAGAAATACTCCGGTTGGGCACTTGGCATGGGTGTTGAGCGTATCACCAACCTAAAATATCAGGTTAAGGACCTGCGTATGTTCTCTGAGAACGACACACGCTTCTTGAAGGAATTTGAAGCAGCAAATTAATACACCAGTCCAGGACTGGAAGGAAGTGAAGGGAGAAATCACTGTCTAGAACTGACGGACAGAGATTTCTCCTTTCTTTCTAAAAAGACAACACCATGAAAAAGAAAGATTTATATGCTCTTGTCATAACCCGTTTCCAGAAGGAAATGCCTATAGCAGAGACAGAGCTCCATTATAATAACCCATTTGAGCTACTGGTGGCTGTGATTCTCTCGGCTCAATGCACAGACAAACGTGTTAATATGACCACACCAGCTCTTTTGCACGATTATCCTACAGCAGAGGCCATGGCTCTGGCAACCCCTGAAGTCATCTATGAGTACATCAAAAGTATCTCATACCCAAATAACAAAGCCAAGCATCTGGTTGGCATGGCCCAGAAGTTAATCAAAGATTTTGGTGGAGAGATTCCAAGTACTTTGGAAGAACTCACATCGCTGCCAGGAGTAGGCAGAAAGACTGCCAACGTCATTCAATCTGTAGCATTCAACAAAAGTGCGATGGCAGTAGACACGCACGTTTTCCGTGTCAGTCACCGAATCGGATTAGTCCCCCAGCGATGCACCACCCCATACAGTGTAGAGAAAGAGCTAGTTAAATATATACCAGAAGACATTGTACCCAAAGCGCATCACTGGCTGATTCTACATGGACGTTATATATGCACTGCCCGTAATCCCAAGTGCCTTAACTGCTTCTTAAAAGACCTGTGTAAAGCTTTCCCCAAGCAATCTGTTTTAGCTTCAGAAAGTGAAAAGTAAGGAACTTGCCTATTTTTTCTCCAAAAAATTCTTTTTTGGCAGAACAATTTGTTAACTTTGCGAGTCGGAAGATAAAGAAATTATTATTAACCCAATAAAACATCAAAGAAAATGACAATTAACGAATTTAATTTTGCAGGCGAGAAGGCTATCGTACGTGTAGACTTTAATGTGCCTTTGAAGGATGGCGTCATCACTGACGACACTCGTATCCGTGGTGCTCTTCCAACCTTGAAGAAGGTATTGGCAGACGGTGGTGCTCTGATCATTATGTCTCACATGGGTAAGCCAAAGGGTAAGGTTAAGCCAGAACTGTCTCTGGGCCAGATTAAGGACGCTGTTGCTGCAGCTCTGGGTGTTCCAGAAGTAAAGTTTGCTCCTGACTGTGCAAAGGCTGCTGAAGCTGCTGCTGCTTTGAAGGGTGGTGAAGTTCTGATGTTGGAAAACCTGCGCTACTATCCTGAAGAGGAAGGCAAGCCTGTAGGTGTTGAGAAGGGTACTCCTGAGTACGATGAGGCTAAGAAGGCTATGAAGGGTGCTCAGAAGGAGTTCGCTAAGACTTTGGCTTCTTATGCTACTTGCTATGTAATGGATGCATTCGGTACAGCTCACAGAAAGCACGCTTCAACCGCTGTTATCGCAGACTATTTCGATGCAGATCACAAGATGCTGGGTTACCTGATGGAGAAGGAAGTTGCTGCTGTAGATGCAGTATTGGGCAACATTCAGCGTCCATTCGTAGCTATCATGGGTGGCTCTAAGGTTTCTTCTAAGATCGGTATCATTGAGAACCTGCTGGGTAAGGCTGACAAGCTGATCCTGTGTGGTGGTATGACCTATACTTTCGCTAAGGCTCACGGTGGCGAGATCGGTGGTTCTATCGTTGAGATGGATAAGCTGGATGTAGCTTTGAACGTTGAGAAGCTGGCTGCAGAGAAGGGTGTTGAGCTGGTTATGGCAGAAGATGCAACTTGCTGCGATGGTCTGGACTTCGGTACAATGACTGTTAAGGAAGGTTCTAAGATTGAGAACTATCCATCAAACGCAATCCCTGCTGGCATGGAAGGTCTGGATGCAGGTCCTAAGGCTCAGGCTGCTTTCGCAGAGGCTATTAAGGGTGCTAAGACTATTCTTTGGAATGGTCCTGCAGGTGTATTCGAGTGCGATGAATTCACTGCTGGTTCTAAGGCTATCGGTGACGCTATTGCTGCTGCAACTGCTGAAGGTGCATTCTCACTCATCGGTGGTGGTGACTCTGTAGCTTGCTGTACTAAGTTCGGTTTGACCGACAAGGTTTCTTACATCTCAACTGGTGGTGGTGCTCTTCTGGAGGCTATCGAGGGTAAGGTTCTTCCAGGTGTAGCTGCTATCAAGGGCTAATCCTTAAATGCTAAAATAAATCAAAATGAGAGGGGTTTGGAAACATTCCCCTCTCTTTTTTTGTGTGTAGTGCGGGATTGTTGTAAATTTGCTCCCATGAAACGAATCATTCCTATTCTTATCATAGCTATAGTAGGCCTGATGATTGGCTGTCAGCCAAAAGAAGCAGACCCAGAACAGCGTATTCAAGATTCACTTCGTGAAGACTCCTTTACACTAAAAATCGGCTACTTGCCAACCCTAGAATCTCTTCCTCTGCTTATCGCAGAGCAAGAAGGTTATTTTGACACAGCCAAGGTCAAGTTACTCTGCTATAATGCAGCCCTGGATCTTGACACAGCCATTCAACGAAATCGAGTACAATTAATTACCTCCGACATCTGCCGCACGATTCTGCTCAATGCCAAAGACAACGATATCAAGATTATAGGCAAGACACAGAATCCATACCAACTGATAACTGCAAAGAACCAACGTATCAGAAAGTCAAAGGATTTGGAGAGCAGATTGATTGCCATTGCTAGACATGAGATAACCGATTATCTGCTTGACAAAATGCTGGAGCACGAGCAGATGGACGTAGATGGAGTAAACCGGCCACAGATAAACTCCCTCCCACTGCGTAAACAGATGATGGAATATGAAGAATTAGATGCTACACTTCTACCAGAGCCATTTGCCACAGCATGCATGCTCAATGGTGACCGAGTTCTTTTAAGCAATAATGATGTAGATGCAGAGCTCAGTTGCCTGGTCATCAACAAACAAGCCATCAGTGATTTTCTGGACCAGATGAACATAGTTGCACATGCATACAATCAAGCAGTTGGTTTCCTGAAAGAGAATAAGCCTGATTTAACTGCATTCTACGATATTCCCAAAGAAGTAGCAGACACCATTTCTCTTCCTGAATACGAGATTCTCAGTCTCCCTCGAGAGAAAGACATAGAGAACTGCCTGAAATGGCTTCAAGGAAGAAATCTTGTTACCAAAAAGCACAAGACAACGGAATTGTTAGAAGAACGTTTCCTAAACAGATAATCTATGGATTCATCCGTTTTCAAGCAATATTATAAGGATATAAAGGCAGCCTTGGAAGAGCAGCAACTCAACCGGGCCCTCTCATTGGAAGAGAACTTACTCTATACCAACCCTAGCTGGCCATTCCTGGACGAAGTAATAAGTATCCGACAGGCCTACCAAGGATTGTTGGGATGCATGGAAAACGGATTTAGAGATGATAATCGAAAAGATTCCTTTCATCACCTTCTGTCAAGAGCATATAAACTCCTGCATCTGTTAAGGCGCTATTATTACAAGGAGCAGCCAAAAAGTCTTTATAGCAAATCATGCCTTTCTGTCAGGAGAGAAAGCTATCTGGCGTATCAGACCATCCTTGAAAAGACTACAGAAATTCGGGAAGAGCAAAACAACAAGGATGTGCTCCGAACCATCCTTTTAACCAGAGAACAATGCATGCAAGATCTTTTCTTGCAAATCTGGACTACAGGTTCTTTCTCTGAACTTGACACTAAAGAATTATACAACCTGCTTCATTCGGAGAACATCAGAAAAAATGATAGGCTTCTCTGTATCTCTGCCCTACTCCTTCAGCAAAGTTTATGCCCCGATGCAAGAATTTTATCAATCCTTATCGGATTCAGTACAGCAAAAGATATCGAGGTAAAAATTCGTGCTATTGTAGGATGGTTACTGCTGCTAATGATGCATGAAAAGGAATACTTGTTAGATGGTCACTTAAAAGAAGAAATACAAGAGGCTTTTGAAGACAAGCAGGTTCAACAGATTGTCTGTGAAGCCATCAATAACTTTTACCTGTCATTAGAGAGTCGCGATCTCATCAACAAATTGCAGAACGAGATTCTTCCACTTATCAATAACGAAAAACTGTTCTCTGGGACAGAAGAAGAGGCTCAGAAGCTACTGAAAACTTCTATGAAGAAAGTCCAGCAACTTCTAAATTCTGGAGCCGACATTCAGTTTGGCTCTTTCATACAAGACAAGAATTATTCGTTCTTCAAGCATATAAGCAACTGGCTCCTGCCTTTTGACATGCATCACAGCGATACGGAATTTGAGCTTCGAGAGGACAAGCCATCTGTTTCAACCTTGAAAGTACTCCTTTCAAACCCAGCCCTGTGTGATAACGACAAATGGTCCTTGTTTTTTAAGACCAAGAATCTCAACATCCCATTAAACATTCAGGGACTTAATCCTGAGGAGATGGAAATGATTGACAATACGGTAACTCCTGAAATCTGCACCAGGAATTATATCCACGACCTGTTCCGTCTTTACAATCTCTTCCCTTTCCGTATGGAGCTTGTCAATTTGTTGAAGCAAGACTTCAGTCCTGTTACTCATACCTTTCTGCAGAAACTCTTGGATCAAGATCACTTGTTCCTGATGGCACGCATCCTTTTTAGCAATAAGGTTTTCACAGACTGTATTAACATTGCACACAAATTTCTAAAAGAAGAAAAATTTGCTTTTGCAGCTTGCAAGCTGATTGCAGATTCATACCGTCTGA
>JAKSLR010000053.1 GCA_024401095.1 Bacteroidaceae bacterium
TACCTTTGCTGCGATCAAGCCCTGGAGGATTCATCAGGAGCTGGCCGTATAGGACCTACCCATTTTGCGGATGCAAAGGTAGGATATTTCTTTTATTCTTCCAAACTTTTTAGTCAAAAATCAATTTCAAAGCACCAAAAGTCTTAATTTCTCCTAATTATATAAGAACCTAACTTTTTTTTCGTACCTTTGTACACTTAAAAAGAAGAATATAGATGGAAAGCGATATCGAAGCACAATACAGGAAAGCAGGTCCTGCCTTAGGTGCATACATTGGATGCATGTGGATAGTGTCTTTTGTCTGCATGGCAAACACATTATCTATGCCTTTTCTGTCTCTGTTAGGCATGGGTATTGGCATAGGATCCCTCATGGCTATTGTTGTACAGACTTATCTTTTCCGCTGGAAAAACTGTGCCGGGGATTTATCGTTCTTCCGCGCATGGGTGCTCATTCTCCAGATCTTCTTTTATGCAAGTATCTTAATGGCATTTGGAGTCTTCATTTACATGAAATTCTTCGACAATGGCAATTTTAGTGCCTATTACGAGGAAATGCTGAGTGACCCTACCACCAAATTAGCCATGGATCAAATACTTTCAGGTACAGGTATCACGAGTGAAGAATTTGTTACTCTGTTCTCTTCCATCACCCCTATCAACTTGGCGATGAACATTATGGAGAGCAATATCCTTTTAGGATTCTTCAGTTCTGTTCCTCTAGCCCTGCTCTCTCGTATAAAACTTGGATTGAAAATAGAAAAAATAGCTTAAACAATGGATATTTCAGTTATTGTACCACTTTATAACGAAGAAGAATCACTGCCAGAATTATATGCATGGATTGACAGAGTCATGAAAGCAAACAACTTTAGCTATGAAGTGATTTTTGTTAATGATGGAAGTACAGACCATTCTTGGGATGTTATAGAAAATCTTTCCGCAAACCACAAGGAGGTAAAGGGTATTAAATTCCGTCGTAACTACGGAAAAAGTCCTGCTCTGTTCTGTGGCTTTGAGAAAGCAGAAGGAGATGTGGTCATCACAATGGATGCTGACTTGCAAGATTCTCCTGACGAAATACCAGAACTTCGAAGAATGATTGTAGAAGATGGTTACGACCTTGTATCCGGTTACAAGAAAAAGAGATATGATCCACTGAGCAAGACCATCCCAACCAAACTGTTTAATGCAACTGCAAGAAAAGTCAGTGGAATCCATAACCTTCATGACTTCAACTGTGGGTTAAAAGCATACCGAAAAGCAGTTGTCAAGAACATTGAGGTTTACGGAGAAATGCACCGTTACATCCCATATTTGGCAAAAAATGCAGGATTTGACAAAATTGGGGAGAAAGTCGTTCAGCATCAGGCACGCAAATACGGAAAAACGAAATTCGGTTTAGACCGCTTTGTGAACGGATATCTGGACCTTATTAGCTTGTGGTTCTTAAGCAGATTCGGATTAAAGCCAATGCATATCTTTGGTCTCACAGGCAGTCTGATGTTCTTCATCGGCTTCATTGCAGCAATTGTAGTAGGATTCGGAAAACTATATCAGATGTGGAACAATATGCCTTACCGTCTGGTCACTGACAATCCTTGGTTTTACATTGCACTTACCATGATGATTCTAGGAAGCCAGTTCTTCCTTGCAGGATTTGTTGGTGAACTCATCAGCAGAAGTTCCCAGGAGCGAAACAATTACCAGATTGAGAAAGAGTTGTAATCCATGAAAGGCTTGAGAATTTTCATCTCCTTGTTATTTGCCGTTTCCTTGATTATGGGATGTGCAAATGTTGATTGTCCATTGAACAACACCGTGTATTCACACTGGAGCTTTTACAATGAAGACAAGGCTGTTTCGATTGGTGATACGCTTTATTTCTATGCAAGAGCAAACGGAAAAGACACGTTATTGATCAACAGGCTCTACAATGCAAAAAATATGGATGTACCTCTCAGCTATTATCAGCCTGCAGATACATTCATCCTTGAGATACACCAACCCATAAGTGCTGACAGCATAGGTATCTGGCAAGATATGATTATTGTATCAAAAGACAATCTTGACCATTTCAATTCTCCAGAATGCGGCATCTGGCATGAGCACTCTGTCACAAACGTAATAAACACGAATGTTACAATTGACTCCATTCAAGTTGTAAAATCGAAAATTGACACCAATGAAGACGAGAATTTCCGCATTTATTTTAAGTAGTATCCTTTTTATCTGCTCTGTAAATGCTCAAGAAGCCCAAAGAGCTATTAAGAACATACTGAACAAGAATGCCCAACCAGCTCTCTTGCAAGGCATGGCTTTAACGGTAGAAGTTGGCAGCCCTTTGGCCTATGCTTTAGGGACAGACGCAATGAATGCAGAAGCTGGTTTTCGCCTCAACTTCAAGAACAAGTATTTTCCTATTGGAGAATTAGGATATAGCAAATACGAAAAGACGCACGACGACACTCAGATCCATTTCAAGACTGCTGCTCCATACCTAAGAGTTGGAGTTGACGTCAATATGCTGAGAAATAAACTCCAGGAAAACCGATTGATGCTAGGTGGAAGAATTGGTTACAGCACATACAAATATGACGTTGACGGTCCAGACATGCCAGATCCTATCTGGGGAACCGCAAGGCCATTAAAATACGAAGGTCTATCCAGTAACAGACTGTGGTTTGAATTAGTCTTCGGTATGGAATCTGAGATATTCAGACACTTTCACATGGGCTTCTCTATCCGATATAAACTGAAGCTGCACGAAAAGCTTCCAGCAGAAGCTAACGCTTATTATGTACCTGGATTTGGAAATAAAGACAATGGATTCCGAGCCACCTACAATCTTTACTTTGACCTTTCAAAAAAAATCAAGAATAAAACTATAGAATAAACTATGAGTAATACAAATAATAAGTGGACCTGGAAATTACCATTTCTTGTGCTCTTGATTGTTGGAACTGCTTTCATTATACGCAAGCAGAGCACTACTCCATACATCAAGAACAGTGGTATGGTCTTTGGTACCTTCTACAACATTACTTATCAAAGTGGCACAGATCTTCAAAAAGAAATTGAAGAAGAATTGGCGAAGGTTGACTACTCGCTCTCCCCTTTCAATGAGAAGAGCATCATCACAGCCATTAACAACAATGAAGAAACCGAAGTAAACGATATGTTTACCGACGTTTTCCAAACAGCAATGCAAGTTTCCAGTGAAACCGGTGGAGATTTTGACATTACCGTTAGCCCGCTAGTTAATCTTTGGGGATTTGGATTCAAGCACGGATTGACTCCAGACAGTGCTAAAGTAGACAGTTTAAAAGAATTTGTCGGATACCAGAAAATAAAGTTGGTAGGGAAAAAAGTAGTAAAAGATGATCCTAGAATCATGCTTGACTGTAGTTCTATAGCAAAAGGCTATGGTGTAGATG
Source organism: Bacteroidaceae bacterium (assembly GCA_024401095.1). Taxonomy (GTDB): domain Bacteria; phylum Bacteroidota; class Bacteroidia; order Bacteroidales; family Bacteroidaceae; genus Minthousia. The sequence goes on from JAKSLR010000053.1 coordinate 3,437, forward strand.
TTGTCGGGAAATTCCTGGAGAAAAAAGGAATACGTAATTTCATGGTGGAAATAGGAGGAGAAGTTGTTACCAAAGGTATTTCCCCAAAGAAAGAAGCATGGAGAATCGGCATCAGCAAACCTATCGAAGATTCTTTGGCTATCAGCACAGAGTTGCAAGACATCATCACTTTAACAGATGAAGGTATGGCAACTTCTGGAAATTACAGGAACTTCTATTACAAAGACGGAAAACGCTATGCTCACACCATAGATCCACATACCGGCTATCCAGTGCAACATAGCCTACTGTCAGCAACAGTTATCAGCACCAGCTGCACCGTTGCTGATGCATACGCCACCTCTTTCATGGTCATGGGCTATGAGAAAGCACTGGAATTTCTGAAAACGCACAACAACTTGTCCGTTTTCTTTATCTATTCTGATGAAAACGGCGACACACAGGTTTATTACAGCCCGAATTTGAAGAATCGCTTAACAAACGAGAAGGAAGAATAGCATGAAAAAAGAGATGGAAATAAGCATGATGGAGCGTTTGCAACTGCTTCCACTCTTTCAAGGCATGTCTAACAACGACATGATATGGATTATGGAGAAATTACGTTTTGATTTCTCTAAGGTCCCTAGTGGAAATTACATTGTAAGGCAAGACTACCCATGCGATTCTCTTATCTTTATTTTAACAGGAAGTGTAATCATGGAAACAGAAAACCCTAACGGAACATATTGTTTCCAAGAAAAACTTCTGGCCCCCACTGTTTTACAGCCAGAAGTATTATTTGGTCCCCAGACAAATTACACCCACAGCTTCTTTGCAACTTCAGACACGAGCATTTTGAAGGTGACAAAAAAAGAATTCTGGTCCTATCTGATCCAAGACGAGGTTTTTAGATTAAACTACATTAACACCCTTTCATCAAAAGCTCAGAATGCCCAAAAGACAATTTTACAGACTGAAGGAGGAACATTAGAGCAACGCATTATCCGCTTCATACTAAAACTATGCGTCAAACCTTCTGGCGAAAAGATACTAAAGATAAAAATGGAAGATTTTGCCTTTGAAATGAACGAAACAAGAATTAATGTTTCAAAGGTATTAAATAACTTACAGCAGAGACAACTAATTAATTTGAAACGATCTGTGATAGAGATTCCCCATATGGAAAAGCTCTACCAATGTTTATAGACAAGAACATGAGCCAAATAGATTTTTCTCAACCCTATAGCACCCCACATCAAGTCACACCATTCGACCTGATTAAAATTGATGACTATGAGCCAGCTATCCTTGAAGGAATCCGAAAAGAAGACGAGGAAGTGGCAAATATCATTAATAATCCTGAGCCACCTACTTTTGAAAACACCATAGAAGCTTTTAACAATTGTGGTGCAATGCTGAATAGGGTGACAACAGTCTTTTTTAATCTACTCAGTTGTGAAACTAATGATGAACTGGATGAACTTGCAAATAAAGTTCAGCCGCTTCTATCTGAGCACAGCAATAACATTGGATTAAATGAGGAGCTATTTGCACGTATCAAGAAAGTCTTCGAAAGTAAGCCAGAATTAACTGCAGAGCAGCAAAAACTGCTGGAAACCACCTATAAAGGATTTGTTCGGCGGGGAGCGAATCTAAATCGTGAACAGAAGGAAGAATTTCGAAAGATTTCCCTGGAGCTAAGTAAGAATGTTCTTCTGTATCGTCAGAATTCTCTGAAAGAAACAAATGCGTATATCCTTCACATTACCGACAAGGAAAGATTGGAAGGTCTCCCAGAAAGTTCTATAGAAGCTGCCGAACAGACAGCAAAAGAGAAGGGATTAGATGGTTGGGTATTTACTCTACAGGCTCCAAGTTATGGACCATTCATGAGCTACTGCAAAGACAGAGAGCTAAGAAAGGAAATCTACATGGCCTACAACACAAAATGTGCCCATGGAGGAGAAACCGATAACCAGGAACTGGTCATAAAACTGGTTAATGGTAGAATTCAGCAAGCCCAGCTGTTAGGCTATCCAGATTTTGCATCCTACGTTTTAGAAAACAGAATGGCCGAAAATCAGGAAAATGTTTATGCCTTGCTAAATGAATTGGTTGAGAAATACCGTCCAACAGCAGAAAAAGAATTGAAAGCCATTCAAGAGATTGCCGTTGAGATAGAGGGTAAAGATTTTCAGATAATGCCTTGGGATTGGGCCTACTACAGCGACAAGCTCAAACTCAAGAAATACAATATCAATGCAGAAATGCTCCGACCTTATTTCCAGGTTGACAAGGTGATAGACGGAGTTTTAGGTTTAGCCACAAAGCTCTATGGCATCACATTTAAAGAAAACAGAGACATTCCTGTATTCCACCCTGATGTCATTCCTTTCGAAGTATACGATAAGGACGGAAGCTTCTTGGCAATCTTATACACTGATTTCTATCCAAGAGAAGGAAAACGTTCCGGAGCCTGGATGACTTCATACAAAGAGCAATGGATAGAAAAAGATGGAACGAACAGTCGTCCTCATGTATCTATCACTACCAATTTCACCAAACCAACACCATCAAAGCCTGCACTGCTGACATTAGGTGAAGTGGAAACTTTCTTGCATGAATTCGGACATACATTGCACGGAATGTTTGCAAATACCGTCTATGAAAGTTTAAGTGGTACAAATGTCTATTGGGATTTTGTGGAACTTCCATCCCAATTCATGGAAAACTACGCCATAGAGAAGGAGTTTCTAAAGACTTTTGCCCGTCATTATAAAACCGGAGAGGAACTTCCTGACGAATTAGTTCAGCGCATTATCGACTCCAGAAACTTTAACACAGCCTATGCATGTTTGAGGCAAGTTAGCTTCGGTTTGCTAGATATGGCATATTATTCAAGAAGAGAATTGCTTCCAGAAGACACTGATATAAAGGAATATGAGCACAAGGCATGGGAAATTACCCAGCTCTTACCAGTCATTCCTGAATGCTGCATGAGTACCCAGTTCAGCCACATCATGACTGGAGGTTATGCAGCAGGATATTATAGCTACAAATGGGCAGAAGTACTTGACGCCGATGCTTTTGAATTATTCAAAGAAACTGGTATTTTCAACCCAGAAACTGCTCAAAAGTTCCGGACACTTCTTTCCAAAGGAGGTACAGTCAACCCAATGGATCTCTATATAGAATTCCGAGGGAACAAACCATCTATTCACGCATTATTAAAAAGAAACGGCATAACAGAATAAGATATGAGAGAAGAGCACAAGCAGAAAGATCTTGATTTGCGCTATTTACGAATGGCAAGAATCTGGTCAGAGAATTCCTACTGTGAACGCAGAAAAGTAGGGTGTCTGGTGGTGAAAGAAAAAATGATCATTTCTGATGGATACAACGGAACTCCTTCAGGATTTGAGAACGTTTGTGAGGATGAGAACAATATTACAAAACCTTATGTTCTTCATGCCGAAGCAAATGCCATTACAAAACTTGCACGTTCCGGAAATTCAAGCGATGGAGCTACCATGTATATCACAGATTCACCCTGTATTGAATGTGCCAAGTTAATCATCCAAGCAGGTGTAAAACGAGTAGTTTACGGAAAGGAATATAGATTAAAAGATGGTTTAAATCTTTTAGAGAGAGCCGGTATTGAAGTCATTTTTTTAGGAGAAGATTGCAATGAGTCAAAATAGAAGTACACGTTTTATACCACTTATTATCGCAATAAGTGTAGTTGTTGGTATTATTTTAGGAACATTCTATGCCCACCATTTTTCCGGCAACAGACTGAACATTATTAATACAAGTAGCAACAAGCTCAACGACCTGCTTCATATTGTCAATGATCAATATGTAGACACCGTTGACCTCAACAGTCTTGTTGAACGGGCTTTACCACAGATTTTAGGTGAATTAGATCCCCACTCTGTCTACATCCCTGCAAAAGATTCTCAGCAAGCAAATGATGAATTGGCAGGAAGTTTTTCTGGTATTGGTGTTCAATTCACCATTCGCCAGGACACCATTCATATCAACAATGTCATCAAGGGAGGTCCTTCTGAAAAAGTAGGATTGCTGGCGGGTGACCGAATCATTAAGGTAAACGATGAAGAGTTTGTCGGCAAAATCTGTACTAACGACGAGACTCAGCGTAGGCTGAAAGGAGAAAAAGGCTCAAAGGTTAAGTTAAGCGTTCTACGTCGTGGTCAGAAGGAACTGTTGGATTTCACAGTAGTCAGAGGTGACATTCCTGTAAATTCTGTAAAGGCTTCCTACATGATCGACAAAGGTGTAGGATACATACAGATAGATAAATTCGGAGAAACCACCTATCCAGAAATGCTGGTAGCCTTGGCAAAGCTGAGTCAAGCAAATCTCCAGGGTCTTATTATTGACTTGCGTGGAAACACCGGTGGATACATGGGAGCAGCCATTCAAATGGTTAACGAATTCCTTCCTGCAAACCGTTTGATTGTCTATACTGAAGGCCGAAAATCACCTCGTCAGGAATACAAAAGTGACGGACGTGGCAGTTACCAGAATTTACCACTTGCCGTACTTGTTGACGAAATCTCAGCTTCTGCCAGTGAAATATTCTCTGGTGCAATCCAAGACAACGACCGTGGAATGGTTGTAGGACGCCGAAGTTTTGGTAAAGGCTTGGTACAGGAACAGGTAGACTTTGGTGACAAAAGTGTTTTGCGTCTGACAATTGCACGTTATTATACCCCATCTGGTCGTTGTGTGCAGAAACCATACAAGAAAGGACACGACGAAGATTATGAGATGGATCTCATCACACGTTACCAGCGAGGAGAGTTCTTCTCTGAAGATAGCATAAAACAAAAAGGCGAAGCTTACCAGACAAGTATAGGACGTACCATTTATGGTGGAGGTGGCATCATGCCAGATTACTTCGTACCTCAAGACACAGCCAACATAACAAGCTATTACCGCATGGCTGTCAACCAAGGCCTTGTAGTACAATATGCTTACGAATACACCGATGATAACCGCCAGAAACTAAGCAAATTTGCAAATAGCAAAGATTTGAAGTCTTATTTGGAAAAACAAAACATAGTAGAGCAATTTGCCAACTATGCAGACAAAAAAGGGTTGAAACGCAGAAACCTGATGATTCAGAAATCTTCCAAATTGTTTGAAAGAGCACTATTCGGAAACATCATCTACATCATGCTGGATGACGAAGAATATGCTAAATACGTAAATGAAAGTGACCCTACAGTTCTGCAGGCAATGGAATTGTTCAAGACAAACAAGATTTGGCCACAGGCTCCTGCGCCTGTGCAGATTAACGGAAAATAATATTAGAAATAACTTGGGCGCCAACGGCTTCATTCAAGCGTTTTGCAAGCCGTTCACGCTCCATCATCAAATTATTCTTTAGCGCAGGGGACTTGATTTGCACATATAGAGTCTGGTTTTTGATATAGATCTCTCCCGTATATGCAGCAATTCCAGGCCCCAGCAATTCATTCCATTTATCTATTAGACGGAACTGATTCAATGGGGTTTCAAGTCCTTCTTGACGTAAATACTTTCTAAGAACTTCTCCTACACTCTCTGCTCTTCCTCTTCTCATATTTTAGGAGTTATCACACCGTTTTCTACATAAAACAAACAATGCTCTTTCCCTATTTTCTGCAGGATGGAATCCAAATGATCTCTATTGGTATCCGTGATGAAAATCTGACCAAAACTATTACTTGCGACTAAACGAATAATCTGCTCCACACGAGAAGAATCCAGTTTGTCAAAAATATCGTCCAGCAACAACAAAGGAACCGTCTTCTTTCCTGTACGCTTTAAAAAGTCAAATTGAGCCATTTTTAAAGCAATTAAAAAAGTCTTGTTCTGTCCCTGTGATCCCTCACGTTTTATGGCATAATCACCTATTTGCATATTCAAGTCATCTTTATGAACACCATGCAAAGAATAGCCCATAATACGGTCTTTATCTCGCCCTTTCTGAATAGTTTCCAATAATGGACCACGATCTCCATGTGAACTGTAGCTAAGCTGAACTGTTTCCTTATCTTGGGATATCTGCTGATAAAAATCACAGAAGATAGGAGTAAACTCTTTTATAAAATCATTTCTTCTCTGATAGATGATTTCACCTGTTTCTGCCATTATTTCCTCCCAGATTGAAAGCATTTCCAAATCGATGTCACCCTCACTTTTCAGCATGAAATTACGCTGTTGAAGGGCTTTCTGGTATTTATTCAAGGCAGTCAGATACTCTTTATCATACTGAGAAATGACCAGATCCATAAAGCGACGACGTTCTTCACTGCCTCCAAGAATGAGTTCCTGGTCTGCAGGAGACACCATGACAATAGGAATTAAACCTATATGATCGGACAATCTCTTATATTCCTTTTTATCTTTCTTAAAACTCTTCTTCACTCCTTTTTTCAAGCCGCAATACACCTCCATTTCTTCGTTCTCCTCATCGGTATAATGTCCTTGTAACACAAGGAATTCTTCTCCATGTCTAACACATTGAGAATCTACAGGATTACTATTGCTTTTGCAAAAAGACAAGAAATAGATGGCATCCAGTAAATTGGTCTTCCCTACTCCATTTTGACCAATGAAACAATTGACCTTATCCGAGAAAGACAACTCGGCTTCTGGAATGTTCTTATAATTTAATATAGAAAGAGATTTCAGTATCATATGCAATGCAAAATTAGAGAAAAGGATTGGATTTTCTCAAACAAAAAGCTAAAAACTTATTTAAAAAACACTTATCAGCGAAAAAGAATGGATTTTATTTCGTTGTTTGGGGGAAAAGACGTAATTTTGTCCGCATTTTGAAAGAAACGCCCAAATAGTAAAAAATTAAAACTTAATAATAAAATGGCAGATAACAAGAAGAAAAATGAGGCTTTGGACATGGAAGAAGCCATCACCAAATCTGAAGCTTTTGTTCTGAAGTACAAGAATGCACTGATTGGCGGCATTGCTGCAGTCATCCTCGTTATTGCTGGTATTCTTTGCTACAAGAACTATTATTCAAACCCACGTGAAGAGAAGGCCTCTGCAGCTATGGCAAAGGCAGAAGAGAATTTCCGTAACAACCAGTTTGAGGTTGCCCTGAAGGGTGGCGAAGGTGTTGTAGGATTTACTCAGATTATGAAGGATTACAGTGGCACTGATGCGGCAAGCATTGCTAAGGCTTACGCTGGTGAATGCTATGCAAAACTTGGTCAGTACAAGGAAGCTGTAGATATGTTGGAAGGCTTTGACGAGGGTGATCAGATGATCTCTCCTGCTATCAAGGGTACCCTGGGCAACTGCTACGCTCAGCTTGGTCAATTAGATAAGGCTGTATCAACTCTGTTGGATGCAGCAAAGAAGGCTGACAACAGCACTTTAAGCCCAACATTCCTGATTCAGGCTGGTGAAATCTTAGAGAGCCAGGGTAAGAAGGAAGAAGCATTGAAGGCTTATCAGCAGGTAAAGGACAAGTATTTCCAGTCAATGCAGTACAGCGAGATTGACAAGTACATCGAGCGCCTGAAATAAGACATTAAATCTTCATTATATTGAATGCTCCAATGCCATCTTTCGCATTGGAGCATTTTTTTTGAAGTTTTTTCTCGAATTAATTTGGGAGTTAAGAAAAATATCGTATCTTTGCACCCGCAATCAAGAAGCAAAGTTCTTGACATTGTAACAAGGGCATATTCCAGAGCGGCCAAATGGGGCAGACTGTAAATCTGCTGTCTT
>JAKSLR010000054.1 GCA_024401095.1 Bacteroidaceae bacterium
CCCTGGACCCACTGATTAAGAGTCAGTTGCTCTACCAACTGAGCTAAGAACGCATATTTTTGCAATCATTTCTAAGGTGTACGCTCTCAGGGGCTCGAACCCTGGACCCACTGATTAAGAGTCAGTTGCTCTACCAACTGAGCTAAGAACGCATGTCCTTTTCGTTTTTGCGAGTGCAAAGGTAGTTAGTTTTTTCGAACCAGCCAAACGAAAAATGATTTTTTTACTGTTTTATTTTAAAAAATACACTTCCGATGGGATTTTGCGACGCAAGACGTCTAGCAGAATATCCTTACCTGGGATAATACCAGCACTACGAAGGATGGTGTCAACAGTTTTCCTTGCCAACTCAGGATGGTTATTTTCTTCACTAAGGTGGCACAACCAAACATGCTTAAGCTCAGGGGTTGCAAATTCCAGCAAAGCCTTTCCGCAATCTTCATTGCTCAAATGGCCTGTGTCACTAGCGATTCGTTCCTTCAAATAACGAGGGTACGGTCCCATTTCCAACATAGACTTATCATAATTAGCCTCAAGAACGAGATAATTTGCCTGAGAGATACACTCTGCCACATCCTGCGTTATATGACCAATATCTGTCACAATGCAGAAATTGACTCCATTACATGTAACGAAATAACCCACATTGTCAGAGCCGTCATGAGGCACCTCAAAAGAATGTATCTCAAAAGGGCCTAACTGAAGAGGTTCACCTTTTTCTAACCTGCGAACAAGGTTTACATCTATCTCACGAGTCATGCAATAGCTTTTTTTCATACCCTTATGAACTTCAGTTGTAGCATATACAGGAATCATATTTTCATTGGCAAGATTTCCAACCCCTTTAATATGGTCCGCATGATCATGTGTAATGAAGATACCTTTAACATTAGAGAATGGCAATCCTTTTTCCTTCAACGCCTTCTTTATTTGACGTTGTGACAGTCCTGCATCAATAAGGATGGTAGTATCACCCATAGACAGATAGAAGCAATTGCCACTGCTTCCACTTGCAAGACATATAAAGGTAAACTCGCTATTCTCCATAATTGCTTCAAAGATACGAAGATTTTACGAGAATCGTATTTAAAAAGTCAAGAATTTCAAAAAAAAGATCAAAATGGAAGACCAACGGCAAAATGAAAGGTAAAATCACGCCCCCACTTTGGATGGAATAAAGGGAAATGTTCTTTAGAAATAGAATATGCAGGATTCAAAGCTTTCATGCCACCATCAAGACGAAGAATGAAGAAGTCTGTTATCAAGCGGAAACCCAAGCCATAAGATGCAGCCAATTGCTTATAGAATTCTGTAAACATAAACTGACCACCCGGTTGATCCTTATATTCTCTTATGGTCCATATATTTCCAGCATCTACAAACAAAGCTCCTTGGATCTTCCAAAAGAGTTGTGTACGATATTCTGCATTCAAATCAAGCTTTATATCTCCACTCTGATTGATATAATCAATGTTGCGATCAACACCATGATATTTTCCTGGTCCTAAAGTTCTCACATTCCAACCACGCACACTATTGGCACCACCGGAGAAATAGCGCTTCTCAAAAGGTAACATTTTTGCATTTCCATACGGATAGGCTATGCCAAGTCCCATATGTAAAACCACAGAATTTTTCTCATCAAAACGAAAGCTTTTAGAGATATCAAAATCACCCTTTACATATTGGGCATATGCGATATTGAAGACAGTATAATTTCCACTGGAATTCTTCGTTGAGCCAAACATTTTGCTTAACCCATGAAGTAAATTGCCTGCAGTTTCCACATTTGCACGAATCGTATATGAATTTGTTCCAGAATTACTTCCTGCATTTGCAGAAAGACCCATGGAATTAAAGACGAAGCTATACCCCATCTTCATGATGAACAAATCTTCGTAGTTATACTTCAAAATAGCATTGTATTTATTTAGATTATCTAAATAGGTCTCCTTAAATGTAGGAGAAATCCAAGGCATACTGATAAAGCTGAGATCAAGCACATCAAATTTATGGGTAAACTTATCACCTACCTTGGCCCAACGGTAACGCCATGATGCTGTGGCAACCCTTCGACGGAATTCCGGACGATTCTGCCTATCATACTGAAAAGATACCTCAGAATTTGCCTTAATATTCTGCCTGAATGATTTTTCCAAAAACGGGAACAGAAAACGAGGAAAATTGATTGAAGTTTCTAATCCCCATTCCACATAATTCTGGTTAGTATATCCCTCTAATCCTGTAATTGCTTCATAAGCGCCACGAAGCTTCACCATCCAAGTCTCTGATCCTTTGAAAAGGTTACGGTGTGAATACGACAAAGAAGCTGCTGCCCCAAGATCTCCCGCAGAATTTGTACCCTCGACCTCTGCGGAAATTGAGCGGAAACGATTATGTTCCGTAAAAATGTAACAATTCAAAAGTGTAGAATCAACATTTGAACGCAGCATATTAATCTGTGCATACTTGAATGCCTTCATACGATTAAAATTGTCATAGGTCTGTTGTACTTTTGACAAACTGTACAGATCACCCGATTCCAGTTTCACGTTGTCAGACAAGATACTTGGCCGGAAATACAATGTCTGGTCATAAAAAATATTTAATCCATTATAACTTACTGAATCTTTTGGAATAAGCGAAAGATTACGAGAAGATGAGTGAGAACTAACCAGATTAATACTGCCCAATTTAAATACAGCATGATGACTAGATCGTACAGGGTTCTTAATACGCATAGTCAAATCTACCAGATATGTACCTTTTACTGTATCTGCTATATAGGATATATATTCCTTGTTGAATTGATAATATCCCATGTCCTGAAGTTTGGCATTTATTCGGCTTCGTTCACCGTCCAACGTGTTAGAATTAAATACCATACCCGCATGCAGCAATGATTCTGCAGAATCCTTTTGCAAGATGCCACGAACAACAGAGTCCTCTATATCACATTGTAATGATTTTACACGATATGATTTACCCGGATAGAGGTGATAAATTGCTTTAAGTTTTTTCTTTTTTATAATCTTATCAACCTTAACATCGCTAGCCAAATAGCCTTGCACCATCAAACCATTTAATATGTCTTTACGCGAACGCTCTGTCTGCTCCTCATTGAACACAACAGGCGCTTCGCCTATTCGCTGCAAAAAGCGATTCAAATACTTTGTTGAATCTATTCCAGACAAAGTATAGATCCTCATTGGAATTTTAAAACGATTAAACCATCGAGCATTTGGATTCTGCTTGACATAGCCTCGGAAATTACCTGCATTTACATCTTTATTCTCGGAAATCATGGCAACTTCATCCAACAAGTAAGCCCCCTCTGGAATAAACTTTCCATAGGAGCAAGAGTCCAATAGGACAACACAAAGAAGTATTGCAAGATAACCAAAACGCTTCATGACACGAGCAATGCACAAATAATTTATGCAAAGATAAGGATTTTCTATTTCTTTGCACTATCTTTGTCGTGTTAAATCGAAGATTTATTCTATGATCAGCAAAAACAGAGCAAAAACCATCCATAGTTTAGAGCAGAAAAAATACCGGAAAAAAGAAGGTTTATTTGTAGCTGAAGGCCCAAAGATCATCAATGAGCTTTTAATATCTATGAAATGTAACTGGTTGGCACATACTCCAGACTATTCCGTGCCAGCTCACACACTTTATCCTATTACCGAAATAGAAGAATGTAGTAGCGAAGAATTACGAAAAGTATCTTTTCTGACAACTCCACAAGAAGTTATTGCCACCTTTGAAATTCCCGATTCAACATTTGACATTTCATTGATTTCAAAAGAATTATGTCTGGGTTTAGACGGTGTACAAGATCCCGGTAATTTAGGTACAATCATTCGAATTGCTGATTGGTTTGGCATCAAACACATTTTCTGCTCCACACAGACCGCAGATGCATTTTCTCCTAAGACAATACAAGCTACAATGGGAGCTATTTCCCGCGTCCAAATCCATTATACAAATCTTTGTTCCTTGATTGACCAACTCCCCTCAGGAACCCCGATCTATGGCACATTATTAGACGGAGATAACCTTTATACTCAATCTTTAGAGAACAAAGGACTGCTGATCATGGGAAATGAAGGTAATGGTCTAACAGAGGAGGTCAGAGACAGAGTGAATGCAAAACTCTTCATTCCATCTTATCCAAAAGACTCTGAGACAAGCGAATCCTTAAACGTAGGAGTAGCTACAGCCATACTCTGTGCAGAATTTAGAAGAAGGCTGTCCTAATAATCTCCATCGTCCTCTAATCTTGTAATAAGGCTTGACGAAAAAGGAATATCAGAATGAATGTCTATTCCTTGAATGTGATAGGCATAACATGGCATTTCATCCTCACAGAGAAGCATTTTCTTTATAAACGGAAGTGTGACAAGCTCCGGGAAAACAACATCTTCTTTTGCTGTTAAGAAAATAATCCCTCCCAGCCATTCAGCCATAGGCATATCATCATCTTCAAGCTGATAGTAATGACCTACATATTCATCACAAAGAACAACAACCGCACGATGCAGAAGTTGTTCTTCACTACGAAACACCCAATTAGAAAGGACTCGCCTCATCGTTTACGTATTCGGACCTTGTGTTCAACAGGTCTATTATTTCTCATTTCTTGAGGAGACAAGCGTCGGAGTGGAAGATCTGACTCAACAGAGTCATTCTCCATCTCTAATTCATCTACCACTTCCAGATCATCATTAACTTCTGCAGAAATATCTCTAGTATGCAATTTCAAAAGACTAATGCCATCGATCAGGACAGGCACAGAGTTCTTTGCTGGCAAACAGAAGAAGCCTGAAATCATTTTAATATTAAATGCAGAATCGGCTTTCAGCATGAAATCAACTTTCTGTGTAGAGTATACAGATCGAATGGAAGAGCTGATAGAATCATTCTCATACTGGACAATGAGTCCTAAAGTAAGACCAGTTTGAGGAGGTGTTCCAGAATCTTTCATGGCATCTGTTGGTGCCATCAAGAAATGAGAATTGAGCAACAGATGAAACAAATCATACTGATGGAAGGTACTATCTGCTTGAATCTGAAATGTATAGAGATGGTTCAATCTGGATGGAGTAAGCAAACAGATACGGGATTTATTCCATACATCTAAGGTATCACCACTCACACTGATTGTTGCAATTGCTTTTTCATTATTTATCTGAAGACCAGCTTTAGTAGTTTCTTCATCAAAACGTTTGCTGATGCGTTCATACATTTCATTTAAGTGCTCAAGATCTCTTGAGTAGTATGACATTGAAGTATCAAAGTCAGCTTGTGTAATGTGATACTTCTCATAAAAAGCCTTCATTACTTCATCTAAATCTGTTTCCTTCCCAGCATGAGGCATATTCATAGTCTGAACCAGATGAAAATCATAAAGGATTTCTTCCATTTCAGATTCAGGAATAATGCCTTTCGGCAATTCCTCCTTACATGAGAAAATGCATAAGAAACAGAATAGAAGAAGCAAAAACAGGCTATTTCTCATTGAAATGTTTGTTTAACGAATTTCTATAAAACAACAGTAACAAGACAACACCCACAGAGATACTTGAGTCTGCAAAATTGAAAATTGGGCTAAAAAAGATAAAATGCTCATTTGCAACTACAGGCATCCAAGAAGGCCAATCAAACTCAAACAATGGGAAATAAAACATATCAACTACTCTACCATAGAACAACTCCTGATAGCCCGTACCAAATGGGACAAACTGAGCTACTTCATAAGGGGTACTCTCTGAAAAAATTTGTCCATAAAACAGACAGTCAATAATGTTACCTGCTGCACCGGCTATAATCATAGCCAAGCAGACAATGAAACCTGTATTTGCACCTCTTTTTATAGATTTCCTCACAAAGATAAAAATCAAGACTACCGCTATTAATCGGAATAAAGTAAGGAAAATCTTATCAAAGAACTGCCAACCAAAGGCCATTCCATTGTTCTCTGTAAAATAAATGTAAAACCAATCTGCAATACGAATATGTTCATGCAAGCACATTGTTGTCTTTACAGCTATCTTTATCAGCTGATCGACAACAAGTACTCCCAGAACAATTCCCGCAGTTAGTCCTAACTGAAGTTTAGATTTTACCATATTAATGCTTTGCCTGCATTTTATCCTCAACGTTTGTTGTAGCATGAGGAACAGCACGCAATCGTTCCTTTGGAATAAGCTTACCGGTAATACGACTGATACCATAAGTCTTATTCTCAATTCTTACTAATGCAGCCTGTAAGCCCTGAATAAATTTAAGCTGACGCATTGCCAAATTTTGAGTTTCTTCTTTCGACAATGTTTCAGAGCCTTCTTCTAAATTCTTGTAAGTAGGCATTGTGTCTTCTACATCATTGCTATTCGCATTCATTAGTGTAGCCTGCATGCTATCATAATCTCTCTTTGCTAATTCTAATTTAGCAAGAATCAGCTCTTTGAATTCTTGTAATTCCTCGTCGCTGTAGCGTGTTTTTTCAGACATAATGATTAGGTTTTATATTTGTATATATTAGAATTTAGTGCTATATTAGTTTTTCTCAATATGAACAGGAAGAACGAAATCATCAAATTCTAATTCTGTTGCATTCTCCACCTGTTCAACGACTGTAAGTGAAGTAGCCAGAACCTGACCACAGATATAGTCTTTGTATGACTCCAATGCAGCATCCATATGTTCGCTATGTGCAACAATAATTTGAATGCGGTCTGTAATTTCAAAGCCGCTGTTCTTACGCAGGTTCTGCACACGATTGACAAACTCACGCGCCATACCCTCACGGCGAAGGTTTTCGTCAATTTGAATATCCAGGGCAACAGTAAACAGACCTTCGTTAGCTACCTGCCATCCTGGAATGTCTTCACACAGAATGCTAACATCCTCAGAAACCACAGTAATTGGTTGTCCATCCAATACCAGATGCAACTCCCCAGTTTTCTCAAAGGCATTGATTTCTTCGGTACCTACAGCTTCAACCAGAGCTGCTACGGCCTTCATCTGCTTTCCATATTTCTTACCCATGACACGGAAATTACACTTTGCCTTCTTGACTACTGGCATTTCACTGCTATCATCCACGAAATCAATTTCCTTGATATTTGTCTCATTCTTGATGATATCTTGTAATGCAATAATTCCTTCACGGACATCCTTATCCATAATAGGAAGAATAACCTTCTGCAATGGCTGGCGAACCTTAATATTTACATTCTTACGCAATGCCAGAACAATAGAGGTAATGTTCATTGCATAATCCATATTATTCTCCAGAGTCTTGATAATTACAGAAGAATCTGCCACTGGGAATTTTGCTAAGTGAACGCTTGTCTCACCTTCATGCAAATCCAGATAAAGCTGATCAGCAAAGAATGGAGCGATAGGTGCCATCAGACGGCTAATTACGTCAAGACAAGTGTAAAGAGTTTGATTTGCAGCCACGTCACCATTCCAGAAACGAGCACGGTTCAAGCGCACGTACCAGTTGGACAACTTGTCGCTCACAAAATCCTGAACAGCACGGCCAGCCTTCTTTGGCTCATAATCGTTATATGATTCGGTAACTTCCTTAATCAATGTATTCAACGAACTCAATATCCATCTATCGGTCAAATGACGCTCTACTACAGGAATTTCTGCTTCATCACCAGTAAAGCCATTTACATTAGCATACATGGCAAAAAGAGAATAAGTATTATATAAGGTTCCAAAGAACTTACCACTGGTTTCCTTCACGCCCTCCTCATCGAACTTCAAATTATCCCATGGATCAGCATTTGTAATCATATACCAGCGTAATGGATCTGAACCATATTTGTCGATTGCGCCGAATGGGTCAACGGCATTACCTAGACGCTTAGACATCTTACTACCGTTCTTATCCAATACCAGACCATTACTAATGACAGCCTTGTAAGCAACACTGTCAAAAATCATGGTAGCAATGGCATGAAGAGTAAAGAACCAACCACGGGTTTGATCCACGCCTTCAGCGATAAAGTCTGCAGGATAAACTTCACGGCTGTCCAGTGCCTCCTTGTTCTCAAATGGATAGTGAACCTGAGCGTAAGGCATTGCACCAGAATCAAACCATACATCAATCAAATCGGTCTCACGCTTCATAGGCTTTCCACTTTCGCTTACCAGAACTATGTCATCTACGTATGGACGATGGAGGTCAATCTTGTCATAGTTCTCCTTGCTGTAATCACCAGGGACAAAGCCCTTATCCTTGTATGGGTTGCTGGTCATGATACCAGCAGCCACAGATTTCTCAATTTCATCCCATAACTCCTGAATGCTGCCAATACAAATTTCCTCACGTGTATCTGCATTGCGCCAAATAGGAAGTGGAGTACCCCAGTAACGAGAACGGCTCAAGTTCCAATCGTTCAGGTTTTTCAACCACATACCAAAACGTCCAGTTCCGGTTGACTCAGGCTTCCACTGAATTGTCTGATTCAACTCCACCATACGTTCTTTTGCAGCAGTGCTCTTGATAAACCAGCTGTCCAATGGATAATAAAGCACAGGTTTATCAGTACGCCAACAGTGTGGATAGTTGTGTACATGCTTCTCTATCTTGAATGCAGAACCCTCCTGCTTCATTTCCATGCAGATAGTGACATTGAGATCTTGGGCCTTTTCAGCTGCAGTCTGATCATACTTACCACCTTGATTGAACTGAGGGTCATAAGCATTCTTGACGAAATCGCCCGCATGCAGACTGTAACCAGCCTCATTCACACAGTGAGCAACAAACTCTGGAGCAAGTTCCTCTTGTGCATAGTATTTTCCCTGAAGATCAACCATAGGACGAGTCTCACCAGCCTTATTTAGCATGAACAGATGAGGAATTCCAGCATCCTTAGCAACCTTGGCATCGTCAGCACCAAAAGTAGGTGCGATATGTACAATACCAGTACCATCTTCAGTAGTTACATAGTCACCAGGGATAACACGGAAAGCCTGCTCACTCATTTCCACGAAAGTATCCTTTCCAATGGTGAATTGTTTATCGGAATTAGCTGCAGCATATTCCTTGACAAAATCAGCAGACAAGTCATCTACCTTCTCAACAGGCTTAACCCATGGCATGAGTTGTTCATACTTCATACCTACCAGATCTGCCCCTGTATAGTGGCCAACAATACGGTAAGGCAATTTCTTTCCGTCAACCTGATTGATGTCAAGTGCTTCCATCTCTGCCAGTGAATGTAACTCTTCTCCCGCCAGATAAGCCTTGACGCGAGCCTCTGCCATCACAACAGTAATCTTGTTGCCATTATACGGGTTAAAAGTCTGAACAGCTACATATTCTATCTTTGGGCCAACACAGAGTGCCACATTTGAAGGAAGAGTCCAAGGAGTGGTAGTCCAGGCTACGAAACAAGGTGTACCCCACTCAGTCATTTCTGGACGAGGATTGATCATCTTGAACAAACCTGTAACAGTAGTATCCTTTACGTCGCGATAGCAACCTGGCTGATTCAACTCGTGAGAGCTAAGACCAGTTCCTGCAGCTGGAGAATATGGCTGAATAGTATAACCCTTGTAAAGTAAACCTTTACCATAGAGCTGTTTCAACAACCACCAAAGACTTTCAATATATGAATTCTCATAGGTAATATATGGGTTTTCCAAATCTACCCAGTAACCCATCTGATGAGTCAGATCAGTCCATTCCTTGGTATATTTCATGACCTCCTTACGGCAGGCAGCATTATATTCATCTACAGAAATCTTCTTACCAATATCTTCCTTAGTGATACCTAATGCTTTTTCGACACCCAACTCTACAGGCAAGCCGTGAGTATCCCAACCGGCCTTACGTTTTACCTGGAATCCCTGCATAGTCTTGTAACGGCAGAAAGTATCCTTAATGGAACGAGCCATTACATGGTGAATACCAGGCATACCATTTGCAGAAGGTGGACCTTCAAAGAATACAAATGAAGGACAGCCTTCACGTTCAGACATGCTCTTGTGGAACAAATCTTTCTCGTCCCAGTCTTTTAAGACCGATTTGTTGACTTGTGACAGATTCAAGCCATTATGTTCAGCAAATTTCTTAGCCATATTATTGTTTTTTCTTATTTTTCGTTTTACGGGCGGCAAATTTACAAAAAAATAATCTTTTCGTGGGATATAATCCCTTAAAAACACTTAATAATTATATTATTAAAGCAGACTTAGCATAGAGTCATAGGTAAATCCCACAAAATCATCTATTACATGATTGCAGCACGATGAAATTGACTCCCTGGAATTAGTAGTAGCCAAACCTACAGTATAAATACCAGCCGACATTCCGGCTTTTATGCCATTGAAGGAATCTTCAAAAACCACACAATTCTCCAAAGGAGCATCAAAGATACGAGCTCCTAACAGATAACAGTATGGGTCGGGCTTAGATGCAGTAAAATCCTCGGAAGTAAGAATACGGTCAAACAGACTACAAAACTCTGGATGAGCCCTATATACATTAGACATCTTTTGCAAATCTGAACTGGTTACCAGTACAACTTTACATCCGTTTTTTCTCAGATCTTGAATAAAGGCATAGGCTCCAGGCATATAATCATATTTCATGTTCTTCTCATAAGCCAGTAATCTTTCCAACAGTCTATCCTGCGTTTCCTTCATGGGGAAATATGCGGTCAGAATATGAGTAAGTGTCTGGCCTTTGATAACATGACCGAATTCTGGTATTCCTGTCTGGAATTCTTCTCCCAGAGCATTCCACAAAACAGAGTACTGGCTTTCGGTATCTACCACCACCCCATCACAATCAAACAAAGCAACTATAGGCTTATCATCTACAATCATACGCAACAAATATAAAACAAAAAAGCTGCCCGTTTGGACAGCTTAGAGCGGAAAACGAGGCTCGAACTCGCGACCCCAACCTTGGCAAGGTTGTGCTCTACCAACTGAGCTATTT
>JAKSLR010000055.1 GCA_024401095.1 Bacteroidaceae bacterium
AATTACGTTGTTTCAGAATCTCATGCCATGGTTTGGAACAGAACAACACCTAAAATTACCTTATCCTTATGATGTCATACATAAGGTCATCATGTGGTTTCCCCAAGGCATTGTCCTTGTACAGCAGGAATCCGTCGGGCAAGGAACACCATCCATGGAAATTGCAGTAGGTTTCCTTTGGCAATTCTATTTCATCCAGCAGTTTGAAATCGCTGTCTATAACAGCAAGGACAAGCTGCTTTTCATCTATTATAGTATCTGAATTCTGCCTGTTGGAAATATCTATGCCTTTCAGCATGGGGCGGATGTAAATATCTGGACCGGAAAGATAATAAACCATATAGTAATGAGGATTTTCCCACCCATACTGAAGCCATGTGGTAGGGTCTGAAGATCTTTCCAATGTAGGTAGCGCTTGAGGTGCAAACTTGGAAGGAAGAGTATGTTTCTCTGTCTCTCCACTTTGCAGATCCAGGACAAAGACAGTACAGTCGTAACTGAAATTATATATAGCCTTGTCTTTCTGGAAACTTACATTCGGAAGTTCCAGATATCCATAGAACTTATCCTCAGTCCTGCTTTCTGGGTACAGCAGCTCATACGTTCTCACGACCTGGTCTGATTTCACATCATAGCTGATCAGCTTATAGGTGTTACCATCTTTCACAGGATACGACAGTATTCCGTTTGGATTCCAACCTGCTACAGCTGTATTCATTGCATAATTACATTCACAGATCACAGGATATTCAGGGCTATGCTTGGCCATGACATTTCCTGCCTTATCTATTAAATAGAAGGACTCCCTGTTAAATACCCAGATTGAATCTGAAGATACCGGTAAAAGGGAAACGAGTTCACCGGGAATAGCATTTGGACCATCTTTCTGCAGGGATATAGTTCCCCAGATGCTGTCATCGGAGAACAGGTCTATGTCTCCTGTCTTATAATTATAGGCCATGACGCCCTGATGTCCTCCTTGTAATACAGAAACGCTCAGGTTGTATGAAGGAAGAATAAAATTATCCTCTGATGAGACTGTATAGCTGTCTATTTGGAATAATACTCTTTCTCCAGTATTATTATCCCTGCATGAGCATAGCAAGATACCAAGACAGATATAAAGAATTAAATGTACTTTATTCATAAATTTTGTTTATTAAACTTCTGTTACTACATTTCTCCAACTATTTAATTGGGTATTACCTCAAAAACTCCAAGATAAAGAGTGCTCCTTTTTTTTCGTGAGCCGAACAGGTGAGCGTGCCACCGTGAAGATTCATAATCTGGCGGCTCAAAGCCAGACCGATACCAGAGCCGCTTTCTTTGGAGGTATAGAACGGCAGAAAAATCTCCTCGCGCATCTCCTCAGGAATGCCTGTACCGTTGTCGGCCACGGTGATGCGAGGAATGCCGTTGGGAGCCGTAGCGGTAATGGTGACCGTAGTGGCAGAGGCTTCACGGGCATTCTTCACCAGATTGACCAGAATCTGCCGGATGAGTGACTCGTCGCACTGAAGGGTCATGGCATCTGCACACTGAATGGTAAGTGAGAAATCAGGATAGAGCTGCTGAACGTGACCCAGCATTTGGGGAACACTTACTGCTGTCAGGATGGGTTTACGCAGGTGGGTCAGTTCGTGATAGCTGTCCAGAAACAGCTTGATGGACATGCACTGACCGTGAATGACCTGCACGGCTTCCTGTGTTTCTTCTGAAGAATAGGCATTGGACAGCATATCCTCACTCACCGAGATGATGGGGGTCATTGAGTTACGAAGCTCGTGCGTCATGATGCGCAGAATACGGTCATAATAGATTTTCTTGGTTTCCAAGTCGGTCACATTCTGGCTATAGGTGTGCATGATATAGTTCATGTTGCGGTACATCTGCTGCAGTTCCTTGTCCCTGGTCTGCGGAAAACGGCTGGACATGTCTTTGTTAAGAATGCTGGAGAGGAAGAGCTTGACCTGATTAGGCAGGAATGAAGAGGCTTGCCATAGGCGGTATAAGAGAAAAAGACTGAACAGGCCCCCCAATACCAGCACAGAAAGACGTGCCTGTGTGAGCCATGCCCACACCAGAAAACCACCCGATGCCAGCAACAACAGGGAGAGGATGAGTATATAGAAGTGGTAATGGCGCTGTATCATATCACAATCCCATATTTCTTCAGCCGGTTATAAAGCGTTTGGCGGGAGATGCCCAGTCGTACAGCCGTATTCACCACATTGCCGCCCTCTTGTTCCAGCACCTGCAAGATATGCTTTTTCTCCAATTCTTCCAGTGACAACTGGCTATCGGCCTGCAAGCTGTGCTGCAAGGTTCCTGCCTGTGCAACCAGAGATGCTGTATCCTGGCGCAGACGATGCTTTTCGATGGCTGTTTCCAATTTCTGGATGAGCACCTCGTTTTCCCAAGGCTTGGTGATAAAATCCTCGGCTCCCTGTTGCAGGCATCGCACGGCCAGGTCAATATCGCCAAAGGCAGTAATGAGTACCACGGCTGGCGAATGCTCCTTCTGGCTGATGCGGTTCAGCCAGAAGAGTCCTTCTTCTCCGTCGAGCTGGCACGAACCGAAGTTCATGTCAAGTAGTACTGCATCCACGTCACCCGGTTGCAGCAAGGCTGGAATCAAGGTAGGGTCTGCCACCGTTACTACACTGGTGAATATCTTGCCAAGTACCAGCTTCAGCGTGCGCAGTACACCTTGATTGTCATCCACAACAAGTATCTTGTAAGGTTTTTTCAACATGGTGCTACAAAGATAGGCATATTTTGCCACTCATGATGTATTTCTTCTGTTAATCTAGTATAATGACCTCACTGTCGCCAAACTTCTCATAGCCGGAGGTGATGACCTTGTCGCCCGGAGAGAGCCCGTCGATGATTTCATAGTGCGATGGGTTCTGGCGGCCAATGGTAATAGAAGTGCGAACGGCTTTCTTGCCTGATTTGTCTAATTTGTAAATCCACTGTCCAGCTGTGGCCTGATAGAAGTTGCCGCGAGGAATGACTAGTGCCTCTTCTGCTTTGCCCAACTCAATCTGTATGCGGTACGACTTGCCCACACGGATGTTGGCGGGATGTGCTTTCTCAAAGACAAGATCAATATCGAAAGAACGTTCCCTCACTTCAGGAACCACCTTGGTGATGTGCAGCGGATATTTCTCGTTCTGGTAGTTGATACAGGCGGGAAGACCGGAGATGATGCGGTCTATATAGTATTCATTGAGCGAAGCATGCACTTTATAGTCGGTGAGCACCTTGATCTCTGCTATGGATTCGCCAGCAACAATGCGCTGGCCTGGAGTGACCGAAACATAGCTGAGCTGACCGTCGCAAGGAGCGGTAATGACCAGGTTCTCCAAGCGACTCTTCCCACGCTGATACTTCTTTTGTTCGCGTTCCATATCACGTACCAGCAACTGCCCCTTAAGCACTGCTGATGAAGAATCATTGCGCAAAGAAAGCAGCTCCAGTTTGGAACGCTCCACATTATAGCGATAGTCGTCCTCGGCCACTTCCAGCTGCGCCTTGCTCTTGATGCCCATACGGTTCTCCTCCCTGTCCAGCAGAATGTTCTTTTCCAGACGATCCATCTCATGACGGGTCTGCAAGGCCTGTTTCTTCAGGGTAAGACGTAACTTCTCCTGTTCAATGAGCTGCTCCTGATAAGAGGTGTGTTGGCGGGCCAGATCATCACGCTGGTCTTCAATGCTCTGTTCCAGCTCGGGATTGGTGAGCACCAAGATGGTATCGCCCTGTTTGAGTGTCTGTCCTTCCTCGGCCACAATGCGGAGCACACTACCCGATTCCTGGGCATTGACCTTGAGGGTAAGGATAGGCTTGACCACACCTTCCACATCTACATATTCGCGGAAAGGTTGCAGCAAAGCCTCGCCGATGCGCTGTTCATCGCCATCAACCCTGAGTTTCTTGGGACTTAGGGAAACGTAGATGGCAGCTATTATCAATACCAATATTACACTGGCACCTGACAGATAATATCTATATTTGACATACCAAGGTCTCTTTTCCAGTATTCTATCCATAGTTTCATAGTTTTTCTGGCAAAGGCCAGGAAATGTTTTGTTGCTGTTCAAAATCATAGCCAGTAATGGATCGCAGGCCATAATACAGGCTCCAGTAGGTGGAAAGGCTGGCAATATAGCTACGTCGGGCAGCATCCTTCTCAGTAATGGCACTGTTCAGGTCCAGAATGGTGTTCTTGCCCAGAACATAGAGTTTTCGGGCCACATCGTAGCGGCGCTCTGCAGTTTTGTCAGCCTGGCGTGCCACGGCCACACGACGGGCTTGCAGGTTGAACTGCTGTACCATTTTGGTCACATTCTGTTCAAAGCTCTTCATGCCTTGTTCGGCATTCACATCAGCCAAATCCACCTGCGACTGTGCCACATGCCTGCGGCCCTTGCTCCTTCCCCAATCCAAGATAGGAACCGATAAGGTGACCGAAGCTACCTGCATGTCTGAAGGATGGTGGTAGGCTTCGTTTAAGGCAACTCCCGTCTGCGAAAGGCCGAACTTAATGTAGAGGCTGGCCTTCAGTCCGGTATTGGCTTTTACCTCGGCCAGATTACTGCGGCTCTCCAATTGGCTGCGGCGGTAATATTCTGGGTCGGGACTATTGAGCAGGGCTTGCTCCAAAGCCTGTGCAAGTGGAATTTCCAGTGCATGAATACGGTCATCTGTAACTACACGGAGCTGCGTGGTAGTAGGCAAATCCAGATAGTTCCGCAGTGCCTCGGCAGCTGCATCCAGCGATACGTTGGCATCCAGTAGATTCGTCTCCTCGTTCAGCTTGTTGAGCTGAAGCTGCAGCATTTCGTTCTCACTGATGGTGCCTATGTTGTAGCGTCCTTCGGCAAAGGTGCAGAGTGTATCGGCCGATGCCAGGTTGCTGCGGGCAATATCCACATTGGTCTGGGCAGTGGCCAAGGCAAAGAAATAGTTGCTGGCTTGCGATGCCACCAGCTCCATGGTCTCAGAATACTGCTTCTGGGCTTCCTGCCAGCGGATGGGCTCTATACGGCGGTTCCATTTCATTTCATTGTATCCTAAGATATTCTGCTGATAACCTATGCTAATGGGCTGAGAGCGGTAGCTGGCCAGGCTCTTGCCTTCGAGCTGATCCTCGAGCGACAATGTACTGGATACAAATAGGCTTCCCCCCGTCCAAGGAATGTTCTGGGAGAGTTGGAGTGACAGATCGGTACTCAACTGGCTCACATGCAGGAAGCTGGCCGAACCATCGGGCTGGATCACACGCTCAATGCCACGATTGAACTGCGGCGTGGAAGAAAGTGCCACCGAGGGCTTGAAACTGGCCTGATAGGAACGGTAACTCCAGTAGGCACTGCGCAAGGAATGGCGTGCTGCCAAGGCTGCAGGCGACTGCTGCTGGGCCAGTGCAATGGTGCTCTCCAGGGTTACCTGCATAGGTTCCTGGGCACATAGTACGCCACCAGCCGCGCACAGCATCGCAAGAATCACACTCCTCATGCTATTATTCACTCTTGATAACTTTCGATACATTGACTCTGGCCGCTTTCTCCATCTGGTAGATCAGGGTCAGCACGGTAATGAGCACCACAAGTACCAAAGCCTCCAGATAGATCCATGGTGTAATAGGAGCACATTCAATGAACTCCTCGGTATAGCGCTGGATGAGAAGGTAAGAAATCGGAATGCTAAGGACAAAAGTGCCAACGAGTACCCAAAGGTATTTCCTAGCTAACAAGAGGTACAAGTCCTTACGGTGCGAGCCATTGGCCTTGCGGATGGCTATCTCACGGTAACGCTGGCGGATATCGAAGAGTGAAAGCCCCAACAGACCCAGGCAGCAGATTACGATGGCAATGCCCGAGAACAAGGTATAGACCTCTGTCATGAGCTTGTCTTCCTCATACAGCTTCTCCACATCTTCACGGAACCAGTGATACTCCAGTTCCTGATCTGGGCAAAGTTCCTGGCTGATCTTCTCCAGCAGTTCTATGATTTCCTTCTCATGTCCCGGTTTCACCTTGATGGCAAACTGGCAGAAATCATAACAATAGCGATCCATGCTACTGTCAAACCAATACACGCAAGGCGTTATGCCCAATGTGCGGTGGCTGATGTAATGATCCTTAATGATAGCAGCTATCGGCATCTTGTCTCTTCCGAAAAAGACTAGCTCATGCTTTTCTTCATCGAAGCCTACACCCGTTCCTTTATCCGATCTCAGCATACCACTCTCCTTGGTTTCATAGCCCAACTGGCGCAAAGCCGTTTCATTCACCACCCAGGCAGAAGGAACTATTTGTCTTGATTGGTCACTGTCTTCCAGAAGCTTTCCTTCTAGAAATTCAACACCAAAAATATCTAACCAGGTAGGAGAAACATGGAACATGGTGAGCTGGACTTCCTCGTCCTTGTCGTTATAGAACTTATCTACATTATTCTGTATGAGAGGAAGTTCATTTATGACCACAGCCTTTTCTATCAATGCCGATTCTTTCAGCTTGGCCAGATAGACCTTGGCCGTTTCTTCCACTTCCTTTGCATTAGAAACAAATTCCATTTTGGTTACTCCTTCATTCGTCATATAACCTTCCTTGATATGCAGAGGCTTAGCAAGAAGAATGTTGTCCACGGTCACGCCTATCGGACTGTTCAAAAGGAAATTCAAATGATTCTGCATCCATATAGCCATGACCACCAAGATGAAGGTGATGAGATACTGGCAAGCTAGCAGAGCCGTTCTGGAACGCAAGTTCTGCACCGAGCCCACTCGTTGCTGGAGGCTGACCAACGTAGAGCTTTTGAGCTGCCGGAAGAACGGATAGCACAGGGAAATGAGCGGAAGCAGTACCAGGAATCCTAAGGTAAGCACCAGATCGAATGGAGTAGCCGAGACTTCATCGTTAAGCATCTCGTTAGTCCAAGGGGTAAGAAGATCCACCAGCAACCAGGCTATGGCCACAGCCACTACGGTACTGATAAAAAGTTCTATCCACATTTCCAGGAAAAGTGATTTGGCTTTCTGGCCAAACACCCGGCGAATGCCTTGCTCACGCTGTCTGCGCTGCCAATAGACCATGTACAGGTTGGTGAAGTTCATCATGCCTATTACCAAAATGAGCAGCATGACTGCAGCCAGAATCCAATCTACGGTAGGATTGCCGTGATGTTCCATGACATTTTCTTTCCAAGACACATTGGAAGTCTGATCCAGGTAGAAGGTACTCCAGCGGACGAACTGATGAGTCTTGATGTCTCCCCAGAATGCAACATGCTTATCTTCACGCTCGTCTTCCTGAAGCGGCAACATATAGGCATTGAAAGCATCCACATCAGCATCTTTTGGAATACGAATTAACGAAGACCCCATTCTCTCCCAGAATTCTGTAGCCATCTTAGACAGCATGATATCTGGTGTATAGATAGTTTTACAGACAGGTTCATCGAAGATTCCTGCTATCACAAAGTTATAGTTACTCAAGTTGAAAGCCGTTCCTATGGCATGCTGCTCATCAAGACCCAGCTTTGGAATTACACGGCGTGAAACCCAACAACCATCAGGTCGTGTCATGGCATTTCTATCGCCTTCTATCTTATAGTCAAAGAAATGAAGAAACAAGCTGTCTACCACCATGCCATTTACAAAGAAGCTCTGGTCGTTCAGAGACAGAGACACTTCTGGATAGAGAATGATATCAGAATACTCTACCAAGAACTCATCCAGTTTCTTTCCAAAATCAAGGCTATAATACTCTTTGAGACGCTGTACTGTACTGTGCGTTCTTCTACCATAGTTGTCACTTTCCTGATAGGCCACCAGCATAGTTTCCGGATCAATGGCATGAGACTCAGCGGTCACTTCTCGGTAAAGGTAGCGTGACAGAACAATGCCACATGCTAAACTCAAGGTAAGACCCAGGATATTGATGAGTGTAAAAGCTTTCTGTCTGGACAAGAAGCGCAAGGCATATTTTATCTTGATCATATCCTTCAGTATTTTAGAGCTCCACCTTATTGACAATCTGGCCATCGAACAGGTTCACAATGCGTGAGGCATAGCTGGCATCGCGCTGGGAGTGAGTTACCATGATGATAGTAGTTCCCTCTCGGTTCAAATTTGACAGGAGTTCCATGACTTCCTGCCCGTTTTTGGAATCCAGGTTACCAGTAGGCTCATCGGCTAGGATAAGCGAAGGCTGTGCCACCACTGCACGGGCAATGGCCACACGCTGCTGTTGACCACCGGAAAGCTGGGCAGGGAAATGTTGGGCACGGTGGGTTATGTCCATACGGTTCATGGCTTCTTCCACCCTGCGGCGGCGTTCGGAAGCCGGAATACCCATGTAGAGCAGTGGAAGTTCAATGTTCTCTGTCACGGTAAGATCGTCTATCAGGTTGAAGCTCTGGAACACAAAACCTAACACACCTTTGCGCAGGTCGATGCGCTCCGACTCACTTTTCCGACTCACCTCAACTCCATTGAGCAAATACTCGCCCTCGGTGGGATTATCCAGTAATCCCAATATATTCAACAAGGTAGATTTACCGCAACCCGAAGGCCCCATGATAGCAATAAACTCTCCCTCCTCCACACACAGTGATACCTTATTCAGTGCAATAGTCTCTACCAATTCCGAACGGAATTTCTTTACGATGTTCTTGATTTCGATTTTTGCCATAGTTCTTTATTTGTTATTTTGAGTGCAAAAGTAGAACTGATTCATATAAGAGAAAAGAAAAACAGCAGAATCACGTCTTACAGGGGGCATAATGTCTAAAAATTAGACACTGGAAGGATATAGATTAACATCACAAAAAGAAGAGAGAAAACCAAGCCTTACGAAAAAGACTCTATGTATTCTCTTGCGGAGATTTCACTATCAGCAATAGAAAGTTTATTCTTGAGCCTTGACAGCTTTTGCTTGACCGATGAGGTAGAAATACTATAAAACTGGGCAAGAGCCAGATTTGCCCATCTCATTTTTAGTAACATGCATACTTGATAATCATTTTCTTTCAGAGAGGGATGCTTCTTTCTCAAGCGCTTCATGAATCCACGGTGATACCTGTTCATAAAGCACTCTAGCTCTATCCAGTCCTCTTCTGTCCATTCTCCTATTTTGTTGTGCTGAATCTTCATATAATTGTCAAGAGAAATTGGATATGTTTCTTTCTTCTTGT
>JAKSLR010000056.1 GCA_024401095.1 Bacteroidaceae bacterium
AAAACCTGATCGGTAGCATCAACTACAACCCATTCCTTAGTTGCAGTTTCCTTGTTGACAGAAATGGTCTTGTAACTTAAAGTATCCATTCTTAATGTTTAAAAATTTATTGTTACTAAAAAACTTTTTGCTCAAAACACATGCTAACTTACCTCGGCCAAAGGTATTTAATGTGCTAAAATTGAGCATATTATCTCCAATTTGATAATAATCGGCTTGCAAAGATACTGCTTTTTCCCTTCTAAACAAAAGAAAATCAGAATATTTTTTCTCAACGCCTCTATACCTTTATAATAGAAAAGGCACTGAAATATAGGGTTATTTCAACAAAATATACTATCTTTGCACCAAACAAAAAACGGAACAATGAAAAAGGCATTTATTGGCATTGCAGCTATCGTGGCTCTGTTATTGATTGGAGCCGTAGTCTATCTTGGAACTAACTTGAAAAAAGCACAAGACGAGAAGAACGAAATACAGGAGCTCATGGAAATGGACCGTCTGGAGATGGAAAATGAATACCGTGGCTTCACCCAGCAATACGACGAATTAAAAAACACGATCCAGAACGATACACTGGCTCAGCAGCTCACCGCAGAGCGCCAGCGTGCCCAGCAGCTTCTGGAAGAACTTCAGCGCGTGAAGAACGATGATTACAAGGAAATCACCCGACTGCGCAAAGAATTGGCAGAAGTCCGTGCCGTGATGCGTCATTACATCCAGCAGATTGACTCTCTGCAGCGTATCAACCAGGCGTTGGTGGCAGAAAACACTGAAGTAAAAGAAAAATATAACGCTGCCACCTCTCAGATCAGCAGCCTGAATACTGAGCGTGAGCAACTGAAAGAAACCGTGAGCATCGCATCACAGCTGAATGCTACCGGCATTTCTGTCACTCCTAGAAACAAGCGTAACAAGGAAGCCAAGAAAGTAAAGGATGTGACTTCACTGATTGTCAACTTCAACATTGCACGTAATCCTACCGCCAAGACTGGTGGCAGAAACGCTTACATCCGCATCATGAAGCCAGACAATACCCCACTGACAAATGGTGAGACATGCAAATATGAAAACAAGAACATCGAAGTGAGCATCAAGAAGTACATTGAGTACGATGGCGAAGAACTGGCTGTCAGCGGAATCTGGCAGGTGCAGGAATACCTGCAGGCTGGTACCTATCGTGTCTCAATATTCGTTGATGAGCGCATGATCGGTTCTAGCAGCTTTACTTTAAATTAATTATGAAAGACTTTTTGAAAGTGCTACGGCGGTTTATCCCGCCGTACAAGAAGTTCTTGTTCCTGACGGTCTTCTTCAACTTGTTGTCGGCCCTCCTGAACATCTTCTCCTTTACTTTCATCATTCCTATCTTACAGATCCTCTTTAAGATAGAAGATGGTGCTCAGTATGCCTATGTCCCTTGGACAGGATTTGACAATCTGAAAGACTTTGTCATCAACAATTTCTACTATTACATCAATCAGATGATTGAGAATGTAGGTCCAAGTACAACCTTGCTGGTACTGGGTCTTTTCCTTACTGTAATGACAGCGTTAAAGACGGGTGCCTATTTCCTTTCTTCGGCCACCATCATTCCTATCCGTACGGGTGTAGTGCGCGACATACGCAATCAGCTCTATGACAAGATTCTTTCCCTTCCTCTGGGCTTCTTCAGCGATGAGCGCAAAGGTGACATTCTGACTCGTATGAGCGGCGATGTCCAGGAAGTAGAGAACTCTATCATGAGCAGTCTGGATATGCTCATCAAGAACCCTATTCTGATTGTCGTCTATTTTGCCACACTTTTGAGTGTCAGCTGGGAGCTGACACTCTTTACGCTTGTTTCTGTTCCTATCATGGGATGGATCATGGGTGTAGTAGGAAAACAGCTGAAGCGGAAATCATCTGCAGCCCAGGCACTGTGGAGTAACACTCTTTCCATTGTGGAGGAAACCTTGGGCGGCTTACGCATCATCAAGGCTTTCAATGCTGAAGAAAAGATGAGCCGTCGCTTCCAGAATACCAACGAGGATTACCGCAGTACCATTACCCGAGTAAACACACGCCAGCAGATGGCTCACCCTATGAGTGAGTTTCTGGGAACCCTGCTCATTGTCGTGGTTCTTTGGTATGGAGGAACGCTTATCTTGAGCGGAAATGGCAGCATTGAGGCTCCACACTTCATCTACTATCTGATTATCCTGTACAGCATCATCAATCCGCTGAAGGAGTTTTCAAAAGCCAGCTACAACATTCCGAAAGGTCTGGCTTCCATGGAACGTGTGGATAAGATCCTGCAGGCAGAAAACACGATACCTGCTCCTAAGAATGCCCAGAAGATCAATATTGACACCAATGCACCGCTCATCGAATTCCGCGATGTTTCTTTCAAATACGACCAGCGTTGGGTATTGCGTCACATCAACCTGACTATCGAAGCCGGCAAGACCGTTGCCTTAGTTGGCCAGAGTGGTTCCGGAAAATCCACATTGGTCGACCTCATCCCACGCTTCTACGATACCATTGAAGGTCAGGTCCTGATTGGAGGAACCGATGTCCGTGATGTCAAATTCAGCGATTTGCGTGAGCTTATGGGAAATGTGAACCAGGAGGCTATATTATTCAATGATACCTTCTATAATAATATTACCTTCGGCGTCAAGAACGCCACTAAGGAAGATGTCATAGCAGCAGCACGCATTGCCAATGCCCACGATTTCATCATGGAATCAGAAAAGGGCTATGACACCATGATTGGTGACCGCGGAGGAAAGCTTTCAGGAGGTCAGCGTCAGCGCATCAGCATAGCACGTGCCATTCTGAAAAACCCTACTATCCTCATTCTGGACGAAGCTACTTCTGCCCTTGACACAGAATCAGAACGTATGGTTCAGGAAGCCCTTGAGCGACTCATGAAAAGCAGAACCACTATCGCCATTGCTCACCGCCTGAGCACCATCAGGAATGCCGATGAGATCTGCGTCATGCACGAAGGCGAGATTGTAGAACGGGGAAAGCACGAAGAGCTCCTCGCCATTGACGGATATTACAAAAAGCTTTGCGACATGCAAAGCGTAAACTAAAGCATAAAAAAGGCGCCTCAACCGAAGCGCCTTTTTTTATTTCTTTGTCATTTCTACAATCTGTGTAGGAGCCTGCTCCTTGTTCCTGCGCTCGGTTTCTTCCACCACACGCTGGGCAAGTTCCATGAAAGCCTTTCCTGTTACAGAATCCTTATCCAATGCTGCAGGAGTACCATTGTCTCCATTCTCGCAGATACTCTGAACCAATGGAATCTGACCCAGCAAAGGAACATTCATCTGCTCACTGAGCTGCTTGCAGCCATTCTTTCCGAAGATATAATACTTGTTCTCCGGGAGTTCGGCAGGTGTAAACCAGGCCATGTTCTCTATCAGACCCAAGATTGGCACGTTTACCTTATCATTGGTGTACATGTCTATTCCCTTACGCGCATCAGCCAGAGCCACCTGCTGTGGAGTACTTACAATGACAGCACCTGTGATGGCCAAGGTCTGCAGAAGAGTCAAGTGAATGTCGCTTGTACCAGGAGGTGTATCCAGGATAAAATAATCCAACTCACCCCAGTTAGAGTCGCCCACCAACTGCTTCAAAGCATTGCTTGCCATACCGCCACGCCATAAGGTAGCTGTGTCAGGATTCACGAAAAAACCTATGGAAAGCAACTTTACGCCATACTTCTCTACCGGTATGATCAAGTCACGGCCATTGATGGTATCCATATAAGGGCGTGCATCTTCCTCCTGGAACATCTTTGGCATAGAAGGACCAAAGATATCTGCATCCAGCAGACCGACCTTATAGCCAAGCTGAGCCAATGCCACTGCCAGATTAGCAGCAACAGTAGACTTTCCTACACCACCCTTGCCGCTGGAAACAGCAATGACATTCTTCACCTCAGGAAGCATCTTTCCCGGTTCTGGGCGGGCTTCCTTCAAGGTTTCAATGCCAATTTCCACCTCTACTTCTGGAGAAATGTACGTATGAATGGCAGCTTCGGCAGCTTTCACCACAGACTTCATGAACGGATCGGTAGGTTTCTCAAAAATGAGAGAAAAGCTGACGTGCATTCCATCAATACGGATATTGTCGGCCACCATTTCTGCGCTGACTATGTCTTTTCCTGTGCCAGGATAACGGACTGTAGCCAGGGTATCAGTAATCAATTTCGGATATAATGTCATTGTCAAAAGTTTTAATTCATCATTTACTTGTTTCTAAGCCACTGCGCTTACTCCGGTTATAGCTTCGGTAAGAATCCAGTTCTATCTCCACCTCAGGTTCCTCCAAGACAGTGCCCTGATTCAGCTCAAACTGCAGGTATTTAATGTTCAGGCCCCGGTCTATCCACATCTGCTCGTAATACGTCTGGATGCGGAGGACATAGGCTTCCTCCGTTTCAGGCTGAGCCACCAGCTCACTCTTATAGAGGTCATCGGTGCAGACACGGACCTTCAGGCTGTTCTTCTCTACCATGTACCGGGTATAGGTGAACAGGAAATTTGAATCTGTCTTCAAGTGAATCAATCCATTCTCCACCAGGAACTTTCTGTAACGGTTCATGAAATAAGTGGAGGTCAGTCGCTTGGTAGCCTTCTTCATCTGCGGATCACTGAAGGTCAGCCAGATCTCGCTCACTTCGCCCTCTGCAAAGAAACGGTCTATAATCTCTATGTTGGTACGCAGGAAAGCCACATTCTTCAATCCCTCATTCAAGGATTCAGTAGCACCTGCCCACATGCGGGCACCCTTGATATCCACCCCGATGAAATTCTTGTCGGGGAACATACGCGCCAACCCGACGGTATATTCACCTCGGCCACACCCCAGTTCCAGCACAATAGGATTGTCATTGTGGAAGAATGTCTCGTTCCAGTTGCCCTTCATCGGGAACGGAACTTCCTGCATGGCATTGAACGGATATTCGAACACATGCGGATAACTGGCCATATCGGCAAACTTTGAAAGTTTGTTTTTGCTCATAGTTCTGAATTTGTGCGCAAATATAATGATTTTCTTCCAAAAAGTTCTTAACTTTGTTGCAATAACAACTTTAAACTATGAAATCCATTCGTGAATTGTACCGTATAGGTACCGGTCCTTCCAGCAGCCATACCATGGGACCAAGAAACGCTGCTGAACATTTCCTTGCCCGTCACCCCGAGGCAAAGTCATTCGAAGTCACCCTTTACGGCAGCCTGGCAGCCACAGGAAAAGGCCACATGACCGATGTAGCCATTCTGGAGACGCTGGAACCAGCTGCACCTACCACCATTATCTGGGAGCCCACTACTTTCCTGAAGTTCCACCCTAACGGCATGTTGTTTAAATCCAAAGACGAGGCCGGCACCGTTACCGAAGAGTGGACCGTCTTCAGCGTAGGCGGTGGTGCACTGGCAGAAGAAGGGACTCATCAGGCAGATTCGCCCGACGTGTACGACATGGCCACAATGACTGATATCCTGAAATGGTGTCAGAGGACAGGACGAAGCTATTGGGAATATGTGGAAAAATGTGAAGGACCTGGAATATGGGATTACCTTTCCGAGGTATGGAGCACCATGAAAGCTGCCGTAGAACGTGGTATCGACAATGAAGGCATCCTTCCCGGCCCGTTGAACCTGCAGCGTAAAGCCTACAAATATTACATCCGTTCTACCGGCTACAAGGACAATCTCCGTTCCCGCGGACTGGTTTTCGCCTATGCACTGGCGGTCAGTGAGGAAAATGCAGCCGGAGGCAAAATCGTTACCGCACCTACCTGCGGTTCCTGCGGTGTAGTGCCAGGTGTTCTCTATCATCTAGCCAAGAGCAGGGATTTCAGTGAAACACGCATGCTGCATGCGCTGGCTACAGCTGGTCTTTTCGGAAACATCGTAAAGGAGAACGCATCCATCTCTGGTGCCGAAGTGGGCTGCCAGGGCGAAGTTGGTGTGGCCTGTGCCATGGCATCAGCAGCAGCCTGCCAGCTTTTTGGCGGCAGTGCCTCACAGATAGAATATGCTGCAGAAATGGGCTTGGAACACCACCTGGGCATGACCTGCGACCCTATCTGCGGTCTGGTTCAGATTCCTTGCATTGAGCGCAATGCCTATGCAGCAGCCCGCGCTTTGGATTCCAACATCTTCTCTACCTTCTCCGATGGCGTACACCGTGTGTCGTTCGACAAGGTAGTGCAGGTCATGAAACAAACCGGTCACGACCTTCCTTCCCTATACAAGGAAACAGCCGAAGGAGGTCTTGCCAAAGACTTTACTCAAATGGAATAAAAGAAAAAAAGGCGGGAAACCCTCGAAGGTCTCCCGCCTATTTTAGTCTGTATCAGTTTTTCACGTTAATCCGGAGTGTCATGTTCAGCATACGGCAGAACTCCGTCCAGGAGAAGCGTCGTTCCTTCAGGAATTGTCGGCTTGGATCTACCACCAGCACCTGTGCAGGATGTATTTTCCCTGCCTGTTCCTCATCAGCCTGGAAGAAAATCTTGGTAAGGACCATGGCATGCTGTTCTCCTTGAAAAGCCATACCCACTACCACAGGATGTCCCTCTTGTATCTGGGCCACCAGCTGGCGAAAGTCAATCACAGAATCGGCAGTACAGGAAACCTGTTTCTTCCCTTTCCGGAAGCCATCCAGCGTTTTTGCCATCTCCTGTGCCGAGGCCGCACGGTTTTCGGTAGAGCCAAATGCACGTTTCACCAGCGCCTGCTGTGTGACCGGAATTTTGTAATAAGCCAGTACCATCTGGAGTGAGGCGGCCCAGCACCAGTTGCTCTTCTGCTGATAGGCATAGCAGGTCAGCATACGGTCGTGAACCGATGCCACTATCTGTCCGTCTTTCTGCTCCTGTATCTGAGCAGAAGCACTGAGACAGCACAACAATAATGCTGAGACTAATACTGCTTTCATTAAAACTTTCCGTTTTTGCAAAAGTATATAAAAAAGGCTAGTTACACAAATATTTTTTCTCCTGTTTATTTAACTGCTGTTCCTATTCATAATAAAAAGAAATTTAGTATATTTGCCACAGACAATGGATTATATCTTTTAATTTTAACAAACATGAGAAAAAAGAATTTTATTTTAGCGTTGTTACTGATGATTGCAGCAATCACAGTGAACGCACAGCCTCCTCAGGGCATGAGAGGCGGTATGGGACAAGGCAGAGGCATGGGACAAGGTATGGGCATGGCTATGGGCATGGCCAACATCAATCCTGCATCGGACGCTAAGGCAATGGCCAAGGAACTGAAACTCAAGAAGGACGTGAAAACAAACTTCATTGCTGTATACACAGAATACCTGAAGGAGCAGAAGGAGATGAGTGACAAGATGCCTAAGATGGAACGTGGACAGCGTGGACAGGCACCAAGCGAGGAGCAGAGACAGAAAATGCAGGAGAACATGAAAGTGCTCCAGGAATTCAAGGCTGAACTGCTGAAGAAATACACCCCAAAGTTCGTAGAAATACTTGGCGATGGTGCTGTGGAGAAGATTGAGGCTGCCGAGAAAGAAGTAGCACAACAGAAAATGGAAGAGATGCGAGCTAACTTCGGTGGAGGCATGCGTGGCGGCTTCGGAGGCGGTGGCTTCGGAGGTGGCATGGGTGGCCCTGGAGGTGGCATGGGCGGCGGCTTCGGTGGAGGCGGCGGCTTCTAAATACCCGTGAACCATGAAAAAGACATTTTTTTTAAGCATGATGGCAGCCCTAGGGCTGTCATCGTGTAATGAAAGCACGACAGTGACTACACAGAATGCTGCTCCGGCAGTAGATTCTTTGCAAGTAACAAACCCTGAGCTTTATGCGGCACAGAACCATAAGCTAGAGTTGAAAGCAGACCGTGGTCCTATGGAAAATCCTTTGGATGGTTCCAGGTAGGTGACCGTCGCGATGCCATTGTGAACGAGCTTGAGGAACGCGGCTATCCTAAGCGTGTGGAGCATTTCTACAACGGAGGTAGCTGGACCATCATGGATACAGAGCAGGCGTTGGGCGTAAACCTGAATATCAAGCCTGTACCATAAAAACGGCCTTAGTAACAGTCCGGCTGGTCTATACTTAACTTATTTTTATAAAAAAAATCCAAGCACCCTATCACATAGCATAGAAGTCCTATTATTCTTCTATAGACCAAGGCTCTACATTTGTTGTTCCTTTGTCGCTCCTTCGATACATCTCCTATCGGTTTCCGCAAAAAAACTAGAGGATCAACGAAGGTAGAACGAAGGAACAACGGAGGATGAACGGAGGGTGAACGGCAAACGATACGTAAATAAACGGCAACAGATACGGTGATGTGTACTGATTTTTCTTTTTTCCCGACAAAATTTGGAAAGTTCACAGGAAATCTTTTTCTTTGCAAGTGGAAGTATTATGGTATTTGAAAACAATACCGATGGAATGTCTGCAC
>JAKSLR010000057.1 GCA_024401095.1 Bacteroidaceae bacterium
TTTGCCCAGGGTTCACTAGCTTGGTGCTACCTGCTGGAAGATAAATTAGAGGAGGCTTGGGCAGCCTGGGAAAAAATCTCAAAGAAAACACTTACAGACATGTTAAACGGTGGACATATTTGTTGGGCAATAAAGGATTATAAAAATGCCATGGATTTCTACAAGTACTACCTGAAAAATAGCTCAGACAGAGAAAAGGCCGAGGAACAAATGCTCAGCGACATCAAATACATGAAAAAATATCAGTTGACGAAACTAGAGCTACGACTGATTCTGGAAATCAATGCTTAAATACAGAACGAAAGAAGAGAGGCAACACGACCAACAAACCTGCGCCACAAAGAACGTTTTTTCCAGACCTCGTCAGTCAACAGCCTACTATCCTTTGCATCATTCTCAAACATTGTGACTAGTTCTCCTGTCGTTTCCTTATTAAAGAGTACCACATTCAATTCATAATCATAACGCAGAGAACGACCGTCCAAATTTGTAGAACCTACAGTGCAGAATTTATCATCTACCATCATCACTTTAGAATGATGGAAGCCTCCGTCATACAAGTAAACTTTTGCACCGCGTTTACGTAACTTGTTCACCTCATTGTAGGCAGCATCAGGCGTAAATCCGATATCACTCTTGCTAGGAATCATAATCTGGACATCAATGCCACGATCAATGGCACGCTTCAATGCTTTTTTAACGGTATGAGTTGGAGCAAAATAAGGATTTATGATCTGTACCTTCTTCTGTGCAGCTTCTAAAGAAACAATATAAAGCTCTCTCATAATTTTTGGAGTCTTCCTTGGAACACGATCCAGTACAGCAACAGTTGCTTCATGCTCATAGGATTTCCGTAGGGGGTGCAAAGGAATTATTTCCCCATTTTCATCCAGCGCATGATTGACAGGACCAGCCTGATACTCTCCTGATTCTTTAGCATCTTTTCTCAACTGAAGATCCATGATCTTTACAGCCTTATTCCAATCATCCTGGTTACCCTTGAGATGCAAGATGAGAGAATCCTGAGAATTAACACCTGTCAGCTTTGCTGGTTGCATATAGTCGAAAGAGCGAAGATCTTGTTTGGTCTCCTTTTTCCAAGAATCAAGGAATGCATCCTGAAGATCTTTTACAGCTTTCCCCTCTATCCTCATGTGCATGTCGCGCCACTGGCCTATTTCTGGAAGACCAACCACATAATAATCTGCCACATTCATTCCACCTGTATAAGCTACCTTATCATCAATGATGACAATCTTACGGTGATCACGAGGATAAATATGGTTGACCCAAGGAAATACCACAGGATCCCATTTGAACAATTCAATGCCCATATTACGGATGGCCTTCACATGGCGATTCTTCAATGGGCGGTTATTGCTCATGTTACCGAAAGCATCATACAAAGCACGAACCCTTACTCCTTGCTTAACTTTTACAGACAACAAATTGAAGAGAGCATTGGCAATAGAATCATTCCGAAAATTAAAATACTCCAGATGAACGCTTTTCTCAGCCTTTCGGATGGCATCAAACATGTCGGTAAACTTCTCCTCGCCACTCTTTAGAAGCTTAACTTTGTTTCCCTGGTATACATCAATACCCTGATTCTTTACCCAATGGAACACCACAGAATCACTGGATATAGAAATCTGAGCTGGACATGCTAGTGCCCAAACACAAAACAATAATACCAATACCAACCTATGTAGAAAACTCTCTCTCATATTAAACTCGTGCAAAGTTACTGCAAACCTTGCAAAAAAACAAAAGGAATACCCTTTTATTGTAAAAAAAAGTTATTTCCGTCAAGACTATAGAACAAGCAAAAGTCCGTAAAGACGGAAAACAAAGTCCGTAAGAACGGACATTCCTATCCGTCCTTACGGACTCTATCATTCCACTTATTCTAAAAAATGTTTTAATTTACTTTTTCCACATTCGGGTCATGTCTTCCAGAGTTTTACCCTTTGTCTCTGGAACCATTTTCCATACAAAGACAGCTGCAATAATACAAATTACGCCATAAAGGCCGTAGGTGAACCAATGGCCAAAGCCATCTCCAGGAGTCAATTCTATGTTGAACATCGGTACAAAAGAGGTTGAAACAATCCAATTGAAAATCCATTGGAATGCAACAGCAATGGCTACAGCAGCACCACGAATAGTATTTGGAAATACCTCTGCAATAAGTACCCAGCAAATAGGACCCCATGAAAACATAAAGCTAGCAGAATAGACCATCAGTGAGATCATGCAAAGCAACTGCAAAGATGGATTTCCAAAGGTCATTGCTACACCAAGAGCACCTATAGCCATTCCTAAAGAACCTGTGATGAGCAAAGGCTTACGGCCAAGTTTCTCAACAGTAAATACGGCAACAAGTGTGAAAGTAATGTTCACAACACCATTGAAGACAGTAGTAACCATTGGGTCATTCAGTCCCATATCTGCATAAATACGAGGTGCATAGTAAAGTACGGCATTAATACCCACGGCCTGCTGGAAAACAGAAAGCATAATACCAACAAAAATACAAACCCAACCGTATGTCATGAGTTTCTCTGTCTTCTCACTTACGGTATTCTTGATATCATTTAGAATCTCCTTGGCCTTAACAGAACCATTGATTCTTGCAAGGATAGCTTCAGCTTTAGCATCTTGACCAATCATAGCCAAATAACGAGGAGTCTCAGGAACGAAACAAATCAGAATAGTGAAAAGACCTGCAGGAATAGCCTCAGAACCAAACATATAACGCCAACCAGTTTCAATAGTCCAAGGATCACTGTTAGCTGCAACCTGATTAATACCCTGACCTATACTTTCAATGATAGGGTTTGTATGTTCTCCCAGAATCAAGAAGTTTACAAAGTAAACGACAAGCTGTCCGAAAATGATGGCAAACTGGTTCCAAGACACAAGCATTCCACGGATATTGCTTGGAGCAATTTCTCCAATATACATAGGACAGATTGCAGAAGCAAGGCCCACACCAATACCACCAATAACACGGTAGATATTAAAAACAATGAGAAGACTCATGCTTGGTTCTCCCTTTTCAAAGAAAAGTGCCTCTGGATACATACTTCCTAAAGCAGACAGGAAAAACATGACACCAGCAAAAATCAGAGACTTTTTTCGTCCCCAGTTACTTGCCAGCATTCCTGATATACCACTACCTATAACACAACCAATTAACGCACTGGAACAGGTAAATCCATGCCATGTATCAGTATACATGGATCCCATTTTCATAAAAAATGCCTGGAGACCTTTCTCTGCTCCTGAAATAACTGCTGTATCGTATCCAAAAAGCAAGCCTCCTATGACCGCAACCAATACGATACTGAACAAATACGATTTACTTCCTTGTTTTTCCATAATATATAAGGTTTTTACACTTCACAACTGAAAGAGTCTACAATTCCCAGCAGTTTCTTCTGCTCATCAATCACAAGCACGGCATGTATCTTGTGAAGGTTCATCATTTTCTGGATAGCAACAATTTTCATATCCGGCGATACACACTTAGGCTGTTTTGTCATGACAGCCTGAACTTCAGTCTCAAAGAAACTTTCACGGATATTCTGCATTGCACGACGGATATCTCCATCGGTAATAATGCCCTTCACTTCATCATTTTCTTTAATGATGCAAAGACCCAGTTTTCCATCACTGATATGAATGATAGCATCACCAAGCAACATAGTTGGGGGAATGACTGGAAGGTTTTCTTTATGCATTACATCGCGAGCTGTAGTCAAAAGACGGCGTCCTAAACTACCTCCCGGATGGAACTGTGCAAAGTCATTTGCCTTGAAATTACGCACTTCAATAAGTGCACAAGCCAAAGCATCACCCAAAGCCAATGTTGCAGTCGTAGAACTGGTAGGTGCCAGATTCAAAGGACATGCTTCACGTTCCACAGACACCCATATATGAGCCTGACTGTTTTTGGCAAGCAAAGAGTCTTTATTACCAGTTATACTGATTACCGGTAATCCTCTATGTTGGAAATACGGGAGCAGACGAAGCAATTCATCTGTCTGTCCAGAATAGCTGATCAAGATTATCACATCACCGTCAGCCACCATTCCCAAATCACCATGAAAGGCGTCCAATGGATTCATGAAAAAGGCAGGTGTTCCTGTACTGGAGAGAGTAGCTGCCACTTTATTTGCAATGTGACCACTTTTTCCCACACCTGTAACAACAACCTTTCCCGCACAGGCAAGAATCAATTCTACCGCACGTTCAAAATTCTCATCAAGCTGATCAATGACTCCCAGAACAGCCTGAGCTTCGTCTCGTAGGCACTTTTCAGCAATACTTTTTATATCTATCATAACAATGATACAATTACTTTTTCCAAATCATTCAGGAATAACATGTTAGGTCCGTCACTCAACGCCTTTTCCGGATCTGGGTGAGTTTCAAAGAAATACCCGTCTACTCCGAAAGCCTTTGCTGCCAAAGCCATCATAGGTACAAATTCACGGTTTCCTGAAGTACATCCCCCGCCTCCACCAGGACGCTGGACAGCATGTGTACAGTCCATAATAACTGTAGATGTCCATTGATGCATGTCTGGGATATTTCTGAAATCAACGGCAAGGTTATTATACCCATACATATTACCACGTTCAGTTAACCACACCTTGTCATTGCCACTTTCTAGAACTTTCTGAACAGGGTATTGCATATCAATACCACTTAAAAACTGAGCCTTCTTAATATTGACTGTCTTTCCGGTTTGAGCAGCAGCCACCAATAGATCTGTCTGTCTGCAAAGGAAAGCAGGAATCTGTAATACATCAGCTATTTCTCCTAC
This sequence comes from Bacteroidaceae bacterium, assembly GCA_024401095.1. Taxonomy (GTDB): domain Bacteria; phylum Bacteroidota; class Bacteroidia; order Bacteroidales; family Bacteroidaceae; genus Minthousia. The sequence goes on from JAKSLR010000057.1 coordinate 4,835, forward strand.
TGGTGCAGCTTGGTATGATTCATGAATATCTGTCAAAATCTTCAATCCATATTTGTCCTTGATGTCACCCAGCATCTGAATTCCCTTTTCCAATCCTGGCCCACGGTAGCTTGTAATTGAAGTTCTGTTAGCTTTATCAAAAGATGCCTTGAATATAATATCTATCCCAAACTTCTGATTCAAACGTACAAGCTCTTCTGCAACTGTTTGCAGAATCTCTACACTTTCAATGACACAAGGGCCAGCTATGAAAATTGGTTTCTTATTCATCTATCCCTATTTAATAAGGTTAATATTGGAACAAAGGTAATCCAAACACTTGAAGAGAACAAGGTACAATAGGAAAAATTACTTTTTTTTCATTTTTTTTGTTGTTTTATTTGGTAGTCTAAAAAAATGTCGTACCTTTGCATCGCTTTTGAGAAACAAACGCACTTCGATAGAAGTTTGGAGAGGTGGCAGAGTGGTCGATTGCAGCGGTCTTGAAAACCGCCGTACTGAGAGGTACCCGGGGTTCGAATCCCTGTCTCTCCGCCAAGATCAAGAGCATCGGGCGTTTAGCTCAGCTGGTTCAGAGCATCTGCCTTACAAGCAGAGGGTCGGCGGTTCGAATCCGTCAACGCCCACGAAAGGAGTTCATGATGAACTCCTTTTTTTGTACCCAGATTTGGCAATATCGCTATATTGTCGTAGTTTTGCACCCATGATTTATCCAGCTAATTACGAACAGAAAATAGGATTTGATGAAATCCGGAAAATTCTAACCCAGAAGTGTCTAAGTAACCTTGGAAAACAGAAGATACAAGAAATGTCATTCTCCTGTAATTTTCAAGACATTACATCATTCTTAAAGCAAACCGCAGAATTTGTACGGATAGAGCAGGAAGAGACCGATTTTCCCGCTCAATTTTTCTTCGATGTGCGCGAAGAGCTGAAACGCATACGTCTGGAAGGTTCATACCTTGAAGAGCAGGGATTATACGATCTGTGCCGTTCACTAGAAACCATTGAATCCATAGTCCGTTTCCTTCACAGAAACGATGCGAATGCAGAAGAATCACTTCAAACAGAAGACTTCAGCATTCATTCAAAGGAAGAAACCAACCCATACAAAGCCATGCTGGCTAAAAAAAGGGGACACAAACGCATTTTCATTAACGGTCAATGGATTATAAAAGACGCGCCCAAGGAAAATGATACAACAAAAGAGGGAAACACGGAGGAAAAACCTATTAAGTCGCATAGTAAATATCCAGAACTAAAAAAACTGACTGTAGGCATTGCCATTTTCCCTCAACTCACGAAACGCATCCATGCCATCTTAGATGATTATGGCAAAATAAAAGACAGTGCATCTCCCGCATTGGCTCAAATCCGACACGAGCTGGCAGGAACTGCAGGAAGTGTATCAAGAATCCTTAATCAGATTCTCAGGAATGCGCAAAGTGATGGAGTCATTGACAAGGATACAGCTCCTACTCTTCGTGACGGACGTCTAGTTATCCCAGTTGTGCCAGCCATGAAGCGTAAGATAAAAGGTATTGTCCATGATGAATCGGCCACTGGTAAAACCGTATATATTGAACCTTCTGAGGTAGTGGAAGCGAACAACCGAATCCGAGAACTTGAGTCCGAAGAACGAAAGGAGATCATCCGCATCCTGACAGATTTCACGAACCTGATTCGGCCTGTTGTCCCAGAACTTTTAAACAGCTACGAGTTCCTTGCCCTGATGGATTTCATCAGAGCAAAAGCGATTTGGGCAATTGACATCAATGCCATCTACCCTGTACTGGAAGATCGTGCTCAAATAGACTGGGTACAAGCCATTCATCCTCTTTTGAAAAAATCATTAGAGAAGCATGGGAAAACTGTGGTTCCTTTAGATGTCAGACTTGATGTTGCAAAAAGAATCATCCTAATCTCCGGACCAAATGCTGGCGGAAAATCAGTCTGCCTAAAGACTGTAGGACTTCTGCAATACATGCTGCAATGTGGACTTTTAATACCAGTAAAAGAGAACAGCAAAGCTGGTATTTTTGACAGCATAATGATTGACATTGGCGATGAGCAAAGTATTGAGGATGACTTAAGTACATACTCTTCTCACCTTACAAACATGAAGGTGATGATGAAGAACTGTGGTCCAAAGACTCTCCTTCTCATTGATGAGTTTGGAGGCGGAACAGAACCACAGATTGGCGGTGCACTTGCAGAAGCCATCCTCCATCGATTCAATGACAAGAAAACCTTCGGAGTCATTACAACGCATTACCAGAACCTAAAGCATTTTGCCGAAGACAATGAGGGAATCGTAAATGGAGCCATGCTGTATGACCGCCATCAGATGCAAGCCCTCTACCAACTTCAGATAGGTAATCCTGGCAGTTCTTTTGCTGTAGAAATTGCAAGAAAGATTGGTATCCCTGAAGAGGTTATACAAGAAGCCAGTAATATCGTTGGACAAGAATACATTAACGCTGACAAATACCTTCAAGACATTGTCCGCGACAAACGTTACTGGGAAAACAAACGCCTGAGCATCCATCAAAAAGAAAAACAGATGGAGCAGACTCTGGCCAAATACCAGCAAGAAATCGAGGAACTGCAAAAGAGCAAAAAAGAAATCATACGCCAAGCAAAAGCAGAAGCGGAAGAATTACTGAAGGACAGCAACAAGATCATTGAAAACACCATCAAGGAAATCAAGGAAGCACAAGCCGAGAAAGATCGTACTCGCGAAGCACGCCAACAGATTCAAGAATTCCAAAGGAACCTGTCTGCTGGTGACATGAATGCTGCAGAAGATCTGATAGCCAAGAAAATGAAGCAACTTCAGGAAAGACAGAACAGAAAAGCTGAACGTAAAGAAAAAAAGAACAAGCAGCAAGTCTCTGAGGCTAAGGCTCCTGAAAAGAAGCCTGCAAAAGCACAAGAGTCCTTTAAAGTGGGCGATACTGTCAGATTGAAAGGACAGACCGCTACCGGTGAAATTGTTTCAATTGAAGGGCAAAACGCAACAATCAACTTTGGAAGCATGCGTACCACCATTAAACTCCAAAGAATTGAAAAAGCCTCCCCTGCAACAACCATTGCCACTCCACAAGCAGCCACTTTTGTCAGCAAACAAACCCAAGATTCTGTTTACGAAAAGAAGCTGCAGTTCAGACAAGACTTAGATGTACGAGGCATGCGTGGAGAAGAGGCAATTCAAGCCGTAACCTATTTCGTTGACGACGCCATAGTACTTGGAGCAAGTAGAGTCAGAATTCTTCACGGAACAGGAACTGGTATTTTACGAACATTGATCAGACAATACCTGAATATCACCCCTGGTGTAAAAAGTTTCCGTGACGAACACGTTCAATTCGGCGGAGCAGGAATTACCGTCATAGATTTAGAATAAAAAAAGAAAAGGCATCAGTTCGAACTGATGCCTTTTTCTTGAGCCTCTTGTCGGATTCGAACCAACGACCCCGAGATTACAAATCACGTGCTC
>JAKSLR010000058.1 GCA_024401095.1 Bacteroidaceae bacterium
TAGGTATCTTGAAGCAGAAGGAGCCAACCAAGAGTTCTGCAAGTTGGGCATTCCGTTGGTTGGGTAACTTCCCACAGCTGCTTACCGTACTGAGTGGTATGACCTACATGGAGCACCTGCAGGATAACCTGAGAAGCTATGCTCCTTACGTGAAATTGACCGATGAAGAAATGCAGTTCCTGTATGACACAGCAAAGGTCATCATGAACTACCCTACCATTCCATGTAACGACTGCAAGTATTGTATGCCTTGTCCTTATGGCTTGGATATTCCAGCCATTCTTACACATTACAACAAATTTGTAAACGAAGGAGCCATTCCAGAAGACATGCAGCATCCTGAGTACAAGAAGTTACGTCACAACTTCCTGGTTTCTTACGACCGTAATGTAGAGAAACTAAGACAGGCAAGCCACTGTACAAACTGTAGGGAATGTATCCAGCATTGTCCACAGAAAATCAATATTCCACAGATGATTCAACGAATTGACCGATTTGTGGAAGACTTGAAACAAGACCAGTTGGGTATCAGACAAGAGAATCCAATCTATGAATAATAAAAAAGGAGGTGAAAATAAATTCACCTCCTTTTTTTTTGCTTTTATTTAGAACATTGGAGCCGTTTCTGATGCTTCAAACTCCTGTGTTCCAATCTGTTGTTCCAGATCATTGAAGATGGCATCGTAAAGACGGACCCAACGGACATTCTTCCGAAGGTGCTTGTTCAGTTTATACTTATGTACGATTACACCCATACTCTCCAATAAAGTCTCAAAGTTACGGTCATCCTTGTCTGTATAGATATAATAGAAATGAATCTCATTCTTTATACGGGAACGACCTTCGGCTTCATCTTTCTTCATCAGGCGCATACGTTCACTGAGAACCCACCAGAGATCTATCTCTGAATAATCCATAGAGAAACCTAGAATATGGACATTGGTCTGGTAAAAGAAATCTGCCCAACAGTGAACCGATGTATTCCCATTTTCCAAGCGCAATGCAATAGGATTTTCATTGGTCTGGATATTCTTCAGTTTGGCTACTGAACCACAGTACTGGTCAAAGCCTAACATGATACTGCTTGGATACTTGGCAAAGCCATGGATATTCCAAATCAGCTTCTCTGGTTCCTTATAGGTGGTATAACGAAGTGTACTGTATACTTTTTCGGCAGATTCATGCCCCTTGAATTTCAGGCCGAACTTCTCGAAAGTCTTATTCAGGCAAGCATCATAATTTGTTGTCAGATAGTCTTTTACATCAAGGTGTGCAAGTCTGTCATAATAGGAATTACCTTCTAGGCACAGGCTACCCTGTGCAATCTTCCACTTGATCTTGTATTCATCAGAGCGGTTGTGACGATTCTGAAGCGCATCTAAGTCTGCTTTTCCAGCCAGATAGATATCCTCATACTTCAAGGTATTTGGGACTTTTCCCTCCAATGGGGAAAGGTCATCCTTACAGATTCTGGCCAACACTTCTTCCCAGGTAGGATTCTCTCCGGTCATTCTGTTCAGGCCATTTCCATAAAGAATGGTTGCAGGTAATAGATTTGAAGGTGTTTCCATATGATATTGTGTTTAACAGTGTACCACTAATTCTTGCTTAACTTGTTCCACATGTAGATTCCGTAGAAACTGTTCACCAGATAGACACTATACTTTGCAACAGTCATGAATGAGAAATCAGAATCACTCATTAACCACATGGCAATATAGGTAACGTTGATGATCAGCCAGAGATACCACTGCTCACAGAAAGCCTTGGTAGAGATATAGACGGTTATGATGGAAATAACGGTAGTAAATGCATCCAGCCAAAGCTGCATAGGCTGGTCATAATCCATCTTCAGGGTCTTGAACTGCATATCTGGGAAAATGCTCTGCAGGAATCCTATCATCCATGGGCCAAAGTAAATCAGGAAGTAACCCAGGCAGACTGTTCCTATCAAGATGGCCAAAGCCGTATAGATTCGCTGATTCCAAGTCATGTAACGGGTATGGATAGTGGTGGAATCGTCATTGCGTTCACGTTTGCGCCATGTCTTCCAGCCGTATACCTGCATAGGAAGATTCCAAAGCAGACGCTGAAGAAAGTCTCCATAGATGTGCGTCATGAAGCAGATGTAAATATGCAGACAAGCTTCTACAATACCAAAGATCCAGTTGGCTATAGAACCCTTTGCTCCCAGAACCACACAGAATACACCCAGGATAGCAGAAATGGCTGCAATACAGTTATTTACCGAGAATTCTCCCTTAATGATGAAAGAAATCACTGAAAGGGCAAGAATGGCTACCAAAAGCAATTTCTCAAACCAGTTCAGAGAAATAAGACTCTTTTTTACAACATCAATATACTTATTCATTTTCTTTTGTGTTTATTTTCCCAAGGCATCGGGTATAGAAGTAAACTTATACCCTTTTCTCTTTAATACGCTGATTAATTTGTCCAGATAACCGTTGTAGAACTTATCTGTACGGAGAGGATCTGTTCCAAAGTGAATAAGAAGCAGATGACCATTCAGGCCTTCTTCTTTCTCTTTCTTCAGAATACGGTCATAGATATACTTTGAACTGCGATAATTGGTCATATCCGGAGTTGTATAGTCAGCATTGCTTAGTGTTCCTGGGGTAAAGTTAATGACCTGCAGGCCCATTCCCTTTGCCCATGCACTGATGGTACTGTTGTAATACTCATAAGGCGGTATAAAGAAGGATGCTTCATTTTGGTGTATGCCAGCCTTTTCCATCAGTTCAAAACTCTTTTCCATGTCACGCTCAAACTCCTGTTGGGTAACAAGGAGTGAATCACGGTTTTCCCAAGGCATGTAAAGAAGGTGTCCATAGCTATGGCTTCCTACATAATGTCCCTCTTCTGTTAAACGGGAAATGGTTTCAGGAAATTTCTCATAAAATTCACCGGTAAAGAAGAATCCGGCCTTGATCCCGTGTTTCTTCAAGGTAGAAAGTATAGCCTCTTCACCGTCTCGCTTGTCTGCTGCAGTAAAGACCAGCGTAATGTTCTTACGCTCAGGATTGGTACGAATGATTCCTCCATCTACCCAAACATGATGATCTCTGTCTTTCTCATTACGCTGGAGCTGCCCGTCTTTCTGGAGAGCAGACAGATAATAGGTAAGCGATGCAGTACCATCCATGGTTGGCTCATTGGTAGCATAATCGCCCAAGGCATCGTGATAGACCATACGCTCTGGCTGGAATTCATCGTAAGTCTGTGACGGATTTCCGTTCACTCCCCCTAAGTTGACACCTATCTGGCTGGCAAAAATAGTATTATAAACAGGTCCGTCTACTAATCCTCCTGGCGTATTACCCACACCCATGCTGACAAAGGAAGAATGTGGCTGGCTAGGATAATCTCCCCACAACGGTTGCATGACAATCATGCTGCTTCCCCATGGATTACAGCCGAATAACCAATCAAGCAAGGCTGTCTCCATTTCCAGGAACTGGTTATCGCCAGACACCTCTCTGTACAGACGACACTGAGTGAGCATAGCTACACACAGGTTATTGGAACACCAGATAAAAGGAAGACCATTCAGGAAAGCAGACTCTTGCGCTTTTTCCCAGGTACGTGAAATACCCGTTCTCATGTTACGCAGGAATTCTTTCTGGGCACTCTGCTGATTTGCCAGACGATAGTGACCCATATTCATGAACGGATACCACTGGTAATGACGGGCACTGTCTGCTCCCATCCATGGAGTGATAGGCTCTCTACGGCCGTATTCAAGACCTTGTTTCAGATAGTCTTCCTTTCCGGTCTGGCGGTAAAGCTCCAATGCTGCAAGCTCCATGTCATCGGTCCAGTTGTCTTCTTCATAAATGTATGGAGAAACACGTGAAGCTGTCTGACAGACACCCGGGAACTTCACTCCCATCTGATAGGCATCATCGGCACGTGAAAGTAAATCTTCGGCAAATTCTGGGAAGAACTTCTTCAAGACCCTGCCACCCAAAGAGAAGCAGGAAGCAAACTTACCAGTCGTACTGGCTACACCAGTAGTAGCATTGGTAAGATTCTTGCGAGGCTGTTTCTCGCCACTGCAATAATAGACAGGACGTCCTTTGCCTGGGCCATAGCCATAATCCACCTTGTCCTTGTTCGGACTGCGGAAACCGGCATGATCTCGGTCATCAGCTATCTGATTATAATATTCTCCAGGTTCCGGATTCATGCGGCAAAGCCAGTCAAGTCCCCATTTTATTTCATCTATAATATCAGGGATGCCATTCTTTCCTTTTCTTCCCGATGCATCATACTCATCACCAAAGGCGGTTGGGTTCTGTTCATAGGCAAACAGCATCTGGTAAATGGCATTGGCAGAGGTAGTGGTATATTGCAGATAATCAGCAGCATCGTGCCAGCCGCCACGGACATCAATATGCTGTCCGCTTTTGGTAGGATGAAACTCTATATAACCATCATCTACATGACAAGAATCATTCAGGTAAGGATTATCTCCACAGCGTTGCTGACGCATGTAGTTCAACAGGAAATCTGCACTGCCGTCATAGACATGCGTGTTTATGACTATGCGAGGAGATTTTGCTCCAGCTGCCAATAAGTAATAAACTCCCTGCTGATTAAGATTACTGAAATTCAATCGGTAACAAACCTTCATGGAGCCAAATTCAGGTACCTTCTGAATCGCATCACCAGAGAAGGTCTGCACAGTCTTTCCTGTGTAGGCATCAATCAATGAGAAAGACGTAATCGCACTGTTTTCCTGACTCATATAAACAGCCACTTTCATGGATTGAGGCAAATAGCCCATCTGGTTTACACGAATCCACTCTCCTGCCGTACAGCACAGCACCACAAGAAACAAGGAAAGAGTAGCAAGAATTCTTTTCATGTGAAGACTAGAAATTAATTATTCTACCACAGGTTCTACAGTAAGAAGTCCAGGATAGAAATCTGGAATCATACATTCTTTATGTTGGTTAGTGAGGTAATCAGCCATTTGCTGATAAGCAGACAACAGAGAAGCATCCAAGATCTTAGCCTTGAATTTATAAGGAAGATAAACCCCTTCTTCAAAACGCTGATATTCTAAAGTGTATATAAACCATCCAAGATTAGGATTTTCTACAGCTGCTGCTGTTTTCTGACTAGCTTTTTGCTCTTGTCGTACATTTTTTGGTGTAGGACGAGCTTCTTGTTTAGCATTTTTCTGGAATTCTGCAATATCTGTCTTGTCTGTACCAATAGCCAGAATATATCTTTTCTTGGTTTTGTCAAGGAAAATACGGTTAGTTCCATTCTTGAGCTTTCCCATATAAGTACCCAAAATCTCCATCTCACGTTGAGACAAGACATTCAGTTCAGACATAAAAGTGATAATATCCTCATCTTTTGGAAGCAATGCCTCTGCATCGAAATATCGAACATAAAAAGCCATAAAAACAAAAAAGTATAAAAAATAAAAATATAAAAATTAAAAAATACGATGCAAAGATAATGATTTTCATTTACACCACGAAAAGAAATAACAAGATGTTCGTCGAACAAAAGAAAGTTTTCGTAGAATAACCTTTAGGATGTCGGGATAAATCGTTAAATTTGCATAAACTAAAAAGATATACCATGAAGAAGTTGTTCATAACAGGCTCCTTAGCAGCCTTTCTTGCTATTTTCCCTACAGATTCTCTCCTGGCACAGCACTGGAATCCTGCCGAATATCCGTTGGAACTCATCGCACCTTATCTGTTGCAGGCTGGTCAGACTGAAGCTGTCATAGCTCAGTTAAAAGCCAGACCAAGCTACGATATGACTGCAGATGCCTGGAATGCCCTTTGGATTAAAGTTCCAGAAACCAGTGATCACGACTTTGGAGTGTACAAATTCCGCAAGGATCTGGAACTGAAGGATGTACCCAAAGAATTCATTGTTCATGTGAGCGGTGATACCCGATATAAGCTTTATGTGAACGGTTCTATGGTTTCCATGGGTCCATCTCGCAGCTACAAGTTCCAGTGGCGCTATGAAACACTTGATCTGGCTCCTTATCTGAAAGAGGGAAAGAACGTAATTGCATCGCTGGTTTGGAACGAGGGTTCTGCAAAAGCCATTGCAAACTCTACGATCCGGAGTGGTTTCCTCCTGATGGGCGAAGGAGAAGCACAAATACTGAATACGGACAACACCTGGAAATGTATCCAAGACAAATCGGTCACCCCACTTTCTGTTACGCTTTCTGGCTATTATGCCCTTGGACCAGCAGAGAATGTGGACATGAAACAAGCTATAACCAATTGGCAATCACCTGATTGCAATCTCTCCGACTGGAAGGATGCACAGGCTTTCAGCTTGGCACTCCCGCATGACACCAACTCCCAGAACGGAGGTTATACAGGAACTCATCTGCTAGTTTCCTCACCTCTGCCACAGATGGAAAGAAAAGAAACACGCCTTCAACTGGTCCGAAAAGACGGAGGTCTGAAACTGCCAGCCGATTTCCCTGCTACAGCAAATCAGGTAACTGTTCCGGCTCATCTTTCCACCGATTTACTTTTAGACAACAAGGAACTGACCAATGCCTTTTTCCATATGGCATTCAGCAAGGGAAAAGATGCAAAGATAGGCATTACCTATGCAGAGACCTTATATAGCGATAATGAGTTCAGCAAGAAAGGTAACCGCAATGAGGTAGAGGGGAAATTCCTGTCAGGAAAGACGGATCAGGTGATTTCCAGCGGAGCAGACAACCAGCAATACACCACTATGGACTGGCGCACCTACCGCTATGTAAACCTGCATATTGAGACGGGCGATGAACCTTTGATCCTTAACGATTTAGGTGGAACATTCGTGGGCTATCCATTCCAGATGAATGCCCAGCTGGATACCGACAATCAGGAACTGAAAGATATTCTGGAAACCGGATGGAGAACAGCTCGCCTCTGTGCACAGGAAACATATGTAGACTGTCCATATTATGAACAGCTCCAGTACTTGGGAGATACACGCATTCAGGCTTTAATTTCTCTCTTCAACAGTGGGGACGACCGTCTGGTAAAGAATTATCTACGTCAATCTGATCTGAGCCGAAATGCTGAAGGAATAACCATGGGAAGGGCACCATCCGATGAAGCTCAGTACATAACCCCTTATGCGCTTTGCTACATCTATGCCATTCACGACTACATGCGCTACGGAAGCGATCAGGAACTGGTAAAGGAACTCATTCCTGGTGCAGAACAAATCCTAAACTATTTCCACCGTTACCAGCAGGCAGACGGACGTTTGAAGAATCTGCCAGGATGGAATTTCAGTGACTGGGTTTACGGTCCTACTTGGCAGCAAGGTATGGCCTTACGCGGAGCAGACGGAAGCTCAAGCCTAATGGATTTTCAATTACTGTACGGCTATCAGAAAATGGCAGAATTAGAGAAAATGTTCGGTCATGAAGAAATGAGCCAGACCTATAGCCAACGTGCCAACCAGCTCAAGGAAGCCATCCAGCAAACCTATTGGAGTGTAGACAGAGGACTTTATTCCGACCGCATGGAGAAAGATAATTTCTCACAGCATGCTAACTCATGGGCCATTCTGTGTGGAATGGGCGATACAGAACTCCGCAAAGAAATAGGTCGCAAACTCACTGAAGACAAGACACTTGCCCCTTGCTCACTCTACTATAGTTTCTACCTCATGCAAGCCCTCACAGAGGCTGGATATGGAAACGATCTGCTGAAATGGCTTGATCCATGGAGAGAGAATCTGGCTATGGGACTTACCACATGGGCCGAAGACCTGACTCCGGACACAAGTCGCTCCGACTGCCATGCCTGGGGAGCCACACCTAACATAGAATTCTTCCGCACCCTTTTAGGTATAGATTCATCTTCACCGGCATTTGCCACCGTGAAGATAGAACCACACCTAGGAGACATCAAGCAAATTGGTGGAACCATGCCACATCCAAAAGGAAAGATATCTGTAAGTTATAAAGTAAATGGCAACAAGTTGAAAGCCACCATTGAACTTCCAGAAAATGTAACAGGTACTTTCGTATGGGAAGGCAAGACTATCCCACTGCATGCAGGGAAAAATGAAATAAAATAAAAAGAAATTCTGCAGGT
>JAKSLR010000059.1 GCA_024401095.1 Bacteroidaceae bacterium
CCCAGAGTAACTCTGTATGCTACGTAAAGGACGGTCAGGCTATCGGTATCGGTGCAGGCCAGCAGAGCCGTATCCACTGTACCCGTCTGGCAGGTAACAAGGCAGACATCTGGTGGCTGCGTCAGCATCCAAAGGTAATGAACCTTCCATTCGTAGAGAAGATCCGCCGTGCAGACCGTGACAACACCATCGACATCTACATTTCTGAGGATCATGATGACGTATTGGCAGACGGCGTATGGCAGCAGTTCTTCACCGAGAAGCCAGAGGTTCTGACCCTGGAAGAGAAGAAGGCTTGGATTGCCCAGAACACCAAGGTAGCGCTGGGTAGCGACGCATTCTTCCCATTCGGTGACAACATTGAGCGTGCGCACAAGAGCGGTGTAGAATTCATTGCACAGGCTGGCGGCAGCGTGCGTGACGACAATGTCATTGAGACTTGCGACAAGTACGGCATTGCCATGGCATTTACCGGTGTCCGTCTGTTCCATCATTAATACCTCCCTGCTGAATGGCTACAGAAGAAGATATTTTCCGCGCAATGACCGAGGGCTTCAGCTTTAAAGGCTCCGGTTCTGCCCCTGCAAACAGTGACAAGGTAAAGACCAAGGCCAAGAAGAAAGCCTACATTACCGGATCACACGGTTCCGGCTCTGCCAAGAAGAAAGCAGAGATCAGAGCCAAGAGAGCAGCACGACCTACGCAAAGAAAAGGAAAATAAATTATAAACATAGAAGAAATCCCAATCCAGGTTCTTGGATTGGGATTTTTATTTTCGAAGGATTCCGTTCAGGATTCTTCCCGATTTAATGCCCAGCCGGCGGGCAGAGAAAAATTCATCGGGGTTACCATAAGTACAGATGCCCGACAACAGGATATTCTCTGGCCTTACCCCTTCTGCCAAGAGCTGGAGACGGTTACACTCCCAGAGGTCAATGTGCCACTTCTCTCCTACCTGTGCCGGATAGCGGCGGGCAATACGTGTCATGTCAAAGCCCTCTTTCCGGAAGGCCTCATAGACCTCATCGCCTATCTCAAAGGCATCTTGCGAAATGCCCGGACCAATGACTGCCTTCATGCCTGCAGGATCTATGCCATGCGCCTGTTTCAAGTGCTGCAGCGTCTTCTCTACAATGCGTGCGCAGGTTCCCCTCCAGCCTGCATGAATGGCGGCTACAAGGCCTGTCTGTTCCTGATAGAGAAGCACCGGAATGCAGTCGGCCGTAGAGACACATACACAGATACCCTTTGACAAGGTATACACGGCATCTATACCCTCCATGCGGAGCTGTCGTTCCTCTGCCGGGAGCTGCAGGAAAGCCGGGGTAATCTCCAGGACATTCGTCTCATGCGTCTGATGAGGCACGATGAGGTTCACCTCAGGAATACCCAGTTCACGGCAAAGGATAGCCCTGTTCTCCGCCACATGCTGCGGGTCATCGCCACAGTAATGATTGGCATTGAAACTGGCATAGTTACCAATACTAACGCCTCCAGTACGCTGGGTACTGAAGGCGATAATATCAGGTGAAATTCCGTATTGTTTCAACATTATTTCTTATCTTCGGGATCATCTTCGTATTCAAAGTCTTCCAAGTCTTCCACATCGTCCCAGTCGACTTCCACAACCTCACCGTCGTCTACCCATTCAGGATTCTCCTCATCGTCCCATTCCAATTCCAGATCATCCTCATCAGGCTCTTCTCCCCAGTGCTTCAGGTCTTCATCCTCACCCAGATCTTCCAGTTCATTACGCAGGAAACTCATGTCCTTGTCCTTATGAACTATCTTCTCCGACTGGATGTCGTGAAGCTTGTTGCTCTCACTGTTCATCGCTACCCAGAGCAAATCCTTCAAGGTCTGGATACCCATGCCTGTAACAGCAGAGATGAATACGTGAGGGACATCATCAGGAAGTGTCTCTTCCAGAAGCTGTACCAGTTCATCATCCAGCAAATCGGCCTTGGTGATGGCCAGTACACGCTGCTTGTCCAGCATATCCGGGTTAAAGGTAGCCAGCTCGTTGAGCAGCACCTCATACTCGTGCTTGATGTCATCGGTATCTCCTGGTACCATGAACAGCAACAAGGAGTTTCGCTCTATGTGACGCAGGAAACGGAGACCCAGTCCCTTACCCTCACTGGCACCCTCGATGATACCCGGAATATCGGCCATGACGAAAGACTGGCTGTCTCTGTAGGACACAATACCCAGGCTTGGTTCCAAGGTAGTGAAAGGATAATTACCGATCTTAGGCTTAGCACTGGAAACAGCAGACAGCAGCGTAGACTTACCTGCATTAGGGAAGCCCACCAGACCCACATCGGCCAGCAGCTTCAGCTCCAGGATGACCAGCATTTCCTGCATAGGTTCACCCGGCTGCGCAAAGCGCGGTGCCTGACGTGTAGCGGTGCGGAATTCCCAGTTACCCAAGCCTCCGCGTCCACCTTTCAGCAGAATCACCTCCTGTCCGTGCTCTGTTACATCGCAAATGTACTTACCGGTTTCAGCATCGTACACCACGGTACCACATGGTACATCGATGTACTTGTCCTCACCCTGTGCACCTGTGCTCTTAGCCTTGCCACCGTTTCCGCCATGACCGGCAAACACGTGGCGCTCATAGCGCAAGTGAAGCAGTGTCCAGTAGTTGCGGTTACCACGAAGAATGACATGACCTCCTCGTCCTCCGTTTCCTCCGTCAGGACCTCCATTAGGCATGTATTTCGCGCGATGCATGTGTACGGAGCCTCTACCACCCTTACCAGAGCGGCAGTAAATCTTTACGTAGTCTACAAAATTCGATTCAGCCATAAATTAATCCTAATTACTTTTCAAGAACAGCGCAGATGTCATTGAAGATAGTCTCCATGTCACCCAAGCCATTGATATGATTGTACTTGCCATCCTCCTGGTACCAGATCTTCAATGGAGAAGTCTGCTCATGATAAACAGCAAGACGCTTCTTGATAGTCTCCTCGTTGTCATCAGCACGACCAGAAATCTTACCACGGTTGATCAGACGAGTCATCAGTTCCTCTTCTGGAACATCCAGATCGATCATCTCGGTAACGTCAGTACCACGGTTAGAAAGCATGATCTTCAATGCCTCTGCCTGTGGGATAGTACGTGGGAAACCATCGAAGATAACACCTTCGCACTTGCCAAAGCTATCGTAAACCTTAGCCAGCATTTCTACCATCAGTTCATCTGGCAGCAACTGACCCTTCTCAATATATGCCTGAGCTGTCTTTCCTAATTCAGTACCATTCTTAATCTCTGCACGCAACACATCACCGGTAGAGATATGCTGATAGTTGTATTTTGCAACCAGACGGTCGCTCTGAGTGCCCTTTCCAGAACCAGGAGCACCAAACAAAACAATGTTTTTCATTTTTGAATACCTATTTTCGTTTAATGTATATATATCAGGAAGGTTTCTTCCGAAGCCATCATAATCCAATCCATAGCCCACGATAAAGTCGTTAGGAATTTCCATGGCACAATACTCCACATCGAGTTCCACCTCCAGCTTTTCTGGCTTCATGAGCAAAGTGCAGACATGCAGCTCTGCAGGATTCTGCTTCTTCAGGTCATCAAGAAGATGAGTCATGGTTATGCCTGTATCTACAATATCCTCCACGATGACCACGCAACGGCCTTCGATGCTCTGGGTAAGGCCCATCAACTGCTTTACCTTACCGGTAGTCTGGGTACCCTGATAGGAAGAATACTTGACGAAACAAACTTCACTTGGGATATTCACACGCTTAAGAAGGTCTGAGACAAACATAAAAGAACCATTCAACACACAGAGAAAGAGAGGGTTCTTCCCATCCAGATCCTTGGTTAAACGGGCTGCTATGGCATCCACCTTTTCCAGAATCTGTGCCTCAGGAATAGAAATAGAGAACTCAAGGTCCTTTACTTGGATTGTTTTCATGATGTTAATTTCAGAAAAATCGACGCAAATATACATAAAATTTCATTAAATAGAGTCATAATCCCTTCTATTTTTCCTATATTTGCACTATGAAAGTGTTGACGAGCATACAAATCAAGGAACTGGACGCCTACACCATAGAACACGAGCCCATCACATCGCTAGATTTGATGGAAAGGGCTTCTAAAGCGTTGGCTGAAGCCATCATGAACCGATGGAATTCCAAGTATCCCGTGAAGGTTTTCGCCGGTCCCGGAAACAACGGCGGCGACGCCCTGGCAGTAGCCCGTATGCTGGCAGCAAAAGATTACATTGTGGAGGTATTCCTCTTCAACACCACCGGCAAGCTGTCGCCCGACTGTGAAGCAAACCGTGACCGTATCAGCAAGAAAAACAGCCTGACCTTTAACGAGATCACTTCGCAGTTCAATCCCCCAGAGCTCACAGAGAACACGCTGGTCATAGACGGCCTGTTCGGTTCCGGCCTCAACAAGCCCCTGAACGGAGGTTTTGCTGCCGTGGTGAGATACATCAACTCCTCGCCCGCTCATGTCGTCTCCCTGGATGTCCCTTCGGGATTATTCTGTGAGGACAACACCGTAAACATCAGCCAGCACATCATCCGTGCAGACCTGACGCTTACCCTGCAGCTGCCAAAGCTTTCATTCCTGTTTGCAGAAAACCAGGAATACATCGGAGAATACGAGGTACTGGACATCGGGCTTCATCCGAAAGGATTGGAACTGGCCCCTACCGAGTATCACATCACAGAGCCACAAGACGTAGCAAACATGCTGCAGAGCCGCAGCCGATTTGCGCACAAGGGCACCATGGGCCACGGCCTTCTGGTAGCCGGAAGCTATGGCATGGCAGGAGCAGCCATCTTAGCCGCAAAAGCCTCGCTGAAGAGCGGTTTAGGCAAGGTAACCATCCATACCCCACAGAAGAACAATGACGTTCTGCAGGTAGCCGTACCCGAAGCAATCCTGCATCATGATACCGACGACACCCGTTTTGTCCATGCCTGCCCTACGGACATTTTCCAGGCAGTAGCCATAGGTCCCGGACTAGGCACCATGAAAGACACCTCGCTGGCCGTCATAGAACAAATACGCAGAACCATGTGTCCGCTGGTACTTGATGCCGATGCACTGAACATTCTGGGAGAGCATCAAGGATGGATCCTGCAGATTCCAGCACACAGTATCCTCACTCCCCATGTGAAGGAACTGGACCGCATGGTGGGCAATAGCCAGAACTCTTACGAAAGACTGGTCAAGGCCCGCAACCTGGCCATGAGGCAGCAGCTTTACATTATAGTAAAAGGAGCCTGGACAGCCGTTATTTTCCCGGAGGGAGGCATTTACTTCAACCCGACAGGAAATCCAGGCATGGCCACAGCCGGAAGCGGAGATGTCCTTACCGGAATCCTACTGGGGCTCCTGTCCCAGGGGTACAAGCAGCAGGCCGCCGTCAAACTGGGCGTCTATCTGCACGGATTAGCCGGTGACCTAGCTGCAGAAGAACTGGGAGAAGAAAGCATGACCGCAAGCGACATTGTGGCTTATCTCCCTCAAGCATTCAAGAAACTAAAAGGAATAGATAAACTATGAAAAAACTATTAATCAGCGCCCTCTTGTGCTGTACAATCCCAGCCGCAGCACAGACAGAGATAACAGAGTATCTGCCAGGCATGAATGCCGAAGGCGTGACCTATTTCCTGCCACGAACAGCCCTTAAAGTGGATGTTCTGGCCGAAGTGAAACGCTATACTCCTGGAGAATACGCCAAATACGCAGACCGTTACCTGCGTACCAAGGACGTGGTACAGGAACCTACAGAAACCTGGACCATCAAGGAAGTACACATGGACGTCTTTGCCAAGCCAGATACCAGTAAGGTATTCACGCTGAAACTGAAAGACAAAACCATAGCCCCTATGGTGAAGCTCAGTGACAGTGGCATTCTGCTGGCCATCAATACAGAGCCACAGACCACCACTCCTTTTGCCGGCTATACCACCAGCAAGAGCGGCGTCAAGCTTAATTCCCGCCAGTTCATGACCGAAGAAATCCTTTCTGCCGGTTCCAATGCCAAGACTGCACAACTCTGTGCACAGGAAATTTATTCCATCAGAGAAAGCAAGAACCTGCTGAACCGTGGCCAGGCAGACTTTATGCCTACCGACGGAAAGCAAATGGAAATCATGATCAAGAACCTGGATGAACAGGAAGCAGCCCTGAGCCAGCTGTTCCTGGGCTACACTTTATCGGAGACAAAGACCTTTACCTTTTATATAGACCCTACGGGAGACATAGAAAAGCAAATCCTGTTCCGTTTCTCACAGCGTATGGGTGTAGTAGATGCTGACGACCTGGGTGGTGCACCAGTTTATGTAAGCATCAAAGACCAGCATACCGTACCAGCTCCTGATCCAGCCCTTACAGCCAAGAAGAAAGCAGTCAAGCTGGAAGGCATACAGTACAACCTGCCAAGCAAGGCAAAGGTACAGCTGTTTACCAATGACCAGCAGCTGATCAATGCAGAAGTTTCCTTCGGACAGTTTGGAAATGTAGAAACCCTATCATCGGTGCTCTTCAACAAGAAGACTGAGACCAAGGTCATCTTCTACGACCAGACTGGAGGTATCAAGACAATAGACGAGTAAAGCCAAAATAAAAAAGGAGAGTCCCGAAAGACTCTCCTTTTTATTTATTTGAAGTATGGATTAAAGCTTGTCGTTAGAACCCAATACATTCATGATCTTGTGAATGTACATCTTCTTCATGTTCTCGCGAGCTGGCTTCAGATACTGACGTGGGTCGAAGTGATCTGGGTGCTCAGCGAAGTGCTGACGGATAGCTGCAGTCATAGCCAAACGAGAGTCAGAGTCGATGTTGATCTTACATACAGCGCTCT
>JAKSLR010000006.1 GCA_024401095.1 Bacteroidaceae bacterium
AAAGCTTAAATGATTGTTTATAAATCATCTAAGCTTTTTTTGTGCGCCTGACCGGACTCGAACCGACAAGCCGCGAAGCACCAGATCCTAAGTCTGGCGTGTCTACCAATTTCACCACAGGCGCAATGGGTGCTTTTTAGATAGCGGGTACAAAGGTAAGGAAAAAAATGGTTTTACCAAAGAAACACGTTTATTTCTTTAAGAAATTGCGTGCAAACTCTATAATTGTATCTCTATTTTTGAGTATATCTTCCTTGGTCATGTTAATGGAAATGTCTGGTTTGATGCCGAATTCTGTATGATTTTTGTCAACATCATAGATTGGACATGCGGAAAAGCGTATGCTCCAACCATTAGGTAATTCACTGCTAAATGGCATGCCGCTGCCACCACCGGTCTGATCACCTATGATGGTGACTTTAGGACACTGTCTCATGTCTTTAATGAAATCATTGGTAGCGCTATAGCATCTTCTGTTTGTTAGAACTATTACATCCTTTTGCCATCTGATTCCCTTGCTTGGCTCTAGCCAGATTTCTTCAAGAGTAGAGAATTCATTATGTCCAGGACCGGTCTTGTGACTCATGTATCCAACAAGGATACGTTCATTGGTGAATCGGGATGCCAGTTTCTCAGCATTGGTCAGTTCTCCTCCGCTGTTTTCTCTGACATCAATAATTAATCCGGAACATTCTGCCAGATAGGAGAGAGCTTGTGAAATGTTTCCATCTCCTAAAGCACTGTTGAAGCTGCCACAATAAATATAGCCGATATTATCTTCCAAAATCTTATATTTTAGACTGGATGCAATCTTGTAGTCTGTTCCAAGATAGAGTTTGTGAATGCTGTCATTGAAATTAGAAGGATAGTTTTCGTACCAACTCCAATTTCGTCCGACATCATGGGCGGCGTATAAGTTGACATGGCCATCCTTAAGTTCTGACAACATTTCGCTTAGTACTTCAAACAGCTGGGCATTGTCCATATTGGAAGAGAGACGATTGTGGTATTTTGTGTAAACCGTATTCCAATCAAGGTCAATCTCCTTTTCCTTGTAATCAAAAAAGCAGTAATGCTCATCGATGATTGTCCATAGTGCCTTGAAATTGTCTTCTTCCGTATCTTCGAACACTTCGCCTCTGATGCAGGAAGAAAGCAGTGGAAGTACACTAATAACACTCAGTATGAATAAATTAGCTTTTTTCATTGGAGAATATGAATTAGAAAGGCATGTTTCGGAAGTCTGAGTCACTAGGTTTAACTAATTGGAAATTCTTGACGAAACCTATCATTATAGCATGGCTCCAAACATGACTCTTTATTTGATTCACGTTACTTTGAAGTATATCTCCAGAATAACCAATACGAATCTGATTATTCTTAATAGTAAAATCTAGTGTGAGTTGCTGGCGAAGAGATGGCGCATTGACAGGATTAGTCAAGCACACATGTTTCCCGGAATGCTTGAGTTCAAAGATTTCATAATAGGATTCTCCGTATTCTGGAGAGAACATGGCTCCAAGAAGAGGTAGGGATAGTTGATAACGTAAAACGAAATCCTTCTTGAGCAGATGAAACTTGTAGAGCGCCATAGCACTGGCAGCTATGTCGGCAGAAACTTTGGCCTGTGCGGGATTGTTTGAATTGCGTTTGTTGTAGATGGCTCCTCCGTTAAGCCCAAAAGAGGGACCTATTAAAAATTGAAGCCTATTGCTCCCGTGAAGCTTATAAAGATAGTTCAAGTTCCAACTTATAAGTCCTTCATACATGTTTCCATTTCCTGAAGTGTTTTCGGAATGAGAAACATGTGCTGTAAGTAGATTTTGTACAAAAATGTTTCCACTTGATAATGTGGCTTGCCGTATTGTCTCTTTTTGTATCCGAAGTTCCTGCCCACTATATTCTAATGGACTCAAATAAGAATCAAATACATTTGTGATTCCAAATCCAAAGGTCAAACCATGGCTGGAATATCGATTACTGTTGTCAGACTGTTCTGTTTGCGCATAGAGTGTAACGGCCTGCATGAGCAAGCCGATTTCAAAAAGAATACAATGGATAATTCTTCTGCGCATTATTTGGTTATTCAAACAGTTTTAACTGGCCGGTCAGTTCGTCACGAATATCCTCTTGGCTTTTGTTTGCATCAGGATCTTCTGTCTCTATCTCGTTTACAGAATCAGAAGGAGCTTCCTCAGCATTTTCTTCTGGGAAACGGATAGGCTCCAGTTCGGTAATTCTATCAACTTCGAAAGTGGTTATTCGTTTACCTCTTGCTTTTGAACTCTTCACCGTAATAAACTGCTCAACATCAATTTCCAGAGCTTCACGGAAATGGTCTGCTCCTCCAAAGACAACCTGAATGCGTGGATATACCTGGCAAGTCAATAAAATGAGTTGATTTGCCTTGTTCTCTCCAAGGAAATTCTGTTTTTTGGCAGAGGCATCCATCATGAATCTCTTCAAGTAAGGGTAGCCTTGCTGGTCTTTATCATAAAGGACAGCACTCCAAACTTTTGAAGAATCATATTTTTCAAGAATGAGCATGTTAGGCTCATAATGGTTATTGATGTCAAAGTTTGTAGTGTAATAATCTCCGTTTTCTTCAACGACCAAGATCTTGTCTTCGCTTTGGAATTCTCCCAGGTATTTTCCTCTACCGTCATAGTTCAAACGTAGGATATCTGGGTCATACCAGACCTGCCGTCCTCCTAAGGTGGATCCTCCACGGCTCTTCAAGGCAATGCGTTCTATCTTGAATTTGGTAAGTAGATTACCCATAGCCTGTCGTCCCTTAATCATGATATCCTTGAAATCTTTTTCAAAGAGAAGATTCTTTGTCTTTGATGTCGGGTTTAGCGTGATTTTGATGGTCTCGGCCTCTCCATTTGGATTAGCGGTGAAATAAATAACTCTACTTCCGTCTTCTCCTTGTGTCAAGTCATAGGTCTTGTCACGGGAGACGCCTGTAACGGCGAATCGTTTGATATAATAGATGCCCGCTTTTCCGTTTCTATAAACAGCATTGTAGATGGTACGTGTATCATTTTTCTTAAAGATGTCGATGTGCATGATATTCTTGCCAACGAATAGCTTTTCTACAACTCGGGTAATCTTGTACTTTCCATCTTTGTAGAAAATGATAACATCGTCAATGTCTGAACAATTGGCTACAAACTCGTCCTTTTTCAGTGATGTACCAATGAATCCTTCTTCGCGATTGATGTAGAGCTTTTCATTGGCTTCTGCAACTTTAGCAGCAACAATTGTATCGAAATTGCGGATCTCTGTCAAACGTGGGTGATTCTTTCCATAGCGGTCCTTAAGGCCCTTGTACCAGCGGGTAGTCACATCAACCATGTGGGCAAGATCATAGTCGATTGCCTCAATCTCCGATTTCATGCGTGCAATGTTCTCGTCTGCCTTCTCCTTATTGAATTTAAGGATTCTCTGCATCTTTATTTCCATCAGTTTCAAGATATCCTCTTTTGTCACTTCACGGATAAACTGAGGATAGAATGGAGTTAGGCGGTCATCAATGTGAGCACATGCAGCATCCATATTGTCTGCATTCTCGAATTTCTTGTCTTTGTAGATTCTTTCTTCAATGAAGATTTTTTCCAAAGATGCATAATGAAGTGCTTCCAACAATTCTCCTTTTCGAATTTCAAGCTCTTTTTTGAGCAAATTTAAGGTGTTGTCTGTAGACTTACGAAGTACATCACTTACGGTAAGGAAATGAGGCTTGTTGTCATCAATGACGCAGCAGTTTGGAGAAATGCTTACTTCGCAGTTGGTGAAAGCATAGAGTGCATCGAGTGTCTTGTCTGAAGAAACACCAGGAGCCAGATGGACAAGTATTTCGACTTGTTTTGCTGTATTGTCGTCAACCTTGCGTACCTTTATTTTACCTTTTTCTACTGCTTTAAGGATAGAATCAATGACAGTAGTGGTAGTTTCACCATATGGAATCTCTGTAATACAGAGGGTCTTGTTATCTAATTTGTTGATTTTTGCACGGACACGAACGGCTCCACCACGTTCTCCGTCGTTGTATCTGCTGACGTCAATGCTTCCACCAGTTTGGAAGTCTGGGTATAATTGAAAAGGCTTCTCATGCAAATAAGCAATGGCTGCATCGCATAATTCGTTCAAATTGTGTGGAAGAATCTTAGAAGAAAGGCCTACGGCAATTCCGTTGGCACCTTGAGCCAGTAGGAGAGGGAACTTGACAGGTAATGCTATAGGCTCGTTGTTTCGCCCGTCATAGCTCAACTTCCATTCTGTGGTCTTTGGATTGAAGACCACGTCGTGAGCGAATTTAGACAAACTAGCTTCGATATAACGTCCTGCCGCAGCATCATCACCGGTTAAAATGTTTCCCCAGTTTCCTTGACAGTCGATGAGAAGGTCTTTTTGGCCTAATTGAACAAGCGCATCCTTGATAGAAGCATCTCCATGTGGGTGAAACTGCATGGTGTGTCCTACAATATTGGCTACTTTATTGTATCGGCCATCATCCATGCGCTTCATAGAGTGCAGAATTCGTCGCTGTACAGGCTTGAATCCGTCTTGAATATGAGGTACGGCACGTTCCAGGATAACATAGGAGGCATAATCCAGAAACCAGTTCTGGTACATGCCCGTTAATTGGAATTTGTCTTTCCCGTTTTTCTTTTCTCCTGGTGTATAGCCAGAATGTTCTTCAGGTTGATTCTCGTCAAAAGGTTTTATCTCCTCACTCATGATAGGCGTGAATTTGTCAAGGTTGGTAAGGTTTTTCCTGTTTAAAGGTTGTTTGGTAAAGATTCAAGGAAGGTCTTGGTTACGCCAAAAGAACGGAATGCCATGGTTTCCCAGAAATTGGTATATTGTTCCAGATGTTGATCCACTCCAGGGGTATCACTGATAATACGGAAGCTGATGAATGGAACATCATAAATGAAACATGTTTGGGCAATGGATGCAGATTCCATGTCGACAGCTAATCCGTTTGGCCAGTCTTCCTTGATGTTATACAGTGTTCCTGGTTCTGTAATGAACTTGTCTCCTGTACAAATCAGTCCTCCCAAAATGGTGGTATCTGTGTCCAGATTCATGGCGCAATTGTATAAGGTCTCATTGCTCTTGAAGAAAAGAGGAAGGCCCTGAACCTGTCCAAAAGCATTGCCTTCTCCACAATAAACGTCGTGATAGACAACACTCTTTGCTACTACTACATCCATTACGCTTACTTCTGGGTCGATTCCTCCTGCAACACCAGTACTTACAATGCAATCTGGCTGATGGGTCTTAATCATTTCAACAGTGCCAATAGCTGTGTTTACTTTGCCAATTCCACTCGCCATGATTACTAGCTCATTTCCATTTAATGAACCAACAACATAGGTGAATTTTCCACACTTGATTTCTTTTTTTTCCTCAAGGAGCTGCACAATCTGCTCCCTTTCTTTGCTCATGGCTGTGATAATTCCAATCTTCATATTATTTTCAGATGTTTTTTATGGACGCAAAGATATGATTTTTTAAGGAATAAAACAACAATCTTTCCTTTACCTTAATTAGAATTTTGTCTTTATTGTGGTTTATGCTATCTTTGTAGCCCAAAGAATACAAACGATTATTGATAATGAATAACTGGAAAAGATTCATACCAGATGTGGTGGCTATAATAGCCTTTGTCATTATTTCGGTGGCATATTTTATGCCGGCAACAAGTGAAGGCCGTATTTTAAGTCAACATGACTCTGTTGCAGGAATAGGTGCAGGACAGGAAGCAAGTGAGTTTCATGAACGTACCGGTGAAAGAACCCGCTGGACAAATGGATTGTTTAGTGGCATGCCGACCTATCAGATAGCGCCAAGTTATGATTCTACAGATGCCTTTAGTCACATCATGAATCTGTACCATTTGTATCTGCCAACTTATGTATGGTACGTATTTGCTTTGTTACTAGGATTTTATATCTTGCTTCGTGCATTCAACTTCAAAGTATGGATGGCTGCATTGGGCGCAATTGTATGGGCCTTTTCAAGTTATTTCTTCATAATTATTGCAGCAGGACATATTTGGAAGGTCATGGCTTTGGCTTACATACCACCAACTATAGCTGGTATGGTATTGTGTTATAAAGGTAAATATCTTTCAGGTTGCGCTGTGACAGCTTTATTCGTGGCAATGCAAGTCAAGGCAAACCATGTCCAGATGAGTTACTATTTCCTTTTCTGCATGGCTCTTATGGCTCTTGGCTATTTCTTCATTGCTTTGAAAGAAAAGCAGCAGATGAATTTCGTGAAATCCACTGCAGTTTTGGCGATTGCTGGAATTATAGGTATATGCGTAAACCTTTCAAATCTATATCATACATGGGAATATAGCAAGGAAACCATGCGTGGTAAAAGTGAGTTGGTGAAAGCGGAATCTTCAAACCAAACAAGTAGTGGATTAGATAGAGATTATATAACTCAGTGGAGTTATGGTATAGACGAAACATGGTCTTTGCTGGTGCCTAATGTAAAAGGTGGCGCTTCAAATAGAGGAAGTTCGTTCTTGCCTTTGTCTATGGATGAAACGGCTATGAAACATGCTAATCCTGACTTTTTCCCTATTTACCAGCAATTCCCTCAGTATTGGGGTGATCAACCGGGTACTTCTGGACCTGTTTATGCAGGAGCATTGATTATGGCTCTTTTCCTGTTGGGTGCTATTATTGTTAAAGGACCTTTGAAGTGGAGCTTATTGGCTGCTACATTCTTGTCATTCCTTTTTTCGTGGGGAAAGAATTTCATGCCTTTTACGGACTTTTGCATAGATTTTATTCCAATGTATGCCAAGTTCCGTGCAGTTTCATCGGCTTTGGTTGTTGCGGAATTCACTATTCCGTTGTTGGCAATGCTTGGTCTGAAAGAACTCTGTTCAGAAGATGGCTTTAAAAAATATGGAAAAGAATTATTTATCTCTTTTGGCTTAACAGCGGGCATGACTTTGATCTTTGCACTTGCACCAGGCTTGTTCTTTGACCGTTTTCTTTCTCTTAGTGAGTTGGATGCAATTAAGAATGGTATTGATGAGTCAATGCAAGTGGCGTTGATTTCAAATATAACAGAAATGCGTCAGGCAGTCTTTGCTGCAGATGCGTGGAGAAGTTTCTTTATCATTGCGCTGGGATTTGCAGTACTCGTGCTTTATGGAATGAATAAATTGAAACAGCCTGTTTTTGCTGGTGCTTTGATAGTTATTTGTCTGGCCGATATGTGGATAGTAAATAAACGTTATCTTAATGACGATATGTTTGTGCCAGAAAGTAGCCAGTCAGATACATTTACTCAAACAGAAACCGATAAATTTATTTTAAAGGATAAGGCATTAGATTTCCGTGTACTAAATTATACAGCTAGTACGTTCAACGAGAATAATACTTCTTATTGGCATAAGAGTATAGGTGGATATCATGCAGCGAAATTACGTCGTTATCAAGAACTCATTGAAGCCCACATTTCTAATGAGATGAATGCTTATTACAAAGCATTATATGAGGTACAAGGTGATCTGAGTAGCGTAAGTGATTCTGTTGCTCCTGTAATCAATATGTTGAATACTAAGTATCTGATTCTTCCAGGTCAGGATAATTCCACGATTCCATTGGAAAATCCTAATGCTTATGGAAATGCATGGTTTGTAGACAAACTTCAATATGTTCAAAATGCAAATGAAGAACTAGAAGGTTTAGGAAAGGTTAGCCCAAGACACGTAGCTTTAGTTGATGAAAAGTTTAAGCAAGCTTTGGGGGATCCATCTACGGTGAGTGCTGATTCTACTGCCCATGTTACTTTGCTCAGCTATGAACCAAATGAACTTAACTATGAGGTTAACTCTTCTAAGGGAGGAGTTGTGGTATTCTCTGAAATATATTATCCGGGTTGGACAGCAAAGATGGATGGTCAAGATATCCCAATAGGAAGAGCTGATTATGTTCTTCGTGCTGTTCAGGTTCCTGCTGGTAAACACCACATAGAAATGGTGTTCAAACCATCAAGTATTACAACAACTGAGACTATAGCGTGGATTTCCCTGGCGCTTCTGATGTTGCTTCTTGCAGGTGCATTTGCAAAAGAAGTTCTGGTGTTACGTAAATAAACGTTATGATGAATTTGCTTCTCATACAGACAACAGAGGTTCCTGATACCCTCACTCTGGTAAAGAACCTGCAGTCGGAAGTGTTAAAGCTGACTTGGACAAATACGCTCAATAGAGTAGAGATTGAATTTCTGCTTTTATTCTGTTTGCTGCTGTTGTTTGGATTGATCATGCTTTATTTCTATATGCACCGAAAACAAAAGATGGCGGTTCAGAAAGAACGTCGTATCCGAGTTATTCAGGAGGCGCATTATCGAAATGCTCAACTGTATGAGGAGGGCAATCAGAAAAAGGCAAAACAACTTGAATTAACCCGTCTGTTCCATTGTGCAAGATCTGAAGAATTGCGCGTTACTCAGGAAGACTGGGCTGATTTGCAGTCGTATATCTCTGAGCAGTTCCCAAAGCTTATACCTGCTTTATATGAGAAGGTTCCAAAGCTGACAGAAATAGAATTGCAGATAAGTATGCTGGTTAAAATTAATGTTTCTATTACAGACATTGCTTATCTGGTAAACCGAACCAAACAGGCTATTACAGTATCAAGGGCCAGATTATATAAAAAAATTACAGGAGAAGAAGGCACTGCAGACCAATTCGACAATTGGATTGGTTCTTTTTAATGGGAAATAGAGCGGAAAGTGAGTGAATAAAATGTTCACAAGTGTTCTTAAGGTACTGATATAGAGTGAAATAAAACTGTGAATAACTTGTGAACGAATATTTTAGGCAAGCAAAGATCTTTTTTCATACCTTTGCAATGCAAAAAGAAATTAAGATTAATTGTGTTGTCTATTACAGCGTAAGCTGATATATCACCCTTCTCGTCTTTCCGCAACAAAAGGACGAGGAGGGTGTTTCTTTTATAGATATGGAGAAAAAGGTATCCGTTGTAATGTGCACCTATAATGGCGCGTTTTATTTGAGGGAGCAAATGGAGTCTTTGCTTGCTCAAACCTATCCTTTACATGAGATTATTGTGCAAGATGACGGATCGACAGATGACACTTGGGAGATTCTACAGGAATATGCTCGGAATTATCCTCATGTCAAGATATTCCAAAATCTAGGAAAGCATGGAATTAATGGTAACTTTTTTTCTGCTCTTCAACGTGCATCAGGAGATTATGTTGCAATATGTGATCAAGATGATATCTGGGAGAGCGATAAAATTGCAAAACAGACTGATTCCATCGGAGATTCATTCATGTGTGGTGGCTTTTCAAAACCTTTCTCGTCAGATGGTTTTCCTATAAAATGGGATGCTCGAAAACCTTGCCTTCATCTTTTACGTCTGTCTTTCCTGAGTGAAATTCCTGGGCATGTACAGTTAATAAATCGTGATTTGCTGGATTATCTTCCCGCTTTAGGTGAGTGCCCTTATTTATATGATTGGCAATTGCAATTTATGGCTAGTGCTGCAGAGAGTCTGGTGTTCAGAGAAGATGTATTAGTTAATTTCCGTCGTCATTCTAATGCTGCAACAGCAACTAAACCAATTTCAAATGTAGGCTTTTCTGGTTTTCGCACATTCTGTTTTCTCGTTAGGAATTACGATTGTTTACATCGCTTTGCATCTGTCCGGTTTTCACATGTGAAATCTTCCCTCCTACAGTTACAGAAACAGAGTGGTTGCTTTAAGACAGAAAGTGTGCGATTAGTTTTGCAGTTGGCGGATTACTATACGTCTGAAGGGATTCTTAATTATATAAGATTAACCTTATTCTGCATAAAACATCGTGAAAAAATCTTTCATGCGCCTGAGCCAAAGATTTGGAAGTCAATTCTTCGCGCTTTTTATTTTCCTCTCTATTCTTTGAATTATTATCGAGGAATTATTAAAAGTCAGTAAATTTATTTACCTTTGCAAGGTAAATTATAAAAGCTTATGCAAAAAAACGTCGCTGTCATATTTGCGGGTGGGTCTGGTATTAGAATGAATACAAAGTCTCGCCCAAAGCAGTTTTTAGAGCTGCATGGAAAGCCAATCATCATCTATACTTTGGAATTGTTCGAAAATCATCCTCTGATAGATGGAATTGTTGTAGCATGTATTGAAGCATGGATTCCATATTTGCAGAAGTTGGTTCATAAGTTTGAGTTGACAAAGGTTGTCTCTATTGTTCCTGGTGGAGAAACAGGACAGGATTCCATCTACAACGGTTTGGCAGAGGCTGCGCATTTGTACCCAGGTGATAGTCTTGTCTTGATACATGATGGTGTTCGCCCACTGATTACAGCCGAAACAATTTCTGATAATATTCAGGTAGCGGGAGAAAAGGGTAGCTGCATCACTTGTATAAAAGCAACAGAAACATTGGTAGTTACTCAGCAAGATGGTTCTTTGCAAATACCTTCTCGCTCAAATTCTTTGATAGCAAGAGCTCCGCAAACTTTCTTGTTAGATGAAATAATCAGTGCGCATCATAAGGCACAGCAAGAAGGAAGGCATGATTTCATAGATTCTTGTACTATGATGTCTTATTACGGTCACCAGATGGCTACGGTTATAGGTCCTTCTGAGAATATTAAAATCACGACACCAACAGATTTCTTTGTTTTTCGAGCAATAGAAGATGTCCGCGAAAACTCACAGATTTTTGGTTTCTAGCCTATGACTAATTCATACTTGAAATCTTATAATAAAGAGAATCTTCGTGCATCCCAGCTGGAACAGCTAAAGATGTTGAAGGTGATAGCTGATATCTGCGATCGTCATGGATTAGTATATTGGCTAGATGCAGGCACTCTCTTAGGCGCTGTACGCCATGGAGGGTTTATTCCGTGGGATGATGATTTAGACATAGCGATGCCTTGGGAGGATTTGCAGAAGTTTTCAGAAATAGCAAAGGCAGAGTTTCCTGCTCACTTATTCCTGCAGAATAAGCAAAGTGATCCGTCTTATCGTTTTGAACACAGCAAAGTAGTAAATCTAAATTCATTCTATGTTCAGTTTGATGACGATTTTGAATTAGGGTATCAAAAAGGGTTGTTTATAGATATATTTCCCTATATTGATTATCCGTATCTTCCCGATGGAATCAGGAAAAAATTTCTTCGTGGAATGTGTATAGCATTCTCTGTCTTGCACGGCAAACATTATTATTCTTTGGAAAACACAATCAAATTGCTCTGGTTTGGTGCCAAATACTTATTGTTTAAGGGAATATGGTGTGTGCTGCCTAAAAACAAGAAATACTTCACTTGTCTTCCAAGTAATAACTGGCACGGAATGGTTGAAGAAAGAGCTGATATTTTGCCTACAAGCAGGATAATGTTTGAGGGGTGTGAGTTTAATTCTCCGCATAACCCAGATGCTTATTTGAAAAAACTATATAAAAATTACATGCAGCTTCCACCTGTGGATAAGCGCGACATACACAGCGTTTTCATTCAACCGGAACTGAGAAAAATATAATCTATGCGTGTATTGATTGTAAACACATCGGAGCGTATCGGTGGTGCCGCTATTGCTGCAAATCGATTGATGGAGGCCTTGAACAACAATGGTATCAAGGCCAAAATGTTGGTACGTGATAAGCAGACAGATCAGATTTCTGTTGTTCCATTAGATAAATCCTGGTTTCATGCATTGAAATTTGTGTGGGAGCGTTTTTGTATTTTTGTGGCTAATGGCTTCCATAAGCATCGCTTGTTTGAACAGGATTTAGCGAATGTTGGAACAGATATTACAAATCTGCCTGAATTTAAGGAAGCCGATGTAATTCATCTGCATTGGATAAATCAAGGTTTCCTTTCATTGGATAATATCCGGGCTATTGCAAGGAGCGGAAAGCCAATGGTATGGACAATGCACGATATGTGGCCATTTACAGGAACTTGTCATTATTCTGGGGAGTGTGATAAGTATAAAGTAGAGTGTCACCATTGCCCGATTATTTATTCTGGTGGTAGCGATAACGATATTTCAAATAAAGTCTTTAGAAAAAAAGAATGTTTATTTAAAGAAGCTAATATCCATTTTGTGGCATGCAGTAGGTGGTTGGAAGGATTAGCAAAAGAAAGCCGTTTGTTGGTTGGACAAAACATATGTAGTATTCCGAATGCAATAAATACTCATATGTTTCATCCAAAAAACAAAAAAGAAGCACGTTTGAAACTTCATCTTCCTCTGGATAAAAGACTCTTGCTGTTCGGCTCCCTAAAGATTACTGATAAGCGAAAGGGTGTAGATTATTTGGTGGAAGCTTGTCGATGGATTCAGGAAAAATATGCAGATATAAGTTCTGATTTAGCAATTGTGACGATGGGGCATGATGGAGATGCGTACAAGTCGCTCTTCTCTTTTCCTGTTTATTCCTTGGATTATGTTTCT
The DNA here is from genome assembly GCA_024401095.1 of Bacteroidaceae bacterium. GTDB lineage: Bacteria > Bacteroidota > Bacteroidia > Bacteroidales > Bacteroidaceae > Minthousia. Next base: position 12,474 of record JAKSLR010000006.1, read on the forward strand.
CAAGAGCGAGCACTTGTAGAGGTCTATAATGCTGTTGATCTTTATGTAACCCCATCATTGCAAGATAATTTGCCAAATACAATTGTTGAGGCTATGGCTTGCGGCGTCCCTTGCGTTGGATTTCAGGTAGGTGGAATCCCACAAATGATAGACCACCTACACAATGGTTATGTAGCAGAGTATAAGAATGCTCAAGATTTTGCAAATGGTATTCATTGGGCTTTACTGGAGGAGAATTATAAAAGTTTGAGTGATTGGGCCACACGAAAGGCGGTTGAGACATATTCAGAGAGTAACGTGGCAAAAAGCTACATTAATGTCTATAATAATGTAACTGGTAAAAATGGATAAATTACAACCCCTATTCAGTATCATTACAGTTACTTATAATGCAGATTCTTGCTTGGAGGAAACCATATTAAGTGTTTCTGAGCAGGTTTATCCTTATGTAGAATACATTGTTGTAGATGGTGCTAGTAAGGATGGAACCTTGGCTCTTATCCATAAATACAGTAAAAATATAGCCAAATGGAAAAGTGAGCCAGACAAGGGTTTATATGATGCCATGAATAAAGGTATGAAAATGGCTACAGGTGATTATCTTTGCTTTTTGAATGCAGGGGATCAGTTTTATGATTCTCTGACTCTTCAAAAGATAGTTGATTCATTAATGGGGCTGCGTGAATTGCCTGATATAATCTATGGCCATACTGCTTTAGTAAATAAAGAGGGCCAATTCCTTAGAATGCGTCGTTTGGCTCCACCGGAGAATCTTTCTTGGAAGAGTTTCAAGCAAGGAATGTTGGTATGTCATCAGGCTTTTTTTGCGAAACGTTCTATTACTCCAGAATATGATTTAGCCTATAGATTCAGTGCTGATCAGGATTGGTGTATCCGTACCATGAAAAAAGCCAAGGTTCTTCATAATACACACCAAACTTTAATACGCTATGTTTCAGAAGGAATGTCAACTAAGAATCGTAGAGCTTCATTGCAGGAACGATTTTCCATTATGGCAAAACATTATGGATGGCTTTCCACTATTTTATACCATATCTGGTTTGTTTTTCGTGCAGTGATTAAAAGGTAGCCTATGGATAATACATTTGTTCAAGAAGACATTTTGAGATTCTCTTCTTCTTTCTCTTTAGCAGAAGAACTGAAAAACTGTCATGTGCTAATTACAGGAGCTACGGGATTGTTAGGTTCCATTGCAACATATTGCTTACTTTCATTAAACGAAACCAAGAATCTTGGCATGAAAATTTCTGTCTTAATCCGGAATAAAGATAAGGCAGAATGTTTGTTTGCAGACAAGGTCTCTTATTATATTGCAGACTTGAATGTCGCTCAGGAATTACCAAAAATCACTGATTCCATCGATTATATTTTGCATTTTGCAAGTCCGACAGCTTCGCTTACTTTTGTCCAACACCCAGTTTATACTATTCAAACCATATTAAATGGTACAAATCTTTTGCTTGAGTTTGCACGGAATCACTCTATAAAAAGTATGGTTTTTGTTTCCTCACTGGAGGTCTATGGAACTATTCATGATGATAAGATTGTGGTTTCTGAAGCGGAACAAGGATATCTAGATCCGATGAGTGTTCGTACCAGTTACCCTATGGCAAAACGTTTATGTGAATGCTTGTGTGCATCTTATGCAAGTGAATATGGGGTTCCTGTTCGTGTAGGAAGATTAACCCAAACCTTTGGTTGTGGAATAGCGCCTGATGACAATCGTGTTTTTGCTCAGTTTGCACGTAGTGTAGTTCAAGGTAAAGACATTGTTCTACATACTAAGGGTGATCTTTCTCGTCCCTATTTGTACACCACCGATGCGGTGAGTGCGTTGCTGTATATACTATTGAGGGGGCAAGATGGTGAGGCCTATAATGTTGCAAATGATGAAAGCTATATTTCTATTCGTGATATGGCTGAATTTTTATGTGCAGAATTCAATCCCAATATTAATGTCTGTATGGAACTTGGTGATTATGGGTATCTACCACCAACCAAACTACGTCTTTCTTCTGAAAAAATTATGAAGTTAGGATGGGCTCCATCTTATAGTCTAAAACAGATGTTTGAAAGATTGATTAATTCTTTAAAATAGTGTTTTTTTCTTCACCAAGAAACTTACTGCTTCTTTCAAAATAGGGTTGCGTACCATGACAAGAATGTAGAGAACTATTGCAATAGCGACTTTACAGAATATTTTCAGATAAATGTTATCAAAATAATTTCCGATACAGTTTGCGGAAATCATGACAAAGACGGATCCAAATAAAATGGGAATGATGTCTTTTAGCGCTGTCATGTAAGAATAGTGTATGGCTTTTTTTATAAAGTGTTGCCAGACCAACAACCATAGAATATTTATGGTTACATAAGCAAAAAGCATAATGTGGATGCCATAAGGGTAGAAAAGTAACAAACTAGATAATTGTAGCAAGCTTACAATAATAGTATTATATAGGTAAATATTACTTTTACCTATGCTTATTACAAAGTTGCTGTATAGATTTGTTATAGGTAAAAATGCTCCTCCGATACAAAGAATGCTCAAAATGTCTGCGCTCTTTATCCATTTGTCTGTTATTAGAATCGTAATTAGTTCATGAGATACAATGCTTAGCCCAAACATGACAGGAAATGCGATGAAAACAGTAAATTTAAGCATTTTCCTAAATACTCGTAGCTGACGTTCCTCATCGTTTTGTACTTTTGCCAAGACTGGTTGGGCAATGCTGTTCATCATTCCTGTTATAAGATTATGCCCCATGGTATTCCATTTGTTCCCTTGGTTATAAAACCCTACAGCTTTTTCATCAAAGAATTTTCCTAGTACAACGGAGAATACGTTATTGTTAATGTGATTGAAAATGTTTGTAGCTAACAACTTGCAGCTGAACCCAAACATCTCTTTAATAGGATTAAAGTTAAAGTCTAGAGAGGGGTGCCAGCCTGAGAAATACCAAAAGAAACTGGTTGTAACAAGAATGTAGCATAAGTTTTGAGTAGCTATGCCCCAGTAAGAGAATCCATAAAACGCTAATGTTACTCCGATAATACCAGAAACACATAAGGCTGTAAAAGTGGCGATTGTACGTTCTTTTACTTTCATTTCTCGGAATAGTTTTGCAAAATGTGCTGTTCCGAGGCTAGAAATAAAGAAGCCAAGAAAAGAATAGCGTGCTAATGGCGTTAATTCAGGTGTGTTATAAAAATCTGCAATGTATGGTGCTGCTATAAATAACAAAATGTATAGGCAAGCGCTTACAAATACCGAGAACCAGAATACTGCATTGAAATCTTGATGTGATACCTCTTTTTTATTTGCTATAGCTGCTGTAAAGCCGCTTTCTTGAAGGCTACCGGCTATGAGTGAGAAAATGGTAAGCATGCCCACCATTCCATAATCTGATGGGGTAAGTAAACGGCCTAGGAAAATGCCAAAGATAAGGTTGAGCATCTGTTGAAGACCATTGCTCATTCCTCCCCAGAAAAGTCCTTTGGCTGTTTTATCTTTCAGTGTATCACTCATAGTCGTAAACTTCCAGCGCAAAAGTAGGCTTTTTCTCTACCTATTCAAAGAAATCTTTGTAATTTTGCCACAAATTAACACAAATGAACGTAGTCAGTGCCATACGAAAGGGAATGCTTTGGCTGTCTTATCCCATTAGGAAGAATCCTTTTTTCTTCTTATTTATGTATTTGCTTGTAGTTTTTACATGGCATTATGAAGACTTGCCTACAACCGAGGTCTTGTTTTATGAGGGGCTTTTTATAGATTGCTATCTGTTATGCGTTCTTCTGGTGGTCTTGCCTCGAAGAATTAGTCTTTGGGTTAAGCGCTTTTTTTATTTGGTAGGCTATTCTGTAACGTTCGTTGAATGGTTTCTCTATGCAAGATTCTGGCTTCGTTTTACTCCCACTACAATTCAGTTGGCTTTGGAAACAAATCCGGATGAGGCTTCAGACTTTTTCCATGCCTATCTTTGGAACGGAAAGTTGTGGGAGGTTACCTGGATACTGGGCAGTGTTGCATTAATAAATGTGTTGTCAGAATATTTAGGACCTAAAGTTTTTCGTATTCTTAGAAAGTTTGTTCCTTCAAGTCCACGATCTGTCCTTGCAATGTTTTTTGGCGTAGCTTGTTTACTGTATACGGGTTATTGCTTTTATACTACCCGTGAAGACAAAGCACATTTTGTGGAGTTTTTTCAATTGAATGGCGCAGAGAGAGTTGAACGTGTAATGGGACCAATACGTTTCTATTCTCCAATTTATCGTTTGGCTTATTCTTATAAATTTACAAGGCTTACAGCTGGTGAGGTTGAGATACTTCGAAAGAATATGGAAGATATTCAAGTTGATAGCTGCTCTTTTACTTGCCCAAATATTGTTTTTGTTATAGGAGAGAGTTACAATAAGCGTCATTCTCAGTTGTATGGGTATAAACAAGAAACAACCCCTAGAATGCTTAGGCGATTTGAAAAAGGTGAATTAATTTGTTTTACGGATGTTGTGTCACCTTGGAATGTGACGAGTAATGCGTTTAAAAGTATTCTTTCTACTCACTCTGATGATGAAGATGGATTGTGGGCTGACGGTGTCCTTTTCCCTGCATTATTTAAAAAGGCAGGTTATAAGGTTTCTTTTTTTACCCAGCAATTTATGAAGTCGAATCGCTTGGCAGCAGCAGATTTTAACGGTAGTTTTTTCTTAAATGATGTAGAATTGGATTCTCTCTGTTTTGACATTCGCAACCGTACAAAGTGGAAGTTTGATGGAGGATTGATAAAGGAATACGGTAAGCATACGGTTGCGTATGCAGAACACAACTTGTTTATCTTTCACCTTATAGGTCAGCATGTGGATTATAATCTTCGATGCCCAGAAAATGAAAAGCAATTTATTGCAGGAAGTGTCCCACGAGATGATCTCAGTAATTCGGAACGTACCATTGTTGCAGATTATGATAATGCAACATTGTATAATGATAAGGTTTTAGATGATATTTGTGCACTGTTCTCAGATAAAGACGCTATAGTTGTTTATATGCCTGATCATGGAGAAGAAGTATACGATGAAATCAAGGCTTTTGGACGTTTGCATGATGCAAATATGTCACCAGCTTTAGTCCGAGCGGAGTTTGAAATACCTTTATTAATATGGGGCTCAAAAAAGTTCAGAAGAAACCATGGGCAGTTATTTAAGCAATTAAAAGTTCATGCATCAAATCCCTTCAAAACAGATGATATTGCTCATTTCTTGTTGGGGCTTGGTGGTATTAGCTCTCCCTTGTATGACAAGACCAGAGATTGGGCAAGTCCTGATTACATAAAACATCCAAGAATTCTGAAGCATACTCTGGATTATGATTCTCTTATGGCAAAACAATCTTAATATCAGTAATCAAAATTGGTTGTAGAATAAGCCCAGATCATAGGATAGAAGAAACCGCGGATCTTTGCAACAATTTGATTTGGATGTTTTTTCCCATGTACCAGATCAGAATACTTCATACATAAGCAGCAAAGATGTAGTAGGCTAATTATATCTTTTTTTAATAAAAGAGTGGTTAATTGATTGACAAGCTTGAATTCCTCTTGATGATTAGTCTGCTCTTTAATGTAACCGTAAAATTTATTCCAGAGATCACGTTTCTGCAAATCTCGGTAATCTTTCCATCCATAAATGTAGGGCTGCCAGGATGGGTTCTCTGCGTGCCGTTGATACTTCTTTCTGTGTTTTGTCGCTACAGATTCTGCATAGGGTCTATACCAGTTCAATGGGAATGGGGCTTTGACTAATCCTCCATGAAAATGTGCATTGATAACAATCCACCAATCGTATGGAATATGACTATCCCAATTGTCAATTTTTCTCAAGAAACTTGTTCGTACCATGAGGCAATGTCCTGGGACGTGGCTCGTGAAAATCTGACTTTCAAATGAGTTTTGCGGGTTTCTACGAAAGGTGCATGGCTTTTTGTAGACGTCATCACGGAAATGATCTGTGCAGCATGCTGCATAATTATTCCCAATAGCTTCAACTTGTTTCTCTACTTTGTCTTCGAACCAGATGTCGTCCTGGTCAGATATGCAGACTAAGTCTGAATTGGCACGTTGAAGTGCTGTAATGAAGTTCATGTTGAACCCCTTGTTTTTCTCGTTCCGGAAAAGATGAATTTGGGGATTTATTGATGCATATTCCTGAATTATTGCTACTGTTTCGTCTTTGGAACCATCATCTTGTATGATGATTTCTTCAATGGGATAATGCTGACGTAAGATACTGTCCAACTGTTCACGGATAAATTTGGCTCCATTATAAGTTGCCATGACTACGGATACTGTGGGTGATGCTTGCATTGTCTTCATTGTGCAAAGAATAAATAGCGTGACAAAAATACAATTTCTTCGCTAGATAAAAGTGAACTTCATTTGTTTTTTTTTATTTTTGCAGCCAAAATACAGAACTGTGAATTTAAATCTGTCAAGAGAGGAAGCTTCTTGTATGAAAGGTTATGCCATACTGTGTATTGTGTTGCATAATCTATTACATTTGGTAGGACCGTTAGTTAAAGAGAACGAGTTCTATTACAATTATAATTATCGTGCTTACTGGATGTGGGATCATCTTATTAAATGGCATGATAACCTATTGGGGGATATCTTTAGTTTTTTCGGTTGGTATGGTGTCCCAGTTTTTATCTTCTTGAGTGGATTTGGCCTAACAAAGAAATATGATTATTCAAGAAACCAACAAGAAGAAAGCACTTGGATTAGGTTCCTAATTTATAACTTAAAAAAACTATGGTGTCTTATGGCTCCTGTTTTCTTCCTTTATTTATTATTGGGGATTTGTTTGTGGGAGAAAAGCTTTGCTTGGGGCCCGATTTTAGCTCAGCTAACTTTAACGATTAATTTTTTATGTAGTCCTGCTTTGATTGACCCAGGTGTTTATTGGTATTTTGGTTTAACTCTACAATTGTACATTGTATATCGTTTGTTCTTTTTCCACAAGAAAGAAAAAATGTTTCTTGCAAACTTGATTGTGCTTTCGATAGTGTCGTTAGCTCTATGCTGGTGGCTTCAACCAGATGACCATCAAAAGATACAAACGAATTATGAATATTTCAGTCATAATTGTGTTCGATGGTTCCTTCCATTTTTTATGGGAATTGTCTGTGCTCGATATGCAAAGCCTGGAAGTGATTCATGTTTGAGGACAATATTCAGTTTAGTCTGTTCATTAGGATTGTTAATAGCATTTAGCTTTTCTCAGCGACTATGGATTTTTACTCCTATGTTTGCAGTTATCTTTTTTATTGGGCTTGCAAAGTTAACTGTAAAGATTGGATGTATAAAAAAACTGGGTATATGGCTTGGTAGTCTGTCTGCTTATTTGTTTGCAGCCCATCCTCTTGTCCGGCCATTTTTCAATGAATTCATTGTTCCCAAGGGACAATTGCTTATGACAGGAGGTAGTTGGATGTTAACCATAGTCTATTTGCTTGTTGCAGTACTTGTTGCCATGCTTTATAGATGGTTTTCGGTGCATTATTTTGTTTCTTTTTGTGAAAAGATAATAAACAGATGTTCTAAAGGGGGCAATTTCAAGAAAAATGAGTAATTTTGCACCTTCAAAGAGCTAACTCTTTAATAATTGATGATAATTAAAAAACAATATAAGAAAAATGGCACAAGAGGATGTTTTCAAGAAAGTCGTTTCTCATTGTAAAGAATACGGCTTCGTTTTCCCATCAAGCGAAATCTATGATGGTTTAGGCGCAGTTTATGACTATGGCCAGATGGGTGTAGAGATGAAAAATAATATCAAGCAGTACTGGTGGCAAAGTATGGTTCTTCTGCACGAGAATATTGTTGGTATTGATTCTTGTATTTTCATGCATCCAACTATCTGGAAGGCTTCAGGTCATGTTGATGCATTCAATGATCCATTGATAGACAACCGTGATAGTAAAAAGCGTTATCGCGCTGATGTGCTTATCGAAGAACAAATTGCTAAGTACGAAGATAAAGTTGAGAAGGAAGTCGCAAAGGCAGCAAAGCGTTTCAAGGAGAATTTTAATGAGGAACAGTTCCGTACTACTAGTCCTAAGGTGCTGGAAATCTTGGCTAAGCGTGATGCGTTGCATGAGCGTTATTCAAAGGCTATGAATGCAACTGATTTGGAGGAACTTCGCCAGATTATTCTTGATGAGGAGATTGTATGTCCTATCAGTGGAACTCGTAACTGGACAGAGGTTCGTCAGTTTAACCTGATGTTCTCTACCGAAATGGGTTCTACTGCTGACGGCGCCATGAAGATTTACCTTCGTCCAGAAACTGCGCAGGGTATCTTTGTAAACTATTTGAATGTTCAAAAGACAGGTAGAATGAAGATTCCTTTCGGTATTGCTCAGATAGGTAAGGCTTTCCGTAACGAGATTGTTGCTCGTCAGTTCATTTTCCGTATGCGTGAGTTTGAACAGATGGAAATGCAGTTCTTTGTAAAACCTGGTACAGAACTTGACTGGTTCCCTAAGTGGAAGGAGACACGTTTGAAGTGGCACAAGGCACTTGGCTTTGGTGATGATCACTATCGTTTCCACGATCACGAAAAACTTGCTCATTATGCCAATGCTGCTACAGATATTGAGTTCCTTATGCCTTTCGGTTTCAAGGAGGTTGAAGGAATTCATAGTCGTACTAACTTTGACTTGTCTCAGCATGAGAAGTATTCCGGAAAGAGCATCAAATACTTTGATCCAGAATTGAACGAAAGCTACACTCCATATGTAATTGAGACTTCTATCGGTGTAGATCGTATGTTCCTAAGTGTGATGTGTGCTTCTTATAAGGAAGAACAGCTTGAGGGCGGTGAAACACGTGTTGTTCTGAGCTTACCACCAGCATTGGCTCCTGTTAAGTTGGCTGTTTTACCATTGGTGAAGAAGGATGGTCTTCCAGAAAAGGCTCGTGAAATAGTAAATGAGCTCAAGTTCCATTTCAATTGCCAATATGATGAGAAGGATTCTATTGGTAAGCGTTATCGTCGTCAAGATGCCATTGGTACTCCATTCTGTGTTACTGTAGATCATGACACATTGAAAGACAACTGTGTAACACTGCGTAACCGTGATACAATGAAACAGGAGCGTGTAGCTATTGACCAGCTGAATTCAATTATTGCTGATCAGGTTAGTCTGACTAGCTTGTTGAAGAAATTAATGTAATCATTATCTATGAAGAAAATACTTTGGATTCTTGCTTTCGTTGCCGGTTTTGCCTTTTCTGCATGTTCAGAACAAACAGATATAAATGAGTTTGAGTCTGGTAACTGGAAAGCTCGCAATGAGGCTTATATTGATTCCTTGGCTCTTGTTGCACGTGCCAATCAAGGTTCTGCCGTGGGACAATGGAAGGTTTTGCAATCATTCCATCTTTCCTCAAACCTTTCTTCTTTAGATAACCAAGATTATGTATATGCAAAAATCTTAAAGGTTGGTGACGGTGAGATAAGTCCATTGTTTACTGATTCTGTCGTTGTCAACTATTGTGGAAAGTTGATTCCTACCAAGACATATCCAAAGGGATACATTTTTGACCAGAACTTTTATGGTGATATAGAGGATGAAGAGAATCAGAAGATTATGGTGCCAACTACTTTCTGTGTAGGTACTTTAGTTGATGGCTGGACAACATCCTTGCAAAAGATGCATGTAGGTGATATATGGAGATTATATATCCCTCAATCAATGGGCTATGGTGAGAAAGGTTCTTCTCAAGGTAATATTCCAGGAAACTCTACATTGGTATTTGATCTTTACTTGACAAATATTAAGAAACCCGCAAGCAAGAAATAAAGTGTTTAAATAATAAATAGAAAAAAGGCAAGTCAATCATAGGCTTGCCTTTTTCTTTATAGAGAAAAAAGGACCACAGCTTCACAGCTATCGTCCTTCCAATCTAATTCCAAACTTTTATGTAAGAGAAAACTATCGTTCTTTTTGTTTTCGCAAAGATACGAGGATTCGCGCTTTTCTCAAAATCATATTGATAAAAAGTGCGACTTCCACTATGAAAATGCCGTTTAAAGGAAAGATGATATGCCGTAATGTCGGTTAATCCTCAATATTTCTTCCCTCTTCTGTTAGTGTTAGCCCGTTTTCCAGTGTAATTAATCTTCGTTTATAGAGGTCACCGATTCCTTTCTTGTAAACCTTCTTACTTACTCCAAAAATCTCGTAGATTAATTGAGAGTTACTTTTGTCATTAAGGTCAGAATGACCGTTGTTTTTTTGAAGATAATGTAAAAGCTTTTCGGAAAAATCAGCCACTTTTTCTGTTGCTTTTCCTATTTGTAACAGAAGGTCTATTTTCCCATCAGTCCGTACTTGTTTTATAAAGCCTTTAAGCTGGTCGCCTGCATGTAGAGGACGAAATATCTCAGAATCATAGATGAGGCCCATATATTGGTTATCTACAATGGCTTTAAAGCCTAAATCTGTTTTTTGTACAATTAGCAGGTTTACTTCATCACCATTCTTATAAGTATCGTTGTCAGGAAGTTGCAGATAACGTTCAATTTTGGCAGTTGCCATGATTCTATAGCTCTCTTCGTCAATATGCACATAGACAATGTAACTTTTATCTTGTTGCATACGCATCTTTTGCTCACGGAAAGGAACAAAAAGATCTTTCATTAGTCCCCAGTCAAGGAAGGCGCCATATTGGTTTACCCAAGCTACTTTCAAGTATGCAAAGTCACCAACTTGCGCTTTTGGTTTTAATGTTGTTGCTATCAGTCGCTCTTCCTGGTCAAGGTAAAGGAAAACATCCAGCTCATCATCCTGCTTACAATCCTCAGGAACATATCGGGTAGGCAGAAGTATTTCTCCTGCTTCATCTCCACCGTCCAGATATACTCCAAAATCTACAGTTTTTACCACTCGGAGGCGGTTCATTTTTCCTAATTTTATTTCCATGTTATTATAGGGTATTTCCTAATTCTTCCATTTTGGTGTTCTCTGAAGAATTTTCATAGTTATTGGACAACTCTATTAGTCCATCTTTCATTCGTATTGTCCGGTCGGACAGGGAAGCTAATCCTTCGTCATGAGTAACAATTACAAAAGTTTGTCCATATTTGTCTCTCAAATCAAAAAAAAGTTGATGTAGTTCTTGCTTATTCTTTGAATCCAGACTGCCTGATGGTTCATCTGCCAGTATTACAGATGGTTTGTTTATTAGTGCTCGGGCTACAGCTACTCGTTGCTTTTCTCCACCAGAAAGTTCATTTGGCTTGTGGTTAACACGGTTGGATAGTCCCATGTATTCCAGCAATTCTTCAGCCTGTTTACGTGCTTCTTTTGCAGAAACACCAGCAATCAATGCTGGAATTTCGACGTTTTCTATTGCAGAAAATTCTGGCAATAATTGGTGGAACTGAAAGACAAAGCCTAAATGCTTGTTTCTAAATTGTGCCAGAGCTTTTTGCTTTAGTTGGGTTACGTCAATACCCTCAATGATTACGTTTCCGCTATCAGGCTTATCCAAAGTTCCAATAATTTGCAGTAAGGTGGTTTTTCCTGCACCACTTGGGCCAATTATGCAGACCACTTCACCTTTATTTACATGAAGGTCAATACCTTTCAAAACATTTAGCGAATCAAAGCTCTTGGTTATGTTTTTTATTTCTATCATTATTCTTTTTATTTATGAAGCTGCCAGGAAAGTAATCTCATAACTGTAGAATATAGAGAATCTGTCTGGCTTTGTGCACGTGGTGCGGTAAATGTAAGTGTTTCTTTTGGATCACCAAATTGATCAGGATAAACTAAAATGATGCTACTTTCTGCAAAATACTTTAATTGGTTTGGTAAATCTTCAAAAGCAGACTGATAGGAGATGGAACCCTTTCTTGCAAGAATAAACACGCAAAGGTGGTCTTCTTGTAGTTTAGTGGTCTGCATCATGATATCGTCCCATTCTTCCATTTTTTCATATTCCGCTCTCGCATTTTCATGGTTGTGTTTACAGTATACTTCAATGCGTTGTAGAGTAGAGGTAGGACCAAAATAGATAATACGACATCCTAATTGGACGGCCATTCTTGATAATCTGTCAATCCAACGATGGAATCCAGCTTCAAACTCTGCTTTCCCAGGAACAAAGACCCTGATATTTCGTAGGGTGTTTGCCGGAACCAGACATTTCACGATCATTATCTGCCTAAACATGCTACTCAACAGATTGTTGATGAGTGAGCCATGGAATGTGTCAAACATAGAACGCCTGCGGTGCATGCCTAATATGATTTCTGAAGCTTCATATTCATTTAACGCATGAAGTATTCCATTTGTAATGTTTGTTGCTAATCGGCTTTGTGTCTGTATCTGGACATCTGCGGAATGGCAGATTTTAACAGCATCTTCCAATAGGCGCTTTGCTTTGGCTTGGCCATTCATCCCTTTTTCATCATCGGTCGTAACAGCAAGTCCTATGAGCCCTCGGTTTAGTTTGGAATTCCTCATCATAATGGCAATATTCACGAGGTTTGGCATAGTGTCATAATCACGCATCGGAATTATGATTTTTTCATCATCTCCTTCTGTTGACTTCCCCTCTTCTGCTAAAGCCATACGCCGTGATGCATAATCAGTTGCAAAGGAACTAATGATACAAGAGAATAGAATCATGATTACAACACCATTAAGTACAGCATCGTTCATGAGGTAAATTCCTGGAGATACTTCAAGTGTGGTTCCAACCATTACCATAGCAAGGGCACCAGCCGCATGTGCTTCTGTCAATCCAAACAACATCCAACCTTCTTCTTGTGTTCTATGAAGTATTTTGCTTGCTAAAAATGCTGCAACCCACTTGGTTACTGTTCCTGCGATAATCATGACAATGATAACCCAAATGGTATTTAAGTCTTGGAATAAGGCTTGTATGTTGATTAGCATACCCACTCCAATCAAAAAGTATGGAATGAAGAGAGCATTTCCGACAAATTCAATACGGTTCATTAAAGGAGAAACGTGTGGGATGAAGCGGTTCAATGTTAATCCAGCAAGAAAAGCGCCAAGAATGCCTTCCATTCCACACAGTTCCGCCATTCCTCCACAGAAGAAAACCATGGTTAATACATATGTAAACAATGTTACTTGATTAGCACAATGTTGGAAAAACCATCGGGTAATCCTTGGCAGAAGGAAAAATACGCCGGTACAATAGATGATGAATCTAATAGTAAACCAAATCCAGAAATTCCATCCCCCATTTCCACGGAATACGCTGGCTATTCCGGCAAGAATAAGCAGTGCTGCAAGTAAGGCAACCATGGTTGCTGCAATAGAAATAGTCACAACGGTTCTTCTACTTACACCATACCGACTTACAATAGGATATGAGACAAGTGTATGTGATGCAAGAATACATGCAAGAAGCATGGATGCCCAGAAGCTAAATCCTAAAAGGTGTATTCCCACGAGTAGACCAGCAACAAATGGAATTGAAAAGGTTAAGAGTCCAAAAAGAATACCCTTATTGCGGTTTCTTCGGAATCCTTCCATATCCATCTCAAGACCAGCAAGAAACATGATGTAGAATAATCCAACTTTTCCAAATAGCTCGAAACTGGCATCACGGAGCAAAATGTTAAGCCCATGAGGACCAATAAGGATGCCTGCCAAAATCATACCGATTATATGAGGAATTCTCAATCGGTTAAAGATTAGAGGTGCACCTAGAATAATGCAAAGCACCAAGAAGAAAATCCAGGTGGTATCTGTCACAGGCAAATGGAAAAAAGAGTCGTATTCTTGCATTATTTGCGGCTTAAATTCTAACTGCAAAGATACTCTAAAGTATGCGAAATAGAAAGAAAATGAGCTTGAAAACGAAAAACTTTCTTTTTTAGAGGTTTATTCCGATTAATTGTTATACTTTTGCATCAATTTTGTGACGAGATTATATAAAAATAGGTATTAAATTATTCTAAATTACAAAAATGAAAGTAGCAATTGTTGGTGCAAGTGGTGCCGTAGGTCAAGAGTTCCTTCGTGTTCTTGAGGAACGCAATTTCCCAATGGATGAACTGGTTTTGTTTGGTTCAACTCGTAGTGCAGGCCGTAAGTACACTTTCCGTGGTAAGGAGTTGGAAGTAAAACTTCTTCAGCACAACGATGATTTCAAGGATATTGACATTGCCTTCACTTCTGCTGGTGCAGGTACATCAAAAGAATTTGCAGAAACTATCACGAAATATGGTGCTGTTATGATTGATAACTCAAGTGCTTTCCGTATGGACAAGGATGTCCCATTGGTTGTCCCTGAGTGCAATGCAGCAGATGCTCTAGTTCGCCCTAGAGGAATTATCGCTAATCCAAACTGTACCACCATTATGATGGTGGTTGTTCTTCAGCCACTGGAGAAATTGAGTCATATTAAACGTATTCATGTGGCAAGTTATCAAGCTGCTAGTGGTGCGGGTGCTGCTGCAATGGCAGAATTGGAACAGCAGTATCGTGAGGTGCTGAATGGTGAACCTGCTACTGTTAATAAGTTTGCTTACCAATTAGCGTATAATGTTATTCCTCAAATTGATGTCTTCATGGATAATGGTTATACCAAAGAAGAAATGAAGATGTTTAACGAGACAAAGAAGATTATGCATACCGATGCGGCTTGTTCTGCGATGTGTGTTCGTGTACCTTCTTTGCGTTCTCATTCTGAGGCTGTTTGGATTGAATTTGAAAAACCTGTAACTGTTGACGAAGCACAGAAAGCTATTGCTGAAGGAGAGGGTATTCAGTTGATGGATGATCCTGCAAATAAGGTTTACCCAATGCCTTTGTTCCTTGCTGGAAAGGATGATGTTTATGTTGGTAGAGTTCGTGAGGATCTTTCAAACCCTAATGGACTGACTCTCTGGCTGGTAGGAGACCAGATCAAGAAAGGTGCTGCTTTGAATGCCGTTCAGATAGCAGAATACTTGATTAAAGTTGGTGATGTGAAATAATTATCATTGATTTAAATAAAAATAGGTGCCTATTATTTGCACATTTGGCAAAAAAGCAGTTACTTTGCACCCGCTTTCGCATTGGTCGCTGTCATGGGAAGAGTAACCTGATATGCCAATGTCGGACGACACAACAATTTAAATTACTATTTAACAATGGATTTGATTAAAATTGCTGAAGAAGCATTTGCTACTGGTAAGGAATTCCCAAAGTTCAAGGCTGGTGATACTATTACTGTAGCTTACAAAATCGTCGAAGGTAACAAGGAGCGTATCCAGTTGTATCGCGGTGTTGTTATCAAGATTAGCGGCCATGGCCTGAAGAAGCGTTTCACTGTTCGCAAGATGTCTGGTACTGTAGGTGTAGAGCGTATCTTCCCTATTGAGTCTCCAAACATTGAGAAGATTGAGGTGAACAAAGTTGGTAAGGTTCGTCGTGCTAAGTTGTATTATCTTCGTGCCCTCACCGGTAAGAAGGCTAGAATTCAGGAGAAGAGAACCAACGTTACAAACGCCTAATTCAGTTAATACACATAAAGAAAAAAGGGTGCATTTTTATATGCATCCTTTTTTCTTATATCTATATATGAAAAAAGCCATATCTGTGAAGATATGGCTTTATGTCTTAATTTCTGAATGGATTAGCCTTCAGTGATAGCACCAGATGGGCATGCATCAGCGCAAGTACCACAGTCAAGACATGCATCTGGGTTAATAGAATACTTTTCACCCTCAGAGATTGCACCTGCTGGGCACTCATCAATACAAGTACCGCAAGCAACGCAGTCGTCACCAATTACGTAAGCCATAGTTGTAAATTTTAAATTGTTAGTTAATGATATTCGTTTTGCTTTTGTACTGCAAAGATAATTATTTTCTTTTGCAACACTAAGAAATTATCTCTTTTTTTAGAACTGCTTATTAAATATGTATTCTATACCTTTATTTAATACATAGTTTACTTCAGTTTGGCACAGCATTCTTTGATTCGTCGCATTGCTTCCACAATGTTCTCATCGCTTGTCGCATAGCTCATACGGAAACAGTCAGGACTTCCGAATGCAGATCCTCCAACAGTGGCTACATGTCCAACTTCTAGCAGGTACATTGCAAAATCCATAGAATCATTGATTACTCTGTCTTCAAACTTTTTCCCGTAGAATGATGAACATTTAGGGAAAAGGTAGAATGCTCCCTTTGGCTCATTAACCTCTAATCCGGGAATCTCTTTTGCAAGTTTTACAATGAGGTCTTTTCTACGTTCAAATGCCTGTCTCATCATTTCTACAGGCTCCTGAGTACCAGTGTATGCTGCTACAGCTGCCATTTGGCTAACAGAGCAAGGGCCGCTAGTATATTGGCCTTGTAATTTATTGCAGCCTTTTACAATCCATTCTGGTGCTGCGATGAATCCAATTCTCCAACCAGTCATGGCATAGGCTTTTGATACACCGTTAATAATTACGGTCTGCTCTTTCATACCAGGAAACTGACAAATGCTCTCGTGCTTTCCCACATAGTTGATGTGCTCATAGATTTCATCTGCTATAACAATAACTCTTGGGTACTTTAACAGGACATCTGCCAAAGCTTTCAGTTCTTCCTTGCTATACACAGAACCTGTAGGGTTAGAAGGAGAGCAGAGAATCAGTGCACGTGTTTTTGGAGTTATTGCAGCTTCCAATTGAGCAGGTGTAATCTTGAAATCTTGTTCGATACCTGCTTCTGCAATTACAGGTGTTCCGTCTGCTAGCTTTACCATTTCTGGATATGAAACCCAATATGGTGCTGGGACTATTACTTCGTCGCCATTGCTGACCAGTGCCATAATGGCGTTACAAACGCTTTGTTTTGCACCATTAGAACATAGAATCTGTGATGGCGTATAATCTAAACCATTTTCATTCTTTAGTTTTGCAACAATGGCATTCTTCAATGCAGGATACCCTGGTACAGGAGAGTAACGTGAATAGTTCTCGTCAATAGCTTGCTTTGCTGCTTCTTTAATATGATCGGGAGTGTTGAAATCAGGTTCTCCTACACTCATGTTGATTACATCTATGCCTTGAGCCTTAAGCTCTTGGCTTTTCTGGGACATCATTAGGGTCTGTGACTGTGCAAGTCTTCCCAGACGGTCGGATAAATTGTTCATTGGAATAATATGATTATGTATAATATGTATTTTGTTTTTTTAATCTCTACGCGAACCTAAAATTCTCAGCAGATAAATAAAGAGATTGACGAAATCAAGATAAAGTGATAGGCTACCCATCAGCGCTACTTTTTGAGTTACGTCATTTTCTTCTGTTCCATATATTTGAAGCATATTCTTGATTTTCTGAACATCCCAGGCTGTTAAGCCTACGAATAATAGAACACCAATATAGGTGATTCCCCAATATAAGTAGCTGTTAGCCCAAAAAAGATTGACTAGAGATGCAATTATCAGGCCAATCAATGCCATTGTGAATAAACTGCTAAATTTGCTCAAATCCATCTTGGTAGTTGAACCAATGAGTGCCATTACACCAAAGGTACCAGCTGTAACAAAAAATGTTGTTGCAATAGATTCCATGGTATAAACAAGAAACAAAACAGACATTGTTGCACCGTTTAGGACAGAGTAGATGGCAAACATAATGCCAGCTGTTGCAAATGACATTTTGTGAATTCTGGCACTTAGTAAAATGACTAAAGCAAGTTCTGCGATGCAAAGTCCAAAGAAAAGACCGCTGCTAAACATGTCTGGGTGCATTGTCAGGTAGTTTGCAACATAACTGGCAGTTAATCCTGTTGCGGCCAATGCTAATGCCATCCATGTGAAAACGCTGCGGAATAACTTGGTATATGCAGAGGCACCTGCATATTCAATGTAAGATGCATCCCATTTGTTGTTGTAATTTTCCATATTTTTCTCTTTTTTCGTTTAACTTAGATTGTCAAAAATGATATACAAATTCTGGACCATTGTTTTCACTTATGTTTACTTCAACCTATCTTTCAGAATTTTTAGCAGTAATTAAATTTATTTGTTCCTGTATGAGATTGCTTTTCTGAACGATTTGGCGCATGTCTTTCAATAATCTGAAACGATAACGCCAAATGCGGAAGAAAAAGAAAACGCCTAATGGGAAAAATATACCTGCGGCAATATTCTTACGATGCGTTTTAAAAGGGCTAGTATGTGCATTGGCAACCAAAATAGGCATTTCATTCAATGCGCTGATAATAATCCTGTTTCTGCTGTTGGATAATTTTTCAATGAGGCTCTCCAGTTTTTCACTGATGCTGGCAACTTCAGAATCTGGGTGACTTTTCCAGAAGATTTTAAAATAACTTGGTGGTTTTAGAAGATGGCTAGTCTGTGCGTAAGTTTTACATTCTTCGTTCAGGGCTGATAGTTCTTCTTTTAAAACTGGATATTCTGGAGTTTCAATAATAACTTCTTTCATTGAAATGGTACGGTGAGTCCGCAATCCTAAAACACGCACCAGGAAGCTACGATACATGTCCATGTTGAATACAGTTGAATCTTTGTTTGCCTTATAAGTCAACCATGCTCCTACAGGAGTTAAAATAGCGGTACTGAGCCACATTCCCATCCACGGTGCCATCTGAAGGCTTCGTACTTGGCGATAGGCAGTATTATCTATAATATAATAGATGATGAAAATGACAACAGAAATAATGACAGGAAGTCCTAATCCTCCTTTTCGGATGATTGCTCCTAAAGGTGCACCAATAAAGAAGAACACAAGACATGCTAAGGACATGGTGATTTTCCTATGCCAGTTAGCCCAATGAGCGGCAATCTGTTTGTTGTTTTCTTTGATAATCATTTGCTTGAACTCAAGATCTTGCTTTGCATTTGATATGCGTGTCTTTGCGTTTTGAATCATGGAGATTTTTGCCTCTCCTGGTAACTTTGACCAGATGGTATCAAATGCTGGAACTGTTGTCTTCGCTGTTTTCGTATCTTTATTTTTCTCCTTAATGTGTTGATGGCTAGATTCTGGCAATTTTAGCGTCCCTTGTTTCATGTCAGTGTAAAATGCCGTATGTAAACTGTCTTTTTGAGTTTCCATGCTGTCGATGCTTTCCTTAATCTGCCACATGTCCTTGGTATCGGAACGTGCTGATAAGAAGCCTGCATCTTGCATCTGAAATCCTCCATCAAAAGCAATGATTGTTTGTTTATTTACAAAGGTTTCCCTTCTGTATGGTATATTAATGGAATTACTTGGGGCACTTTGCAGGTTCTCAAACTGTTCTCCACTGAATAAGGAGAGAATCAGGTGCTGCTTGTCTGCGCTCATATCTAGTCTGCCGGAATCTGCAACAATGATGTGAGCATTCTCGAAACCTTCAGTAAAACTGTAAATCGTGATGTCTTTCAACCATCCTGTTTCCTTATCTTTCTTTTTTACATAGACGTTATAGCCTTGGATGTCACTATAGAAGGCCCCCTCAGGGATGTCCAATTCTGGTGAGGATTGGCGCATGGACCAAAGCAGGGTGTAAAGTTTATTCCATGAATTAGGCGCTACAACGTTTTGGAAATAGAACGAAGTTACGCCTAGCACTGTAACAATAAAAATAAGTGGGCGTAAAACTTTAATAAGGGAGATGCCTGCAGCTTTGATTGCCAGAAGTTCAAATTTCTCTCCTAAATTACCGAAGCTGATTAAAGCAGCCAATAATATAGCTAGAGGCAGTGAGGTGGGAATAAGTGTGAGTGCAGCATAAAAGAAGAATTCTGCCATGACATCTAAGGTAAGTCCTTTTCCTATTAAGTCATCAACATATTTCCAGAGGAACTGCATCATGAAAACGAACAAACACACGAAGAATGTACCAGCAAAAAGCAGGCAAAAGTTCTTGATAACGTATAAGTCGAGTTTCTTAATTCCAAACATGATGCAAAAGTACGATATTTTTAGCATTTGCGGCAATCTGTTTTTCTTTTTTATTATATAATAATGTGAAAAACATAAAAAACGTGTTTTGCGGGCATTTTTTTTCAAGAAATGCTTGCCAATTCAAAAAAATGTCCTACCTTTGCATCCGCAATTAAGCAATGGCGGGATAGCTCAGCTGGTTAGAGCGCATGATTCATAATCATGAGGTCCCCGGTTCAATCCCGGGTCCCGCTACAAAAAATAGTCAGATGGCTTCCACGTCTGGCTGTTTTCTTTTTATATTGCTATAATTTTCTTTGTAATCTTTAGAACTTGTTTGTTTGTCCCGTTTGAGATTTTTTAGTAAGTTTGCAAACAAACACATGAAAGAATGAAAAATATAGCAAAACTTTTAATTCCTGCATTGGCTTTTGCCGCATGTAGCCAGCCTGTACCTCAGGTATCCAATGAGAATGAATTTTATCTGTTGATAGGAAGTGCTAATCCTGCACAGGAAGAATCTATACAGTTGTATTCTTTTAATCAAGAAACAGGTGACTTTGCTTATGTAAATGGAGCAACAGGTGTTGATAACCCGACATTCATGTGCACCAATTCAGAAGAAAGTATTGTTTATGCTGTGGGAGAGTTCGACGAGCCTGAAAAGGCGACAATGAATGCTCTCACTCTTAATAAAATAGATGGCAAAATGGAACTGTTTAGCTCTCTTCATAACAATGCCGGTGCTCCTTGTAATATTATTCTAACCCCGAATGAAGATTATCTTCTTTCTGCTAATTATTGGGGGGGTAGCATGACGTCATATGCTATTGCTGAAGACGGAGCTTTACAGAATCCTGCGGAGATAAAGTATGAAGGATCTGGACCTCACGTAAATCAAACGCAGCCTCATATTCATGCTGTCAATTTTACTCCGGATAACAAGTATGTTCTTTTGAATGATTTAGGCTTGGATTGCATTCATGTTTATCCTTTAAATGATCGTACAGAGAGTGATTCTGTTCCTCTTTTTGATGTGGAAAAAGGGTATGATGTAGAAGTTGATAAGGGTGCTGGCCCTCGTCATTTATGCTGGACTCCAAATGGGAAATATGCATATGTTATTTCTGAGCTTTCAGGACAACTGTTTACTCTTTCTTACTCAGAAGAGAAACTGGAAGTAATAAACTCAATAATTGCAGACACTATACAGGGTGGAGGTAGTGCAGACATTCATATTACCAAAGATGGTAAGTATTTATATGCATCGCATCGTTTAAAAGGTGATGGAATAAGTATTTATAGCGTAGATGCAACTACAGGTGTTTTGACTCGTTTAGGTTATCAGCTTACGGGAGTTCATCCTCGTAACTTTACCTTGACGCCAAACGACAAGTTCTTGCTTGTGGCTTGCCGTGATACCAATGAAATTCAAGTTTTTGAACGTGATCCAGAAACAGGAATGTTGAAAGACACAGGGAAGAAAATAGAATTGAATAAGCCAATGTTTGTCAAATTCTTAAAGAAATAGGATTATAATCTGAAAAAACACAACACTTTGCAAAGTGTTGTGTTTTTTTATCATTAGTGTATTTATCTTCCTTGTGATGTGTAATGCGCTTCCAGCCCGAAGAACAAGTCCTATTAAAGGTTTGGATGCACATAAAATGGTTTGTCTACGTGACTTTATTATTGGTTAAATGTAGCCAATAGTTAGGTATACCTAAAATTGGGTTATTCTTTTTTAGATCAAACAGATTTCTCCACTACCGTAACAGAGGTGATGATCTTTGTCATAAATCACGCAGAACTGGCCTGGGGCAACACCTTGGATAGGTTTCTCTGCTTCTATGTGTAGTTCTTCACCTACTTTGGTGACTAAGGCTTTGTTAAACTCTGGCGTATGACGTATTTTGAGCGTTACCTCGTAAGGTTTTCCTTCATCCAAGAAAGGGTTCTCGGTAATGGCATGGAAGGCACGGGTCCCGAAGAGGCTGCGGTACTGCTTCTTGGTATCATATCCATTACTTACCAGCAAAATATTCTTCTTCATATCTTTCTTGACCACATACCATGGGCCTCCACTGAAGCCCAAGCCGTGGCGTTGTCCGATAGTGTGGAACCAGAGCCCCTTGTGTTGCCCAAGGACTTTTCCTGTGGCAATGTCTATGACACGTCCTGGTTTCTCTCCCAGAAATTTCTTGATGTAGTCATTGTAGTTGATTTGGCCTAGGAAACAGATTCCTTGACTGTCTTTTCGCTTGGCAGTAACTAAGTGTTCACGCTCTGCGATGGCACGAACTTCTTCCTTCATCATATGTCCAATAGGAAACATGGCCTTGCTGATTTGAACGTAATCCAATTGCGCAAGAAAATCGGTTTGATCCTTCACGGGGTCAGGACTGGTAGCCAGCCATGTTTTTCCATCAATAATTTCGGTGGTGGCGTAGTGGCCAGTGGCCGTGAAATCGTAATCCTTTCCAATCTCCTGTTCAAAGCAACCGAATTTAATGAGACGGTTGCACATCACGTCGGGATTAGGGGTAAGACCTTGTGCCACCTTGTCCATGGTATATTTTACCACCAAATCCCAATATTGTTTGTGAAGGTTGACCGTTTGCAGTTTCAGCCCGTATTTATATGCCACAGCAGTTGCCATTTCCAGGTCTTCCTCGCTGGTGCAGGTAAAGTCCTCTGTATTCTCGTCGGGACCAATTTGAATGTAGAAAAGGTCAGGCTCATAACCAGCCTCTTTTAGTAAATGTACGGCAACGGAGCTGTCTACTCCTCCTGATATCAAAGCTGCAATTTTCTTCATAGGATTCTATCTTTGGTGCAAAGATACGTTTTATTTCTTTATTGCGGAAATGTCATTGGAATTCTCCGGTTTGAATGTATTGGTATAGTTTCTTGTAGAAAGGGTGATGGGTTAGTGTTGAGGCATCCCCCAGGATAATAAGTTTCATACGGGCGCGTGTCATAGCTACATTCATTCGTCTCAAATCGCGCAGGAACCCAATCTCTCCATTTTCATTGGCACGCACCAGACTGATCATCATGACATCTCTTTCTTGCCCTTGAAAGCCATCAACAGTGTTAATACTGATGATTCTTCTGTATGGACGGAAGAAAGCATCCTGCTTAATGAGGTGACGAAGGTACTGTACTTGAGCCTTGTAAGGACTGATGAGACCAAAATCTATTTTTTCCTCATAGATGCGATCTTTTCCGATTTTCTCAATGTAAGCTTTTAGATGCTCGATACAAAGTTGCGCCTCTGGCTTGTTAATACGGCCGAAACTCTCGCCGATGAATTCTTCATTGTAATCTTCTCCTTCTGTGTTGATCCAGACGATGGGCGTGTCCAAGTCGAGTATGCTTCGGTGTTTGACATTAGGTGCGCTCATCAGTTCTCCGTGATAGAACCATTTGGAGGAGAAGGACATGATGGTATCGTTCATGCGATACTGCATTTTTAGCAATGTGACACATTCCGGCTTGTTTTCTGCAATCTGTTGCATGAGGGTTCGGTCAAGTCCGCCTCTGGCAGCTTCGATGCACTTGATGGTTGGCGGAAGTTGCTGGTGATCACCTGCTAGTACTACTCTACTGGCCTTTCTAATTGCAATCCAACAGGCTGCTTCCAAGGCTTGGGCGGCTTCATCTATGAAAAGCGTAGAGAATTTCATGCCAGTAAGTACCTTGTTGGCACTACCCACTAATGTACATGAGATGACACGTGCTTCGCTGAATAATTGCTCTTTGATGCGCATCTCAAGTTCTGTGGCTCTATCCTTGAGGCTATTAATTTTCTTGTGAGAATCCTTGCTTTTGTTGATTTGTAACTCGCGGATGGCTTTGCGGATGCTCCATAGTTGCGGATAGTCTGGATGTGACTCAAAACGTCGTTCGTAGGTAAAAGATAGCATCTTGTCGTTGACACGTGTAGGGTTTCCAATTCTTAGAACAGGAATACCATGATCAACCAATTTCTCGCTGATCCAATCTACTGCCATGTTACTTTGTGCACAGACCATGACTTGGCTTTCTCTTCGCAATGTTTCATAGATGGCTTCTACCAATGTTGTGGTCTTACCTGTTCCTGGTGGACCGTGGACAATGGATACGTCTTTTGCCCAAAGAACCTGGTTTACAGCTTCTTCTTGTGCTTCATTCAGCCAAGGAAATCGAAGAGGGTTAAATGTCAGCTTTTGTGGTTTTGCCGATCCGTGAAAAATGTCACGTAGTTCAACAAGGCGTCCCTTGTCTGCATTTATGACCTTGTTCAGGGCTTCGAACATGCAACGGTAACTTTGTTCGTCAAAATAGAGCTGAATACCCAAGTTCTCAGCGCTGGTAATGTCAACCAAGCCTTTGCCTTGAGGTAGTGAAATAATCATTCTGTCTTCCTCAACATAACTCACCATACCAATATGGGGCATGAAGGTGAGATGCTCGTCGTTCTTTTTCCAAGAAAAGAAACAAACAGGCTTCCCATATTCGAAACTATGTTCTATATTTTTGTCTGTTGTCCGAAATACTTCTACTACAAGCTGGTTTAGAGAGTTATAATAGCTTTGCCCACAGCGTACAGGAAACCAGCAGACGCCTTGCTTCACTTTTCTGTATATTCCATGTTGCTCAGTCTGTAGTCTATAGGCTTCTTTCTCTGCTTCATATTCCATGCGAAGCAGGAGGGCCTGTTTGCTCAATTCCTGTATAGGGTCTTTTGCCATTTTTGTCGTTTAGAGTGCTAAAAAAACGGTGCAAAGATACGCTTTTTACCACCAAATCTGTTTTGTTTTCGTGGGAAATGTGTATCTTTACCACAAAACTTGAATTATGGCACAGGCAAAGTATATTTCACGTATAGAAATAGATTCTTTATGGAATGGGCGTAAGCATATTGATTGGAACTTGCGTCCAGATGTGAATGTGTTGAGTGGTATAAATGGTGTGGGCAAGAGTACTATTTTGAATAAATCCATCAGTACTTTAAAGCAGATGATGAAAGAGGGTGAACTAAAGAATGCTGTTCCTCATGTTCGGTTTACGTTTGAACCAGCAGATGCAACCTCTATAAAGTATGATGTTATCCGAAGCTTTGATCGCCCGTTGCTCCATGCAGAATTGATGGAACAGTTGTCCGATAAACGGGTTGTTTCAGAGTTGGATTGGCAATTGTATCAGTTGCAACGTTCCTACTTAGATTATCAAGTGAATATTGGTAATCGAATGATAGAACTGTTAACCAGCGGCAATCCTGAGGATGCGCAGAAGGCTTCACAGGTTTCTCAGATGAAGACTCGTTTTCAGGATATGGTAGATGACCTGTTCCGTGAAACCGGCAAAAAACTACTTAGAAAGAGTAATGAGATTGTTTTTGTACAGCGGATGGATGTTCTGGGAGCATTTCAAGGAGGAACGGATGAAACAAATCTTGAAGAACTGTCGCCATACAAATTGTCTTCTGGTGAGAAGCAGATGCTGGTGATACTCCTTACCGTGCTGGTGGAAGATTTACAACCTTGTGTTTTGTTTATGGACGAACCAGAAATCAGCTTGCATATTGACTGGCAGCAGAGGCTAATCGGGCTGATCCGAGAACTGAATCCCAATGCGCAGATTGTACTTACAACCCATTCTCCGGCGGTCATAATGGATGGATGGCTGGATACTGTAACTGAAGTGTCGGATATTTCAATGTAAACAGGCATGGCAAAACGGCTTGTAGACAACATGAACTCGCTTTACATAGGTGCTGCTAATCGGTTGAAATCCAAGAAGGCACGTAAGAAAATCATAGCCTATGTGGAGAGCTATGATGATATTCTTTTCTGGCGAAACGTTTTAAGTGCATATGAGAATGAGAATCGATATTTTGAAGTAATGCTTCCTTCTCGTACTACGTTGAACCGTGGAAAGAAACCTGCTATGATGAATGTGCTGAATAATTCTTTGGGTGAAAGTGTGATAGCCTGTGTAGATGCTGATTACGATTATTTGATACAGGGGGAAACAACTACTTCCAAACAAATGTTGGAGAATCCTTTCATTTTCCATACCTATGCTTATGCTATTGAAAATTATCAGTGTAATGCATCAAATTTGCATGAGGTCTGTGTCATGGCTACCTTGAATGATCATGAACTGGTAGACTTGAAGTCTTTTTATCAGCTTTATTCTCAGATTGTCTATCCTCTCTTTGCTTGGAATGTCTATTTTTATCGTCAGAAAGACCTGAAGTCATTCTCTATTCTCACTTTTTGTAATGCAGCACGCATTGATACGCTCAAGATAGAAGAACCTGCAAAAACATTAGAAAAACTTCAACGAAGAATAGAAAGAAAAGTGACGGATTTTGAAACAAACTATCCAGAGCTAGTGGCTGATGTAGAGGAAGTTAAGAAAGAGTTATACCAATTAGGCGTCTATCCGGAGAATACTTATTATTTTATTCAAGGTCATCATCTGTTTGAAAATGTGACGATGAAGGTTCTATCTCCAATATGTGCTTATTTGCGTAGGGAGAGGGAAGATGAAATAAAGGCGTTGGCTACTCATGAAACGCAGTTGCAAAATGAACTTACTAGTTATGAGCATAGTCAGTGTTCGGTAGAACTTATGCTTAAGAAGAATCGTTCGATAACCAATTGTGAACCATTTGAAAAGCTGAAACGTGATTTGGAAAAATATCTGTCTCAGTTGAATTGAAATTTCGGACATATTACCTATGCTATATGAAAGAATTTTCATAACTTTGCACCCTAAAACTTAATAAACGATAATAAAATGGCTGAAACAAAGAAGATTAAGACCGCTTTGGTCTCTGTATTTCATAAGGATGGTCTGGATGAATTGCTGACCAAATTACACAATGAAGGAGTTAAGTTTCTCTCTACTGGTGGAACTCGTAGTTTTATTGAATCATTAGGTTTCCCTTGTGATGCAGTAGAGGATTTGACTACTTATCCATCAATTTTGGGAGGCCGTGTCAAGACTTTACATCCAAAAGTATTTGGTGGTATTTTAGGACGTCGTGCTTTGGCAGAAGACCAAGCAGAAATGGCAAAATATGAGATTCCTGAGATTGATTTGGTAATTGTAGATTTGTATCCATTTGAAGCAACAGTTGCATCTGGTGCAGATGAACCTGCAATTATTGAGAAAATTGACATAGGCGGTATTTCTCTGATTCGTGCTGCAGCTAAGAACTTTAACGATGTAGTAATTGTTCCAAGTAAGGCTGAGTATAAGCCTTTGCTGGACATTGTCAATGAGCAGGGTGCAGCAACAACTGTTGAGCAGCGTCGTTGGTTTGCAACTCGTGCATTTGGTGTATCTAGTCACTACGATACCGCTATTCATGCTTATTTTGAGAAATAAGTTAAACTGAAATCATAAGAGACTAAGTAGAATTTATGGGATTCTTTTCATTTACCCAAGAGCTTGCGATGGACTTAGGTACAGCAAATACCATCATTATAAGTGATGGTAAGATTGTTGTAAATGAGCCATCTGTTGTAGCCTTAGACCGCAATGACAAGATGATTGCTGTGGGTGATAAGGCTAAACTGATGTATGAAAAAACAAACAAGAATATACGAACCATTCGTCCATTGCGGGATGGTGTGATTGCGGACTTTAATGCTTGCGAGCAGATGATGCGTGGCTTGATCAAGAAGGTGCATACAGGTACCCGCTTGTTCTCACCTTCTTTGCGTATGGTGATAGGTGTCCCTTCTGGTAGTACAGAAGTTGAACTTCGCGCTGTGCGTGACTCTGCAGAGCATGCTGGTGGTCGCGATGTATATTTGATTTTTGAACCAATGGCTGCAGCTGTAGGTATTGGTTTAGATGTCATGGCTCCAGAAGGAAACATGATTGTTGATATAGGCGGTGGTACTACAGAAATTGCCGTTATTTCTTTAGGAGGCATTGTGTCAAATAATTCCATTAAGATTGCAGGAGATGATTTGACCGCCGATATTCAGGATTATATGCGTCGTCAGCATAATGTGAAGGTCAGTGAACGAATGGCAGAGCGTATCAAGATTCATGTGGGCTCTGCATTGACTGATTTGGATGAGAATATTCCTGAGGATTATGTTGTGCATGGGCCAAACTGTATAACAGCTTTGCCTATGGAAATTCCTGTATGCTATCAAGAAATTGCTCATTGCTTAGATAAGTCTATTTCTCGTATTGAAGCTGCTGTCTTGAGTGCATTGGAAGAGACTCCACCAGAGCTCTATGCTGATATTGTGAAAAATGGTATTTATCTGACTGGTGGTGGAGCTTTGTTGCGAGGCTTGGATAAACGTCTTGAGGCTAAGATAAACATTCCATTCCATATTGCAGATGAACCATTGCTTAGTGTTGGTAAGGGAACAGGCAAGGCTTTGGATAATGTGGAGGCTTATCCATTCTTGATGCGATAAATGAACAACCTACTTCTTTTTTTACAGAAGTATTATTATTGGTTTGTATTCCTGATACTGGAAATAGTAAGTATAGTCTTACTATTCCAGTTTAATAGTTTTCAGGGTAGTGTGTATTTCACCTCGGCCAATGTGATGAGCGGCTACATTTATGAAGTGCAGTCGCGCATTAGTTCGTATTTTTCTCTCCAGCAAGTTAATGAAGAATTAACAAGCAGAAATGTTCAATTGGCATTAGAAATATCTAATCTAAGGAAACAATTGGAGGCAGGAGAGGACTCAACTCATAGAGCAGTGAGCGTTTCCAATGTTTTGAATGATTATCCCAATATTTCGGCAACAGTTGTTAATGCAACGCTAAATCGTACGAATAATTTCTTAACGATAAATAAGGGTAATGCAGATAATGTCAAGCCTGAAATGGGTGTTATGGGAGGTAATGGCTTAGTGGGAGTGGTTTTTAAGACTACGGAACATTATGCATTAGTTTTGCCCCTTATCAATACTCGCTCTAATATTAGCTGTAAGATTCGTGGACGTGGGTATTATGGTTATTTACGTTGGGATGGAAAAGACAGCCGCTATGCGATGCTGGAGGATGTTCCTAGACATGCTTCGTTTAAAAAGGGAGATTTAGTTGAGACCAGTGGATATTCAGAGATGTTCCCTGAAGGTATTTTTGTTGGTAAAGTTGAGGCTATATACAATTCTGCAGACGGATTGTCTTTTCAGTTGAAAGTGAGACTCTCTACAGATTTTGGCCGTCTTCGAGATGTTCATATTATCCAGCATACACCAGATCTTGAGAGAAGGTTGCTGCAAGATGAGGTTGTAAAATCAGAAGAAAAGGAGGAACGCTCATGATTGTATCTTTCTTAAGAAGGTTATTTTTCTTTGCATTACTTCTTCTGGTGCAGGCTTTTATCTTGAACCAAGTGAATATCTTGGGCTATGCAACTCCAATGTTATTTGTCTTCTTCTTGCTCATGTTTAGTAGAGGATCTTCAAGACTAAGTCTCTTGTTTTGGGGCTTTGTAATGGGCTTTTTGATGGATCTTTTTACAAATACTCCGGGGGTCGGTGCTGCTTCTTGTACACTTCTAGGAATGATTCAACCAGTTTTATTGAACTTGTTTGTACCAAGAGAAAGTCCAGATGATTTAGAGCCTTCTATTAAGCAGCAAGGGTGGGCAAAGTTTTCTGGTTATTTATTGCTGTCTACCTTTTTGTTTTACATCTCTTATTATCTCCTGCTAGCTTTTTCTTTGGCTCATCTGGAAGATTTGGTGATTAATGTAGTTGGTGGTACTTTATTTACCTTCGTTTTGATGCTGGGCTTGAATAGCCTCTATATTCGCTCTTGATCTCTATATGAAGGATTACAAATTAGAAAAACGAAAATATGTCATTGCAAGTATGGTGATAGTCATCGTGCTAGCTTATATTGTTCGTTTGTTTTCCCTTCAAATTACAAGTGAGGAATATAAACAAAGTGCAGACTCTAACGCTTTTTTGAATCAGATACAATATCCTTCACGTGGAGTCATTTATGATCGTAACAAGGAACTCTTGGTTTATAATCAGCCGGCTTATGATATTATGGTCATCATGCGTGAGATTAAGGATTTGGATACATTGGATCTCTGCAAATCTTTAAATATAGACAAGAGGCAGTTTATAAAACGAATGTCTGAAATTAAGGATCGAAATATTAATCCGGGTTATTCCAGCTATACGCAGCAGGTTTTTATGAGCCAACTTTCTATGGAAGAGTTTTCTGCTTTCCAAGAGAAGCAGTTCTTGTATCCTGGCTTTTATGTGCGTAAGCGTTCTATACGTCAGTATGCCACTACACATGGAGCCCATGTTCTCGGTGATGTAGCAGAAGTGTCAAAAGGCGACATAGAAGAAGATGAGTATTATTTGCGAGGCGACTATATAGGAAAACAAGGTGTAGAACGTTCTTATGAAAAGGAATTGCGGGGAGAAAAAGGTATTCAAGTTTTGTTGAGAGATTCCCGTGGACGTATAAAAGGCCATTATAAGGAAGGTGCTTTTGATAAAAAACCGGTTCCTGGAAAGAATCTTACCTTAAGTATTGACATGAGGTTGCAAGCGTTAGGCGAACGTTTGATGGAAGGAAAAATTGGAGCAATTGTTGCAATAGAACCCAAGACAGGTGAAATTCTTTGTATGGTAAGTGCTCCAGATTATGATCCAAGTCAGATGGTGGGTCATAAACGAAGCAAGAATCACCAGTTGCTGAGTCAGGATGAATGGAAGCCTCTGTTGAATCGGGCAATTATGGGACAATATCCTCCAGGTTCTACTTTCAAGACATCCCAGGCTTTAACATTTCTTCAGGAAGGAATAATTACTCCGCAGACTGCATATCCATGTTATCATGGTTTCATATATGGCGGTCTTCGTGTGGGTTGCCATGGCCATGCTTCTCCTTTGTCTTTGGTCCCAGCAATAGCAACGTCTTGTAACGGATATTTCTGTTGGGGGTTATATCATATGTTAGGGGCACGCTCCAAGTATGGTAGTGTACAGGCAGCAATGACCCGATGGAAGGATTACATGGTTTCAATGGGATTTGGCTATAAACTTGGTATTGATTTGCCTGGTGAGAAGCGTGGAATGATCCCTAATGCGCAGTTTTACGATAAGGCATACAAAAGTGACTGGACAGGTCTGACTGTTATTAGTATATCAATAGGTCAGGGTGAGGTTACATTAACTCCTCTACAAATAGCTAATTTAGGAGCTACAATTGCAAATCGTGGTTATTATATTACTCCTCATGTTGTGAAACAGGTTGAGGGTCAGCCTTTGGCTGAGGAGTATACGGAACATCACAAAACCATGGTTGATCAGCAATACTATGATGTTGTTGTAGAAGGAATGCGACGTGCAGTTTTAGGAGGTACTTGTAAAGCTGCAAATATACCCGGCTTAGAGATTTGTGGTAAAACAGGAACTGCTCAGAACCGCGGACATGACCATTCTGTTTTTATGGGATTTGCTCCAAAAGATGATCCAAAAATTGCAATTGCAGTTTATGTAGAGAATGGCGGATTTGGAGCAACTTATGGTGTGCCTATTGGTAAATTAATGATGGAACAATATATTCATGGAAAGCTGAGTGATGCCGAAGAGGCTGAAGCTACTCGTTTCCAGAATAAACGTATTCAGTATGGTTCAGGCTCAAGATAACATAAAAAGTATTTGGAAATCTTTAGATTGGTTTACCGTTGTATTATTTATAGGATTTCTCGTTTTTGGCTGGTTTAGCGTCTGCGGGGCAAGTTATGACTTTTCCGGCATGGATTTCTTTAGTTTTGAATCACGTGCAGGAAAACAATTGATTTGGATGGGCCTATCATTAGTTATTGCTTTTGTCTTATTAATGCTTGAAGAACGCATTTATGAGATGTTTGCTCCACCTGTTTATGTACTTTTTATAGCATTACTGATCGCAACTATTTTTCTAGCTAATGATGTAAAAGGTTCCAGATCTTGGATTGATTTAGGTGCCGGAATCCGTTTGCAACCGGCGGAATTCGCGAAGTTTGCAACAGCACTTTATTTGGCAAAATTCATGAATAAGTTTGGCTATACCATATTAAAGTGGAAAACGTTTTTCCATACGATGGGTATAGTACTTCTTCCAATGCTCATTATTATTGCTCAAAAAGAAACCGGTTCTGCTTTGGTTTATTGTGCATTCTTCCTTGTGTTTTACAGAGAGGGAATGTCTGGATCAATTTTGTTTGCTGGTATATCTGCGGTATTATATTTTGTTATAGGCCTAACTTTCCAAGCAGAATACTTAGGATATACACCAACGTCAGTTGGTCGTTTTTCTGTTCTTCTCATGGCTATGGTTTTTAGTATAGGTATGGTATGGGTGTATTGTCAGAATTTGAAGGTGTTTTGGAGAATGGCAATAGGCGGATTAGGACTTGTTTCTGTGGCATTGCTATTCTCTTTTTTCGTTATTCCGTTTGATGTTTCCTATGTGCTGCTAATAGCATTGGTGATATTAATTGGTTATCTGTGTTATTTAGGATTGACGGAAAGACTATATACCTATTTCTTGATTGCTGGTTTCACTTTTTGTTCTGTTGGTTTCCACTATTCTACAGATTATGTTCTAAACAATGTAATGGAACCCCATCAACGAGAACGAATTAATGAGTTATTGGGAATAGAAGAAGATTTGGCAGGTGCTGGCTATAATGTTAATCAATCTAAGATTGCTATAGGTTCAGGAGGATTGACGGGAAAAGGTTTTCTTAACGGTACACAGACTAAGTTGAAATATGTCCCAGAGCAAGATACCGATTTTATATTCTGTACAGTGGGAGAAGAGCAGGGGTTTGTGGGAGCTGCAGGTGTCTTACTTATGTTTATGACTTTAATTCTACGTCTGATACATTTGGCAGAACGTCAGCCCACTACATTTGGTAGGGTATATGGCTACTCAGTCTTGAGTATTTTCCTCTTCCATTTATTTATTAATATTGGAATGGTTCTTGGCTTGACTCCAGTTATTGGTATTCCTTTGCCATTTTTCAGTTACGGAGGTTCTTCCTTATGGGGATTTACTATTCTCTTATTTATTTTCTTGAGAATTGATGCAGAAAGGGAACGTATGAAGCGTTAGCGGGTAAGAAGTATACCAACATCGTTGATGCCTGGTAGTGATTCTCTTTTCATGTAAGGGTAGATGTTAATTCTGCCTTTATTAATTGTTCCTATAATATTAATAGGTATAGAAGATGATGGAGTCAAAAAGACAGAGGAGATATTAGTTGTTTTACTAATGTCTAAATATACTTTGTTTCTAATGACTTGTTTTTTATCCCATTGTTGTTCTACAATTAGACAAAGGTTTTTGTAGGGGTAGTTGTTGCGTGTACGGATTTCAACTTTGAGTTTGGGATTCTTGACATTTGGAAGGGTGTCAATGACAAATGTAATAGTGTCGTACTTCTTCCATTCCCTCTCTTTAATAATATGGTTAGAATGATAGATTGTATTATCCATACAACTGAACAGTAGGAGGGTTGCTCCTACTGTTATTGTGTTGTATATGATATGCAATACTTTATTCAGCATTATTTATTTCTTGTGGCTGGTTACCATTTCCACCTCGATTATTCCTGTGGTGATTATTGCGGTGGCGGTTGTGGCGCTCTTTATTCGGGTTTTCTCTCCTTTCCTCCCTTTCCGAAGTTTCTTGTGGTTGAGCTTCTTTTGCTGCTAAAGAACGTTCTTGTTTCTTTCCTTGTCTTTCTGGTCGAATTTGCCGTTCTTCTTGTTCAGCATGATTTAAATCTTCTGTTTTTGGAGCTCTATTTTCACGCTCTCTTTTAGGCCTTTCCTTTCTGTCTGGGCGTTCTTTTGTTTCTTGACGCTCGTTGATTCTTTTTTCGGAAAGTTCAGAGCCTTCAGGGGAAGCATTACTCTTGATGGAAGCCTCTTTCTGGCTGTTTCTATTTTTGTCCTTATTCTTGTGCTTCTTCTTACTGTTTTTACTTTTGTCAAATCTGGTTAAGTCATCTTGTTCTGCTAAGTCTAATGGCCTTGCTGGAGCATTGCTCTGTGTGGAATCATCTAGCTTTTCTGGCTTTTCTCCAGCGCGGTTCATGTTTAATACTTCAAATGCACGTCTGGATGTAATAGTAGTTAGGTTTGCTGCTAGATTTTTATCACTGGAATATGTAACCATGCCATTTAGAATGTCAGCCTTGAAGAAAAAGAATTCGCCATCCATGGTTTGCAAAGTAATCTCGCGGGATGGCAAACGCTTGTGGGCTTCAACGTAGCAGTCAACTTCATAATTCATGCAACATTTTAGTTTCGCGCATTGTCCTGCAAGCTTCTGGGGATTTAAAGAAATGTCTTGGAATCTTGCAGCACTTGTGGATACAGAGGAGAAGCTTTTCATCCAAGTAGCACAACAGAGTTCACGGCCACAAGGGCCTATACCTCCAATGCGTCCAGCTTCTTGGCGGGCACCAATCTGCTTCATTTCAATTCTTACTTTAAAAGCGTCAGCTAACACTTTGATGAGTTGTCTGAAATCGACGCGTCCATCAGCGATGTAATAAAAAATAGCTTTGTTTCCATCACCTTGGTATTCTACATCGCCAATTTTCATTTCAAGCCCAAGATCCTTTGCAATCTGACGTGAGCGAATCATTGTGTCATGTTCACGACTTTTGGCCTCTTCATATTTCTCCATATCAACAGGCTTCGCGATACGATAGATGCGCTTAATGTCTGCTTCACTGCGGATATTTGCTTTTTTGATTTGTAGTAAGACCAAACGGCCTGTTAAGGTTACTGTTCCGATATCATGCCCAGGACTAGACTCAACGGCAACGATATCTCCCTTATGCAGGTCTAATCCATTGCTATTGTGATAATATCCTTTGCGGGTATTTTTGAATTGGACTTCCACTAAATCCGTCTCTTTGTCATTTCCAGGGACGTCGACTAACCAGTCGTAGGTATTTAGTTTATTATCTTGTCTTCCGCAGCCTTTGCAAGAAAGGCCTCTTCCGGCACCATTTAGTTTAAAATCTGTCATATAATATTATTGTATCAACAGGACAATCATTTTTAAGGAAAAATCGAAAAATACCATTTTGGCATTTACGTTTTGCTCAATGTGTCGCTGTGCAATTGTTAATTCGTCCATAATTCCTATAACATTTCGCTCGTTAATAAAGCGAGCAAAACGTGTAGAAAAGTTCCGCTCTTCTTCTGCCATATAATTTAGATCACTAAATCCGAAATTATAGATGAAGTTTTCACGTATTAATCGTTGGCAATAGAGTAGGAAATTCTTTTGTTTTTCTCGTCCCCAACTTGCTACTTGCTCACTCCATTGTTTCATCTCTTTTACTTTTCGTTGATAAGAGAGTCGCATGAGGAGTATGAACATATCAAGAAACAATGCTCTGTCTTCGTTGAAATGAATTGCTTCAAGTGCATTTAGGTAGCTACCGTTTGCCATATGAGCTATTCTATGGGCATCATTACTGTTAATGCCCAACTTGTGTTCTAGCTCATTCTGAATAACAGAAGAATCCAAACGTTTGAATTCTATTTGTTGTGTCCTGCTCTTTATGGTTTGCAGTAGAAATTCAGGTTGTTCACTAACAAGAAGGAATACTGTTTGGACAGGAGGTTCTTCCAATATTTTCAGTATTTTGTTGCTGCATTCTTCTTGCATTTTCTCTGGCAACCATATAATCATTACTTTGTAGCCGCCTTGACTGGATTTTAATGCCAGCTTACGGCTGATTTCTTCACTTTCTATAGTGTAGATTGTAGCTTGCTGGTTCTCTGCTCCAAGTTCATCGAGCCAATGGTTTATGTTGAAATAGGGGTTAGCAGAAACAAATTCTCTCCATGTAGTTATCACGTCATCGCATACTGTTTTTCTTGGAGCTTTTGCTTTATTAATCACAGGAAAAACAAAATGTAAATCGGGATGTGAAAGCTTGTTGAACATTTTACAAGACATACAGGTCCCGCAAGAATCATGTTCATCCTTATTTTGACAGAGCAAATAACGGGCATAGGCAATGGCAACTGGTAGTTTGCCAACACCTTCTGGACCGGTAAAGAGTTGTGCGTGAGCTACACGTCCCTCTTTGACCTCTTGGATGAGCCTTTTTTTTACGGCTTCTTGACCTATTATGTCTTTGAACAACATACTTAATAAATCTGTTTTGCAACTTGATAGATACTATCTACTGCAGATACCGTATAGAAATGTATGCTTGGAATTCCATGGGCCATGAGTTCTCTACATTGGTTAATGCACCATTCTATACCTAGATTTTTTGCATCATCATCGGTTTTGCATTTTAGAGCTTCTGCTGCTAATTCTTGGGGCAGGTCGCAATGGAATGTTTTTGGTACAACTGTCAATTGCGAAAGCTTTGCAAACGGTTTTATTCCTGGTATAATTGGAATGGTTATTCCTGCTTTTCTTGCTCGGTCTACAAAATCAAAGTACTTTTGGTTGTCATAAAAAAGTTGTGTGACAGCGTAATCCGCTCCAGCATCAGCTTTTTTCTTTAGCCAATAAAGATCTTGCTCAGGATTTGGAGCTTCTTCGTGCTTTTCTGGATAACAGGCTACTCCAAAAGAGAAGTTTCCAGGAACTTTTATGGTTGTTCCATCAATAAACTTTCCGGCGTTAAAATCGTTGACCTGATCAATAAGATCTGTTGCATGGCAAAATCCGTTTGGTTCTGGAGTAAATACTCTATCTTCTTTTGCTTTATCTCCTCGTAAAAGAATAAGATCTGTGATTCCTAAAAACTGTAAGTCTAGTAACGTGTATTCGATGTCTTCTCGAGTGGCACCGCTACAAACTAAATGAGGAACAACCTTAATTCCGTATTTGTTGTGAATAGCAGCAGCCACAGCTACAGTTCCGGGTCTTTTTCTGATGCTTTCACGCTCATAAAGACCTGTGCTCTTTTCTCTAAAAATGTACTCGCTGCGATGATTTGTGATGTTGATATACTTTGGATCGAATTCCTTCAGCTTATCAATAGTGCGAAACAACGCATCTGTACCGTTGCCTTTCAATGGAGGTAACACCTCAAAAGAAAAGGCAGTCTTCTCTTCTTGACTTATGATCTCTTTTATGGTCATATTCTTTTACGTTTGCCGTCTAAAATTGGGCAAATTTACATAAAAAAGTTGGAATTCTTTGAATTATATTCAAAAAAAGAATGGCAGAGGGTTTCTCTGCCATTCTTCTTTTCCGGAAAAGATCTTATAGTGTTAAAGTGCCTTCTACTAATTTACCCATAGACCAAACCCCACGTAGATTCAAGGCTTTGTCTAGAATCATCATATCTGCGTCTTTCCCTAATTCTAGGGAGCCCTTGCGGTCAAAGATTCCCATAACTTTTGCAGGTGTTTCCGATGCCATTCTTACAGCATCTTCCAGTGGAATATCTGCCATGTGAACGCAGGTGCGGATAAGACGGTCCATTGTTGCTATACTACCAGCTAAAGCTGAACGGTCGGCTAATTTGCAGACACCATCTTCAATGATGACACGTGGGTCAAATGCCTCCTGGCTATCACTTGCTGTACATGCCAATGCGTCTGTAATCAGACAAGTCCTTTCAACGCCCTTTAGCTTGTGTACCAAGGAAAGAATAATAGGTGGTACATGGATTCCATCGGCAATGACTTCTACAGTAAAGTCATCAATCAGGTAAACACTTTCAACAGTTCCTTCATGCTTATATTCGTGATATTTATGGAAACCTGGCATTGCATTATAGAAATGTGTAGCATGGCTAAAACCTGCGTTGTGAGCGGCTTTGACCTCTTTATAGCCTGCACCTGTGTGTGCTATTGCGGCAACGACTCCCTTTGATGTGATGTACTCTCCGAACGGAACAGTTCCTTCTATCTCTGGGGCAGCATCCCAGCGGCGAATACATGGATACTTTTCAATCAAAGGAATATAATCTTCTGGTCTTGGGGGAATAATATATTCAGGGATTTGAGCACCAGCCATCTGCAGACTGAAATAAGGACCCTCAAGATGAAGACCCATAATAGGGCTGTTAGGATCTTGCATCATTTTAGTACAAGTTTCTGATGCCGCTTCAATCATTGGTATGGATGAAGAAGAGAGGGTTGGATAAATTGCTGTTGTACCATGTTGCATATGAGCCTTTACTGCAACTTCGAATGCTTCTTCTGTCCCTTCCATGAAATCTCTTCCACCACCTCCGTGAACATGGAGCTCAATACCACCAGGTACTAAGTGAAGCCCTTTTACATCGATGATGTCTGCACCAATGATTCCCAAATTACAAGGGGTAATAGAAACAATTTTATTCTCATCCACTAAAAGAGAACCATCTTCTAACCAACCATTTGGGGTTAAAATATGAGCATGAATAAATTGTGTTAACATATAGGTTATGATTTTAGGTTTACTTGTTTAAAATCTCTTGAATCAAAGTATAACTTCTTATCATCATTCTTGGAATATGGAATGGACCTTTGAAAATGTTACCTTTTGCGGGCTGTGCAACAGTTCCATCTCTGTGCAGATAGCCATACCATTCTCCGTATTCTTTATCTGGAAAATGAGCATAAGTCCAGTCGCTGATTTGCTTATGACGGTCTAGCCATTTTTCATCGCCTGTAGCCTGATAAGCATAGAGAGTAGCGATAATAGCTTCGGTCTGTGGCCACCAGAACTTCATGTCTTGGGAATAATCTTGCTGAGGGAATCCTTTGCAGTCTCGAAAGTTGATGATGCCTCCGAATTCCTTGTCCCATCCCCATTCCCAGGACCATTCAAGGATAGTGATCGCCATCTCTACAAGATCTTTCTGCCATCCTCTGTATTTTGCTTCTTCTAAAATAAACCATGCAGTTTCGATGCAGTGACCAGGATTGATGAGACGACCGTTGATGTTATCGATAAATTCACCTTCAGGACCTACCATCTCAAGCAAGGCCTTAAATTCCGGATGCATGAAATATGTACGTAGGGCATGGATAGACTTATCTATCTTCTCTGTCAAGACGGGGTCATTTATTGAAGCACGGATTCGGGATGCCGTATTCACAAGAATCATTGTGATGGAATGGCCTTGGCACTTTAGGGTTGGCAAGTATTTTGGCTCCAGAAAACCCGGAGTTTCCATCATGGTTATGATGCTGTTGAATATCTTTAAAGCTTTTTCTGCATACATCTTATCACCTGATGCTATAGAGTACTCACTCATAGCAATAGCTGCAAATCCTTCGGAGAAAACGTAGCGGCGTTTGCGTAGCGGTGTGCCATCTGCCATTACTTCAAAGAACATGTGGCCATCGGTGTCAAAGCAATGTGCTTCAATAAAATCAATACAGCTTTTGGATGCATTTAGCCATTCTGGATTCTTCTCTATATTGTTATATGCATAGCTCATGATGAATCCGCATCTTCCTTGGAACCAAACAGATTTTGTACTATCCATCAGTGTTCCATCACGATCTACACAGGTATAGACTCCTCCGTTAACTGAATCTAGACCATATTTAAGCCAAAATGGAAGTATGTTCTCTGTCAGGTCCGTTTTGTATTTATTAGCCCAATTTGACAGGTAGCTTACAATGTTTTCCATATTGAAGGTTATTTGAGGTTGAAGTTGTTCTTGCAAAGATACTTTTATTTTGAAATCTTCGCAAAAAAATCATGGTTTTTCTGCGGAATAGATGAGGTTATCCATGGCCTTTAAACCATCGAGTGTAGTAAAAGCACAGCAGAACATCCATTTGACTAATCGAATTTTGTCCGTATTGAACTGACCCACTGGTAATTTCAGCAGGACTTTGTTCCAGCCTTTATGCAGGGTTACAAGTATAGGTTTACGGGATGCTGCATTTTCATTGCCCAACATTGTTTCATAATTTACCCCTTCGTCAGTTCTTGTGGTCCAGACAGGTGGTAAGATTTCTGTATCATTTACCCAAATCCTGCTACCCTTAGTATCCCAGCATCCTTGTGGCGCAGGCCAATCCTTTTCACTTCTGGAATAATTCTGAAACTCCAACATTAAGCCAGCCTGCTGCTCTTTGGCAGAATGAACCCAAGTATAGGCATAGGCTGTATGGTTTGGTTGTGGATCCGCATAATAAGAACCGACAATATTTCCCCACACATGTCGAAGGTAGATTCCAGCTCCTGTTGCCTGTCCCACCTTGTAAGTCTTTCCTTCCCATTGGTATTCTCTTTTAAGTTCTCTTTCGGGTGGGAAGGATTTACTCAAATCTCCACCATTGGGGAATGCATCGGTAATAGTCCAGTGCTCATGTGTCTGTTGCACATAAGGGAAAGGCTCACCAGAAAAGGTCTTCTCTTTGTGCCACAGCATGCGGTTTTCAAAATCTGTAAACTCATCAAGAATTTTACCTTTTGCTGGTAAAACAGTTCCAGGGGTATCGAAATACTGACTTCCTCCACCTAACCATGCACGCTCTGCTGCCGCTAAAACTGAAGGGTAAAGGCTGTTCTGTCCTACAATTTCCTTTTCATTCGGTAATTGTCTGTCATTCCACAGACAAATGATGGTTCCCTTTACTTTATCCTCTTTTGCTTCCCTGCCTATAGTACTGCTATAGAGGGCTATAATATCAGCAAAATTGTCAAAGTGGTTAATATAATGTAGCCGGCAGTCTATGGCGGGTACACCTTCTGTTACTTTACCACGATAACTCCACATTTGAGTCATGTCTATCTCTCCGGCCTTATAGTCAGCTCCAGGATTCCAGGACATGACCTTCATTCCTTGTTCTCTCACAAATTGTACCATGCTAGAGACAAAATCTGGATTTTTTATGCGAACCTCGTCTGTACCAATGTGCATATAAGGAACACCCTTAAACACTTCACAAGCCTCTCTCAGAAGTGTCTTCAAAATTGCTGTACCTTCAGGAGTCTGCATGTCATAGCCAAAAGTCCTTACAAAAGCTTCACTGTGTCCGGGCATGTCCAGTTCCGGTATCAACATAACATGGCGTTCCTGACAGAACTTCACAAGTTCTTTTGCCTCTTCCTGAGTGTAGTATCTTCCTATGTGACGTGTCATGTTTTCTGGGGCAGTAAGCTGAGGATAAATCTTGCTTTCCAATCTCCATGCCTGATTTTCTGTCAAATGCCAATGAAAGACATTTACCTTAAATCTAGACAGTAAATCAATCTCTTTCTTCAGCTCGTCCATTGAAATGTAGCTGCGCCCCACATCCTGCATAAAACCACGTAAGGAAAACGATGCCCAGTCGGTTATCTCACAGCATGGAATCTTCTTCAGCATCTGCAACTGAGCTAAAGTCTGCTTTGCCCTGAATTCACCTAACTCTGTAACAGCTTGAATTCTTATTTCTTTACGAGTAACAGTAAGCATATAAGCCTCGTCTTGAAATTTCCCAGCCTCCGTGATTTCCTTAACTCTATTGATTTTCAATGGAGTAGAGGAATTCCATACCAGGATACCATTTGTTTCCCGATATTGCTGCGGCTTGGGGAGCAGACTAATAGGCGCTGCCATTAACAGATTACTTATCAGTAAAGCCACTAATATACAATAGAATCTTACCACTGTTATAATGTATATATTCCATTCCCACATTGGAAAATGCAGGAATGGAATATGATTTATGAACTAAAACTGGTTACATCTTTCAAAGAAGTTGATTTCTTCCAACTCCTTTTTCATCTGTGCTTCTTCCTCATCTGTCATGTTCTGGAATGGAGTACGGTTCTTTCCCAAATCCAGACCTATGAGTTTCATGATACGCTTACCAGCTACAATGTTACCACGGAAATGGCAGATTACATTAATAACTTCCTGACCGAAGTTCTGAAGTTCACGAGCTTTCTCCAGGTCTCCGGCTTTCCAAGCATCAATAATACCTACTAGGCAGCGACCGTTATAATTGGTTGTACCTCCAATTCCACCTTGAGCACCACCCATAGCCAGCTCCGGCAAGATTGTTTCATCCTGACCATGCAGCATATCAAACTTGCCACCCTTGTACAGACGGCACTGGTTATATTCATAAATGCTTTCGTAGGTATACTTAATACCAGCGAAGTTTGGAATACGTCCATCAACTGCTTCCAGAAATTTCACCATAGGGAGGAAAGCACCATTAAATGCTGGGATATGATAGAAATAGAAAGGAAGTTCTGGTGCACCTGCAGCAATTTCCTCACAGTATTTTACCAGTTCCTCAATTCGACCTACTTTTGGGAATGGAGGTGCCATGGCACCAATACCCCAGGCTCCCAGTTTCTGTGCATGTTCTGCCAGTTTCTTACTGTCTTTTACACAACAGCTGCCTACGTGAACAATAACCTTAAAACCTTCAGGTACGGCAGCAATCCATGCTTCTGCCAGTTTCATGCGCTCTTCTGTTGTCAGCATGTAGCCTTCACCACTAGAACCATTTATGAAAACACCTTTCAATCCATTCTTTGCCAACATAGCTGCATAGGCAGGAATTACTTCGTAGTTTACTTCTCCATTCTCATAGAAAGGGGTGAATGGAGCATCAATAAGTCCAATGATCTTTTCCATATATTTATTTGATTTTTATTATTTCATATTTTGAGTCTTGGGTTTCAGGCAGATTAGCTGAATGGCTAGTACTACTAATACAACAATACTCATAAGAGCGAAGCCTGTACCTAGGCTTCCTTGGTCAGTCCAGGAACCCAGAACCTGTGTTACTGCTGCTCCTGCACAAACACCTACCATATTCATGATTCCATAGGCAGTACCTCTGTGTTTTGCAGAAACAAATTGACATAAAATAGGCATATTATTAGCATCGAACATACCGTAACCAATACCAAACAGAAGTCCTGCACAGACCAGACTTACTACATCATGTCCAAGCCCTAAAAGCAGAAGTGAAGGAATGGTCATTCCTAAACCTATGGCACTGGTAT
The DNA here is from genome assembly GCA_024401095.1 of Bacteroidaceae bacterium. Classification (GTDB taxonomy): domain Bacteria; phylum Bacteroidota; class Bacteroidia; order Bacteroidales; family Bacteroidaceae; genus Minthousia. Next base: position 55,370 of record JAKSLR010000006.1, read on the forward strand.
AGATTCGTCCTTTGATGTTCTTGAGTACCCAACGGTCTGATAATAAACCTCCAGTTATTACTCCTATGAAAGATGAGGCTGCAATGGTAATGGTAGACAATGGGCCAGCAACGCTCATATCCATGTTTAGGTTATCATGGAAGAGGGTAGGTAACCAGTTCTTGGTTGCCCATCCTGGTAGACTAGGTACGGCAAAATAGAGTAGAATAATCCAGAATGCCATATTAGAAAGAACTACTGATAATCCACCAAGTAAGTTTGGCTTCTTTTCTTCTGCTTCTTTTGGCGTTGCATTTATGCTATGAGCTGGATTTTCGTGTAAGAAGAGAATAAGTACTATTGCGTAGATGATTCCTACAAGGCCAAACCCATGGAAGGTTTGTTGCCAGGAAAAAGCTGCAGCTACAGTTGCACCAAATCCACCAATAGCTTGTCCTGTATATAAACCTGTCATGTGAATTCCTATGGCCAAAGAACGCGTGTTGTCTTGATGCCAGTCTGCAATAAGTGATAGAGCCGATGGTATGTAAAGTGCTTCACTAATACCCATGAGTGCACGAAGCCAATAGAGCTGGTCGAATGTTTCTGCATAACCCATTAAGAATGTAACGGTAGACCAGACAAAAAGGCTTCCAACTACCAGCCATTTGCGGTTAAGTTTATCGGTAATAATACCCGCAACAGGACTCATGAAGCAGTAAATCCAAAGGAATACGGCCATCAAAGCGCCAAATGCCTCAGCTTTGTTTAGCTCGATGATGTCTGCTTTCATGGCTTCTTGCATGGTTGAGAGCATTTGTCGGTCCATATAGTTCAACAATGCAACAACCCATAGTAAGCAAACGACTATCCAGGGATAATATTTTTTATCTTTTAGCATAGTTAGTTATTAAATATTGATTAATACTTTTCCAATAGCTTTCCTTACAGTTCCTTCGCCAATGATTGGTGCATGTAAATCTTCAGGATATAAAATGTATATTTGCCCGGCTTTAACGTTGAAATAGGTGGTAGGCTTGTCATCACTCAATGCATAATCCCCCTCTTCGTCATATTCTTTGCAGGTATGTTGTAAATCTTCCAATGCTTTCCACCCCACAGTTTCTTCTCCTTCCAGTAGAATTTGCACGTCTATGTATTTACGGTGCATCTCTAAAACTTGTTTTTCTGCAGGTATTAAAGTTGGATTGCTATTATTGATGAATAAATTGTCTCCATCAAGATCAATCCGTCCTGTAGGCCCTTCTGCCAGATTATGTGTTTTTACATAGTCAAAGAGTTTTTTGAAAAGTGGATGAAGGTTTTCTATTCGCTCTGTGTTTTGTAGATTTGTTAGTATCATTGTATTAGTTTTTTAAGATTATTCCAGCTTTAATCTAGTTATCATTGGAGTGCGTATACCTGGTTTTAACTCACCATTAATGATATAGTTCCATGTACCGTCATTTACGAGACATGCACCAGCTCGTGCTCCTTCTTCTATCTCTCCTTTTATTTCCCATTGCTGGGATAGTGGATTAAAGATTAGTATTTCCCGATTGAACTTATACCACTCTTTTGGGTGATTCATATACGAAGGGCCACTATATATTCCGTTCAAGGCTTTCGGAAAGATTTCCTGATTCACTCCACCTATGCATAGTATCCTTCCATCTGGTAATGCTACACTTGCTCCACCAGCAAGCGCAATAATGCTGTTATCTATGTCTGACGGAGCAGGAAGTTCTGTCCATAGTCTGGTTTGAGGGTTGTATTTTAAACCGTTAGTAGGCATTGAAGCATTTTCATCGTTGCTTTTTGGGGTGTATCCACCAAAAATATAGAGTTCTTCTCTGGAAACAGCACTTATGGGTTGTACCCGGCTATTACCAGGAATGGAACAGCTTTCCCAGCCTTTTTCTTTATTTGCAAGGTTGAGCCAAAATAAAGTTGAAGAAGGTTTGGAATTAGCATTACCACCGGCAATGTAAATTGTGGTTCCCAATATTGCACCTGTGGCATTGTCAATAGGCATTGGCAGTGACGGAAGGTATTCAATGATAGCCTTTTTGTTTTTGATTTTAAGCTGAATGACATGAGAAAGACTGTTGCTCCCACTTGTCATTCCTCCGATTAGGATCAGGCTATTCTTGGATGGAATTGTGATACCATAAGCCGCGGGGAGAGGAAGTTTTCCTATTAATTCCCATTGTGGATCTTTTCCGCTTTTTAAGGACGTTGCCCAAATGTAGTTGTAAAAGATTTTCTCTCCACCATCTGCTGCAGGAGTGTGCGGGAAATTACAACCGCCTGCTATGATGAGCTTGTTATTTAGAATACCGCAAAATGCTGCAGAGACACCCTTGTTAAAGCAGGTGTCAACCGTGTTGTAGTTCTTTAGATGCTCTACTTGCAATACTTGCGCTTTTGCGGTTGTAATGATGAGACAGAGCCAGATTGTCAGCCAAACGGGTAATCGAATGCTCATTGAGGTTTTTCTATTAGATTCATGGCAAAGATAATGAAAAAATGTTGGATGTTTGTATAAAAGGTCTTTAAAATAAGTCGTCTATGATAAAAAGTCTGTAACCTTTTGTTTTGTAGGAAAATGCATTTATAGAATAGAGACGATTCTTTTTGCTACTGGGGATATGATATATGGTAAATAAAAAAGAGGTGAATGGATTTCCAATCACCTCTTTTTTACTATTCTATTGCTTCAAAATGCAAAATGCCAAAGAAATCTGGACAATGGAAATTTGGCTTTGGCAAGTCTATCTTATTCCATGAAATATAATGCGGTGTCTCTAGCTTGTCTCCACATTTATAGAAGTTTGCACGGATTGTCTGTCCTTCCAGGGTTTGGATATTGTGTAAGAAAAATGTGCTATATGGCACAGATAGTACCATATCCCAGGTAAAAGGACCTTGTTTCTTTTCCTTGAAGGCATCTCTGCCTAATGAAGACCAACGTTCCACTTTTTCAAGAACTTCAAGTGGAGCGCGCAAACGTCCTTCTCTACCTTTTCCTGCTCCAACAAGTAGAGTTCCGGCACAATTACACTCCATATTATAATATATGCCGTCATTTGCTGGAATAGAGAAAAACTCAACGCAGCTATCTTCCCAAACACTTCCGTTGTCTATTTCTGCTACTGCAGCAACAGTGTTTTCTGTAACATGCCAATGGAAGAGCAAACCTTTTCGGGTTGTAACTAGACGAACAGATACTTCTGGCTGGTAAGGAAAACGTTCCCAGTTTACATTTGTCAGAGTCGTAGCTTCAATGTTCAAAGAATCCAGGTAAGCAGGAATCTCTTCTAAAGGCATGTCTGGTAAGGCTATTCTTTGAATAGTTAATTCATTCTTTGGAGCCAAACATGCTTCAATGTAAGATTTCATTTCAGGAGTATGCTCTTCTACACTTTGTAAGAGTTTAAACTGTGCCTTTGAACGCACTAGATTATGATCTGGGTAGTGAGTTTTATAATAGGTATCTCCATTGATGTAATCTGCAAGGAAACGAACAGTCTGCATATAAGGGAATAGTGCAACGGCATAAGGTAAATTCTCTATTTCTATGGGTTGCAGGAATGACTGAGCCGATTCTAGATATCCCTTTGTGAACGACTTGAAGATGTCCATGTTAAAATTCACATTGTCAAGATTCTTGTCGTCTTCTGCTCCTGTATTTGCAGCGCTGCGTAAGAAGTCTCCGAAGTCAGAGAAGACAAATGATGGCATGACTGTGTCTAAGTCAATGACACATAAGACAGAACCATCTTCGTCGAACAGCATGTTGTTGACTTTTGTGTCGCAATGGCAAACACGTTTTGGTAGTTTTCCTTCACGATAGAGTTGTTCTGCCTTGCACATCTCGTCAGCTCGTTTCTCCAATTCATTGAGCAAGTCTTGAACTTCAGCTACGCGTCCTACAGGATCTGCAGCAACAGCTTCGTGCAATTGTTGCAGACGGAATTCCATATTATGAAAATTTGGAATACTTTCGCCCAGTGTTACAGGGATATCTGCCAAATCTGCCTGAAATTTTCCAAAGGCTTGTCCTGCATAATAAGAATATTCCGGTGTTACCGTCTCATAGGTCTTTGCATTTGGAATAAAAGCAGATACTCTCCAGAAGTCGTTTCCGTCAAACCAGTATGTCTTTCCGTCTGTCGTAGGAATAAAACGTAATACTTTACGGTTGATATCATCGGCGCCAGCGGCATTTAATTTGTCATACAGATGGGCTGTAACCTTCTCGATGTTGTCTTGCAACATATCTACATTCTGGAAAATGTTATGATTGATTCGCTGCAAAACATAATCTGGGGCTGTAACCTCTTCTGTATCTACCTTATATGTGTCATTGATAAGACCATTTCCAAGTGGTTTGACACCAATGACGGTGCCAACCAAAAGGAAGTGTGTTAATATGTTTTTTAAATCTGCCATATAATTACTTTAATGGGGTAATCATAAAGGTGAAATTCATATCTTCTACAGGAACCAGATAATGTTCTAGTGGCCAAGCTCCCCAAGAGTCAACGCAGCCAAGACCCATTTGCTTCTGGTCAATCTGTACAGTTACAAAGTCTGCTTTTTCCAGTAACTCTGTATGGGTGTTATGTTTCTTGAGTCCTTCATCTAAAGCTTCTGTTGTGTAGTTCAAAGCTGTACCGATAAATAACTGATCAGAAGTGAACTTCAATCCATTAGCTGAGCCGTTTGAAACTTTATACCAACGCAAATCAGTCTTTGCACCCATTTCCTGAGGACGGATATAATCCAGGTTTGCCTGCTCATCAACAGTCTGTTTATAGTGTCCTACAAAAGCAGCATCCTTACGGTCTGTGTAGTTTTCAATAGGACCACGGCCAAAATACTCTACAGTTTGGAATTCCTTTGACAACTCCATCTTCATGCCAAAACGGAACATATATTCCTTCTTCTCTCTTGGCTCTGTCTTCATTGCCTGGTTGACTTTGATTTCACCACTCTTACCAACGGTATAAGTCATGTATAGTTTTGCCTTAACCTCATCCATGGTATATTCGCAACGAATGACAACTCCTTCTTCTGTAGTTTCGTGAGTCATGCTTGCAAGCTTTGGTTTAGCATCATGCCAAGCACGGAATCTCTGTTGAAGATAAGCTCCCATATCATTATCGGTTGGAGCACGCCAGAAGTTTGCCTTCAGATGCCCACCCTTAGGCATCATGTCCTGACCACGAACGACATATTTCTTCAGCCATCCTTCGTGAGGGCAGAATGTGGCAGCGAATTCTTGGCCTTCTACCACCCATCCAGTCTTTGTTTCGGTGATTGTTGGGAGATCTACATAAGCAGGATTGCTCATAGTCAGTTCTTTGGTAGCATAATCCTGGATAGCCATCTGATTACGTGCTACAGCATATCCTTCTGGAATCAATGCACTTGGATTCTTCTCAAAGAATTCTACATTCAGATGCTTCTCCTTGCAATTGCAAATACCCTCTAATTTGTATGGAAGTGTAATGACTTGTTTTCCTTGTGGTGCGATTTTCAAATCTGTCACAATGCCAGTCTGAACAGCATCTCCGTCAGCCAATAAAGTCCACTTCATGTAATAGTTGCTTAGATCTATGAAGAAGTTCTCATTGAAGATTTCTACCTTACCATTATTCAGGTCTACTGGTGTTGCCCAGATATTCTGATAATAATACTGTACTTCGTAAGCATGCTGATGCCAGGTACGGTCTGGTGCTATCAAGCCATTGTCGCAGAAATTGTAGTCGTCAGGAGAATCATAATTGTTCATGTCACCGGCATAAACACGAACCATTTTTCCGTTAACCATATGATATGGACTCTGGTCAACAAAATCCCAGATGTATCCACCTTGAAGTTTTGGATATTTACGTATAACCTCCCAGTAATCTTTAAATCCACCCTGTGAATTACCCATGGCATGTGCATATTCACATTGAATCATAGGTCGCATATCAGAGCTTTCTGCATATTTGATCATGTCTTTTGGACGGGCATACATTGGACAGAAGATGTCTGTATTGTATGCGCCTTCTGCACGTTCGTACTGGGTAGGACGGGTTGGGTCCTCGTTCTTCATCCATTTATATACGGTTTCGAAGTTTACACCGTTGCCTGCTTCATTACCCATAGACCATACAATAATACATGGATGGTTGAAATTGCGTTGTACATGGCGTTGGTTGCGTTCCATGTGAACATTCTCAAATTCTGGGAACTTGGCAAGGGATTCCTTTCCGTAACCCATACCGTGAGATTCCAGATTTGCCTCAGCAGTCATGTAAAGACCGTATTCGTCACACAGTTCATACCAATATGGATCATCAGGGTAGTGGCAGGTTCGAACAGCATTGATATTCATCTTCTTCATCTCTTGAATATCTTGCAGCATTCGCTCCTTGCTGATAACATATCCTCCATATGGGTCCAATTCATGTCTGTCTGCACCCTTGATAAGTGCTGGCTGTCCATTGATAAGTAAGTTTCCTCCCTTGATTTCAATCTTGCGGAAGCCTGTGCGGAATGGGATGGTTTCAAGGACACCCTTGTTGTCAGATAAAGTGACAGTGACCTGATATAGATTTGGAGTTTCTGCAGTCCATTTCTTGACGTTTGGTACGGAAATCTGCAGTTGGTTCTTTGCTCCGGCTTTTACTTTTGCTGTAGCAGAACCGATTTCTTTGCCTTCAGCATCGTTCAACTCTACCAGGATATTACCAACGGTATTTGTTGTAACGTCTACATTCAAAATACCATCTTTAAAATTATCTGTCAGGTTACCAACAATACGTACGTCTTCCACATGTTTTGGATTACGTGTATAAAGATAAGAATCGCGGGCAACACCAGTATAACGGAAGAAATCCTGATCTTCAAAATAGGTTCCGTCACACCAGCGCATAACACGGAATGCTATCAGGTTCTTCTTGCCCGGAGTAACAAATTTAGTAATGTCGAATTCGCATTCCAGCTTGCTGTCTTCAGAGTAGCCCACGAACTTTCCGTTGACATAAAGTGAAATGTTTGATGTAACAGATCCGAAATGAGCAATAATCTGTTGACCTTTCCAATTTGCTGGTACCATGATCTCCTTACGATAAGAACCTGTATGGTTTTCTTCAGTTGGCGGAGTACATGGATTGTTTTTGTAATGGCTTCTCCAAGGATAGCCGATATTGACATACATAGGATCGCCATAGCCATTTAGTTCCCACATGCCAGGAACTGTCATTTTACCCCAATTGGAATCATCATAGCCAACAGCAAAGAAATTTGCTGGTGCTTGATCTGGGGAAGTCACGTAATTGAAATTCCACTGACCATGGAGAGAAACACGTTGTTGCTCTTTTGGGGCAAAACTGGTGTGCATCGGTAAACGGTTGATTTGATTTACCTTAGAATCTTTCCATGCGTCTCCTTGTGCATTGACCGATAAGCTGGCAGCGCAGAAAAGGAGTGAAAAAATAGTTTTTACTTTCATGGTATTAGGTTTTTTGTTGTACTTATTTAGGGTGCTAAATTAATCATTTCTTTTTAATTCTTGGTGGCTTGTAACGTTTTTTTGCTATTTTTGCGACTAAAATATCATTATCCTTATAATCATTACCGTGTTACAGATTTATTGCAAAAACAATAATAAGTCTCAAAGCTTTCCAGAAGGCAGTAGTTTGCTTGAGATTTTCCAAGGTTTTAACTTGGATTTTAAACTGCCTGTGATATCTGCCAAAGTGAATAATTGTTCCCAAGGTTTGAAGTTCCGTGTCTATCAGAATCGTGATGTGGAATTTCTGGATATTACGGACTCTAGCGCGATGCGGGTATATACTCGCTCATTATGTTTTGTTCTTTATAAGTCTGCAAGTGACGTGTTCCCGGGCTGTCATCTGTTCATTGAACATCCTATATCTAAGGGCTATTTCTGTAATTTTCAAAAAGCCGATGGTTCCACAGCTACAGAGGAGGATGTACAGAAGATCTGTGCTCGTATGCAGGAAATTATTGATCTGGACATGCCTTTCCGTCGTAATGAGGCACATACAGAAGAAGCAGTGCGTATTTTCAGAGAACGTGGTTTCGAGGATAAAGTACGTCTCCTGGAGACATCCGAAGCGGTTTATACAGATTATTACACTTTGGGTGACACTGTAGACTATTATTATGGCGCTTTATTGCCTTCTGCCGGTTACATAAAAGTTTGGGGATTGGAAAAGTACCATCAAGGAATGCTGTTACGAATTCCTGATAGAAATAATCCTTCGCAACTTGCTCCAAGATTGGAACAGCCAAAAACCTTTGAGGTCTTTAGTGAGAATTTACATTGGAATAATATTATGGGCCTTTCTAATGTAGGTGATGTTAATCATGCTATTAGAAAGGGTAATGCCAGTGAACTTATTCAAGTGGCAGAAGCATTGCAGGAAAAGAAAATTGTAAAGATTGCAGAAGAAATAGAGAAACGGATGCATGGCGATAATCCTGTACGTATTGTTCTTATTACAGGGCCATCAAGTAGTGGTAAAACAACGTTCTGTAAGCGATTAAGCATTCAGCTCCTTACCTGTGGTATTCGTCCAATGTCGTTCTCAACCGATGATTACTTTGTCAATCGTGTTGATACGCCAAAATTTCCAGATGGCAGTTATGATTTTGAAAATTTGGCAGCTGTGGATTGTCCTCTTTTTGAAAAGCACCTGAAAGCTTTGCTGGATGGCGAAGAGGTAGAGGTTCCAGAATATAACTTTAAGACAGGTTTACGTGAATATAATGGGAAAAAGTTGAAGTTAAGTGATAATACCATCTTGATTATAGAGGGTATTCATGCATTGAACCCTGCACTAACTCCGCAAATTCCAGAAGAATTGAAATACAAGATTTATATTTCGGCTTTAACTAGTGTATCTCTGGATGACCATAACTGGATACCGACACGTGATAACCGATTGCTTCGCAGAATTGTGCGAGATTACAATAAGGGAGCATTCACGGCACGCCAGACTATTAGCCAGTGGCCATCGGTCTGTGACGGTGAAGAAAAGTGGATTTTCCCATACCAGGAGAATGCTGATGTCATGTTTAATTCTGCATTGAACATTGAATTTGCTGTTCTTCGTAATCATGCTGAGGCTATTCTGAGCAGCGTTCCAAAGAATTGCCCTGAATATAGTGAGGCACATCGTTTATTGAAGTTTATTCACTATTTTACTCCTGTAAGTGATAAGGAAATTCCTCCAACCAGCTTGTTGCGTGAGTTTGTTGGTGGTAGTAGTTTCAAGTATTAATCGTTTTTGAATAATGAAAAATAACATTTTATTATTTGTAGCATTGTTTGTCAGCCTTTCTGCATTTGCTCAGCCAAAGGTTGTTGCACATCGTGGCTATTGGGATTGTGAAGGCTCTGCTCAGAATTCTATAAAAGCCCTGGAAATGGCAGCAGAAATTGGAGCTTATGGCTCTGAATTTGATGTGAATATAACTAGTGATGGCGTGTTGGTTGTAAACCATGATGCAACCATTAATGGCATCTGCATTGAAGATAATCCGTATTCGTCCATTAAGGATATTAAACTTAAAAATGGAGAAACACTTCCTACTTTGGCTCAGTATTTAGAAACAGCGATACGTTTACCTGGTATTCAGTTGATATTCGAAATTAAAGGCCACAAACTACCAGAGAATGAAGATCGCTGTGTTGATGCAAGTGTTGCCATGGTCAAGAATATGGGTTTGCAGGATCGTACAGAATGGATTTCTTTCAGTATGCGTGTCTGCGAGCGTCTGCACAAGCTTCTGCCAGATGCGAAGGTTGCTTATTTAAATGGTACAGAATCTCCGCTTCAAATTAAGGAACGTGGGTTGACAGGAGTAGATTATAACCAGAGTATTTTCACCAGTAAAAACCCAGAATGGCTCGATGAGGCTCGTCAGCATGGAATAGAGACAAATGTATGGACTGTTGATAAAGAAGAGTTACTGCGTCAGTTTGCAAAAGATAAGCGAATAGACATCATTACTACCAACAAGCCTGTATTACTTCAACAGATTATTAAGGAATAGTTTCCATGTATCAGAAATTCATTATCACCGATGAGGGTGAACTTCGTTTTGGACGTGTGTATCTGCACCGCGAATTGTTAGAAGTCGGTGAAGACTGTCCTTATGGAGGTGGATTGTGGAAGATTGATGAGGGGAGACGGGCAATTCTGCTTTTTGGCCGTTCTTTTGATTTTGGCGGACCAGATTTTAAGTTTGTCCGACGGATAAACTGGAGCGCATTTGGAGGAACTCCTTATCCTCTTTTTTATCTACCTCATTGGCCTAATGAAGATTTATTGGAACCGGTCTTTGCTAATCCATAATGGCATGCCAAAGACTATAGCGAGCTTCTGGATTAATTTCTTCTAATCTATGAAGCTCTTTTTCCATGATAGCCCTTTTCGTAACTTCCTCAAAAGGGCATGATACCTTTAGTTTCTGAAAGTTTAACTCTTTAGCAACAGCTTGAATCTGTGCTTCGGGAACTAGGCAAAGTGGACGAATTATACTCAGTGGGTAGTGCTCTAATTTCAGGATTGGTTTAATGGTTTGCCTTGAACCTTCAAACGTCAGATTCATTAAGAAGGTTACCAGAATGTCATCCATGTGATGTCCCAATGCTATTTTGTTGAATCCTTCTTTCTCTGCAAATTCAAAAAGTGTTTTTCTGCGGTTCCATGCACATAAAAAGCATTTTGTCTTGCGTGGATCGGTAGATTCATCAAATTTTGCGTGCAGAATATGCAACTTTATGTCGCATTCTGTGCAGAAATCCTGCAAATAGGTGCGGTCTGTTTCATAGGGGATGTTGTCCATAATGACGTGGGCGGCTTCTACTTCAATGTGGGGCTTGAAAATCTTTGCCCGTTGTGAGAGAAGCCTTGTCAGTTCCAGGGAGTCTTTCCCTCCTGAAATGCCAATCAAAATACGGTCACCATCTTCCAAAAGATGATAATCTACACATCCTTTATTGAAAAGTCTTTGTATTTTCTTTTCCGTATTATTCATCTAAAACGATAACCAATGCGCAGACTTATGGCATAGGCATTGGGGTTATTGTTAAAAGTATGTAGCTTGCTGGACAAATGCATATCCAACTCATCTGTGCATATTTTGCTTAAGTTATAAGAGAATTCTGCGCCAGCGAACCACTCTTGGTTGAAATCTAGATTTGCACCTGCTTGCAATCCGTAGTGTAGCTTGGTATCAAGGAGTTCTGTATCCCAGTCCATGTTGTCCTTATAGTCTCTCCAGCTCTCTTTAGAGAAAAGGTAATACTGTATGTTTGCTCCGGCATAGATGCTCAGTGCCATGTCCTGATCGCCAATTGGTAATTTGTATCCAATATTTAGGGGAATCCGACCATTGAGGTTTTTATACACGAATCGGAATGGAACCTTTTCTGTAGTTCCATAGCCAAAGTCTGATCGTCCTTGCTGATAGCCTAGTTCCACTCCAGCTTCTGTGAAAAGTCCTTGTTTTCCTATTTTGAAATTATGTGCTATACCCACAGAAGCACCTATTGGATTAACCGTTGGACAGTCAAATGGGATAGTTGTAAAATTGGCATTTACATAGACATTATTGTCTCTTTTTTCCTTTATTTCCCATGAATTCTGAGCCAAGACTGGCATGCAGCACAGAAAAGAAATAACTGCAATTAATATCTGTTTCATCTTCCAGCTTTTAATCCCTTGATCACTGCATTTGTGAAACCATTTTCTTCCATGGTATTCAGGCCCTTAATGGTAAGTCCACCAGGGGTGGTCACACGGTCAATCTCTTCTTCTGGGTGTGTACCGTTTTGCAATAACATCTGTGCTGCTCCCATTACGGTATATGAAACTATTTTTTTTGCATCTTTTGCATAAAGTCCCATTTCTACACCACCTTCCATGGCTGCACGGATATATCTGTATGCATAGGCAATACCACAACTGGCAAGAGCCATACATGCGGGCATGTTTTTCTCTTCTATCTGCATGCATCCACCTACTTGTTCCATCATGTGTTGTACAAGGTCAATTTGCTCTTGAGTAGCATTTGCAGGAACAAAGAAGCTCATGCTTGCCTTGACATCGATGGCTGTGTTTGGAATAAGATAAAAAATGGCAGGATTAGGCTGGTCTGGACGGGAAAGCATGGCTTGCAGCTTTTCTGTTGTAGCTCCTGCCACTACAGAAATGACAATCTGCTTGCTGTAATCCATGACATCCTTCACTTGATTGATGACTCCTTCTATGAGCCATGGCTTTACTGCAAATACCACAATATCTGCTCCTTTTACAGCCTCGATGTTATCTGTGGTCACATGAATGCCTGGCATTTGTTTCAGACATTTATTCAATGTCTCCTGCGAACGAGCAGTACAAGTGATATCTTCTGGTTGAAAAATGTCTGTCTGATATAATCCATGAGCCATGGAACCACCCATGTTTCCGGCTCCAATAAATGTTATTTTCATTTTATTATTTGTTTTTTCTATGTGCGTAAATGTCGGCAGTAGTGGTAAATATCGCGTCACCGCTTGAATTCAATGCTGTCTCCATAGAATCCTGTATTACACTAATGATGAAGCCAACGGCCACAGCCTGCATGGCAATATCGCCTGATATTCCAAAGAGAGAACATGCCATAGGAATAAGTAGGAGTGATCCTCCTGCTACTCCAGATGTTCCACATGCGCCTAAAGTTGCAAGAATACTTAAAATGATGGCTTGGACAAAACTGACTTCTATGCCCAAAGTATTACATACAGCTAAAGTTATGACTGTAATGGTAACAGAAGCTCCATCCATATTGATGGTAGATCCCAATGGTATACTTACAGAATAAAAGTCTTCCTCAACACCTAATCGCTTGCATAAATCCATGTTGACAGGAATGTTTGCCGCAGAACTGCGTGTAAAGAATGCGCTGATACCGCTTTCTTTCAGACATCTCAAAACCAGTGGGTAAGGATTCATGCGTGTGACTACTGCCACAATGGCTGGGTTCTTGATCAACGCAGAGAAAAGCATGCAACCTACCAGCAATGCTAGAATCTTCCCATATTCTGTAAAGATTTCAAGACCGCATTCAGATACAGAGGAGAAGACCAATCCCAGGATACCAAATGGAGCACATTGGATAACCCATTTGACTACGTGTGAGATAGTATCTGAGAAATCGCTAACGACTTGAATTGTCTTTTCACTGGCTTTCATTTTCAGTGCCAGGCCAATAATGATGGCCCAGAACAGTACACCCAGGTAGTTTGCATTTGCAACTGCTTGAACAGGATTGGAAACAAGGTTAGTCAATAAGTTTGTGAAAATTTCTGCCAATCCTGATGGAGAATCTCCTTGAACCGCTTCGGTCAATGTTATTGTTACAGGGAATAGGAAACTGAATAGAACTGCAAAAAAAGCAGCAAGCAATGTACTGGTCATGTATAGAGCTATGACTACTCGGAATTTACTGCCAATGTTTCCTTTCGCTTTTGCGATGGAAGCAGCAACTAAGACTGCAACTAAAACAGGAGCAATAGCTTTCAGACCAGCTACAAAGAGTTTTCCTAAAATAGCAATGCCGGTCAATTCTGGACATAATAATCCCAGAATTGCACCTACTATCAGCCCTATAAGAATTCTGATGATAAGGCTCAGGTTATTCCATTTCTTTAAGATAGACATCATTGTTGTATTTGGTTATGCTTATATCTTTGGCATGCAAAGATAGACATTTTTTTTATTTCTTGTGAATCATGCTCTTGAATGCAGAACCGAAAATGACGTATTGCGTATTGCCGCCAATGGTTCCTTCGTTCTGTCCCCATAGGAATGGCCAGTCATCATAATTCTCGAAATGATCTGGCTTGCGGAACAATAGTCCTGGAGCTACATTGCATGATGTTTGATGTTGTCTGTTATTCATTTACCAGCAGGTAATTTCACCAGGAAGTTCTGGAATATCACCCTTCTGGAATTGTGGATCTTTCTTTTCTTCTCTTTGTTTTTCGTAGTGTTTCAGGAGTAAAACGACAGGTTTTACAAGAAGAGCCATTGATACGACATTACATAAAGTCATAAGGCCCATGGCCAGGTCTGCCAGATTCCAGGTGAGTTCCAAACTTGCAATGGAACCAAAGAAAACTACGCAGCATGCCAATATCCGATAAACGAAGAGAACTTTGGCATTTGAGGTGAAGAAACGAAGATTTGTTTCTCCGTAATAATAGTTGCTCAGTATGGTACTGAATGCAAACATAAGCACGGTGCAAGCTATGAAAAGTGATCCGTAACTTCCTATCTGCTCACTTAAAGCACGCTGAGTTAACTGAATGCCGTTGGCATCTCCATCCAGTGCTACTGGGCTCAATAGAATAATGAATGCGGTGCAGGAACAGATAATCAGTGTGTCTACAAATACTCCGAAAGCTTGTATCAATCCCTGCTTTACTGGATGTGAGACATGAGCAGTAGCAGCTACGTTTGGTGAAGTTCCCATACCGGCTTCATTGCTATAAAGTCCTCGGCGGATACCTTGTGTCATGGCTGCTCCCAAACCGCCTCCAACCACAGCATGTATGGAAAAAGCTTGTTCCATGATTTGCTTGAGAATGGCTGGAATAAGATTGAGGTTCATGAGCACCACTGCAAGTGCAATGAAGATATAGATAGATGCCATGATGGGCACAATGACGCTAGACACCTTAATAATTCGGTGCAAGCCGCCAAAGATAATGCATAGGGTTCCCACAGATAGGAATATCCCTAAATAAAATGGGCTCAAGTGAAAACTCTCTTGACAAGCTGCACAGATGGTATTGCTGTGTACAGAGTTATAAGCTACACCAAAACATACCGCACTCAGCAAGGCAAAGAACACTGCCAGCTTTTTCTGGTGTGAACCATATTGCATGTAATAGGCGGGTCCTCCAATGAATCCTTCGCCATTTCTTGTCTTATAAAGCTGAGCTAGAGTACATTCAAAGAAGGATATGGCAGAGCCAAGCAATGCTGTTACCCACATCCAAAATACGGAACCGGCTCCGCCTATAGCAAGTGCCGTAGCTACACCTGCCAGATTACCTGTTCCTACACGACCGGCAAGCGATACGATAAACGCTTGCAGAGAAGAGACGTGTTTGCCTGTTTTTTTTGTTGGCTTGGCTGGCTTTACTATTAACCTGAACATTTCGCCAATAAGACGGAATTGTACAAAACGGCTTTTTATGGTAAATAGTAGGGCGCATGCCAGAAGTAGTGCCATCAACAGATAGGACCATAGGATATCATTTGCTACTGTTACGATGTCATTCAGTATTTCCATGCTGTATAGCTTTTATTCTACCACCACCTTTACGGTCTGGTCGCCTACTCTTACCAGAATGTCTCCAGCCTCAAGGAAACGGGTACCTTCTGCGTCTACATAAGAGAAATCTTTAGCTACATCTATATCCCATGTAAATACTTTGGTTTCACCCGGCTGAATTTCTGCCTTTTCAAAGTACCGAAGTTCCTTCATAGGACGAGTGATGCTGCAGGCAGGATCTGTAATATACCAATGTACGGTTTCTTTTCCTGCGCGTTTTCCCATGTTGGTCACGCTGATTTCTGCTTTTAGTTTTCCGTCTACAGCAACCTTCTCTGCAGAAACTTTCAAGGTTCCGTACTTGTAGGTTGTATAGCTGAGGCCGTAACCAAACGGATACATTGGCTCAACGGTTACGTCTTGATAGAAGCCCTGGGTACCCTTACGTGCAGGATTGCGGCGGTTGTAATAAATAGGAATCTGTCCACTGGTATAAGGGAAGGTAGCGCAGAGCTTTCCGCTAGGATTTACCTTGCCGTTTAATACTTTTGCTATTGGTGTACCACCGCTGATACCTGGTTGCCAAGCTTCAAGAATTGCTGCAGTGTGAGGTTCCATGCCTGATAATTCCAAAGGGCGGCCGTTGTTTAATACCAGAACAACAGGTTTGCCTGTCTTGGCAACAGTTTCTAACAGGTCACGCTGAATCTGAGGAAGAAGGATGGTAGAACGTGAGGCATTCTCTCCGCTCCATGCTTGCTTTTCTCCTAAACAGAGTACCACGACATCCGAAGCGTTGGCTACGCGAACGGCATCATTGAACCCAGACTTGTCTTCACCGTCGAAGTCGCATCCCTGTGCATAGTTAATGAAGGCATCTGGGAATTCTGCGGTCATGGCATCCATGATGGTGGTAACATCCTCATCATGTCCATGTCCTAACCAGCTTCCTAATAAATCATGCTGGTTCTTGACCATAGGGCCAATCAAGCCAATGCGTTTAACACCTTCCAAAGGTAAGATTGAATTGTTGTTTTTCAGCAAAACCATAGTTTCCTCTGCCGCTTTCTCTGCGGTTTCCTTGGAAGAAGCTAACAGGATTCTCTCATTCTCCTGTACATCAGGAGTATATGGGTTTTCAAACAATCCTAGACGGAATTTTACGCGCAGGACACGTCGTACAGCCTCATCAATTACTTTGACATCCAGCTTTCCGTCTGCAACCAATTGCTCCATGTTCTTGATGTATACTCCATCGGTCATATCCATATCCACACCGGCAGTGAGTGCATTCAGGGCAGCTTCTGCAGGATTAGCAGCATTTCCTTGATTTATCAGCTGTTCTACAGCGCCCCAATCGGATACAATGAAACCATCGAACTTCCACATGTCTCTCAAAATGGTATTCATGGTATAGGAATTAGCCGATGCAGGAACACCGCTGATATCATTGAATGCACTCATTAACGTCTGTGCACCTGCCTTAACTGCAGCCTCGTATGGAGGTAGATAAGTATCCCAAAGGCTCTGGTCTGATATTTCTGAATAAACATAGTCACGTCCAGCTTCGCTCGCGCCATAGCCTACAAAATGCTTCAGGCAACTTGCTACCTTTTTGTCGCTGGTCAGATTATCTCCCTGGAAACCTTTTACGGCAGCTACGGCAAACTGAGCGGCAGTATAAGGGTCTTCGCCGGAACCTTCTGCAATTCTGCCCCATCGGGCATCACGCGCTACGTCAATCATAGGTGCGAAAACCCAATCCACACCTGCCTGACGTGCTTCCTGAGCTGCTACTGCAGTACATGCTTCCAGCATGCTAGGATCCCAGCTGCAGGCCATTGCCAAAGGAATAGGGTAGATGGTACGATATCCGTGAATCACATCGTAGCCGTAGATGACAGGAATACCTAGGCGAGTTTCTTCAATGGCTTTTTTCTGAAATTCATTGCGCACCTTAATGTCTTCGCTCATGAAAATCACAGAACCAATCATCGGGTTCAGTGGAACGGGGTTCATGCCCTCATTATTGTTGATGTTGTCGTTCTCTCCCAAGCATTGCTGGGAAATCTGATAGATTTTCTCTTCCAGTGTCATGCGGCTTAACAGATCTTCCACACGATCTTCAATTGAAGCACTCGCATCTTTATAGACTAGTTTATCTCCGCTATTGCACGCACATAGCAATCCACCTATAAAAGCTGTAATTAGAAAAAGTTTTTTCATATTTGTATGTTTTTATGTTTTTATTTATCGCGTATTTTCTATTATTCGGCGATAAAGATAGCCTTTTTTTCTGAGTTTTTTGCGAATTGAAATAGATTTGCTTTGACGTACTATAAAAAAGTTTTGGGTAAAAAATACCCAACACCTATCATAAATCGTTTAAATGATTGAAAATTAATAGGAAAAGTATGATAGGTGTTTGCCTAACACCTATCATAACACCTATCACAACACCTATCATGAGATCTCAGATTCAGACGATAGCAAGATGAATAAAGCTGCTAATAATTGATGGTGCTTTCTTTTCCAATGAGATTTCTATTGGGAATGCTGTTGCTCTGGTTGCCTTTCTTGATTTTTTAGGGAAAAATCGGGAAAAACATCGTGGAAAAAAGAGAAAAAGCGGGTGTTAATGCCGAAGGAAAATAGTAAAATGCTGTGATAGGTGTATGATAGGTGTTGTGATAGGTGTTTATCCAACACCTATCACAACTATGTGTTTAAAAGTCAATGTATTAACGTATATTGTGATAGGTGTTGGGTGTTTTTTGCAAAAAACTTTTTCTTGATTTTATCATAGCTTATCATAGACATTCATCACTACTTAAGCCAAAAAAAGTCCGTAAGGGCGGACTGCTTTGTCCGTCCTTACGGACTGGCTTGTCCGACTAGACGGACAATGCAAAGGTTTGCAGTTGTTTTTTTTGTAAAAAAAAAGAAGGATTGGGCTATAGTAAATAATGGAAATGGTGTATATTTGCATTCAGAACCTAATCTATAGATAATGAAGAATCGTGTGTTATGCTTGTTTTGCCTGTTTTGGGGCTGTATATCCATGGCCAGTTCCCAGGGATTGAATTCGATATTCAGGCGTCTTGATGAGGCCATAGATAATCGCCCGAAGTATATATCGGAGAAGGAAAAGGTTTTGGATGAAATGCGATCTAGAGCTTCTTATGCATCGGGAAAAGAAAAATTTGATTTATATGTAAATCTCTTCAATGAATATAGGGTGTTCAAGGCTGATTCTGCATTCCATTATGGTGTATTGTGTGAGGAGTTAGCAAAAGAGCATAATAATAAGGAAGAGTTACAGTGTTCTCAAATCTTGAAAGCTGTTAGTTTAGGTATTTTGGGAATGTACAATGAGGCGCGGGTCTTATTAGATTCATTGAGTTCTATTTATCCATCGAATAGGGTGTTGTATTACACCACATTGACCGATGTCATATCTTGGCAAAGTGAGTTTGTTAATAATCAAGATGTCAAGCAGGAGTATATCAAACAGAGTGAAATGTACCGGGATTCTTTGGTTGCAGTAACCGACAATAAATTATTCCGGAATCATAATCAGGCTATCAGACTTGTAAGGTCTGATGTGAAGCAGGCTAAAGTCTTATCTCTTTCTACTTTTAAATCATTGCCAGAAAATCATGATTCCGTCCGATATGTAACCAATGAACTGGCTATTATTTATAGAATGGAAGAGAAGCGAGACTCTTGTGAATACTATTATGCACTTTCTGCCATTTCGGATATGGAGCATGGCGTTAGAGAGCATTCTTCTCTGATAAACTTGACTATCATGTTATATGAAGATGGTGATATTGACAGGGCATATAAATACATGAACCAATGTTTTGCAGATGCATCGGACTGTAATGCCACTCTTCGTACATTGGAGATGTCCAAAATGATGCCACAGATCCTAGAGGCTTATCAGAAGAAAAACCGGGCGAACCAGCGTATCTTATCTGCTATTTCTCTTATCATGCTGCTCTTGGCTCTTGTTATCGCAGTTGACTGGCTGAGAATTCATCGGTATAGCCGGAAACTGCGTGCAGCTCAGAAAGACATTTTGGTGATAAATGATAATCTCAAGAGGGCGAATGAAAAATTGGAAAGAAGCCTTCAGAAAGAAAAGACGATTCGCATGAATCTGGAGGAAAGCAACTGTATCAAAGATACGTATCTGGCTAATTACATGCGTGATTGTTCTTGCTTTATTGATAAACTGGATAACTACAGGAAGAGCCTCCAGCAGCTGGCCATGCGTAATAATACGGAAAAGCTTTTTGATGCGATTCGTTCTACGGAATTTATAGATAAGGAAATAGATAATTTCTACAAAGGTTTCGATGAAACATTCTTAAGTGTCTTCCCTACGTTTGTGGAAGAGTTTAATAAATTGTTGACTCCAGAGAGTCGCATTGTTCCTTCTGGGCCAAAGCGTTTGACTACAGAATTGAGAATCTTTGCCCTGATCAGATTGGGCATAACAGACTCTAATGATATAGCTTCTTTTCTTCGCTACAGTGTGAAGACTATTTACAATTATAGAACAAAAGTTAGGAACCAAGCCTTGGGAAATCGCAATGAATTAGAAGAAAAACTCAAGGAAATAGGCATAGAAACGGAAGAAACCAATTCCTAAATCACTCCTTTTTTTATGAGCGCTATAGAACTTATAGTGCTCATTTTCTTTTATATAGCATTTCTTTTCTACTCCTTTTTTTATTCCTCAGAAAAAAACAGTTCATATTTCGTCTATTTTTGCATCCACAATCATCGAGGTTGTGGATTTACCTTAAAATAAGCGAAAAAGAAAAGCATGTGTTTATACAGTTATTATAGGTTAGGTTAAGATTGTAGGGCCATATCTTTGTAGTGCATACAAAGATGTGGCCTGCTTATTCTGAAATTTGAACCAAATTATTGTTAACTTAAAATATCTACTTATGTGTAAAAACCTTTTATCAAAAAGATTGCTCTCGCTTGCGTTTGCATTCTTAATGACAGTGGTTGCCATGGCGCAGATTACTGTCACTGGTAATGTAAAGGATGAGGCCGGTGAACCTATCATTGGTGCTAACGTCCTGGTAAAGGGTACTACAAATGGTACAATTACTGATTTCGATGGTAATTATACCGTTTCAAATGTACCTAGTAATGCAACATTGGTTTTCTCTTATGTGGGCTATAAGGAACAAGAGATTGCCGTTGCTGGGAAAAAATCAATCAATGTGACTTTAAAAGAAGATTCAGAGCTTTTGGAGGACGTTGTTGTAGTTGGTTACGCAGTGGGTTCTAAGAGAACCATTTCAGGTGCTGTGGACCGCGTGAAGAAGGAGGACCTTAATAAGGGTGTTGTTACCAATGCGGCTGATGCACTCAAGGGAAAGTCTGCTGGTGTAGTCATTACTTCATCTGGTGGTGACCCTATGGGCCCTACAAACATTCGTATCCGCGGTACCTCTTCTTTGTCTGGTGGTAATGACCCATTGGTTATCATCGATGGTGTATTTGCTGACATGACTGTCATGAACACTTTGGCTCCAAGTGATATTGAGAGCATGACCATCTTGAAGGATGCTTCAGAAACAGCACAGTATGGTTCTCGTGGCGCTGCCGGTGTCATCGTGGTTACTACTACCAAGGGTAAGAATGGTTTTGCAAACATTGAGTATAATGGTCAGTTTGGTGTGAACAGAGTATTCAAGAACATTGAGATGATGAGCGCAGATCAGTACCGCCAAGAAGCTAAGGCTTTGGGCATTGCATTTACCGACTTAGGTGCTAATACGAATTGGTTGGATGCAATCGAGCGAAACGGCATTACTCAGAATCATAATGTTTCTTTCACTCAGGGCAATGAAAACGGAAACATGCGTGCATCTGTTGGCGTTATCCAGCAGCAAGGTGCTTTGAAGAATTCTGACATGATCAACTATACTGCGAAATTAGATGCTCAGCAATACGCTTTCAACAAGAAGTTGAAGCTGGAGTTGGGTGTATTGGCTAGCCAGCGTGATGGTAAGCAGCAGTATGATATGCAGAAGATGTTCTATTCTGCAGCAGCATATAACCCTACTTATCCTACTCATAAGAATGCAGATGGCCGTTGGGATGAGGACCTGTTGGCTAACGAAATCTATAACCCACTGGGTCAGACTGAAATCAAGAATGACTATTTGGTAGGTTCTATCAATGTACATGGCAAGGCTACTTGGACTATTCTGGAGGGTTTGACTTTGAGCGGTTTCGGTAGCTATACTAATATGAATATCGACTTGAAGCGTTATTTACCAAACGACATCCGTCAGGGTGAGCTGAACGGAAACGGTTGGGCTTATCTGAACCACATGAACCGTAAGGATATCATGGGTAACGTTCAGTTGAACTATTCTAAGGATTTGGCTAAGCATCATATCGATGCTATGGCTGTAGTCGAAGGACAGAAGTATGATACTTTCACCTTTGTCACTCAGGCTAAGGGATTTGAAACTAATGAGCTGGGTTACAATAACCTGCAGGGTGGTGCTAATGTAGCATGGGGTAACAATACAAGTGCAGCATCTGACTACACAATCGCTTCTTACATGTTCCGTTTGAACTATATGTTCAACAACAAGTACATCGCTACCGTTAACATGCGTGCCGATGGATCTTCAAAGTTGGGTGCAAACCACAAGTGGGGTTACTTCCCTTCTGCTTCTTTGGCATGGGTAATGAGCAACGAGAGCTTTATCAAGAATATCCGTTCTATCGATAACTTGAAGCTTCGTGCCAGCTATGGTGTTACCGGTAATCAGGATGCTATTTCTCCTTATAACTCTCTGTCACTCTATTCTCCAAATGGTGTGACTACAGTGGGTGGTTCAAATGTAACTACTTATGCTATCAACTCAAACCCTAATCCAGATTTGCAGTGGGAGGTTAAGAAGACTTTCGACGTAGGTGCTGACTTAGGTATGTTCGGTGGTCGTTTGAACGTGACTTTAGACTGGTATACTTCTAAGACTTCTAAGTTGTTGTACAACTATACCGTACCTGTTCCTCCTTTTGTATATACTACTTTATTGGCAAACATGGGTGAGATGACTAACTCCGGTTTGGAATTGGCTGTTCGTGGTGATATCGTAAAGACTAAGGATTTCACTTTCAACATGGGTGCTAACGTTTCTTTCCAGAAGAACACATTGACCAGTCTGTCTGGTACTTACAACGGACAAGAACTGACTACCTCTGAGCATATCGCTGTGGCAAATATCAATGCTGCAGGTTTGACTCAGAACACAGGTGTCACTTATCTGATTGAGGGTCAACCTATCGGTACATTCTACCTGCCTCATTTCACAGGTTTCGCCGGTGACGGGCAGTATGGTTTGGAAGATGTGAACAACGATGGTAAGATTGACACTGGTGATAATGGTGACCGTAAGATTGCTGGTCAGGCTATTCCTAAGGCATACTTGGGTATGGACATGAACTTTAAATATAAGAACTGGGATTTGGCAATGCAGTTCAATGGTGCATTCGGCCATAAGATTTACAATGGTACCGGAATGACTTATTCAAACTACAACAACTTCCCAACTTATAACTTGCTGGCTGATGCAGGCAGTCATAATGGCGGTAAGGGTATTCGTGATATCCAGATTTCTGACTACTGGTTGGAGAAGGGTGATTACGTAAACTTTGAGTACATTACTCTGGGCTACAACCTGACAAAGGATATGTTGAAGAGCAATGTCATCGAGAATATCCGTATCTCTTTGTCTTGCAACAATGTAGCAACATTCACTGGTTACAGCGGCTTGACTCCATTGATTAATTCTGCAAGTTTAGTCCGCCAAAATGAAGGTACTACCACTTATGGTACTTTGGGTGTTGATGATAAGCGAATTTATCCATTAACCCGTACTTTCTCACTGTCAGTAGGTATCAAGTTCTAAATCGTTAAACAAACTAATACAGAAAATATATGAAAAGATATATATTCGGTGCAATGCTTTTCAGCACAGCATTTTTGGCAAGCTGTTCTTTGGATGAGGATCCTAAGAGCTCGCTGAGCGAAGAGCAGGCTTTTGCCAATCCTACATTGACCTACGTGAACTCCGTAGCTAATGTATATTCATCTATCAGCAACGGATGGTATGGTAATACTGATAACATTCACTGTCTGAATGAGTTCACTTCTGACCAGACTATGCTTCCAGGACGACAGGGCGACTGGGTCGATGGTGGTAAATGGCAGAATCTGTTCTTGCACAACTTCGGTCCTTCTGTCGATGTATACGCTACTGTATGGAACCATATCTATGGTATCGTTGGTAAGTGTAATTCAAATATCGATTATCTGAAGAGCCTGGATGAGAACGCCAATGCACAGTACATTGCTGAGCTTCGTGCACTTCGTGCCTTGTATTATTATAATGCTTGCGACTTGTTCGCTAATGTGCCTATCGTTGAGTCTTCTAAGCAGAGTATCAGCGATGTGAAGCAAGCTTCTCGTAAAGAGGTATTCGATTTCGTAGTAAAGGAATTGACAGAGGTTCTTCCTAATCTGTCTAATCAGAGCTGCGTTTCAGAAACCAGTACATTGTACGGACGTGTAAACAAGGCAACTGCTTACATGTGCCTGGCGAAGATGGCTATCAATGCTCCAGTATTCACAACTAATATAACCGATGCATCTTCACTGAATATGTTGGTTGGTGGCGATAAGAGTGGTGCTGCCAAGGCTACTGCTGAAGTAGGTGATGCTGTATCTGCTGCAGGTAAGAGCATCATGATGACTGTAGATGGTACTTCTCGTAACGCATGGGCTACTGCTGTATATTGCGTAGAGCAATTGGAAGATATGGGCTATCGCTTGCAAGATAGCTATGCTCAGAACTTTGCTGTTGCAAACTCAACTTCTGTGGAGAACATCTGGATTCGCCCTAATGATGACAAGAAGTACATGCTTTGGGATGCTAACTTGATGCGCTCTTTGCATTACAACCATGCAGGTGGTATGGGTTACTCTGGCTGGAATGGTGCTTGTGCTACTACCCGTGCCATGGAAGTTATGGGTTATGAGACTGCAGAACAAGATCCACGTTTGGCTATCAACTATTATACTGGTACAGATTATCTGGCAGATACTGGCGTTTTGGTTGGCGATGGTGCTACCACTAAGACCTTGGAATACACTCCTTGGGATGCTGTGGTTGATTTTGGCGAAGGTTCTGATGCTCATGCTGTAAAATGTGCTGGCGCACGTTTCAAGAAATATGAATACGATAAGACTTCTACTATTCAGGGTTGTATGAATAATGACTTTGTTATCTGGCGTTATGGTGATGCACTCTTGATTAAGGCCGAGGCTAACTATCGTCTGGGTAATGCTGATTTGGCTTTGAATCAGTTGAATCAGGTTCGTTTGCGTGCAGGTGCTGAAGCAAAAACTAGCATTGACTATAATACAATTCTGGATGAGCGTATGATTGAGTTGGCATGGGAAGGTGTCCGCCGTCAGGACCAGGTTCGTTTCGGTACATTTACAGAGCCTACTCGTGACCGTTTCGTCGGTGTTCACCATAATGGAGCTGCTGGTGATTATGTAGTTGATAATACGGGTTATACCAATGTGTATCCAATCCCACAATCTGTTTTGGATTTGAATACAAATTTGAAGCAGAATCCGGGTTATTAAATTTGAAAAAAGTCCGGCACCTTCCGTGTCGGGCTTTTTTCTTGGTAATAATTCTTGTTTTTTGCAAGGTAAACTTAAAAAACAGATTTACGCATGAAATACTTATCGAAATTTGTTTTGGGCGGCTTCCTGATGGTTTTGCCTATGGGAGTCTCTGCACAGAACATTTATAAGAATAAAGCTTACCAGTGGAAAGGAAATGCGGTTGTTCAAGGTAAATTTCAAGGAAAAGCAGTATCTCCTACAGAAATCACTTCTAACTATAAGCCTATTGAGGGTATTGGTATAGAAGGAATGCCAGAAATGCCGGGTGTAGTGAACCGTGAACACTGGACCTTAAAGCAGGATATCAGTGCCCTTCCACAATATAAGGCGGATAATGTCCTGGAAAATGCCATCTACAATATGGCATTAGAGGAGAGTATCCTAGCTATTGAACCAGATAATACATTCCGTACCGGTGTATTTTGGGGCGGAGTCTGGACACGTGATGTATCTTACTCTATTTTGCATTCATTGGCTCAATTGCATCCAGAGGTTTGCAAGACTTCTCTGTTGGCAAAGATAAATGCCAATAACCGTATTATTCAGGATACAGGAACTGGTGGCGCATGGCCTTGTTCTACAGACCGTACGACATGGATTCTGGCTGCTTGGGAAGTTTATAAGGTGACCGGAGAGAAAGAGTGGTTGGATAGGATTTACCCTGTCATCAAGAACACTATAGAGGATGACCATGTGGTGGCTTATGACCCTCAGACACAGCTCATGAAAGGTGAGACCTCTTGGCTGGATTGGCGTGAACAGGAATATCCTACTTGGGCTCAGCCTGCAGATATCTATAACAGTGAGCCTATGGGAACCACGGCTGTTCATTATCAGGCTATTCGTATCTTGGCAGAAATGTCTCGTCTAGAAGGGCAACTTGCTTTGGCTAAGAAGTATGATAAATGGGCCGATGACATTAAAGAGGGCATCAACAAGCATCTTTGGATGGAGGATAAGGGATTGTATGCTATCTATCTGTACGGACGTAATCACTTGGTTAAGCATCCTCAAATGGAAATTTTGGGTGAAGCGTTCTCTATCTTGTTTGACATTGCTCCTGCAGATCGTCAGAAACGTATCTCTGAGAATTATGTGAACGAGGATTTCGGAACGCCTGATTTTTATCCAAACTTGAAGGATCAGTTCCCTTATCATAATGATGCCATGTGGCCTTTCACTCAGGCATACTGGATGAAGGCAGTGGCAAAGGTGGGTAATGAGCAGGCTTTGATTCATTCATTGGCAACCTTGACTCGTTGTGCAGCCTTGTTCCTGACCAACCAGGAAAATATGGTCATCTATAATGGAGATTATAAGGGTCTTCCTATCAACTCTCCTCGTCAGTTATGGAGTGTGGCTGCCAGTGCTGCCATTGTTCCAAACATTTTCTTTGGCGTGAACTATGAGACAGACGGTATCAGCTTCAAGCCATTCGTCCCTAAAGTGTTGAAAGGCAATCGCCACCTTAGCAACTTTAAATATCGTGGTGCAGTCTTGGATATGACGGTTTCAGGTTTTGGCAATACCATCAAGAGCTTTAAACTCGATGGGGTTGAGGCAAAACCTTTCTTCAATGGCAAGCTTACCGGTACTCATACTATTGAGATTGTGCTAGATAATGTTCAGCCTGCTCCTATGAAAGTGAACATGCAGGAGAATGCTTACCAACCTCTTACTCCGCAGACTGCACTGAAGGGAAATACATTGGCTTGGGCACCAGTGGAAACTGCAGCAGAGTATATCGTCTTGAAGAATGGAAAAGAGTGGAAACATCAGACTGATTGTTCCGTGGATTTGGATGCCGAAGCAGAATATGCTGTATTGGCTGTGAATGCAGAAGGATTCAAAGGTTACATGAGTGAGCCAACCTATTACTATGTTGGAGCACAAATGTATGAGGTTGAGAACTTCTGTCTTCCGTTTAATCCTGATCGTGCTATCATTAAGGAGAGCGAAGGTGTGGGAGGAGATTCGAATTCTCATGTGCAGGAACGTGCTGCAGTTCCTACTCTTAAAGATGTGGATATCAGTGGTGTGCATGGGAATGCTGCTATGATTACCCGTAATGAGAATATCTTCATTACCATTCCGGTCGAAGTTCCTGCAGATGGCGTTTATGCTATCGATTGGCGTTATGCAAATGGTAATGGTCCTATTAATACCGAGAATAAGTGTGCTACCCGTGTGCTTAAGGTAAATGGCGAGCATGTGGGTGTAAGTGTGTTCCCTCATAGGGGTACCGATGCTTGGAATAATTGGGGCTGGAGCAATGCTGTCATTACTTCGCTCAAGAAAGGCAAACAAATTATTACTCTGGAGTTCTGCGATGCGGTTGAGAACATGAATATTACCGTAAATCAAGCTCTTTTGGATCAGTTGAGAATTACAAAAATCAGATAAATCTATGAATAAGAAATTGGTGTTAAGTTTGTTCTGTTGCGTAGCATTGAGCGCTAGCGCACAGCAGGCATACATGATTGATAAGAATGCAGCAGTCTTCTATCCTGCAGATTTCAACGCTGGAGCACATTTGCCTTCTATGGCATTTACCCAGGAGTTGATTCCTCTGGGAAATGTGAATGGAAGCTGGAAACTTCGTCCGGTGTTTTCGCAGGAGAATGGAAAGTCTGTGGCTGTGATTAATATAGCTGCCGATGACGACTTGTACGGAACGGGTGAGGTTGTTGGCGACTTGCGTAGAAATGGCAAAGAAGTGGTATTCTGGAATAAGGACAACTATGGCTATATGGCCAATGAGGGTAAGAACTTGTATCAGTCTCATCCTTGGGTATTGGGCTTGCGAAAGGATGGCTCTGCTTATGGTATCATTGCCGATAATACATGGAAAGGTTCTTGTACTACCGGTAACCAGATTAAGTTCAGTTTTGAGAGTCCTCAGTTCCGTGTCATCGTCATAGAAGGTAAGGATTCTAAAGAAGTAATGAAGGAGTTGGGTAAGCTTACGGGTACCATGGAGCTTCCTCCTATGTGGGCATTGGGCATGCAGCAGTGTCGTTATAGCTACTATCCTGATTCTCGTGTGAAAGAAATTGTGGATACTTTGCGTCTGAAACGCATCCCTAACGATGTGGTTTGGATGGATATCGACTATATGGACAAGTTTAAGGTGTTCACCTTTGACCCTGAGACATTCCCAGATCCAAAGGGCTTGCAGCAGTATGTGAACAGTAAGAACATGAAGTGTGTCTATATGATTGACCCAGGTGTAGGTGTGCAGGATGGTTATTTTGTGTACGACCAGGGTAAAGCTGGTAATTATTTCGTGAAGAATGCTGATGGCACAACCTTCCAGGGCCGTGTTTGGCCAGGCCAGTGTAACTTCCCAGATTATACTCGTCCTGAGGTCCGTTTGTGGTGGTCTAAACTTACTGCAGATCACATGAACAAGGGTGTCGATGGTCTTTGGAATGATATGAATGATCCTTCTGTCTTTGGTGGCTTGGATGTAGAGGGGAAAGAGTCTGGTACCATGATTGAGACCGCTCGTCATCAGGGCGGTAATTTGTGGCCAGCTGATTCTCATTTGCGTTATCATAACCTTTATGGCACATTCATGATTCAGGCTAGTCGTGAAGGTATGTTGATGGCTAATCCAAACAAGCGTCCTTTTGTGCTTTCTCGTTCTAACTTCTTGGGCGGCCAGCGTTATGGTGCTACTTGGAATGGAGATAATATGGCATGTTGGGATCACCTGTTGCAGAGTATCCCAATGACTTTGAACTTGGGCCTCTCAGGTCAGCCATTCAATGGTCCTGATATGGGTGGTTTTGGTGCCGATTGTGATGCTGAGTTGCTTGCTCACTGGTATGCCATGGGCATCTACTTCCCATTTGCTCGCAACCATGCGGCTAAGGGTACTGTTGATCAGGAACCTTGGGTGTTTGGTGAGCGTGTGGAGAACATCTGCCGTACTGCTGTAGAGCGTCGCTACAAGCTTATGCCTTACATCTACACCTTGTTCCAAGAGGCTTCTGTAAATGGAATGCCTGTTATGCGTCCTATTTTCATGGCCGATGAGAAGGATGCCAACTTGCGTGCAGAACAGAAAGTCTATATGCTGGGTGGTGATCTCATGATTATTCCTCGTTTTGCCAAAGACTCAGCTATACCTGCGGGCGATTGGGACATCATCCAGTTCGAGGAGAAGGATGATATGTATCAGGCCTATGTGGCTCAGCGCCCAGGTTCTGTAGTGCCTACTTGTGAGGTTGCTCAGAGTACTGCAGATTTGGATTTCGATACCTTGACATTGTTGGTCAATCCAGATGCCGATGGAAATGCTGTAGGCACTTACTATGAAGATGCAAAGGATGGCTATTCTTATAAGGATGGTGATTATAGTATGTATGAGTTGAAGGCTGTAACTGTAGACGGAAATGTGAAGGTCACCATCAATCAAGTGGCTGGTAAGCGTCAGGGAAATGCCAAGAAGATTCGTATTGGTTTGGTTTGCGATGGTAAGGTTACCTATAGCCCATTCGTAGAAGGGAATGAGGTAAGCATCAAGAATGTGAAGGAGAAGGAATTCTCTATCAACATGAAAAAGCTCAAATGGTCTTCTTTGGATATTGCAGCTCAGCCTACCTTGGGTGAGAAACTCAGAATCCAGATGGAGAAAATGAAAGCTAGTGGACAGGCTAACGAATGGTAATCATTATTAAATGAACTATAAAACGGAATTCCTCAGAGAAAACTCTCGGGAATTCCGTTTTTTTAGTATTTTCCGTAATCTTTTCTATTAGTACTTACATTCTCTTCTTCTGGCTTTCTCCTGCGCCTGTACCACGATATTTCTTCTGTGCCTCGTTGAAGCGCCAGGTGATGTCGAGAGTGAAGGTGCGCATAGCCTTGTTGTGAACCTCTATCTGACGGATGCCATAGACGATGTTTGCTGTCTTCTGGATGTTGAATGGGTCGAAGCAGCGGAAATCGAAGGTGAACTTTCCTAGTGTACGGGTGTTGAAGTCCTTCTGTATGCCGAGACTGGTGTCCCAGATGTTCTCTATCATACTGTAGGTCATGTAATCGCCCTTGGTAGTAAGGTTTAAGTTCGCATTGATGCGCCAATCGTGAGGAAGCACAAAGTCGTTGTTCCATCCAGCCCAAACGTACGGGTGGTTAAGTGTCTTCATAGAGCCATCAAGAGTAATCGACTTGTAGTCTTGCAGTACAAGCGATGCCTGCCACATTGGATGCCAGATACCAATCTCTGGGCGACCAGACAGAATGAACATCAGGCGGTTGTACGGATCCTTGCTGTTCTCTGGACGGATAAGGCTTACCATCGGATCGCTGCTGCCTGGATATGGCATTGTCTGCAACCCTATGTCGTTCTTTATGCGCTGGTAGGTGACCGAAGCATTCATCCATTTGTAGGCAGTATTTAGCACGAGGTTATCGGTGTAAATAGGCTTCAAGTAAGGATTGCCGCTCTGGTAACTGTACTTGTTGATATAGATGATGGAGCTTGACAAGTTGTCGTAGCTTGGGCGATCAATGTCCTTGCGATAAGAGAGCGACAGTTGTACATTGCTGTTTGTGCGATAGCTCAATGTAAGGGTTGGAAACCAGTCACCATAAGATTGTGAAATCTCGTCATCGTACTTGCCGAAATTGTAGTAGTCGTTAGAAAGATACTCATAACGAAGACCTGCCTGTGCGAAGAAGTTGCCAAAGCTTCTACCATATTCAAGGAATGCACTCGTTGAAGACTCCTTAATATCCGTATCACTGCTTGTTACTGCCACTTCGTTCTCGCTGTTAAGGTTGTAGCAGCTGTTTCGACTTGTGTGCGAATATTCCGTTCCTGCAGAGAGGTTGCCTTGCCAGATAGGATAGGAGAGAATGAGCTTCGTTGCCCAGAAATCGTTGCTGCTTGGGGTGGAGTAAGAGACGATGTTCTGGGTTTGAGGCTTGCCGTCGTGATATGTCGTTTTCTCAACAGTTGACTGGATGTCATTCGCGTTCATGAAAAGCCCGTCTACATTCCAGTCGATAGACAGATTACCCACCTTTCCGTTGTAATAAGCATTGAAGATGTTCTTGCGGTTGTTGCCGTCGCCGTCAAGGTTGCTCAGCATATCCTCCGTAGGCGTGCCGTTCTTGTAGTTCTTCATCAGGAACCAGCCCTTATGCTTGTTGTGTGTGTTGTGATCCCATTTGTAGTAAGCACCGAATGAGTGGTTTTCGTTTACCATATAGTTCAACTGAATCTGAGGCGAATAACCCGTCCAGTGTATTTCGGAATCCTGCGTACTGCTACCGAGGTAATGGTCGCCAGCGATGATGTAGGTTATGTCGTTTGACTGATTGCCGCGGTTGTGTCCATAGCTGCCGCACCAGAAGGAAGCCGTGACGTCAAGGCCCCCCGTGCGGTAGTTTACGTCAAGATTGTTCGTTCCTGTCCAGCCGTATTGATAAACTCCACCGGCATTCTCAACGAAGGAGAAACCTTCGCCTTGGCGCTTCTTAGTTGTAATGCGTACCACAGCCTTTGTGGAAGCCGCATAGCGAGCACCAGGGTTCTGCACCACATCAACATGCAGAATATCTTCTGAGCGCAAACGGTCAAGCTCGTTCATGTCCAAAACCTTGCGACCGTTAATGTAAATCTCTGCCGAACCTCTGCCGAACACTTCCACACCGCTGCCTTTCTCTGCCTTGAGAGAGGGTATCTTTGCAAGCGCATCCGTTGCAGAACCTGCTTTTTCCAGAATGGAGCCGCTTATCAGTGTCCTCATTGCATCACCCTTGACACGAGTCTTTGGGAGGTTGCCTTTTACTACGACTTCGCCTAGTTCAAAGGTTTTCCAATATGCAGTGTCGTTCATTATCTGTAGAAGAGAATCTTGTTGCGTAGTCAGCACCTCCTGTGCCGAGAGAGTCTGTGCCGCCATTATTGCGAGCACGAAAGTTGTCATTACCTTTTTCATAATCCTTTGCATTAATTAAACTGGTTGCAAAGGTGCGATGATTCTACTTATTTGGTTTGTAAAAAACGGACATTCATTATTTCATTCTCTGGGTCTTCCTGATTCCATGCTCCATCGATATAGCATGTACGAGGTTGCCCGCAGATTTTCATGCCTTGCTCCTCCAGGTAACGAAAGGCTTCGGTATATCTGCAGGCAGGAGTAACCCGATCTTCTCGTAATGTCGCAGCGTCTTGACTGTCACTTGGCAGAGCCTTGAGAACTCTTTGATTTTTAATCTGTATTTACTCATCTTAGCGCTAATGTTTTGAATTCAGGTACAAAGTAAAGCCATGACCTTAGGGACGAGTCAAGAGATTTTTCGGATTTAACACTGTTTTAACACAACATCATTATAGAATTTTTTTTGCTCCTGGAATAAGACGGAGGAACCAAGTCAGAACAAACGAAATTATTGTGGTGGTGATGCCGATAAACATGAACTTGCCGAAGGCTCCCATCCATATTGTGTCTGTGGCGTATTGAATACCTAACATCAACAAAAGATGGACGATGTACGCACCATAAGCTTGTGCAGAGCACCACTGCATGAAAGGCGTGGTGTAATTGAAGGCATGACGGAATAACCAGAGTAAGGCGAAGCAGATGAAGACACATAGCAGTGACTCATAAATGCCAAACCATTCAGTTATAAAGTTGTTCCACCAACCTCCATTGCGCACATAGATACCGATAGCTAGCAAAGCACCTATCAGCAACGAAATTGTTCCAGTAGTGTTGCTCAATTTCTCCAACCAATTGAATCTTTTGGCTAAGATGCCCAAAATGAATAGCATGACGTACTGGAGATAATGTGCAGGTTCGATATGAAGAAAACCGAAAAGCCAGATCCAATGATCCTGAGGACTTACCTGTCGGATGAAATAACTTCCTATTCCCATTACAAGTCCGAGGGTACAAATGCCGATAAGTGTCGGCTTTGAACTACAGCCATTGGTGATGGGTTTGACAAACTGCCGGAACAATGCATAGACTAAGCAGAAAAACAGGAGGCTCTCTACAAACCATAGGTGTGCGACTTCCAATTGTCCCGTAAGAGTAGTAAGTAAACCTCCGATAATCAACAGTGGTATTCCCAGGTGTGTGAGTTTCTTCTGGATAAACGTTTTACCACCTTGCTTGTCGTAACTCGTTGGAACAAAATATCCGGAGATAAGAAAGAACAGTCCCATGAAGAACGCAGCATTGACTGCAAAGAAATGCCAGATCCATGGCATCATCTCTGCGGGATTACTAGGTGTGTAGGCCCAATCTCCACCATCCCAGTAAGCTTGTCCGGCATGGTGGAAGATTACGAGTACGGTTAGGAATACTTTGAGGTTATCAATATAATATTTTCTAGTCATGATTATTTGCGTTATTTATATTTTTAATGTCACATGATGCCTATGGATAATGCCTTAGTGATGTTTTGTCTATAGAATCTGATCATGTTATACTATTCTTCAAACGAACTTATCTCTATTAGATTGTTTTCTGGATCTGCGATGTAGCAAGTGCGCTGGCCCCATGGTTCGGTTCTTGTGAAAGAAACACCATCTCATGTGCGGCATACTTGTCCAGCAATACATATAATACTTCTTTTATTTTGGTTTGTGATAAACAATTCATATTGTACAGCGTTATTTTTACAAGTTTTTTACTTGGTTTACCAATGGAACCATTATTCCACATTGATATTCTGGAGACTGGATATCTGTGCCTGCGTACCATTCCATAGTGCAGCTATTTTTAGCAATAGTAAATTCGGGATGCTGACGAAGCCATTCCTCATGGAAGTAAGCATATTGATCCTGAAAGGCTGCCATTCCTCCTTCGAAGTATAACTTAAGCCAACGACCATTTGGGACAGGGTAGAGGTTCATGCCTTCGGGAACTTTGCCTCCCTTGTATTCGCCACCAATAACGTATGTGAAGGTCTTGGTGCTGCAAGCAGCAAAGTTTTCGCTAGCACAGGTCATGCAGTCATGATTTGCCAGCTGGCAGGTACAAAGTGCGAATTCTCCTACATTATTATCAATAGCAGCCTTCTGGAATTCATTGGGAGTTTTACCTTCCATAAATACCGGTTTTGCAATCTTCTCAACGTATTCGTTCCAGAACTTTGGACACTCTTCTGGTCCTTTATTAAACGCAATCTCTCGGCTCATGCCGATGATTTGTTTGTCTTGTAATGTTATAATTTCGTATTTCATATTCCACTTTTTTTTCTGTGTAATGAGTTTTACACGGACAAAGGTACAGCAATAAAAAAAGTCCGACTTGTAAAAATCGGACTTTTTTTATTTAGTGGGAGAAAAGGGATTCTTTATATTATTTCCTGATACCTACAGGGATGATACTGGTCTGATAGAACAATGTGCGAGCCATTTGCTCCTGACCCAATGTGTTCGGGTGAAGACGGTCTTTCTTCTCATCAGCATAATAATCTACATGCACATCTTGCATTGGCGAAAGCGCAGCCTTGGCATGCATGTCAATAACCTGAACAGACCATACATTTGCAGCTTCCTTGATGGCTTCCACATAGTCCTCCAGATACAACCCTGCTCTATTTACATAATTCTCATCGGGCTGGAGATTGTCATTGCCGGCATCAAACAGTCCACGATGGATTGGAGTAAGAAGCACGATCTGGGCACGTGGGTGATCTTCACGGATTATCTTGATGTATTTGTTCAAGCGCCCCTTGAAGGTATCATCCGTAAATACCAGGTGGCGATGTCTACGTTTTTGGAGCGTCTTCTGGTATCCCAATCCAGCCCAGACTTCATCCATGGTTTCTTCGTAGAATTCTCCGATTGGAAGGTCCACACTGTAGTCGTTGGTACCAAGGAATATCACAATGGCATCAGGTTCCTGTCCTTTCAGTTTCGCATCCATCCTCTTGAGTAATTCTGGTATGTGAATCCATTGAAATCCTGATTGTGCGCCTACGGCAATATCTAGCCCCAGCCATTCCTTTAGGAACTCAAAATAACGTTTTACTTCTGGGTAACAGTAAACTTTATCGCTAATGGAATCACCGATGAAACCAACCTTAGCACCTGTCCATGGATGTTGGAAAGGCATTGCTACTGGATTTGCATGAAACACTTGTGCTGTTGTTGGCAATAGGGTGCAGAAAAGCATTGCTACTATGAATAATGTCTTTTTCATGGTTCTTGTATTAGATAATGCATTCCTCGTCAAAGATAATATACAGCACAAAGCAAGCGACAGATATTAAAATGCCTGCTATGACTGAGTATTTTACAAACTTTGGGTGCCGTGTATTTGAATATGTAGTGCGCATTGATTTGAGTCCGTTTTTGCAAAGATATCATTTATTGGATACTTGTGCAAATTTAGGACGGGGAAATGCCTTAACTGGGGATGCAAAAGGGGGGCATGGGATAAAACAAGAAACGGAAGTGACTGAAAAATCAATCTCTTCCGTTTCTTAGTGGTGATCCGCTTGGGATTTTGAATTTGACTCCAATAGACAAGAATGGGAAGCTAAATACGTTCATAATCAACATTTTACGAAAATACAAATTGTCAATTTCTTGCTAGTATTACCATGTATTTTCAAGAAAAGGGGGTGCAGAAAAATACTCTTGCACCCCCAAAAACTTCTTTATACCTTTGCATCAACACAATTATTAAACGATGGAGAAAAAGATAAGGTTTAACTGTAGAGTGTACCTTCGAAAAGGTACAAATGGAGTCCAAGTGAGAACTCGCTGGAACGTTAAGAAGAATGAGGTAGATACTTTCCTTGGCATCTATGCGGAGCCAGAAAAGTGGGACTCTGAATTGCAGCAAGCAAAGAGATCTACAACTCATCAAGTAGGAGATAACAATCCTCTTACTGCCCGTGAAATAAATAAAGTAGTGAACGAGTTTTTAGGTTATGTAGACGAAGTCTTTACTGAATATTCATTGAAAGCTGAAAGTCCAACCAATGATGAGTTTCGCCAAGCTATTAATGCAAAACTTGGTCGCAAGCCTAAATTAACAGAAGAGGAACTGGAAAATGAAAAAAACAAGCTTTCTTTGGATGCAGCATTTAAAGAATTCTTAGAGGTGCGTCCAACAGAAATTTGCTGGGGTAAATACACACATCGCAAATATAACCAGATGCTTACACATATTAAAGCCTGCAACGAAAACATCCAGCTTGACCAGATGGATAAAAAGTTTCTCAATACAGTGAAGATGTACTTCATTGAAAATGGGTACCATAACGATACCATCTCAAAGCACTTCCGAAACATCAGAGGCTTTTTAACATGGGCAAAAGGCAATGGTTATACAGTGAACGATGAAGCTTTAGCTTATAAGGCTAATATTCCTAGCCATGCAAAACGTGTTATTTTCCTGAAGTTTGAGGAACTAATGGCATTCTCTGAGTTCAAATTTCCTGAAAGTAAGAAGTATTTGAGCCGCACACGTGATCTGTTCTGCTTTATGGCCTTTACAAGTCTTCGTTACTCAGACTTGTGTATGCTCAAGAAGTCTGACGTTAAAAAGGACTACTTGGAAATTTACACAGAAAAGACTGATGACATGCTTAGTATTCCACTCACCAGCCATGCAAAGGCACTCTTAGCAAAATATAAGGACAAGGTTCCTGGCAACTATGTTTTTCAAGTACCAAGCAACCAGAAGCTGAACGACTACATCAAGGAAGCGGCAGAATTAGCAGGTTTGGACAGAGAGGTATCAGAAGTTTACTACTGCGGAAAAACAAAGCACGAAACAGTGCATCCTCTGTATTCAACATTAAGCTGCCACGATGCTCGACGTACATTTGTTTGTTGTTCACTCGCTTTTGGCATCACTCCAACGACCGTAATGGCTTGTACTGGTCATGCTGACTATAAGGCCATGCAACCCTACATTGATGTAGCATCAGAGACTGCACGTAAGGAACTTGGAAAGTGGGATAAGCAGACAAGCCGTTCAAAAGTAGTTGAACTTATTGACAAGCTGTCAGAACAGCAACTGGCACAAGCATTATCAATGCTTCAAAACCAATTCAGCATGACCGCATAAAACAAAAGACAGGCGCTGAAATTCAGCGCCTGTCTTCTTTCTTAAATTAGGAAGCTCGCTTCCAGTGCTCGTACTTGCGAGGCTTTTTCTTGCTCATTGCC
The DNA here is from genome assembly GCA_024401095.1 of Bacteroidaceae bacterium. Lineage (GTDB taxonomy): Bacteria > Bacteroidota > Bacteroidia > Bacteroidales > Bacteroidaceae > Minthousia. The sequence goes on from JAKSLR010000006.1 coordinate 92,614, forward strand.
TGTAATATCTTATCACGGTCATACAAGATGAGTTTTCCTCGTTCAATACTACAGCCATCCAGTGCACCGCTAGCACGGAGTCTTGAGATTGACGATTCGCTACAATGTAAGAACACTGCGAGCTCTTTGTGACCTCTCAGAAAGACTGGTTCTGGAGTTGCTGCAGTTTTTTGTGTTGCTACTACTTGCTGCTTATAACGCTCGTCCAAAACGGAGAGCAACTCCTGGACTGTCAGGCAGCCAACAGGTCTTGATAAAATACTTTCATTCATAACTATAATTTTTATTTATTAATTACATATTCAACTACAGCTGGTCTGCAGCCTAATTCCTTACCAATTTCAGCAAAGCTCTTACCTTGCTCCAGCAATTCCTTAGCTTTGGCTTTATTCATACTCTGAACCTGGTTTAACACCTGACCTATGGTCTTCCTGCTGAAGTGGAGGGCTTTTTCTATTTTCTGGCAATTCTTACCATCTGACTTCATCTTCATGATAGCTTTGACCGTGTGTAAGTCCACTATCTTCTGAGGTGTTCCAATTTGAATAGGAATTTCTGCGACAGATGATGATGTCTCTTTCACGGGCTTTGGCTTTGGCTTCAGAGCCGCAGCTTCATCTTCTTCACGCAGATATTCAAAATGCAGGTATGGTTCCTCCTGTATCTGAAGAATAGAGACTGTAGACTTCGTTCCAACCTTTCTACCTTTCAGCTGTTTCAGCAGCTTGGTGTCTGGCCATTTGGTTGGTCCCAAAGCAAAGATGCTTGTGGCGAAATTGCTCAAATTCACACTGCCAGCAAGGTCGCTTTCAGTCAAAGCTTGCCAGTCTTGACTCTTAGTCGTATGCCCTACTATAATAAAGGTAATAGTAATGCTACGGTTTTGAGCTTCAGCCTGGATAGCCTTCAAACCACAATAGAATTCTCTGGCTCTTTCTGCAGAAAAGGACGGGCAGATGGCAGTTATGTTGTCAATGATGATAACACCATCTGAACCGAATCCACTTACTCTAGTTTTGATGTCCAGCAGAAGCTCTTCTGATGAGCTAAAAGTAAAACCACCAATATGAGTAAGGTTTTCTGGAAACACATACCCTCGCTTACCATAGCGTAGGTACAGGTCGTCTGCTTCTTGCTCCGCATCATAAACCACAACGAGCTGCTTTCGTGTTAGTTGTGTCTCATCATTACTAGGCTGAATACTGCTCTTCACACCACTAGCTAATTCAATTGCCCACTGCATTGCCAATATGCTCTTGCCCTGGCCTGTGAAGCTAAACAGAACAACTCTCTCGCCAGAGCGAATGAGGTTCCCTACCAATGGAACTGATGGTTTGCAAACCTTCAGCACTTCGTTCAAGGAGTGAGCTTGAACGCATGCTACTTTTGAAGTAGTTACTGGCTTAATAGGTATATCCTTTTGTTCATCAGACTTGCCAAAGAAGAATTCCTTCAGCCTAGAACCGCACCCTTTCACAAGCGGAGTGAACAATTCTTTGACAAAGAATCCTCCAAGACCAACACCTAGAAGTTTCAGACCTGTACCTACACAGCTGCAACCTTCATACTCAACTCCTCCCAAACCATTAGCATAAACCTTAGTTCGTTCCCAGTCCTTATTATAATAGGGACGCTGGTTGTAAAATTTCTTCTTATTCATTACTTATTTCAGTTTATAAATAAACATAGAAAAATGCAGCTGCCACTCAATCGGGATGCTCTCCCATCCTAGACTTCAGCTGCGTTCTCTTCAGGGAGCCTATCGTGCCCTATAGACGGTTTAAAGGCTCACTGGAAAACATAACCGTCTATGTGCTTTCCTGCTTCAGGCACTCTCACTACCAACGCCATTTTTGCTTCACCACCATGTCAAAGATCGCATGAAATTCAGCTATTTCTACCTGTTTTCGATGCAAAGGTAAAGTGGTTTGTTTGGATAAAAAATATGGGACAGATAGGGGATAGGAAAGAAAATTGGAGGATAGGAAAGAAAATAGAAATGCCACTGAAAATCAACAATTTCAGTGGCATATAAGTGGAATAAAAATTGATAGGGGACTGATAGAGGATTAATCTATGATAGCTTTCAGCTCTGATTCAAATTGGGCAAGGATTTTACTGTCTCTCGTTTTGAGTTGGTCTGGGCTGATTGAGTCCCCATTAGCATCGACAAAGCATTTGCACGCTTTTCGCTTTGTTGCAACATCAGTTCCAGCAAGGCATTTCAGTACAACGTATAAGGAAGCAAAAGCAGGCTCCTTGTTCTTTCCACTAATGTCCATCCAACGAAGCTGTTTTGTCCAGGCATTAATAGTATAGTCAAAGATTGCCATAAAATCGTTCTTGTCCTTTGTTTTCAAATAACCATAGTAAACAATAACATCAAATACCGCACGCAGTTTATCCTTTGCTACCTCTGTGTGAATTGAGTAGTCAATGAGGAAATTTTCCAGTAAAACTAAATCAAATCGACTGCAGTTTTTCTGAGAGTGTGCATGTATAGCCTGTATGAAATGCTGGTAGAACTTTACCACACCTGGCTTCTTGAGCATTTCTTTGTAATGCTCTATGGTAAGGGCATTGAATGGCATATCAATTTCTTCCTTAACAACATCGTAGTTCTCATTTTTTAAATCTATGTCGTCGGGAATACTTGATTTGGATGGTTGGTCAAATAGATTGCCAGGGTAGATATAAGTCCAACATTCGTGCAGTAAACTCATAACATGTACCACATCTTCTTCAGCCTCCAACTTTGACAGATAGCGTACAAACACACTCTCTGATGGAAGTTTCAGGGAAATGTCAATGACTGCACACTTCAAACTGTAGCACCACTCCTCAAGACGTGCTACATAGAATTCTTCACGGCTTATATTTTCCATAGCTGCAAAATTAC
>JAKSLR010000060.1 GCA_024401095.1 Bacteroidaceae bacterium
CCATGTCGCAGCGAATTTTCTGGTATTCTTCTATGGTCCACTGGTTTACGATGCGGAAATCATTCTGCCCTATAAGGTTATAGTCTATGAGCTTTACGCGAGCCGTACCCATTTCACCCTTCTCCAGGAAAGGCACCTCCACGCCACCCTGAAACATCTCCATGAATGCCTCATTGTTCTGGATAAGTGTACCCTCCGTAATGTTCGTGATCTTCTTGATAGCATCGTTCAGAATGGTCTGACTCACTTTCGGATTCAGCCTCCTGATGCTATCCCTAAGCACAGGCTCATAATACGCACTGTGGTAATCACGCTCTATATCGTAACCACTCTCATACGTATAGCCCAATTCCTTGAACAGGGCTATCAGTCCCAGTTCAAAGCTATCTTCTTTATAGGTTTCGCTGCTCATAGTTTATTTAATAATTACCCATCTTCCATTACGTTTACCGTTTACTCTTTGCAAGAAACCTTTCTCCTGCAGATTGACGGTTATCGTCTTGACCGTTCGTTCAGATTTGCCAATTTCCTGTGCAATCTCCTTCTGAGTGGCTGTCGGTTTGTTTTGCACTATACGCAATACCGCAACTTCTTCCAAAGTGCAATTATTGCACTTTAGAGGCAAATCGTCAGTCGTGTTTGCACTTTGAAATTCAGATTTTGCACTTTGAATGGCATTTCCTTCTACCGTGCCCCAATCCACGTGCATGACTCTATTCTTAAGCTCATGCTTTTCACCTAACAGCATACAGCGGAAGAATTGTTCCAAATATACTGTCGTCTCAGTTATTCCCCTTGTCAGATCGCTATAGTTAGCACGGACCAGCGCATTTCTGAAATACCAAGAGTTCTCGGCAAAGACATCGTTCACCACGTTAAATCCCAAGGTTCTTAAGTATTTTATCATAAATACTGCTGTAGTGCGTGTGTTTCCTTCACAGAATGCATGCACCTGCCACAAATTAGCGCAAAAACGTGCAAGATGGCGAATAGCTTCATCCACATTCATACCTTCGTAGCTGAACTTACGTTCTTGTCCCATGTCATAGTCAAGCGTATCACTGATGGTGTCAGCACTTGCATAGTAAACCGAGTTGCCACTTAACACCCATTCATTTTTAGTGAAGTTATAGTCTCTAATGCTACCTGCATGTTTATAAATACCATTGAACAACCTTCGGTGTATGGAAGTCAACTGAGCTGGAGTAAATGAAAATGTCTTCTCTTCCAGCATTTCAGTAATACGAGCCGAAACCTTGTCAGCTTCCTCCGTTCTGTCATTCTCTGTGACCTTTCTGCCGTCAGCCGACTTATAATATGAGTCAATAAGGAGCTTAGCCTCTTCTATAGATATGTCGCCCTCAATATGCTTTCGAGCTGTATCAAGCAGATATGCTGAGGTCTGCAAGCCATCCACCTGTTGCAAGCCGATAGCTACTCTCCAAACCTCACCACGCTCACGTTGCTGAGGTTCACCTTGCCTGATATACTCCTCTAAGCCTTGTATCGTATATTTCTGTTCGTCGCTCATTTCATTAATTCTTATGAAACAATTTTGATTTAGGGCGAAGCCATTATTTGTTTCTTGCAAAAATAGTAATAATTCTTGTATTACTGCGTATCTGGCTGATTTATATTGATATGTTATCTAAATCTATCTCTCCTGACATCAGTTTTGGGAGAAGGGTGTCGCGGAGGGATGATAGGCGTTGGTTCTCTCTTTGCTTATCTCTAATCATCTCAAACAAAGGGTTTGTAATCTTATGAAATGCATTAAATGTTACGTCTGATGGCGCTAAAATAAGCATCCCTTTTATTATTTTGGAATTCACAGCTGTAGCAATAGAAGACGTACTGCCTAAACTACTATAATTATATGATTTCAATAGAAAATATGTGTACTCTAACCAATTATCCTCTGGTAATAAAAATCTAGCAATTGCTTCATTTGTTGTTAATTCACAGTCGGCTATTGCTACTCTACCAATTGTAAGTTTAAAACTTAAAAGAATAGTATTTTTAGGTACTAATAAAATATTAAATTGATTTATCGCTTCATTAGTCAAAGATTCAGATGATTGACTTATGAACATACCACAAGCCCCCATGTCGGAAATTGACACCCATTTGTTATTTAATGGTGAATCTGAAAACCATTCATGTTCTTTTCTTGGTGGTGTCTTACCGATATTAATGTTGTAAAAATCTTCAGCTTTACCTACTTTCCACCCCTTAGGAATCATACCCAATTCACTTTCCACGAACTCACCATCTTTGAATGGTTCAAAGTCCACAAACCAACTCTTGAATAAGGCTGCAGCTTGGGCTTCCAGATTTGCATTTATCTTGTTGTTGTTCTCTATCTTGTCTTGCAAAGTTGATAAGATAGTACCTATTTTACTTTGTACGCTTAATGGAGGAATTTTAACTTTTAATTTTCTAATATCAGCAACATTTAAATGTGATACAACTGCACCATTGGCATGATTTTTAAGAACGTACTGAATCTTTGGAGAAAGTAGATAATACACCAAAAAATTTGCGTCAACAAAACTTTTGTTTGGTCTAATTAGAACAACTCTTTGACCTAAACACACTTTTTGCCCTTTAGTAATAATTGCCACATTCCCTACTGGTGCTTCTCTTGCTAATATCAAATCATTTTCTGATGGTATTGCTCTGGCGGTACGTTCAATATAAACAAGCTCGCTTACTCGTTGAATATTATCAAAAAGTAAACGTCCCCTACCAACGTTCGGTGTTCGCACAAGTGGATACCCTACACCTTCATCTTTTGCTGAAGTATGAGGACAGTCTGCTATAAAGTCGCATATTTCAGGTAATATATACTCTTTCCACTCCATACTACTTCCTCCTCAACTTCTTCTGCAAGAACATTTTTCTCTGATATTTATCTTTATCCTCAAATAGCATGCTTATACCAGAATTATCTGTCATTGCATCATATTCATCTTTGAAATCTTCAATCCTGTATTTATCTTGTTTATGATTGTAATGCATTGTGAGGATAATAGATACAAAAGATAATATCACACCTATAAGTGCTACTAATCCAGCGTTTTCATTCAGATTATTAAGTATATTTTGCCACAAGTCCATAATCTTAAATCTCAAAACCCTATAGAATTTTTCTGTTCCTTAATCTCTTTCAAAATCATTAAACCTTTTTCAGTCAAATGGTACTTTTGTTTTTTGCTGTTTGGCTTATCAGGGAACAGCATGGTAAGTAATCCTAACTCTATGGCTGGGCGCAAGAATGATTTCGAAAAGGCTTGCTGACTTATGGTTGTAAGATGGGTTGTAAGTTGTAAGTTGATATTCCGTCTTACAACTCTTTCTAACAACTCATTTCTACTTTGAATAAGCACATCTGCACTAATAATCAATAACTTAATCTTATCTGGTATATCTTCTAGTCTTGGTTGTAAGTTAGGTTGTAAGTTAGGTTGTAAGTTAGGTTGCAAGTCATCCTTCTCAAATTTGCCAAACAATTCATTTCTTACGTTTTCAACTTCTATTGCTGTAGCATCAGCAACCTTTACCAGAAAAACTGTTACAAGATTGACATCAAATTTAGCTGGAGGATTTCCATTAGCTTTCAAAAGTTGCTGTACCTCACTAACACCATGATTAAACATGTTCACATAATTGAAAGTCTTTAAGATTCCAGCTAAAGTGTTGTTTCTATAATCATTTACATTAGGGAAGTTTTCTGGACGAGCATTTCCATATAAGCCACCAGCGTTCATAATCTCTATACGGTTGTTATACTGATAGAATCGTATTGGTGTATTTGATTGATAGTCGCGATGCATAATAGCATTCATCAACAATTCTCTTAAAGCTTTCTCTGGGTAGTTGTTCACGTCTTTCTCCCTAAGAACACTTACTGGAACTGGACGTCGAGTTATTACTCCGTCTTTGACAAAAGAGTCTAACTTTGGCAACAATGAGTATAGAGGTCCTGAGAATTTACGTTCATTTAATATTTCTCCACCATTATCTTCACCATTGAATCTTACATATTGGACATAAGCGCCAGGCATAAAATACAGTGGGTTTTTTCCAAACATGATTATGGCTGCATAAGTAGGACAATCCCATTGCAGATTGTAAAGATGAACTGATGCAAGCTGCTCCTTCAACGATCTGTTATCATTTGCCAATACATCTGAGTCAATAGCACGTGGCAAGTATTCTTTGACAATATAGTCTAAATCGATGTCATTTATGGTTGCTTCACGACAAGGACGAGTGTCGAATGTAGGTAATGATGCTGCACATCGTTCTGAAAGAATGCGCTCTTCTTCAACCGATGCTATATCACGTCGTGGACCGATACGTACAAATGTGCGGCCTCTATAGCGGACAGGGGTGTCGAAAGATGGAGTAACTTCAACTACTAATACATCACCATCTTTTGTTGCAACTTTTTCTGTATTCATAACAGGTAATGGTAATATATTGCCATCAGAACGGATTCCACTGATCTTTTTCAGCAATGCATCGTCAACCTTCAAGCCACTAAGCCTACCATCATCATGAACACCAATCAGCAAATAACCTTTTTGGTGTTTCCCCGGAAGGTCATTGGCAAACGCACAGATAGCCTCTTGAAATTTATCCATGTTACCTGTAGATGTTGTTAACTCAATACGGTAACTTTCTTGACTGTGGATAATATTAAATAATTCTTCTTGTGTCATATTTCTCAAATCTCAAACCCAATAGACCCCAACTGTTTCTTAATCTCTTCCTCCAGGCGGTGGCTCTCAGAAAATAGGTCACTGAGTTCGGAAGTGAGTCGCTCCATTTTCTCTGCAAATGGCTCGCCATCATCTTCCTGCTCTGCAATGCCTACATAGCGGCCTGGAGTCAGGATGAAATCCTGCTTCTCTATCTCTGCGGTCTCCACCACGGCGCAGAAACCTTTCTCATTTTCTAATGTGCCATCTATGAACGCATTATAGGTATCGGCTATCTTCTTGATGTCGCCATCGACTGTGAGTTCACGGAGCTTTCGGGTAACCATGGTTCCCATGTTGCGGGCATCGATGAACAATGTCTTTCCGGGTTGCTTCTTGGTACGGCTCAGGAACCAGAGGCTTACAGGAATACCGGTACTGTAGAACAACTGGCTTGGAAGGGCTACTATACATTCTACCAGATCATCTAAAATAATGTTCTTGCGGATTTCACCCTCACCACCGGTTTGACTACTCAATGCTCCATTAGCCAGTACCAGACCGATCTTTCCCTTAGGTGAAAGGTGATGAATCATGTGCTGCATCCAGGCAAAGTTGGCATTGCCTGATGGTGGAATACCGTACTTCCAGCGCACATCTTCCTGAAGAGAAGGCTGTCCCCACTTGTCCAAGTTGAACGGTGGGTTAGCCATAATGAAGTCGGCCTTTAGGGTAGGGTGCTGGTCGTCAAAGAACGTATCGGCATAGGTCTTACCCAAATTACCCTCTAATCCACGGATGGCAAGGTTCATGTGGCACATCTTCCAGGTAGAAGGGTTAGCCTCCTGACCAAAGATACTGATTTTATCTACCGATTTCTGATGACGTGCAATGAACTTGGCGCTCTGTACAAACATACCGCCTGAACCACAGGCAGGGTCATAGATTCGGCCCTCGTAAGGCTGCAGGATTTCCACGATGGTGCGCACAATGCAGCTTGGGGTATAGAACTCGCCGGCATTCTTGCCTTCCATGCTGGCAAACTTCTGCAGGCAGTACTCGTAGGTACGGCCCAGCAGGTCGCGCTCCTCACCGGCATCGTGCATCTGGATGTTGGTGAACAAATCTACCACTTCACCCAATCTACGCTTATCCAGCTCCGGACGTGCAAAGTTCTTAGGAAGAATACCCTTCAAGCGGTCGTTGCTCTGTTCTATGAGCTTGAGCGCTTCATCTATCACGTTACCAATCTCTGGGGTATGAGCAGCTGCACTGATCACACTCCATCGGGCACCTTGCGGCACAAAGAAGATGTTCTCTGCGGTATATTCATCCATATCTTCAGGGTCTGCGTACTCATCGTTCTGCAGCTCCAGGAACTTGGTTTCAAAGCGGTCGGAAATATATTTCAGGAAGATAAGGCCCAGGACCACGCCCTCGTATTCCGCAGCGTTCAGATTACCGCGGAGCACATCGGCAGCCTGCCATATCTTGTCCTCAAATCCTATTGAGGTGGTGTTTGTCTCTTTTGCCATAGCGTATTTTTCTATATTATGGCAAATATAGTCATTTCTTTTAAGAAATGGGGAGTAATAGGAGAGAAAAGTGAAAGAAATCGGAAAAGTACAAAAAATCCCCACTCGCTTCACAGCGAATGGGAGCCCTAAAAAAATGAAGTTGAATTATATACTTTTACTTTTTGATAATCCAAAGTTACGTTATTTTTTCTACCTGCAGAATTTCTTTTTATTTTATTTCATTTTTCCCTGCATGCAGTGGGATAG
>JAKSLR010000061.1 GCA_024401095.1 Bacteroidaceae bacterium
TACCCCATTCGACGTGCAATGGCCATTCCTATCTGACCTGCTCCTACGAGCAAAAATACTTGTTTCATTGTCATACGATTTTCTTCCATTTATTCTTTGTCTCTATTGAATACTGGCATCTGATCAGGGGACAGAGGGACAGGTCCCTGTCCCCATTCTTTGGAGCTAAGATAACTCTTTTTTTAGGAAAGAATGATTTTTTTCTTACTTTTTATGAAAAGGATGATGAAAAAAAGGGGACAGGGACCTGTCCCCGTGTCCCCCTTTGGTTTTAAATTATTTTAACTATACGTTTTTTATAAACTTTGCTGGATTACCTGCTACCATGGTGTTAGGCTCAACATCCTTTGTTACTACAGAGCCTGCACCTACAACGGCATTGTCACCGATGGTTACTCCTGGTAGAATGGTGGCACCAGCACCAATCCATGCTCTCTTGCCGATGTGAACCGGTTTACATGTAATTACCCACCGGTTTTCAAGGTCATGGTTGTTTGAAATGAGTTGGCAGTTGGCGGCAATCATGGCTTCGTCTTCGATGACTATGCCACCGGCAGACATCATCAGACAGCCGTTCATGATGACGCAGTTCTTGCCAATCTTCACCTCATGGAACCGGACACCTGTCAAAGGCGTGTTCACACGGCTGCCTTCTCCTATAGTAGGGAAAAGATTCTTCACAAGGGCGTCATATTCTTCTGTGTAAGGCATGGTGTGGTTCAGCTTGAACAACGTCTGTGCCTGTTCCTTGGCAAGAGCCAGTTCCTCTGGTGTCTGCTTGCTGCAATCTATACGTATTTCTTTCATAATTTATTAGTATCTAAATGGCCGGTTGATGGCTTCCTCAATACCCTCCACACTATCATTGAAGTGAATGCCATGGGCTTCAATGCGTGAGCCATCCATCGTCAGGTTTCTTGGTGCTTCACAGAATCTTTCTTCGTCGGGTAGAATCAAATTCTGTACATCCTTTATTCCCATCAGATAGGCTGCCTTCTGAAAGAGTTCATAGCTGTTCAGGGTGTTGCCGCTTCCGAAGTTGTAGATGCCTCCTGGCAGTGAAATGGCTTTCTCGATGTTCTTGACCACCTCCCAGACATTCGACACGCCACGATATTCATGAGTAGCTGCCTTGAGGGGGGTACCTTCGTTGAATGCCTTCTGTATGTTGACCAATAGGTTTGGGTTCAGCTTCATGGAACTGGTTGGCAAATCGTACATCCACGTCAATCTAAGGCCTACAGATTCTGGCAGGTTCCACCCGGCTCTTTGCTCGCACTCCAACTTATGCTGGCCATAAAAGTTGACCGGTTGAAGCACATCGTCCTCTTTGAGCGCACCCAGCAGCGGAGTGCCGTTATACACCTGGTCGCTGGACATGAATACGAGTTTTGCGCCCGTTAGTTTACAAGCCTTGGCGATACGAACCGTACCCTGAACATTTACCCTATGTGATTCTTCGGGGTGCTGTTCGCAGTACCAGGTATTGCTCAATGCGGCACAATGAAGGACTACGTCAGGTCTGTTCTCCTCCATGTAAGTTCTGACTGCTTCTTCACGGCTCACATTCAGCTCTGCATGAGAGGGCAGTAGCAGTTCATATTTATCCTTTAAGTAATAGGCTAACCTACTGCCCAGGAAGCCACTACTGCCTGTAATCATTATCTTTTTCATCTTGTCTATGATTTTGTTGACGGCCTCCAGCAGGTCTTCCTGGCCTTTGCGCATGGTATTAAAGCGGATGAACATTTAACAAAAAACGCTAACTGCCTCAAAGCAATTAGCGTTTCTTCTGTGGTGCCACCAGGAATCGAACCGGGGACACAAGGATTTTCAGTCCTTTGCTCTACCAACTGAGCTATGGCACCATCTTCTTGTGATTTGCGGGTGCAAAGATAGGACTTATTTTTGGATTAACCAAACAATTTGCTGCAAAAATTAATCTTTTAATGGATTCCAGCCTTGAGCCTTGAGCTCAAATTCATTGCCGTCACGGGTAATGAGTGCACATCCCATTTCTTTCTTGGTAATGTAGCCAATAACTTTAACTCCCTCTATTTCTGCTACTTTGTCGTGATCGGCCAATGGTACGGTGAACAGAAGCTCGTAGTCTTCTCCTCCATTCAGGGCACAGGTAGTCAAGTTCATGTTGAATTCTTCAGCAGTAACAGCAGTCTGGTAATCTATAGGGATTCGTTCTTCATAGATACGGCAACCTTTGTCACTGTCGGTGCAAATATGCAGCAATTCACTGGAGAGTCCATCGCTGATGTCCATCATAGAGGTAGGTACAATGTCTTTTTCTGCCAGCTTCAGAATAATATCGCGTCGTGCTTCTGGCTTCAACTGACGTTCCAGCAGGTATTCTTTTCCTGTGAAATCTGGCTGGGCAATCTGCAGTTGTTCCTCTGGGTTCTTGGCTTCTCTCATCTGTGCATCGAAGACAGCTTTTTCTCTTTCCAGCAGCTGAAGACCCATATAGGCTGCACCTAAGTCGCCTGTTACGCAAATGACATCGGTAGCTTGAGCTCCGTGGCGATATACCACTTTTTCCTTGGCTGCTTCGCCGGTAACGGTAATGCTGATGGCCAGGCCGGTGAGTGATGAGGTGGTATCTCCACCTACCAGGTCAACGCCGTGCTGGTCACATGCCAGACGGAGTCCTGCATAGAATTCTTCGATGTCCTCTACACAGAAACGCTTGCTGATAGCCAGTGATACTGTCATTTGCTTTGGCATTCCGTTCATGGCATATACATCGCTCAGGTTCACCATGGCTGCCTTATAGCCCAAGTGCTTGAGCGGACAGTAGGTGAGGTCGAAATGTACACCTTCCATCAGAAGGTCTGTAGTCATGAGAATCTGTTTGTCGGCAGGATATTGCATGACAGCACAGTCATCGCCGATACCATATTTCGTACTTTCATTCTTTAATTCTATGTCCTCGGTAAGATGCTTGATGAGACCAAACTCGCCAAGAGTAGCTATTTCTGTTCTTTGCATATTCTTATTTGTTTTCTACAAAGTTTATAATGATCTGATTAAAATCTTCTTTTCTGTCGCTGTAAACTGCTACATGAATAGGAATCTGATAGAGCCTTTCTTTCAAAGATGGTGGAACAGGAAGCCCTTTGAGACGTGCGGCATCTTTTTCTGTGGTCAGAATGAAATGCCCCTGACTTTTCTGTTCTATCTTTTTCAATTCACTCTCTGAGAAAGTATGGTGATCCCTGAATTCCTGTAAGCAGACTTTCACTCCTTTTTTCTCTATTTCCTTATATAATGGGGTAGGATTTGCAATTCCTGCTACAAGCAATGCCTGGGAGTCTTTTAACTCTTCCCATGAAATAGTTTCCGTTTCAGGAAATACAGGAGCAGGTTTTCCATATTCTGTACGGGAGAAGAAGAGGTGCTGGTTTTCATTTAACCCCATCTCTTCTCTTAAGCTTCGGCACTCTGTTTCTGAGAGTTCCGGACATTTTGTGATGAGAATGATGTCGGCTCTTTCCTTTCCGCTCAGAGGTTCACGTAGTCTGCCGGCCGGTAGCATGCAGTCTCTGGTCATGAGCCTGTTATAATCGGTAAGCAGAATGTTAAGGCCGGCTTTGACGTATCTGTGCTGATAGGCATCGTCTAACAGAATGACATCGGGATTTATCTCTGTCATCAGTTTCTGGATGCCTTCTACGCGATTCTCGTCAACAGCTACCGTGATTCCTGGAAATTTCTGGTGTATCTGATAAGGCTCGTCTCCAATCAGCTCTGCTGTGGATTGGGCATCAGCCAGCATGTATCCACGGGTCTTCCGGCCATAGCCTCTGCTGAGAACAGCAATCCTGTGGCCTTCCAGAAGTCGGATCAGATATTCTGTATGCGGTGTCTTTCCTGTACCCCCGACGGTAAGGTTTCCGATGCAGATTACCGGAAGAGGAAATTCCTGTTCCTGGAGGATACCCCATTTGAACAGGACATTCCGAGCCCGTACTCCCAGCCCATAGAGCCAGGAGATGGGCAGTATCATGCTTGTGACGGTAGGGGTAGGAGCCTTCATGTAGTTCTTGTTAGTTCATCTTCAGGTCGTATGGCAGACGTACCTGGATAAAGTCCTTCTTCTGCAGGTCACGCAATGAGGTGAAGGTGGTATAGAATTCTCCGAAGGTTTCTTTCAGCTTAGCTTCTGCATAGCTGCTTCCGTTCACCTTGTTCAAGATCTGGTCGAAGAAGCTTGGCTGTGCTGGATAAGTGTTGATGCAGCAGTCTTCTACTTCTGCCAACTTCTTTGCCTTTTCGATGGCTTTGTCCAGACCTCCCAATTCGTCAACGAGGCCATTCTTGATGGCTTGGTTTCCTGTCCAGACACGGCCTTCTGCAATGGCTTTGATGTCGTCTTGCTTCATCTTTCTGCCATCGGCACAGCGTTTGGTGAACAGTTCATAACCGGCATTGATGTGCTTCTGCATCAAGGCTTGTTCTGCCTCGTTCATCGGACGGCTCAGGTCACCTAAATCACTGTATGCATTGGTCTTGACTGTCTGGAAATGAACACCCAGCTTGTTTTCCAGCAGGTTGCTGGCTTCTGGCATGATTCCAAAGATACCAATGCTTCCGGTAATGGTGGTTGGCTCTGCGAAGATATAGTTGGCTGCACAAGAAATGTAATAACCACCACTTGCAGCATAGTCACCCATGGAAACTACAACAGGCTTTTCTTTCTTCAGTTCTATGATTTCTTTCCAGATCTGCTCTGAGTCATAAGCGCTTCCTCCAGGAGAATTTACGCGGAAGACCACAGCCTTTACGTCTTCATCATCTCTCAGTCTTCGTAAATCTTTGCAAACGGTTTTCTGGTCAATGATTTCGCTGCCTGCGGAGAGCGACAGGGTGCTGCCAATCTCACCACTAGCGTAATAAACAGCAATTTCGCCTTCCTTATATTTATTTGGTGCGTTCTTGACATTGACCATGTCTTCCAGACTTAATTTGGTGTATTTCTCATCATCGTCCAGTTTCATGAGCTTTTTGATTTCTGCAGATACTTCTTCGGCATAAACCAGCTTGTCCACAAGCTTGAGCTTGAGATATTCGTTGGCATCTGCCAGAAGTAGGCCTCTGTCTGCATAGGCATTCAGGCTGTCGGCAGAAATCTTACGTGAAGCGCTGACATCTTTAAGAGTCTGCTGCCAGATGTCGCTCATGTAAGACTGGATCTGTTCGCGGTTTGCTTCACTCATTTCATTCAAGATGTATGGCTCAACGGCAGATTTATAAGTTCCCACCTTAAATACCTGGATGTTGATGCCTAATTTATCTAAGGCATCTTTGTAGTACATGGTTTGTCCTGACATACCGTTCCATTCTACGATGCCTTGCGGATTGAGCAGCATCTCGTCTGCTACAGATGCAATGTAATAGGAGAGACGGGAATAAGTGTCTGCATAGCTGATGATGAATTTCTTGCTCTGCTTGAAGTTGAGCAGTTCATGACGGATAGCTTCTGCTGTAGCGGGAGCCATGGATGTAGATGCACTGCCTTCTATGTATATTCCTTTAATGTCATCATTTTCTGCAGCTTTCTTGATAGATGCCAAGATATCATCTAAGCCAGCAGCTTCCATCTCGTCGCTGATACCTAGTGCTGCCAGAGGATTGTCAACAGCTCTTTCTACAACGGTTCCTAATTTGAGAACCATAATGGAATTGTCCTTTACTCTTGTTTCGCTGGAACTAGATGCAATAACACCAGCCAAAGAAACAAAACCTAATACGGTTAGAAGAATACATACGACTACAATACCAACAACCGTAGCCAATACTTGCTTGAAAAACTCTTTCATGTCTTTTTAATTATGGAAATTTCGACAAAGATACTTATTCTTGCAGTTCTGGCAAAAAAATAGAAAGAAAAAGGAAAAATGAGAAGCCCTAATGTAATTATATAATAATAGGTAATTGAGTTTGACGTAAATCAATAAAGCATGAAAACAGAAAAAATATTTGAATTTTCTTCTGGAAATGTTTTGTAGTTTAGAAAAAAGCCGTACCTTTGCACTCGCTTTCCGAAACAAACGGGTAAGCACTAAGACAAGCGGTCTTTGAATAGATTAAGATAAACAAACAGAAGTAGT
>JAKSLR010000062.1 GCA_024401095.1 Bacteroidaceae bacterium
AACATGTGCTGGTTTCTGGTTACTATTCTGGCAACAGCAGAATATCATCATAAAAAGGAAGCTAAAGAAGATTTTAGTATGCCTTATCATAATTCATAAATTCTATTCGTTTTCATTACCAGTAGGTGGTGGGTTCATACCTTAATGAGAAATTCTTTTGGCAATGCGAAGTTACGTACTATTTTTAGATCTGCAAAAAACAGAGAACTCTTAGAAACACTTTTTAGGGTAAAGAATGAAAAAAGTGGGTTTTTTATGCAAAATATGTAAGGATAATTTATTTCATGAAGGGAGAGATACATTTTATAATATACAGTAGGAGTGTTCATGAGATTTTTCGGGATAACTGGAATGAAAAATCTTTTCAGTTAGTGGGATTTTTTGCACAATAAGGTGTCAAGTGTCAGGGTCAAGGTGTCAAAGTAGTAAAGTGTATATTTGTCAAAAAATATGTGGAACAAAATTTAATAATATTATATATAATATTATTAATTATTTATATATATAATATTTTCTTATTTCTTTTCTTTTTCTCCTACGCACTTCTATACCCATACATATACTTTGACACCTTGACCCTGACACTTGACACCCTTATATTATACTATCCAAAATTAGTTGAAAGGTAATTTGACTTTTGCATAGTAACCCCGGAAGAGGATTTAATGCCTTATTTATCCTAGAATTATTATCTTAATAAAGGTGTCAAGTGTCAATGTCAAGGTGTCATTTTAGTATATGTGTATATGTGTATATGTATATTGTCACTTATCCTTCCGTTCAAATCCTACTACTCTGACCCAGCTGCCTTCTCCTGTAGGTGACGGGTATTTTGATACCATCACATCATGGAAATACTCGTTCTTGTCAATTTTCACGGTATTTCCTTCCCAATCCAGGTATTCGTCATGCACCATCATCTTTTCTTCTAATGTGCAGGATGCGGTGTCATCCTCATCCAGTCCATCCTTTGCAATCTTGAAACCTGTTCCGGTAGCTTCAATGGCTGCACATTCTGTAATCATCTTACATTCAAGTGTAGATACATTGATCTTGTAGAGCTGGTATTCTGTTACCCAGCCGCTTCCGTTTGCTTGCACTGCTGTTACTGCGTATAGGTATTTTGAATCGGGAGACATCGTATAGTGAAATGGTTCATGAATTCCATCTGCATAGAAGTCTTCTCCGTCATCATATCTGTAATAGGGGGTTGGAATATAAACTTCACTGGTTTTATCTATGGCTATCAGCTTATAAGTATACTCTTCATGTATCTGACCGAATTTCCTGTGCTTTCCCTCGGGTAAATCTGTCTCCCAAAGCACAACGATTTCTCTCTCTTTTTCCTCATGCATGTATTTTTCATCAGCCAAAGTTGCTTTTTCTGGGATTTCTGTAGAGTCTAAGGCATGTTGCCCATCAGTTAAATGCTTGTCTCCTTGAAACTTGTTGATGTTGTTGCAGGACAAGAGCAGGAGGGTGGTAATAAGGTACAGTAGCTTTTTCATGATTTCATTCTTTATTGCGCAAATATATGAAAAAGCAGCGAAACTGACAAAAACAATAAATGGTCCTTGAAAATGAACTTTCAAGGACCATTTTATTATCAGGAATACTGAGGTATTAATCCATGATGTTTGGGGTTGGCCAGCTATAGGTTCCCAGACACTTGATTGGTAGAATCTGCTTGCCTACGATGATGTTGAAATCACCGGCCTCCAGTGTCCACTGGTTGTTTGCACCCACAAATGCCAGATCACTAGCCTTAACCTTTAAGGTAACGGTCTTGGTTTCTCCAGGCTGAAGCTCAATCTTCTCGAATGCACGCAGACGCTTGTTGTCTGGCATGAGCGATGCATAAAGGTCTGAAGAATAGAGCATGACTACTTCCTTACCTGCCATCTTGCCGGTATTCTTTACGTCTACAGTGAAGGTCAATACGTCGTCCTTAGTGAATTCTGTCTTTGATGCTTTCAGGTTGCTGTACTCATAGGTAGTATAGCTCAATCCAGCACCAAACCACCACTGCTCATAGGTCTTGGCATCGTAATCATATACACCACTCATGGTTCCACGCACTTCACAAGCCTTATAATCGTAGTTTACGAATGCGTTTGGCTTAGAAGAATAGGTGTATGGAAGACGACCGCTGAAGTTTGCGTCACCTGCCAGCAGTTCAGCCAGAGCATCACCACCATAGTTTCCAGGGAGTAGGGTATGAACGATACCCTGTACCAGTGGCTCAATGTCGTAGATGGTACGGGCACGACCTTCGTTCAGAACCATGACTACTGGCTTACCGGTAGCAGCAAGCGCCTTCACCAGTTCCTTCTGGTTTGGTGAAAGGTTTACATCGGCTATGTTACCTGTGGTTTCTGCATAAGTGTTTTCACCCACACAAACCACAATGTAATCTACACCGGCAGCTGCCTTTACTGCGGCATCAATGCCATCGGCAACCTCATCCTGCCAGTTTCCGCCTTCGTAACGGACACCTTCAACCAGTGTCACGTTCTTCTTGCCGAACTTGTTCTGCAGTGCCTCATAGATGGTGTTATACTTACCTGTAAACTCCTCACGACCGGCACCGTCGCCTTGCCAAGTGTAGCTCCAGCCACCGTTCAGGGTACGCATGGAGTTAGCGTTAGGACCTGCAACCAGAATCTTCTTACCCTTCTGCAAAGGCAGGATATTGTTCTCGTTCTTCAAAAGAACTTCTGACTCCAAAGCTGCCTGACGGCTGTAAGCGGCAAATTCTGCACTACCGAACTTAGGGTAATCCTCCTTCAAGGTATTTGGAGTATCGAACAGGCCAAGGCGGTACTTCAGACGAAGTACACGTGCTGTAGCATCGTTGATACGGTCCATGGAAACACCACCTTCTTCTACCAGCTGCTTCAAGAGCGCATTGTAGGTGAACTGTGAAGGAACCATCATCATATCTACGCCTGCATTGATAGCCATCTGGATGGCTTCTTTCTGGGTAGCAGCAATGTGGTCACGGGTACGCAGGTTTTCAATGTCAGCCCAGTCGGTTACAATCATGCCGTCCCAGTTCAGGTCACGCTTCAGCCAGTCGGTCAGGAAACGGCGGTTAGCCACACCGTTCATGTTGTTCACGATGGATGAGTTGGTCATGATGCTGAGTGCACCTTCCTTGAATGCTGCCAGGAAAGGAGCAAACTGCTTTTCGCGCAATTCCTGGTCGCTCAGGATGGCAGGGGTACGGTCAAGGCCATTGTTTGGCACACCATAGGCAAAATAGTGCTTCAGGGTAGAAGCTACATGGTATTTGTCAATGTGGTTAGGATCTGTTCCCTGCATACCTCTTACGGCAGCACGACCCATTTCAGAACTCAGGTATACGTCTTCGCCAAAACCTTCATACTGACGGCTCCAAGCCTGATTACGGGCCAAGTCAATGTCTGGACCATAAATCCAAGGTACATTGCAGGCACGTGTCTCATAGGCTACAATTTCACCCATCTTGAAAGTCAGGTCACGGTTAAAGGTAGCTGCCATGTTTATGGCACTAGGGAAGAGTGTTCCACCTGCCGTATAGGTTGTACCATGCATCTGGTCCAATCCGTAGATGTCTGGAATGCCCAATCCCTTCATGGAAGCATCCTGAATGGTCTTTACCACATAGTTCCAGACTTCTGGGGTCTGTGCAGTGGTGCGAGGAGCGTTCAAGATAGATCCTACCTTATATTTATTAATGACAGAATCCAGTGCCACTTCATCTATCTTGAAAGGAAGCTTGGAGGTAATGGCATTGCTAAGACCGTAGAGCGCGATCATCTTCTGCATGTTCTGACGGTCCTCCGGTGTCTTGGCTACCAGTTCAGATGCTTTATACTGGTTCTGTAAGCCAAATTTACGGATGGTCTGGTCTAGCTCCTTTTCATCCATGAACATGATTTTCTGCATGGAATAAGTAGGGTCATTGTAGGTAATCATGTTGATTTCCAACTCTACCATCTGACCTATCTTCTCTTCCAGCGTCATCTTCTGGAGCTGAGCCTGTACTTTGGCTTCAATCTCTGCATCCTTAGGCAAGACTGGCTTTTGGGCAAAAGCAGAAATGCTAAGCAGGGATGCTACGAAAAAAACTGTTGTTTTCATTTTTTAATTGTAGATATCTAGTTAATTAACGGTCCACTCTGGTGAAGAATGCCTTGGCACCTTCTGCATTTGGCTTAGTAACCAAGATTTTCATTTCAGACTTGTTGCCGTCCTTGTCTGTTCTTTCTGCCTGGAACAGGAAGTCAGTGCCAGTAGCAGTGGTACGTCCGCCACAAAGGGTAGCTACAGTACCATCCAGCATCTGGTAATCACCAATTGCTTCGTTGAAGATAGCCTGTTCTTCTTCGGTAGCAGGTTGGAGCTCGGTGTAATCTGCCAAAGCTTCTACTTCACCTTCGATGAGTCCGCTTTCTACCAAGACACGGTTGATGCCTTCCTCGGCAGTCTCAATCAATGCCTGACGTACACCATAGGTTGCAATAACATCAAGTCCCTTTTCTTTCAGCTTAGCAGCAGTCTCTGTGATACCACCGCTACCAAATGTAGCAAAGGCAACGATTTTCTTTCCTGTCAGGTCTACGCTCTGGAGAAGGCCTTCAATAGGAGCTGCATAGGTTCCAAACCAGATAGGGAAACCCAATACGATGACATCGTAGTCGTCCAGGTTCGCATTCAATGGCTTTACTGGAGTAACCTTTCCTTCCTGGTTCATTTTCAGGAAATGAGCTACAGTTTCCTCATAGGTTCCCTCGAATGCTTCTGCCAATTCAATGACTTCTGTATCGGCATTCAGTTTCTGCTGGAAGATTTCTGCTACCTTCTGTGTAGTTCCAGTCTGTGAATAATACAGTACTAATGTTTTCTGTGCTGGAGCTTCTTCTGCTGGAGTTTCTGCTTTCTTTGTGGTGCATGCAGTCATTGTTAGAGCTGCTAATGCAATAGTTGCTATTTTTTTCATATTCATTTAATTATTTAGTTATTGTCTGTAATTTTGTATCACCTGGCTTATAGAGCAAGCCGGTAGCTTTCTTGGCACCAGCCTTATAGGTCTTCCATGTAACCTTACTCCAGTCTATCTTGTCTGTACTCTGTGCTACTGGGACATGTGGGATGGCACTTCCGTCCTTGACCAGCATGATGACAGGAAGCTTTCCTGCCTGAATGTGATTCCATCCTGGCTGATAGACTTTTCCTGTCTGATAGTCAATCCATTTCTGTTTTCCTGGGAGGTAAACGTCACGGCTGGTCACTTCTTCCATGAGAGGAGCTACCAGTATGTTGTTGCCAAACATGTATTCATCTTCTATCAGCCATGCTCCCGGGTCTTCTGGGAATTCCAGCAGAAGGGCGCGCTGCATTGGCCATCCGTTCTCTGTACATTCTTTTGCCTGTGCATAGACATAAGGCATGAGTTTATATTTGAGTTCTGCACTTTCTCTCCAGGCATCAATGAAGCTTTGGTTGTACAGCCAAGGCTCTGTCTCTACGCCGTGAATACGGGTGTGGCTGGTGA
>JAKSLR010000063.1 GCA_024401095.1 Bacteroidaceae bacterium
CCAACAGTGGATCTTACCCAAAGCTATCCGGAAATAGAATTAGATATACACGATCTTGTAGATGTGGAGTATATAAAGTTATCTAATGATGAAGGTTTTATGACTCCAGTTATCCCTTTTCACATTACTGATAATTACTATCTTACTCGTACTAAATCTGGGCAAGATGACATATTGTTGTTCAAACGTAATGGTGAGGCTGTGAAGTGCTTCAACAGAAAGGGACAAGGTGAGGGTGAATATGTATGGTTGTCTGGATTGAATCTTGATGAGAAGAGGAAAGAAATCTTTGTACAGGACCAACAGAAAATGCACGTTTATGATTTTGAGGGAAATTTTCTGCGAGACTTCAATCTTGGGTATGCTTGGCATGTACGAACATGGGACGATGATTCTTTCATCACCTACCAGACTTCTTTTTTTGGTGCAGTACTTGAGGAACCAGCCTATTTCTCAATCATTTCCAAAGAAGACGGAAAAGAACTGAATCGCATAGAAGTATCGCATGCCATTGATAGGCAAGAAAACCTTAGGGTGAGCTATACTGTTACAGATGGTAGTGTGTTCTCATCGATGTATGGGCATAATCCATTGCAAAGAGTCAAAAATGGGTATATTCTTTCCGAACTGTCTTCAGATACAATCTACCATATCGGTCGTGAAGGCCGTCTATCTCCCATCATGGCTCGAAAACCATCCATTGCCAAAATGGAAGACAAACCTTATTATGTTGTGGCCGGTTTGGAAAGTGAGCGATATCTTTTTATGATTCGAATAGGTGTTGAACCAAAGTCTGAAGACCTATTCAATGAATATGATCTTGTTTATGATAAACTGGAGAAAAAGTTTTACCATTACACAATAAAAGATCCTGATTTCCCCGGAAAGACAATTCAACTAGCTGGCGGTTTTCTTAGGGGAGATATGCCCGAGTGCTCTTTCGCTTTGAGGTATACTGCAGACAGTCTTGTTGATAAACTTGAAGAAGGACGACTAAGTGGCAGCCTTAAGGAAATTACAGAGACATTAACCGAAGATGATAACCAAGTCATAATTCTTTATAAAGTTAAAAACTAAACGTGTCATCCAATTAAAAAAAAAGCTTATTTTATCAAAGAACAAGGATTATACAATTCAAAAGAAACGTCTGTTATTCATACTCTGTTTCTTGTGCTCTAGCCAAGCCTGGGCACAATTGTCTGCATGGACAGGGACCTCCCTGCGTCCCAAAAGTTCTGCTTCAGAACACCACAGGGAATTAAGCAAAGGCTTTTGAATTACAAAGCAAAACTAGGAATTGATAATAGAGAGATATCTACTAGGGAGTTTATTTTGCACCATTTTGAAGGATAAAAATGGTGTTGTATAGTGATTGGCAGGTGTTTTTTATACCGCATGTTCCTTTATAGTTTAGCACAAAATGTTGAAATTCATAAAATTGTAAAAAGTTCGCAGAATGCTATTTTTATACCATATGGGCATTGAACTAAAAATATTATGATTTAATTTTGCGTCAGAAACTTTTAAAATAATTGTATATTTGTGTCCCATAATAATATTAGAAATCATTATGCAAAATAGATGTTTGATTTTATCCTTAATAGGAATATTTTTTCTATGTAGTTTCCCATTCATGGATTTGAATGCCCAGTCTGTGTGGGTAGTAGAAAAAGGTGCCACACTGCGGGCTGCCAGTTCCGATACGTTGGGTGTGAGTGATTTCAGGGTTTTGTATGACTATAAGTTCATGCCAGACACATTGGCAAGGGATAACTTTGATGAATTCACCACAATACTCCAGATCTCCAAGACCGGACTTTCTTCCTATACAGACTATCATCATTACCGAAGAGATTCCATCAGCATTTCTTACACTAAGAATGGCATTCATCCGCAAGGCAGACATCGAACAGATGCTTGCCGGGAATCCCTATCACCGTGTCCTTCCCACTTCTAAGCCTAAGAAGGCAAAATCTTCATTTTCCCTTTCGTCAAAAGAAAAGGTGACAAAAGGGAATGGAATAACACAATCCCATTCCGAGGAACCGCTTGACTACATCTCTGGCGAAGAAGTCATGCAGATATACAAGGTCAAGAAATCTTGGCTATACACCTCTGCCAAGAAAAACGAAATACCTGTTTGCAGGTTAGCTGGCAAGAACTACTATAGCAGAAAGCACATGGATGAGCTCTTCGGACTAACCTTCGATGCAGACAGCATCAAGGAATGGTTATCATCTCCCGCTAAAAATACATAAAAAACTTCTGTATTCACTTATATTCCTTTGGAATGTGAAGTTAAAATATTAACTTTGCAAATAAATTCGTTTTGCGTGTTATTTGCGTAAAATGACCTGTTAGAAAATGTTATTGGACATCAATGACAAAGTTCCTTGATAACATCAACAAAATCCGTAACAAAGTCACTTTGCTTCAATACTCTGAAACATTCTCCCATATAGGCAAACGCATCCGAATCATTGCTGGCCCACTTGCAGGTACGGAAGGAGTCCTTCGCAGAGTAAAAGGCAATAAGCACGTCCATCTTGATTTAGGTAATCTACTTACTGCTCAGATTAATTATGTGCCAGGGCATATGTACGAGTTAGTAGACCATTAAATTATCAGGCCATAACAGAGGCAGAAGTAATACATATCAGTGGAAAATCTCGATAATTTTAAATCAACAATAGTGAATTACTCTATAGAAAAACAGAATATAGCACTTGCAAACTCGTTGTTGGATATATTGGAACAAACTGCAACACCAGAACTGCAAAGAGTCATATCTTCCATAAGGGTGATTATGCAGATGCCTGACTGCGTAGAGCTATTCAATACATATATTATTGATGCTAATGGCGCTAGAATACCTATTAGTAAGGATACCATCCATAAAGCGTTCGATTGCTTAGAACGACTTAAAAAAGAAGAAATAGAAAGACTGCCCATGCCTGAGAATGAGAAGGAA
Source organism: Bacteroidaceae bacterium (assembly GCA_024401095.1). Classification (GTDB taxonomy): domain Bacteria; phylum Bacteroidota; class Bacteroidia; order Bacteroidales; family Bacteroidaceae; genus Minthousia. The sequence continues at coordinate 2,972 of JAKSLR010000063.1, forward strand.
TACCAGAAAACGATAATGTCTGCTTGGATGCAATTTTCGGAAAGCTTGCTCGTAAATGAGTTCTATCAGCGAGGGCTATTGTTGGAATAGAGTGATACGATTTCTTAACAAGAATATGTAACTATTATGTAACTGAAGTATGTTTGGTATTCTATTAGGTATTGGTTCACAATTCAAAAACAGGGATGTTATTTGTTTGTAAATCGTTGTCTTTCAGATATATGAATAAATAAAAACATTTTGCCACATTGTATATTAATTATGTAACTGGAATGTAATTGAATATATGAATAATAGTGATTTAAATAGATTATTAGACGTCTTGGTAGCGTTGCCGTCCGAAACGGAGTGGGTGGAGTTTAAGGCAAACTTCCATTCTGAGGAAGAAATAGGAGAGCGACTGTCTGCTTTGTCTAATAGTGCATGTTTATTGGATAAATCGTTTGGTTATTTAGTCTTCGGTGTTGAGGATGGTACCCACGATGTGAAGGGAACTAATTTCTATGCGAAGTTAGCAAAGAAAGGTAATGAGGAACTTGAACTTTGGCTTTTGAACAGATTAAATCCAAAGGTGGACTATGAGATATTTGAGTTTGACACACCTGAAGGTAAGCACATATCACTATTCCGTATTCCAGCTGCAACCTCAAGACCTGTATCATTCTTGAACGTTGAATATATTCGTGTTGGTAGTCTGACCAAGCGTTTACAATCATATCCAGACAAAGAAGCCAAGATTTGGAAGAAGGCCGCAAATCGCAATCTTGCAGGATTGATGGCAAAGGAAATGCTTTCATCGCAAGAAGTTGTTAATCTTCTCAGTGTAGAAACCTACTTCAACCTAGTGAAGATGCCTCTCCCACAGACACAAGAAGGTATAATTGAACGATTAGAGCAGGAGCATCTTATCAAGCATGAAGAATTGGGATGGAGTATAACGCAGTTAGGTGCTCTTCTTTTGGCTAAAGACCTTCGAGATTTTGGAGTGCTTAGTAGGAAAGGTGTTCGTGTAATAGTCTATAAAGGTAAAAGCAAACTTGAAACGGTCCGTGAGCAACAGTTTACAGCTCCTTGGTACACATACCATTACCCAATTCATACCTTGCAATCATGAAAACAGTTCTCTTTCCGGAAGTTGGAATGTGGGCAAGCTTTTTACATTCTGGCGCACAAATATGAATATCACGTTGGGTGCAGGAAGCAGAAATTTCATGCAATACCAGAATGGCGGTTTGTTTGAACGTAGGCAAAATAATCTAAATTCCATGCTGAATATAGAGACTAATCCCACAAAATGGCTGGGATTAAGCTTTACGGAACAAAGCATCGGTACACATATACAGCATGGAAGTACATTCTGGCTACACCGTTTTCAGGCAGAAGGAATACTGTCTTTGAAATCCTTTACCTTTACGACTTCTCTGGATTACTCGGCTAACCAGACTCTGGACGGATCTTACAAGGAATTCTCTCTGCTGTCTTTCTATGCAAAATATAAACATAACAGCCGATTCACTTTTACTGCTCGTTGCAATAATCTGTTTAACCAGCAGGAATACATTCTTCACTCCCAAGATGGTATAAACAGTTTCCAAGAAATATATTTTCTGAGAGGAAGAACTGTGATGGGAACTGTAACTTTTGTGTATTAGTACGGGAAATGTAGAATATTAGAAATGGTTGGAAGATTGATGAACTCATGTTGCGGACTATTCAATTATATCTCGCTAATGTAAATAAATTTCCGTTTTGTGTTTTGTCTTTGAAAGAAATGTCGTATATTTGTACAAAGACTAAATCTACCCATGAAAACACAAGAAACAGATGCACCTCTGAATTATGCGGTCTATGACCGTCAAC
>JAKSLR010000064.1 GCA_024401095.1 Bacteroidaceae bacterium
CGGTTCAAGACACTGCTGTTTCCCGAGGTACGCTATTCTTCAAAAATATCAGAACATTCCAGAGGAGCATCATTACCCATGATGAAACTGCCATTTCGTACTGTATTTGTGGTATCTAGAAACATGATGACATTGGCACTTGCAGTGAGATCATCAGGATGTGTATCCAGCTGATGAAGACAGGTCAGAAAGACTTTCTTCCGGTATTCATTGTACCATTCATCGGCTAAAACGCTGTCGCGTGAAATTCCATAATAAGAAATCTGGGCCAAGGCTCTCCAGCCTCTCCATAAATAATAGAGCATAGGACTATACTCTCCTGCATCCAAAAGGGCACGCATGACAGGAAGAACTGCACTATATGATACCTTTCTACCAGCCAACATACATAAAGCACACTGCTCATCAAAGGTCTTGGCATTCAACACTGCCTTTAAAAAAACTTCATCTCTTCCTTCTTTACTGGCCTGCAGAACAGACTGCCAAGCTGGTTGTGAAGCATAATCCTTCCATCCCAGGGTAGCATCGAGTATCTTATTCTGCATCTCAGAATCACAGTCAGCCAAAGGATCCTGTAGATACCGTTTCAATGTCTCACCCACTTGTTCGTTTGCCCTCATGATATCGTCTTCATCTGCAGCTTTTCCTGCCAGCACCTTTTCATAAAAGACATCGTAACACTGCTGGAGTAGCATGATAGATTTCTTGACTTCCTCATACTCCAATCTTGACAAGTCGAAACCGCTAATGTTCTTCTTCAGATTAGCTATCGATGTCCGATCCAGTTCATTTCCCCATCGCTGGTACTTTTCATGCTGACTGATGATGTCATAGCAGATAATGGTTGCATTGTACATGGACACATAATCTGCCAATTCTTTATGCTGGAAGTCCTGTTTTTCCAGTGCATAGTCAGAATCAAGACCAGGGATGTCGTATTCTGACAACGGCCTTCCTTCGAGCCTTTCATTTGCACCTTCCGTGGTGTCATTCACCACAAGCCAATACTTCTTCACAACTTCAGACAAATCTACAGAATTAACAGAGACTTCATCCGTTTCAATCTTACTCTTTTTATCGCCCACACAAGAAACCAGAGCCAAGAGGCTGGTTACTGCCAAAAAACAAAACCACTTTTTCATATTCTTTAAATTTACTTCCTTATTCTATTAAACGAGAAACGGAAAATAACTGATGTCTATGAAGTATAAGCCAAAATGCATCTATTTTCCGCCAGCAAAGCTATAAATACTTTGTATATCTTTAATTGGGTAAAAGCGCTCTTATTCTTAATAAATGTTAATTATTTGGGTTGGTTGGGGAATTTTTGCCTTCTAGATACACTATTATAATAGAGGATAACTGCATTACATTACTTGAACTTTAGACTAAACTATGGCGGACTATCGAATTACACACAAACGACTCTTCATGGAACATACCTTACTACGAGAAGTTCATCACCCTCGTACCTGGGACCAACTGCTGAATGACGTAAATGCCTTACTTGAGGAACAGGGCTTGAAAGGAATTGGCATGAGTACCCTGAAAGCTGACTTGCGCAACTTTGAGGAATGCTATCCGGAACGAACAGACCTCTTTCTTAAAGTGCGCAGAGGAGGAAGTCACGGGAATCGCCTGTTGGCCTACAATAAGGCTGATGAACCTTTCCCTTTCGGCAAGGAACCGGAACAGCATTTTGCAGAGAGTGTGAAAAAGGCTCATGAGGAACATCCGGAATCGCTGCTATACGACTGGCTTTACTTGCTTGTAGAAGGCATTGAAAACGGAACTGTCAACGAAAACGTAAAACCTAATATCTATATTCCAAATGAACAGTGAGAACGAATTTGTACTTAAAAGACAGCTGAAGCTACACGAGCTCTTGCGCAAGCGTTCCAAAAATTATACCTTGGGAAGAATTTCCCGGGAACTGAGCGATACCTGCAGCATTGTAAGCTGTAAGCCTGATACCATTCGCAAGGACATCAGCAAGTTCCGCAGCTGCGGTGCCCGGATTCTGGAAGAAAGAAGACCATGTGGGAAGGTGTTCTACTACGAAGACCCTAACCAACCATTTCCTGTGGAAATATGGAATGGGAACGAAGATGCAACCAAGCGCAAGGTCACTGCCTACCTGAAAAAATACAGTGACAATCCACTCTGCGCAGCTGCCTTGCAATGGATGGAAGGACACACACCCGACCTACCTGTACTGGAAGATGAGTTTGACCAGCTACAGATGCACCGGCTCATTCAATCGGCCATGCTACTCATCCCAGCCGAGGTAACGCTAATGGATGATACCTGCTACAAGCTGCAAGTACAGCACATTAAATTGGAAAACGGCCAGTGGATCATCTACGGCAAGACCGAAGAGAACCAAGTACGAATCATGTATAACGAAATAGACTGTGTAGATTTATGATGAGACAACTGAAAATAAGCAAAAGTATAACCAGCCGCGACGGAACCTTGGAGTCTTATCTCCAGGAAATATCACGTCAGGACCTGCTCACCGCTGATGAAGAAGTAGAGTTAGCACAGCGTATCCACCAGGGAGACAAAAAGGCCATGGAAAGACTGGTGCTCTGTAACCTGCGATTTGTGGTTTCGGTAGCCAAGACCTACCAAAGCCAAGGCATGTCATTGTCTGACCTGATCAACGAAGGTAACATTGGATTGATCAAGGCGGCAGAGCGCTTTGATGAGACTAAGGGTTTCAAGTTTATCTCGTATGCAGTATGGTGGATCAGACAGAGCATCTTGTCTTCACTGGCAGAGAAATCAAACATTGTGAGACTCCCGTTGAATCAGATAGGAAGCCTGAACAAGATTAACCGCATGATGACCCAATATGAACAGGAACATGGCAGAAAACCAAACGTGGAAGAAATGGTGGAAGAAACAGGACTGGATGGTGAACAGATCATTAAAGCCATGAATGCACAGAAGCATCATGTTTCGCTAGACTCTCCTATGGACGATGAGAATGATACCCGCTTTGTGGAGCAGATGGTCAGCGATACTCCTTCTACAGATTCAAAACTGGACAAGGAGTCGTTACGAATAGAAATTGAACGCATATTAAAAGCCATTCTCAACCAAAAGGAACTTGAGATCATTAAAATGAGCTTCGGGCTGGGAACAGAAGCTCTTTCTCTAGATGAAATAGGCCTACACTGTAACCTGACACGGGAACGTGTGCGACAGATCAAGGAGAAAGGGCTGAGAAAACTACATGAAAGCCCAAGTTGCCAGATGCTACGAACTTTTTTATAAAAAAGATGACCTAGAATTTGTTTCTTTGAAAAAAAATCGCCTATCTTTGCAATATGTTTTGAAAATGTGAAAGACACACAACTATTTCTTGAGACTTACAACCTAATTTATTAATCATTTAACATAAAAACCGCCTGACACTTAGGTTTCAGGCAGCAGACTTTTTCGCTATTCCCTATGGGGAGTGGGCTGAACCTGTCTGCTTTAAGAATATCATTAGATACAATTAAACAACTGATTATAAACGCCTTAAACTACTTCTTCATGATTACCACTGCCAGAACAAAGATGACCGCTGAAAGAGAGATGGACCTGATTCTACGTGCACAGAAAATGGACAGAAAAGCCCTGGGATTACT
>JAKSLR010000065.1 GCA_024401095.1 Bacteroidaceae bacterium
ATGAAAACACAAGAAACAGATGCACCTCTGAATTATGCGGTCTATGACCGTCAACTGGAAATATTCCTCCTTCTGGTGGAAGAGTTTACAAAAGGATGGCAGGATTATGGCGCTTTGGAACTCTCCATGGACATTCATTCCCTTTGCCGGAAAGGAGCGCGCCTTTTCTATATGGCCGACCAAGACTGGGTGGAGCAGCAGAAAGACCTGACCATGGAGCGTTTTCAGAAGAACGCCCACTATTTGGATGGTTTTGAGCGACTGGTCTCTGATCTTTTGGGTCCTGCCATGCTACGTATTTCGAAGGAGATGCGTGAGGGGAATAAACTGGAAGGGAAAAAACTCCCTTATTACACCGGAAATATGACCGATGTGCTGCCCCAGTTAGAGGGTATGCTGACTTCCGACGGCATGGAACCACAGAATTATGGAAGCCTGTATGAGGCTGTGACACAGGTGCAGGGCATGATGCAGAAAGTCAAGCCAAAAACTTATCCGGGAGAAACATCGGTGGAGCGTTTCTGGAACCTGTGCAGGCTTTTGGCCTACAGCTGCTACCTGAACTATCATTTCCAGCGATGCGTGGAAAGAAAATCCCATACTATCAGTGAGGAGGAACTGGAGCATCTGTTTGGGGAGATTATCCAGGCTTATGCCAATTCTGAAGAAGGAGAGAAGATATTGCGTACCTATAAAACCAGACTCTTGTTCGAGAATGACGGTTGTCCGCTTTCTTTGGAGCAGATTCATGCCGAGGAAAAGAATCTGGTCCGTGAATTGCCGGAATCCTTACAGTATTGCTTCATGACTTATTACAGGAAACCGGGCAAGATGGCATACGAGATAGTGCATGGTCAGCATTCTTCTGAAGAACTTCAAGCGCTGACGGTAGTGGTTGCCAAAAGTAATGTCTTGCAGTGCATGAAATATGAGCTGGAGCATCCTGCTCAGGTAAAGGATGAACTTTTCAATGAGGTATTCCAGGATCAGGTGAATGGCAAGCCTGTAGATCTGTTTGAACTGCGTACCCAGATAGAACAGATGGTCAAACTGGTAGAACGGAAGAATCAGTGGTTCTGCGTGTGGTGTGTGCTGAAGTACCACCGCTTGCTGAAAAATATGCAGTTTGAAGCCTTTTCCCGCCAGATGATGCATCCAGACTGGTTTGGAAAAGCCCATGTCCCTACATTTACGGGTGATAACCTGAGCGACTATAAGGGTTACTTTACAGATAACTATTTCAAGGTATGGAACAAGAAGTCGTACGACTACTACCGGTCTTCACACGACAAGAAAAAGTGGAGTAACGCTTTGTTCTCCACTTTCTATACCCTTACCACCAGAATGAATGATGCATTTGAGGGGTTGTGACTCACGTAATATTATTCTTTTTGATATTGCATAGGAGTCATGTGGGTTTGCCGTTTGAAAAAGCGCGTAAAGTACGAGGCATTGGGAAAACACAATAGGTCAGCCACTTGATTGACCGTATAATGTCCTTCTTTCAGCAGCGTTTTTGCCTCGTCCAACAGGTATTTCTTGATCCAGTCGCTGGCAAAGTGTCCGCTGGTTTCATACACTAACTGCGACAGGTATTTGGGCGTAATGCACAGCTCATCGGCATAGAACTGCAGGTTGTGCTGCTTGCGGAAATGCATCTTTACCAGATTGATGAACTGTTCCAGGAGAAGAATATTCCGCTGCTTGCTGTTCTGGGGGATCAGCTTTGACACGTTCATGATGGTGTTCTGCATGATGACTCCCATCAGAGACAGGCTCTTGGCTATGAATTCCTTTTTGGGAATGAACTCCTTGTCCGACAGTTTGTTCCGCATCAATTCGTAAAACATAAAGTATTCCTTCATGTCCTGTTCCGGTATGGGGAAATGGCTGCGGAACAGCAGAAAGTTGCGGAATTCCCAAGCACTTTTGCTGTATATGTTCTCGAAGTAATTCCTGTTGGAAAATCCAATGACAAAGACTTCGAAGTGTTTACTGGTATCCAGTATCTCGCCGATGTCGTTGTTATTTACAAACACCACGTCATTGGCATGTAATCTAATTTCTTGCTGGTTGAGAATGAATGACAACTCACCTCCCAGACAGAACACCATCATGATAAAGTCTATCTGAAATGGAGGCATGGGCAGTAACTGCCTTATTGCCTCATGATCAACCTCAACACCGATGCTGTCGGCCAATAGCAGTTCATTCTCGAAAAATATATTCTTCCCTTCATCGGGAATCATGCTCAGATGGAAGTCGGTGATGTTCTTCATGGTAATCTTGCTTTACTGCAAATGTACATAAAATTAGTCCAAAAGTAAATAATTTGAGTAAAATATTGCAGATATGAATTATTTTTTCGTCCAAAAGGAAATTTTCATAGAAAATAAGATAGTTCATCTGAATGTACACTTTACTACCTTTGCAATCGGAAAATCAGAAAACGAAAAAGATATATGAAGAAAAACATGTTATTAGGAGTTGCTGTTTGGGCACTCTTTGCAGCATGCACAGGACAAAATGCGCAAAGCGATGAACCTGTGCATAGCGTGATGGTGGTACAGCCTACTGGCTCTGTGGCCGAGATGCAGAAGACTTTCTCGGGCATCGTAGAGGAAGGTCGTGAGATTGGTGTGGCATTCAAGACCGGTGGCCAGATTGCCCGTATTATGGTCAAGGAGGGTGATTTGGTTCGCGAAGGACAGCTGATTGCCGTTCTTGACGATAAGGATTATAGATTAGGTGTTGATGCAGCTCGCATTCAGTATGAGCAGATGCAGCGTGAGTTGGCCCGAATGAAGAAACTGTACGATGCCAAGAGCCTGTCGGGCAATGATTACGACAAGGCAGCCAGCGGATTGGAGCAGTTGAAGATTCAATTGCAGAACAACGAAAACAAGTTGAGCTACACTAAACTGTATGCCCCAACCAGTGGCTATGTGCAGAGTGTCAATTTTGAAGTCTCTGAAATGGTTGGTGCCGGAAGTCCTGTAGTGAATCTGCTGGATGTAAAGCAGATGGAGATTACCTTTAATATTCCTACCTCTTTATATCTCTTGAAAGATCAGTTCAAGGCGTTTACATGCAGCGGTTCCTTCAGCAATGGTCAGCCTGTAGGAGTAAAGCTCTTGAGTATTACACCTAAAGCCGACAATAATCAGTTGTATAAGGTACGTCTGGGATTGAACCCTGGCGATGCCAAGGCCATAACATCGGGTATGAATGTAGAGGTGAAGGTGGAAATGGAAGCTTCGGGCGAAGTTCAGGGTCTGTCGGTACCGGTAAGCGCAGTCTTTAACCAAGACGGCAAGGCCTATGTTTGGGTGCTGGATGAGAAGAATAATAGGGTAAATAAGAAGGCGGTGAAGATTGGTGCCCTGAAGAATGAGGCTATGATAATCATTACGGAAGGTCTGGCAGGAAATGAGCAAGTGGTCAGAGCCGGCGTGAATGTGCTTCAGGACAAGGAGAAGGTGAAAGTGATAGCAAAACCATCTGAAACCAATGTAGGAGGACTCATTTGATGAACAAGATTACGCAATTTTTCATGAATAAGCCTACGGTATTCTGGTCGTTTATCGCAGGTATTATTCTGGCGG
>JAKSLR010000066.1 GCA_024401095.1 Bacteroidaceae bacterium
AAAAAATATATAGCTCAAAATGTGCTATTCCAGTGGCTTGGAATGGGAGCCAATGTTGTGATGGTAATTACAATAGCGCAGGTGTTAAACGCAGTAATGAGTAGTGAAGATGTGGATTTTACAAGAAGCATTCTGATTATTATGGCAACAGCAATTCTGCGTATCTGCTGCGTGAAACTGGCAGCCACAGCGTCTTTTAAGGCATCAAAAAACGTCAAGAGAACAGTGAGAGGGCTTCTTTATGACAAGATTTTAAGGTTGGGATCTTCCTACACAGAAAATGTATCAACTGCCGAAGTGATTCAGCTGGCAGGAGAAGGCGTTGAGCAGCTTGAGACCTATTTCGGTCAATATATGCCACAGTTTTTCTATGCATTTCTGGCACCGATTACTTTGTTCTTTGTAGTAAGACTTATTAGTGTAAGGGTAGCCGTAGTGCTTCTTGTATGTGTTCCTCTGATTCCGGTAGCGATTGTTATTGTGCAAAAAATAGCAAAGAGGCTGCTTAAAAATTACTGGGGGCAATATGCAAAGCTTGGTGATCATTTTCTTGAAAATCTTCAAGGACTCACAACCCTTAAGATTTATCAGGCAGATGAAGCAAGGCACGAAGAAATGAATCAGGATGCTGAGCACTTTAGAAAAATTACCATGAAGGTACTTACCATGCAGCTTAATTCCATCATTGTTATGGATGTGGTTGCATACGGTGGGGCAGCCCTTGGAATTGTACTTGCGGTTTTGGGATATGCAAAAGGAGATATTGATTTCTTAGGATGCTTTGTAATTATTCTTCTTTCCGCCGATTTCTTTTTGCCGATGAGACAGCTTGGATCTTTCTTCCATGTAGCTATGAATGGAATGACGGCCAGTGACAAGATATTTGCTATTCTGGATTTGCCTGAAAGAGAAGACAAAGGTCTGATACCTTCTTCAAATGAGATTACAATTGAAAAAATCAAGTTTGGATATTCAGAGGAAAAAGAGATACTGCATGGTATAAGCATGAACTTCCCTGCAGGATCCTTCACAGCCATTGTAGGTGAGTCGGGCTGTGGTAAATCTACAATTGCAGGCATCCTAACAAGTAAAAACATGGGCTATACAGGTAGCGTAAAAATAGGCGGTATAGAGCTTACGGATGCATCTGGCCCAGAGCTTATGAGACGAATAACTTACATAAGCCACAACAGCTATATTTTTAAGGGAAGTATCAGGGATAATCTTCTGATGGGAAAAGTCAATGCTACTGACGAAGAATTGTGGAATGTACTTGAGAAGGTTAATCTGTCCAACTTTGTAAGATCAGAGGGTGGTCTTGATATGGCTGTGTTAGAAGCCGGAACAAACCTTTCCGGAGGGCAGAGACAAAGACTTGCAATTGCAAGAGCGCTTTTGCATGATTCACCTGTTTACATATTTGATGAGGCTACGTCAAACATTGATGCAGAAAGTGAAAACGACATAATGAAACTGATTATTTCAATGACTGAGAATGAGAAAGAGCAGAAAACAATTATTCTTATTTCTCATCGATTGGCAAATGTCACACGGGCTGACAACATATATGTATTACAAGCCGGAAATTTGGCAGAAAGCGGAAAACACGCTGAATTATTAAGGCTTCAGGGAACTTATGAGAAACTCTGGGATGAGCAGGAACAGCTTGAAAATATGTTAAAGGAGAGCGTGTAAATGAACAGAAACGGATTTGAAGTAATGAAGCGTCTTCTTAAACTGGTAAAACCATTGACGGGGACTATGATTCTGGCGGTAACTATGGGTGTGCTTGGGCATTTATGCGCTATTGCAATTCCGGTACTTGGAGGTCTTGCAATAACCGGTGGGGCAATTAAACCTATATGTATAGTACTTCCGATTGTTGCAGTGCTTAGGGGTGTTTTTCACCTTTTGGAGCAAAACAGAAATCATTATCTTGCCTTTAAGCTTTTGGCTCTTATAAGAGACAAGGTGTTTGGGGCATTAAGAAAACTTGCTCCGGCAAAGCTTGAAAGCAGAGATAAGGGAGATTTAATTGCGGTATTAACTGCTGATATTGAACTTTTGGAAGTGTTTTATGCTCACACAATCAGCCCAATTTTCATAGCGTTTATTGTATCGGTGATTATGACAATAACAATAGGAAATATACATCCTATTCTTGGGTTTATCGCACTTATGGCATATATGACAATTGGAATATTTGTTCCATTGACTGCGGCTAAAAAAAGCAAGGCTTACGGTGAAGGATTTAGAAAAGAATTTGGTAATTTGGATGCATTTGTTTTAGACAGTTTAAGAGGAGTCAAGGAAAGCATTCAGTATGGCACAGGACAGATACGTCTTAAAGCAATGAATGATTATTCTGATTCTCTTTCAGTTAAGGAAAGGAAGCTCAAAGGTGCCGGAGGAACAAGTGCTGCAGTAACCGGTGGAGGTATTCTTCTCTTTGATGTGATAATGCTTTTGGGGGCTGTACTTCTTTCAAAAAAAGGACTTATAGCTTCAAATGATGCTGTGGTTGCGGTTATTATGCTGATGAGCAGCTTTGGACCGGTAACGGCTCTTGCAAACCTTGGAACCGGAATTCAGAATACCCTGGCTGCAGGCAACAGAGTTTTGGACATTCTTGATGAAACTCCGGTTATTGTTGAAAAGACAGATGGTAAAGACATTGTGTATTCCGGAGCAGAGGCTGAAAATATCAACTTCGCATATGAAGAAGAGAAAATACTTAAGGATTTCTCTGTAAGCATTCCAAAGAGCGGAATTATTGGAATCATTGGGAAGAGCGGCAGTGGAAAATCAACTTTCCTTAAGCTTCTGATGAGATTTTGGGATGTAGACTCGGGTAGACTGGAGATTTCAAATCAACAAATCAAAGAAATCAACACTTCTTCCCTTAGGGCAGCAGAAAGCTTTGTTACACAGGAGACAGTGCTTTTCCATGACTCTATAGAAAGAAATCTTTTGTTTGCTAATCCTAATGCTACCCATGAACAGGTGGTGGAGGCATGTAAGAAGGCATCCATCCATGAATTTATAGAGTCTTTACCGGATGGATATAACACCAATGTCGGAGAACTCGGAGAAACCTTATCCGGTGGTGAAAGACAGCGTCTTGGTGTTGCAAGAGCGTTCTTACACGATGCACCACTTATGCTCCTTGATGAACCGACAAGCAATCTGGATAGCTTGAATGAAGCGGTGATTCTAAAGGCATTAAAAGAGTTCTGCAAGGATAAAGCAGTAGTTCTTGTAAGTCATAGAAAATCAACTATGTGCATTACGGATAGAACCATATCTGTTGAGAACGGGCGTGTGAGCTGATTTTATAACGGGTAGTAAGAAGACTGCCCGTTATATTTAAGACTACAGGTTAGAAAAAACTAACTAAAAGGTGGGGATAAATTACTTTGGATACTGAGGAAATATCAAAAA
>JAKSLR010000067.1 GCA_024401095.1 Bacteroidaceae bacterium
CAATCAAAAATGTTAAAATTCACATTAAGTGAAGAATTTAACATCCAAATGCTGCATCCAGTTGGATACAGAGCGTCTTGAACTTCTTCAATAGGCCTTGTGATTGCTTGGGCACATGGTGGAAGTTTAGGAACTCCTTGTAATCTTCTTCGTTCCAGGACAGGAAGTCGGTCTGTGAGAGGTAGCCGTTATAATCATTCAGTGTAGCACCGGTGAAAGTCTTGTATTTTTCCAAATTTGGGAACCAGTCTGGGTGCTGCATCTGGAGAGCAAAGGCTTCTTGCTCCAATGTGGCTAGCAGGTTTTTGTGTTTCAGCACACACCATACACAGAACCAATGGTTCTTTCGGGTAATCTTGGGGAGCATATGGCCTATGACTTCACGAATGTAGAGTAGGTTCACCTTGCTGCCATCTATTGTTCTTCGGAAGATTGTATTATGTAGTGTAGAAGTGGCTGTTTCTGGGTGTACCTGTTCATAAGTTGTAGCTTTTAGAAGCTGCCATTTGGCCAAACCTTCCAGAAGTAGCTGATAATCTGCAGAATCGATTTCCTGACCTAGCAGTTCTATGGCCATGATGTCTGTCTGGTCGGCATATTTCATGAACATGGTCTGTAAGTTTACAGGTATGGCATCTCTTATGTTCCGACGTATTTCTTTGATCTGACTATCGGTCAGCACCTCACCGTCATAGTCAAATTCCAGCGTAGTCTTAAAGCGTTCCAGTTCCTTTTGTCCTTCTTCGCTTTCTGTATAGTTTAAGATATCTTTTGTGAACAAGCGTGCAGCTTCATCGGGTTTTATCTCTACTTGATAAAGCTTTACTACTTTCTCAAAATGTAAGAGCAGGTAGCAGCAGAGCGCAAAGTACTGGGAAAGTGCCATGAAACGTTCTTCTGGAAGCATTCCTGTAGTATGGGCAGTCTTCTTCTTTTCCAGTACCTTCTCTATTTTCTCTGCATCTTTCTGCAGGACATCTAGGGCATGGACCGATGCGCCATCTTCTATGAGAAAGTCCGACAGGTGGGGAAGCACTTTACTGTATGAGATAGGGAAGAGAGGCGAGGTATGGCCTTGAAAAGCTTTTCCTTCTCTTATCTGGCTGATTGTGGCTTTCAGGTGTGGAACCAGTTTTCCCCTTACTAAGTCATTGAACTGCTCCAAGAAGAAGTAGTTGGGCTCTAGTCGCTGCCGGTTGAAGGCTTCTTGCTGAAGGGTTCTGTCAATGTCGGCCAGATAACAGATCCGGGCCGACTTGATGCAGAGGGAACGTAGGTCGTGGTTCAGTTCTGTCGTACTATAGTCGTCCCAACCTTCCAGCAGGACCTGACTCATACTGAGCAGGTTCTTCAGTTGCCGGTCAAACACAGGATAAGAAAAATCAGCAGGATTAGTGTTGTTCATGTGTCTTTCAGTATTTATGCAAAGATACAGATTTTTCTCTAATCCTGCCCTAATTTTTGTCTTGATTTTTTAAGGTTTTACATAGATTATCTCGTCTTGATATCTATCGAATCCTACAACCGTATTGGCTCCGTTTTTCTTGAAAATAGATAGCAGTTTCTGCTGCATTTCAAGTGAAAGGCCGTATTCTCCTCGCTTGTATCTGTAGTAGGCAGATTCGCTTTTAAACGGTGTCTCTGTCCAGAAAAGCCGTGCAGTCAGTGTAGGTAGCGTGCCATACAGTTTCTTGAATCCGTAAGCTATCCGTACGGTTTTTGTAATTAAATAATGCGGACATTCTGCAGAAGGGGTGAATAACCGTGTGTTCAATACAGTAAAGCTTGGCTCGTTAGCCAGTGCTTTCAGGTAATTCTTGTGCCTTATGCAAGTCTGGTTCAGCGGGCAGGTGGCTTGTGGGCACACTGCACCTGGGATAGGAGTATTGTTCATATATCGTTAGTTTATGGCATAAATGGTGCTTGGGTGTCTGTCAAGGTGTTGACAGAGCTCTGGCAACATGTTGACAGAACTCTGTCGTCTCTATGAAAGACTCTTTTTGGACGCTTGACTGAACTTGAAGAGCAAGACGTGTGGTGCCAAACTCTTCACCCTTCACCTTTTGGATTTAATATGTTGATAATCACGTTGTAATAAGGGTGAAGAGTGTTGCTCACTCTTCACCACTCTTCACCTTTTAGGAGGCAGCCTTGAGTGTTAAGAAATAGACCTGCCCATGTTTGGAATGCTTTGCCTGGCATCCTAAGTATCTAAGAATCTGTCCAATACGTATTTTTGTAGAGCTATTTGTCTGCAGAGTTGGATAGGCAGATTTCAGTTCCTGGCATACTTTGGAACAAGACAGCCATTGGGCACACTCTTCACCTTCTTCAGGTACCTGATAAAAGCTTGTAATCATACTTTCCAGATCTTCGCTTTTAAAGAATGGCAGGTTTACTTGCTGAATACGCTCTACCTGTTCATTGGTAAACCAGTATGGTACATGTTTTTCTTCTAGTTCATAGAGCACTTGTGCATAAAGCTGGCTGTAGTTTATTTCTGTCTCGTTGTTGATGAACATGCCTTTCGGAATCTTGATACAGAGGTAGCGTCGGCTTCCAGTTGGATCTACCAGCGGATGCTCATCGTTAGTGGTGGCCAGGAAAGAGGCAAAACGGGGTTTGTCTTCCTGTGCAGCACCAAAGATAGGGCGTGCATTGACTTTCACTTTGGAAAGTGTCTGCTTGAGTTTTCCCTGCTGTGAGGCTCCCATGTTTGAGAATTCATCCAAGTTGCCAAGAAGGTTGTTGGTTAGCGCCATGTTGCTGTCAAACTTATTCAGAAAGTTGATGTGATCCATATAGTACACGCGTAGCTCAGGCGGCAACAATCTGACGGCAAAGGTGGATTTGCCACACCCTTGTGCTCCTATTAATATTGGCAGGCACTCATTCCCGTGCAACATATCCATCTGTTTCCAGTGGGCTACCATGGATCGGAGCCAGATAGATAGCCAGGCTGTCTGCTCTGTGGTTATGCCTGGAATTCGTTCCCAGAGTCTGGCCACATGGTTTTCTCCATCCCATTTCGGTAACCGACTCAGATAATCGATTACAGGATTATGGATAGGGGTGGCATCGGAATTGATGTATTCTTCAATGTCTTGACGTGGCGATTTATCGCCCCCAATTCCGTTTTTCTTGGCCTCCCTGACAATGGTGTTTACCGTCTCTTTTGTCAGGCTATTCCAATGAAAAGGTTCAACACTTTCCGACAACATGCGGTATTCTGTCTTGCCGCTCAAGATGTTGCGTCGGAATTCATAGTTCTCGCAGAGGAAAGTCTCTACTTGGTAGAGAACTTTCTGTGCTTTGGTCAGTTCCTGGAACGCCAAAGCAGAATTCTGGTCTTTATTCTGCATAATATATCAGTTTTTGGTTGATGCAAAGATAAGGCGCAGAATATGGTTATAGAATGTTTTCCCCACAGTGCTCAAT
>JAKSLR010000068.1 GCA_024401095.1 Bacteroidaceae bacterium
ATTTTACGTATGTAATGAATAATGGTGAATAGAATAAAGAATACTCCTGTAAAGAAGAGGAAAAGATACGGCCCAAGAACGGGTATGTACTCTGGACATCCCGGATATGTAGAGGCCTGTTCTAATAGGCTAAATATCATTTTATCTGTTTTTTAGAATAAATCATACAATGTTGGATCTACCTTAATTTCATTATTAATTAGGCAATAATCATGATCTTTAGTGAAATTATACATTTTCTGATTATTAATTGCCTTAAAGAAATTTGGTATGAATTCCATTCCTTGAATAGGTTCTCTTTTTATAGTACATGTGGCATGAAGATTCCCTTGACTTATTATATAATCAAAGATTTGTTTATATACTTTCGCATAATAAACACAATGAGTTGAAGTCTCTTTATTAAAAGACAATTTATCAAATGATGTATATGCTGATTTCGGAGAAAACTTGAGTAGCCTGGATGTTATTTCATTTGAATACTCTATAACATTCTCCAGGTTATCTGGATCAATATGTCCATACTCTATTTTCATATCTATACAGTCATAAACTTCACCTGAATATTGAGCCTCGTTCATTCCATAACAGTACAAATAGGCAAATCCCAATGGTGCTAAAAAGACAAGCATTATAAATATTGTAATTGAAATTATTAGTCTTTTCATTTTCTTGCTTTCTTATAAGATTCTTTTTAATTATATACTTTTCTCGTGGATTTAATTGGAAGAGTTCCTGACTTAGTTTTCAGGCTTGTGCCACCAATGGAGTTGAACCAACTTCATGCTGATAGCGTGGAATGGTGAAGCCGATGCTGGCACGAGCCTGATTATTCTGCACCTCACCCTTGATACGGCGGTTCAGTTCCTCGTAGTAGCGGGCATCTTTCTCTGATACGGAACGGGACGTCTTCTGGATTCTGTCCACCAGCATTTCTTCTGTAATTAGCGTGCCGGCAATGGCGGCATCCAGGGCTGCCTGGTTCACAATAAGCTCCAGGTCTGAAGCCACATAGCCTTCTGTCAAGCGGGCCAGTTCTTCCAGATTAACCTCTTCCACGGGACGATCCTTGAGATAGTATTTCAACAGTTCCTGACGAGAGGCCATGTCTGGCATTGGAACATAAATCTGTTTCTCCAGTCGCCCTGCGCGGAGAGCAGCCGGGTCAAGGGTTTCTGGACTGTTGGTAGAAGCTATGACGAAGATGCCTCGGCTGCCACAGTTGTTCAGCTGACTCAGAAATTCATTTACTTCCTGGCGAACCATGGCCTGATCGGCCGACATACCCTTTCGATTAGGAATAAGAGAATCTATTTCATCAAGACACACCACGCAAGGGGCATTCTGTTCCGCTTTCTTGAAAAGACTGGCAATCATGCTCTGGGAACCGTGCAGATAGATATTGCCCAGATCACTACCCTTGATCAGTGCAAACTTAAGGCCAGACTCCTGTGCAAACTTCTCGGCCAGGAATGACTTTCCACAGCCTGGAGGGCCATACAGCACCATGCCATTCAACGGCTTCAGACGGTAACGGCGGGCCAAATCAGGATTGGAGATGGTAAACATGATTTCGCGGCGAAGCTGATCCTTCAGTTTCTGCATGCCAGCCACATCCTTGAAACCACCCTTGTCATGCGAATATGTATTGAACACCACACCACATTCTACCTGACCTTGAATAGACTGATTATTTGGGGAAGGAAGCATGGAAAAAAACCAATCAATATTGTCATCGATAAAAACAAGGTGGGTACTTCCCTCATTGTCACAATAGAAAGCATCCCTCACGTCTCCATCCTGACGGGGGATTTCATCTGGATCTGCAGAAAAACAAGAATCAAAGACACAAGCCATTCGGACGATGCCGTCATGATGATCCGTAACCAGATAGTACTGAGCTGCTCCACGACAGTCACTATATTCTATAACCTCATACCACTCATTCAGATACTCACCATCTTGAAATAATCTTTCGCTATTCATTAAACAAGAATTAAGAAGTTGACAAAAAAAACAGAAAATCGCTAATGGGAACATGGCATTCCCCACGGAAAATTACCAACTCTTGATTATATCTCGTTCTTGAAGAAGGTTTCCAGTACTTTATCGAATACATCATCTGGACTGATGCTATCGAACAATTGCATGCAAGTCTTGAGTTTCAGCACGTCGATGGAGCTGCCCATGATGGCATGGATGGATTTTCTACGGTGCTGCAGCAAGGTTTCAGAAATCTCACGCAAGCGGGTACCTAAGACAGGATGATTCAGGTAGGCACGAGCCTCTTCTACCCCATCCAGGCCATAGAACTGTGAATTGTAGCTGTGACCCAGTCCTTTCAGCTGTGGGAAGATGTACCAGATCCAATGGCTCTCCTTAGCCCCGTCATGCATCTCCATGAGTGCCGTTTCATACTCCCATTCCTGTGCTTTCAGGAAACGGTTCAAATCATATTCTGGCTTTACACTTGGCATTTCTGGTACAGGCTGTTCCATAGACTTGTTTTCATCATTCAGTTCGTTCAACAGTTCTTCCAACTGGGTATTTTTGTGATTACGAAGATAGCTTTCTATAAATTTCAGGCCTTTTTTGTCCTTGCGGTTCACACTGGCTAGAAGCAACCTGATGGCTGCCTCATAGATACTGGCTGTAGAGATTCCGTGATTCCATGCCTTATAGTCGCCCCACTCCAGCGTACGGGCATCGTTCAACAGCATTTTGCCGTCTTCCAGCAGATCCATACAATCATAATCAGAACCCAGTAGCTTTGGATTTTCTGCATGCAGATTATACTTTACCACAGGAATAAGAGAATCCAGGGACAACTTAAGTTCCTCGTATTTCCTGAACAAACCAGCATACTTGTATGTATCCAGGATATAACCCGTGTGCTGTGCCTTAATCTTAGTGAGAGCATTCTCCAGATCTTTTCGATGGGTTTCTGCTACCATCAATTCTAGAACCTGAAGCATACTGGTGTTTTGTGAACAGATGCTGGCTATCTCCAGTTTCAAACCGTCCTCATGAAACCCACGACTACTAAGATTCATTCCAAACAGCATCAACAAATGAGAGTGAGCGTCGTGCTTTTCCTCGGCTCCTTTCGGAGCTCTGAAATTCGCTACAACATCCAATACTACACGCTGCAATGTGGCTGATACAATCTGTACTTCGTTCATCATAATATAAAAAAGGTTTTTATTAGTACTGTT
>JAKSLR010000069.1 GCA_024401095.1 Bacteroidaceae bacterium
GTGAACAAGTACCCAGAGTATAACATCATCAATCTGGACAAACTGACCTATGCAGGTAACTTGGCCAACTTGAAAGATGTGGAGGACAAGCCGAACTACAAGTTCGTGAAGATGGATATCTGCGACTTTGAGGGCTTCTACCAGCTGATGCAGGACGAGCAGATTGACGGCATCATTCACCTGGCAGCAGAGAGCCATGTGGACCGCTCCATCAAGGATCCGTTTACCTTTGCCCGTACCAATGTGATGGGTACGTTGAGTCTGCTGCAGGCTGCCAAACTGTACTGGGAATCTCTTCCGGAGAAGTACGAAGGCAAGCGTTTCTATCATATCTCTACCGATGAGGTGTATGGCGCGTTGGAAATGGACAAGCCAGAAGGCGTGGAACCACCGTTTACAACTACAGCCAGTTCCAGTGAACACCATTTGGCCTATGGTACGAATTTCTTTTACGAAACAACAAAATATAATCCACATTCTCCTTATTCAGCTTCTAAGGCCAGCTCTGACCATTTTGTAAGAGCTTATCACGATACTTATGGCATGCCAACCATTGTGACAAACTGCTCGAATAATTATGGCCCTTATCAATTCCCTGAGAAGCTGATACCATTGTTTATCAACAATATACGTCATAGAAAACCTTTGCCAGTCTATGGTAAGGGTGAGAATGTACGTGACTGGCTGTATGTGGTGGATCATGCGCGTGCCATCGACGTGATTTTCCATCAGGGAACTGTGGCAGAAACCTATAATATCGGTGGTTTCAATGAATGGAAGAATATTGACATCATAAAGACAGTCATCAAGACTGTAGATCGATTGCTGGGCCGTCCTGAAGGTGCAGATCTGGATCTGATTACATACGTTACAGACCGTCTGGGACACGATGCCAGATATGCGATAGACTCTACCAAGCTGCAGAAGGAGCTGGGCTGGGAGCCAAGCCTGCAGTTTGAAGAGGGTATAGAAAAGACCGTGAAGTGGTACTTGGAAAACGAAGCCTGGATGGATAACATTACCAGTGGCGAATACGAGAAGTACTACGAGGACATGTACAAGAACCGGTAAAGTTTTTCTTATAGGGTGATGATGCGGTGGCAGCTCCTGAGGCTGCTCTCGCGGTGTGCTATGGTGATGATGGTAAGTTCGCTGTGGGTCTCAGAAAGGTCCTGAATAGCGTGATTGATTTCCTCTTCGGTCTTGTTGTCCAGGGAAGATGTTGCTTCGTCGAAGAACAGGATTTCAGCTCTTTTGTATAAAGCACGTGCAATGCCAATACGCTGCTTCTGTCCACCGGAAATCTGGCTGCCGAATTCTCCCAGACTAGAATGAATGCCTTGAGGTAGGGTCTCGGCCCATTCACGTAGTTGTACCTGTTCCAATACATCCCAGATGCGTGATTCTGAAATATCCTCCATGCCCAAAGCAATGTTCTGAGCCAGTGTACCTTTCATGATGAAGATTTCCTGTGGTACATAGCCAATAAGCCTGTGCCAGGAAGAGAGGTTTCTTCCATTTAGTTCCTTGCCATCGATACATATTCGCCCTTTCTCAGGAGGGAAGAAACCCAACATGAGGTGAAATAGGGTGCTCTTACCTACACCGCTATATCCTTTGATTCCAATCCGTTCCCCTTTTTTTATTGAGAGATTAATGCCTGTGAGAATCTCATTTCCCTGAGTATAGCTGAAATGAAGGTCTTCGACCATGATTTCCCGACAGAACGACAGAGGTTCTACTTCGGTAGGGGGTAGGGTGCTTTCATCCTTCAATCCGTCTTTTAAGATATCCAGGCAATAACTGTAGTTGCGGATAGATGTCCATGAACCCAGAATGCTTCGCATGGCAGGAATCATGCGGAAAGCTGCCACGGCAAACACACCACTCACGATGCTGAGATCGCCGTTTCCTGCCAGGATGAGTAAAGCCAATCCCAAGACAATGGATGCTTCGCTGATCAGGGAGGGAGCAGTTCCTATCATGGTCATGCGCATGCGGCACTCATTAATCCGGTCAAGTCCTTGCAGAAAGGATTTTTCCAGAACAGGGTAGGCTTGGTTGATTTCCAGTTCACAAAAACCACGGAAGGCCTCGATAACAGTCCGGGCCTGTTCCCTGCGTACTTCAATCTCCTCCTTACCGTACTGACGGGCACGCTGTTTGATATATCGGATGTAGAAGAATACCAAAGGTACAAATCCCATGCAGAGCAGCGCTCCGGCCAGTGGAGCCCAGATGAGGAGGGCCAGTACCATGAAAAAGACCAGAAGCGATGAGCAGAACAGGCTTAGAATCTGCTGGAGTACATTCAGGCTAAATGCGTAACATACGAAGTTCACCTCGTTGGCCAGCTTTGATGTGTTGTTTCCCTTAAGGAAAAGCAATCCTCTGTGGTAGTAGCTGCGGAACAGCTGGTAGCTGAAATACTTATACAAGCTGAGCAAGAAACGGGTCTGATATCGGGTAATGAAAAGTCCAATTCCGTTTTTTATCAGAATGAAAAGTAGAACTCCAGTGCAGAGCATCAGAGCCAGTTTTTTATCGGGCTTGTCTCCTAACAGGACTATTAAAATAGGGATGAGAGCTGCCACTCCGGTGAAATCCAAAAGGGTTTTGCAGAAGGCTGCAATACCTACAAAGATTCCTCTTTCCCGGTATTCCGGCTTAAGTAAATTCCAGATAGTGGTGAACATAAATGTCTACAGATTTTGCATTTGGACGCAAAGGTAAGGAATTTTCTTGCTTTATTCAATCAAATGTCTTATTTTTGCAGTTTGTGAAATGTAAGGTGAGTGAAACACCCTCTAGAGATAACTATGTGGATTAAAATTATTGCACTTCTGATACCAGCTCTAGCTTCTTATCTAGGAGTTGACTGG
>JAKSLR010000007.1 GCA_024401095.1 Bacteroidaceae bacterium
TAAAATTATTGCACTTCTGATACCAGCTCTAGCTTCTTATCTAGGAGTTGACTGGGTTTATTTTAAGGTGCTGCGCATGGCCAAGGAGAAGAATCTGGTGGATAACCCAGATGCGCGTAAGTTGCAGAAAACTCCTGTTCCTGTCCGTGGTGGAGTAGCGGTGTGCTTCGGCATGTTGTGTGGTATGATTGTGGCCTTGGGATTGACGCAACAAATTGCTGGTTTGGGACCAGTCATCTGTTCTATGCTGGTCATGATGTATGTGGGTGGACTGGACGATATCCTGAGTCTGTCTCCAAAATCACGCTTCTTGGTTGAAATCCTTGTTGTCCTGGGTATGATCTGGGGAACTCACGGCTGTATAGACAGTTTCCATGGCCTTTTTGGGCTGGAGCAGTTTACCTGGTGGGTGGCTGTTCCGCTCACGGTCTTTGCGGGTGTGGGCATCATCAATGCCATTAACATGATAGATGGTGTAAACGGCCTTTCCAGCGGATTGTGCATCACTTACTGTGTCTGTTTTGGGGTCATCTTTGCCAACAAGGGGGATATGGCCAATGCTTCTCTGGCATTCTGTATGACTTCGGCACTGCTGGTATTCTGGCTTCACAATGTCTTTGGCGGCACCAGCAAGATGTTCATCGGTGATGCGGGAACCATGATGATGGGTACCTTGATGACCTGGTTTGTGATTCAAGTGCTGCGCGAGGATAACGGAATGCACTGGACGGAAGGAAAGGGGCTCTGCCTGATAGCCATGTGCCTGTCTATTCTGGTTGTACCTGTGTTTGATACAATTCGTGTGATGCTGAACCGTATGCGTAAGGGAAATAGCCCATTCAGCCCGGACAAAACTCACCTACATCATGTTTTCCTTAAGTTTGGCATGAGCCATAGCATGACTATGCTTACCATTATCCTGATGGATGTGATTACGGTTATTTTAGGATACTGCGGATACAAGCTGGGATTCTCTCAGGAGGTTCAGTTTGTGCAGGCTATCTTACTGGGTCTGCTGTTTGTCTGGGGTGCTTACATAGGGTTGAGGCTGATAGAAAAGCACAATAAGCCTCTGATGTATAAGATGAGAGAACTGAGCTTAAACAAGCATCCTGAGATGAAGGCCTGGTGGGCCGTTGTCCGTGAAAAACTGGATGCTCCGGAATTCAAGGGAGATCCTCAAAAACGCAAGGAAATACGGGATTCAAGGTTGGACCGAAAGTTCAACAATCCGGGTGCAGCAGAATAATCAGAATTTATAGCCGGCATGCACACCGGTCCAGTCGGCTTTCAGCAGGTGTGCCTTCACCTGGATTCCCACATAGAACTTCTGGTCAGAAGCGGGATAATAATTAAAACCGATACTCTCGTAGTAAGGCTTCTTCTCGGCAACCGGTGAGTAATTGGTGCTATACAGGTACCATCCCAGGGTTGTGGCTAGGGATACCTTATTATAATAGGCCTCGTGGTTGGCTGCTATACCTAAGGTGTAGTGGCCATTTTCTTTCATGGTAGGGTCCTGAAAGTCATAGCGGGTGGCATCGATGCCGATACCTGAAGCATATTTTAAACTGTAACGATAGAGGAGGGCTGCATGAGCTCTCCAGATGGAGTGGATGTGGAAATGGGTGGTGCCGTAGTTCGGATCCTTGGGTGAAAGGGAATGTTGCCAGACACCGTTGATGGCTTTTCCTCCCCAGCCGGCATTGATGTCGATGAGCCAACGGTCAGGGATAAGGCTCTCGTAATTCTCTTTTACACGCTGGGAGGAAACCAGACGTTCCGTGATGCTGCGGGTGTAGGAGAGAGCTATGCCTCCTGCATTAAGGCCTTTGTTGGGACGGTCCAGGGCTCCGTTGGAATAGTGCTTAAAGCTTACATCCAGACCGATGGCATTACGGTGATCTACCCAATAGCGTGCATAGAGTCCGGCGGTGAAATAGATGTTCCACTGTGCTCCAATCAGACGGTTTCCGAAATTGTCTGTTCCGTTGTATGGGCGGGTACAGTATCCAAATCCTGCTCCAAAAAGATAGCCAGATTGCCAGTGGCTGGTGCTTATCAAGTCTCTCTGGAAATCGGCAAAAGCTGTGAGTAGTTTTCCAGAATGGGAAATGAGTTCAGGTTTGTCTTTTACCGTGATGCCCATCATGTCGCTGTTGAAGACAGAAATACCGGCTTCCAGAGATGGGAGCCCCCAGAGTTTGTCATAGGCATCAGCACTTCTCTCGGTAGCTTTCCAGGACAGGGCGATGGTGCCGAAATAGGGTTGGCCTCCTCCTGTCAAGTCCATGCCATCGGCATTGTATCCGAACAGTTTCGCCACACCGGCTTCAGCCTGGATGTGGAGCTCTTTTTCGGGGATGGTATCTGTGGGCTCTGATATACAGAGTGCCAACGTGGTAAGGACTGACAGGAGGAGGCTCATCTTTATTTAAGGGGATGATTACATCTTTGCCATGGCCTGTTCCAGGTCGGCAATGATATCGGCTACATTTTCAATACCTACAGAGAGACGTACCAGATCTGGTGCTACACCGGCTTCACGCAGCTGTTCTTCGCTCATCTGACGGTGAGTGTGGCTGGCAGGGTGGAGTACGCAGGTACGGGCATCGGCTACGTGGGTCACAATGCTGATGAAATCCAGGTTGTCCATGAAACGGATGGCTTCCTCGCGGGAACCTTTCAGACCGAAGGCAATGACACCGCAGGTTCCTTCTGGCATGTACTTCTGGGCCAGTGGGTAGTATTTGTTGCTTGGCAGGCCGGCATAGTTCACCCATCCTACCTTCTCGTTCTTCTCCAGCCATTCTGCTACGGCCTGTGCGTTCTCGCAGTGCTTCTTCATGCGCAGTGCCAGTGTCTCCAGGCCCAGGTTCAGCAGGAAGCTGTTCTGTGGGGCAGGGATAGAACCCAGGTCACGCATGAGCTGGCTCACCAGCTTGGTGGTGTAGGCAGCCTTTCCGAAAGCCTTGGTGTAGGTGAGGCCGTGGTAAGACTCATCGGGGGTGGTAAGGCCAGGGAACTTCTCGGCATATTTCTCCCAGTCGAAGTTGCCGCTGTCGCATACTGCACCGCCTACCTGGGTAGCATGGCCATCCATGTACTTGGTGGTAGAGTGGGTGACGATGTCACAGCCCCACTCGAATGGGCGGCAGTTGATAGGAGTAGCAAAGGTGTTGTCCACGATGAGTGGAACACCGTGCTTGTGTGCCATCTTGGCAAAGCGCTCAATGTCGAAGATGTTTCCACCAGGGTTAGAGATGGTCTCTCCGAAGAAACACTTGGTGTTAGGGCGGAACTCAGCCTCGATGCGCTCATCGTCCCATTCAGGATCTACATAAGTACACTCGATGCCCAGCTTCTTCATGGTTACGCCAAAGAGGTTGAAGGTACCACCGTAGATGTTGTTTGAGGTGATGAAATGATCGCCAGCCTGGCAGATGTTGAAGACAGCGTAGAAGTTGGCTGCCTGACCGGAAGAGGTAAGCACACAGCCCACGCCACCTTCCAGGGCATTGATCTTCTGGGCTACCGCATCGTTGGTAGGATTAGCCAGACGCGTATAGAAATAACCGTTGTCCTTCAGGTCGAAGAGGCGAGCCATCTGGTCGCTAGTGTCGTATTTGAACGTTGTACTCTGATAGATAGGGAGCTGCTGAGGCTCACCCTTGGTAGGTTTCCATCCACCGTGAATGCAGATGGTCTCTAGGTTCTTTTTCATTGTCATATCTGTTTTTATTCTCTTATACCTTTTATTATAAATATAGACCCGTGGCCTATCTGGAACGGCAAAGATACGTTTTTATTGTGAAAAAGACGCATTTTGAGCTGGAAATGCATAAATGTGATTAAAAAATCGTATATTTGCAAATCTATGTACAGAACTAAAAACGATTGTTATGCAGACATTAAGCAATGACAAGCTCACCATAGAAGTGGCAGAGCACGGAGCCGAGCTCAGCAGCCTGAAGGCTCACGGTAAGGAATACCTGTGGCAGGCAGATCCTGCCTTCTGGAAGCGTCATTCCCCAGTGCTGTTCCCTATAGTGGGCGGTGTGTGGGAGAACCAGTACCGCCTGGATGGAGTGACCTATAACCTTTCACAGCATGGCTTTGCCCGTGACATGGACTTTACCTTGGTTTCACAGACAGAGACAGAGGTGATGTATGAGCTGAACGCTACCGAAGATACCCTGAAGAAGTATCCTTACAACTTTAAGCTGAATATAGGTTACCGCCTGGAAGACAATAAGGTACGTGTCATCTGGAAAGTGACTAACACAGACCAGAAGGAAATCTTTTTCCAGATAGGTGCACACCCGGCTTTCTATTTCCCTACCTACAGTGAGGAGACAGAAGACCGCGGCTATTTCGGGTTTGACAAGACCGACATCAACTATGTACGTCTGGCAGAGAAGGGCTGTGCCGATCCAACCGTGCACTATCCGGTTCCCGTAAACGAGGAAGGATTACTGCCACTGAACACCCACACCTTCGACATTGACACCTTCATCATAGAAGACGGCCAGGTGGGTGAGGTTACCCTTTACGGACTGGACAAGCAACCGGTACTGGCCTTGCAGTTCACCGCACCGCTGGTGGGACTCTGGTCGCCTCCAGGAAAGAATGCTCCATTCGTATGCATAGAGCCATGGTATGGCCGCTGCGACCGTGCCCACTATGCCGGCGACTACAAGCAGAAGGACTGGATCCAACAGCTACCAGTGGGTGGCGTGTTTGATGCAAGTTATACCATAGAAATTTTTTAAATGGAAGAAATACAATCAAATGCATGGAAACACCATCGGTGGATGGCACTCACTCCACTGATGGTGTTCCTGGTACTCTATCTGGTTACCAGTATACTACTAAACGACTTTTACAAGGTACCTATCACTGTGGCTTTCATGGTATCGGCCATGTATGCCATAGCCATTACCCGAGGGATGCCGCTGAGCCAGCGCATCTCCCATTTCTCTGAAGGAGCCGGGAACCGGAACATGATGCTCATGATCTGGATCTTCATCCTGGCAGGAGCCTTTGCATCGAGTGCCAAGGCCATGGGCGCCATAGACGCTACCGTAAACCTGACACTGCACGTACTGCCCAGCAGCATGCTGCTGCCCGGCCTGTTTCTGGCAGCCTGCTTCATTTCTTTGAGCGTGGGTACCAGCGTAGGCACCATTGTGGCCCTAACCCCCGTGGCGGTAGGAATAGCCCAGCAGACCGGAGCTACACTGCCTCTGATAGTAGCCACCGTGGTGGGAGGATCTTTCTTCGGTGATAATCTCTCATTCATCAGTGACACCACCATTGTAGCCACACAGACCCAAGGATGCCGCATGAGGGATAAGTTCTTGGTAAACAGTAGAATTGTGGTCCCTGCAGCCCTTGTTGTGTTGCTGCTTTACATTGTGCTGGGAAGAGATATCCATGCCCCTAGTGACCTGCCACCGGTAGAGTGGGTAAAGGTCATTCCCTACCTGGCCGTCCTGGGTACAGCCATAGCCGGCCTGAACGTAATGCTGGTGCTGCTGATAGGCATCATGCTGGCCGGTGGCATAGGCATTCTGGGTGGATATTATGATTTCTGGGCCTGGTTCGGCAGCATGGGCGATGGCATCCTGGGCATGTCGGAGCTGATCATCGTCACCCTGATGGCCGGAGGTATGCTGGAAATGATCCGGCTCAATGGCGGAATAGACTACCTGACCAGCAAGCTCACTTACAGAGTCAACGGGAAACGCGGTGCCGAATTAAGTGTAGGTGCACTGGTCATGCTGGCAGACTTCTGTACGGCCAACAACACCATAGCCATCATAACCGTGGGACCAATAGCCCACAACATAGCCACCCGCTATGGGCTGGATAACCGCAAGGTAGCCAGCCTGCTGGATACATTCAGCTGCTTTGCCCAAGGCATTATTCCCTATGGCGCCCAGATGCTCATGGCTGCCGGTCTGAGCCAGCTGGCACCGACACAAATCATGGGATATCTGTATTATCCCTATGCCATAGGTGTAGTGGCATTGGTCAGCGTTCTGCTGCGTTATCCAAGGAAGTATAGTTAAAAGCGATATATTCCGTGCAAGAATACGGTATTTTCTATAGAAAATGGAAATAATTTCTGTTTTTAATGTGCTTAAAATTAGAATTATTTGTATCTTTGCACCCCGAATCGATTTTAGGCTTTGAAAATGGAGTATCTGTCACAGTATCAAATTAACCTTTTAGGTCTGAGCAAAGATTCTTATGAATTTGACTATCAGATCACAGAAGAATTCTTTGAGGCTGTGGAGAGTCCAGAAGTGAAGAAGGGTAATCTGAAGACCCATCTGGAGGTCATCCGGATCTCTGACGGTTCCTTTAACTTCAACTTCCATTCCGTAGGATCCGTTCAGGTCATTTGCGACCGCTGTCTGGATGAGATGGACTTCGCAATAGACACTGAGGATACTCTTGTAGTCAAGCTTGGAAGTGATTACTCGGAAGAGGATGACATCATTACCATTCCAGAAGAGGAAGGAAAATGTGACGTGTCTTCTTTCATTTACCAGTTCATCATGCTGCAGATCCCAATCAAACATGTGCATGCACCTGGAAAATGCAACGCAGAAATGATGGAGAAGTTGAAAAAACATCTTGCGATCCGAAGGATTGATGAGGACGAGGATGACGAACTGGAAGGTGAAGAGAGCGAAAGCATGAATGACGATGCTCCGATGGATCCGAGATGGAGTGAATTATTGAAAATAAAAAAATAACAAATTAAAGCTTTAAGAAAATGGCACATCCTAAAAGAAGACAAGGTAACACTCGTACTGCAAAGAGAAGAACTCATGACAAGGCAGTAGCTCCTACATTGGCAGTTTGTCCAAACTGCGGCGAGTTCTATGTTTACCACACTGTATGCCCATCTTGCGGTTATTACAGAGGTAAGGTAGCTATCGTTAAGGAAGAGGCAATCTAATTTTTCTTTTTGATGGGAAAGATTAACGCAGTAATTACCGGTGTTGGCGGATGGGTTCCAACCTATATCCTCGATAACGAGGAGATGTCTACTATCGTTGAGACCAGCGATGAGTGGATCATGGAGCGCATCGGCGTCAAGACCCGTCATATCTTGAAGCCAGAAGAGGGTGCTGGCACATCGTTCATGATGACCAAGGCCGTTCTTCAGCTTCTGGATAAGACAAAAGTAGACCCAAACACAATTGAAGCTGTCATCTGTGCTACTACCACACCTGACTACCATTTCCCTTCTACCGCATCGCTTGTCATTGGCAAAGTGGGCTTGAAGCATGCCTTCGGTTTTGACATGGAGGCTGCCTGTGCCGGTTTCCTCTATGCCATGGAAACTGCAGCCAGCTTTATCCGCAGCGGTCGTTACAGAAGAATCATTGTCTGTGGTGGTGACCATATGTCATCTATGACTAACTATCAGGACCGTAACACCTGTCCAATCTTTGGTGATGGTGCTGCCTGTGTACTGATGGAGGCTACAACTGAAGAATGTGGCTTGATTGACAGCTATCTGCTTACCGACGGCCAGGGTTATGATAACCTGCACATGGCTGCTGGTGGTTCTGCCAGAATGCCTAGTCACGAGACAGTAGACGAACGTCTGCACTTTGTCTATCAGGAAGGTAGAGCTGTGTTCAAGCATGCTGTAACAGACATGTCTGATGCTGTGGCAACTATTGCATACCGCAATCAGTTGACCAACAAGGATATTGCCTGGGTCATTCCACATCAGGCTAATGTCCGCATCGAGAGTGCTGTAGCTCGCAGAATCGGTGTAGAAGAAGATCATGTGATGATCAACATTGATCACATGGCAAACACCAGTGGTGGTACACTGCCATTGTGTCTTTGGGAATATGAATCTAAGCTGAAGAAGGGCGATAAGCTGATTTTCACTGCATTTGGTGCAGGATTTACCTGGGGCGCCAGCTATATGATCTGGGGTTATGACGGCAGCAAGTATGCTGACCATCCAGCTGAATTCTACAAGGAAGGTGAAATAAGCCGTGATGAATGGTACGCTAAACGCGGCATCAAGTTCTAAAATTGCTAAAGAATTAAAAGCAAATCATACAGGGAACGCATCGCACACGTTACGGTGCGTTCTTTTTTTTCTAAACTATGCATAAGGCAGGATTTGTAAATATAGTAGGAAACCCGAATGTGGGAAAGTCTACGCTGATGAACCAGCTGGTGGGAGAGCGTATCTCTATAGCTACCTTCAAGGCACAGACTACCCGACATAGAATCATGGGTATAGTGAATACCGATGAGATGCAGATTGTGTTCAGTGATACGCCAGGTGTCCTGAAACCTAACTACAAGCTGCAGGAATCAATGCTGCAGTTCTCTGAATCGGCACTGGTAGATGCTGATGTACTGATCTATGTGACAGATACCGTAGAGCAGGCCGACAAGAACGATGAGTTTGTAGAGAAGGTGCGCAAGATGCAGGTTCCTGTGCTGGTGCTCATCAACAAGATTGACCTGAGCAACCAGAAAGATCTGGGTGAGCTGGTGGAGAAATGGCACGAGCGCATTCCACAGGCAGAGATTATTCCTATCTCGGCCAGCAACAAGTTCAATGTGGATGTGGTGATGCGAAGAATCAAGGACCTGCTTCCAGATTCTCCTCCTTTCTTTGACAAGGATCAGCTGACTGACAAGCCCGCTCGTTTCTTTGTGACAGAGATTATCCGTGAGAAGATTCTGCTGTATTACGACAAGGAGATTCCTTACGCAGTGGAGGTTTCTGTGGAAAGCTTCAAGGAAGAAGCCAAGAAAATAGCCATTGAGGCCATTATCTATGTGGAACGCGAGAGCCAGAAAGGCATCATCATCGGACATCAGGGTGTGGCCATTAAGAAGGTGATGACAGAAGCCCGCAAGGAGCTGGAGCGTTTCTTTGACAAGACCATCTACTTGCGCTGCTTTGTGAAAGTAGACAAGGACTGGCGCAGTAACGACAAGGAGCTGAAGCACTTCGGCTACCAGCTGGAAGACTAAGTCAGAATAAGATAAGAGGAGGGGCGTGAGCCCTGGATTATTAACCCAAGAGAAAGTTAAGAAATGGGAAATTTAGTAGCTATTGTAGGCCGTCCTAATGTAGGAAAGTCTACACTGTTCAACCGATTGACTCAGACCCGTCACGCCATTGTGAGTGACCAGGCCGGTACTACCCGCGACCGCCAGTACGGCAAGTGCGAGTGGGGAGGCAAGGAGTTTTCTGTAGTGGATACAGGCGGTTGGGTAGTCAACTCAGATGATATTTTTGAAGAAGAAATCCGCAAGCAGGTGAAGCTAGCCATTGATGAGGCTGACGTTATCCTGTTCGTAGTGGATGTGGAGAATGGCATCACCGATTTGGATGACCAGGTGGCATCGATCCTGCGCAGAAGCAAGACTCCTGTGATTCTGGTGGCAAACAAGGCCGACAACACCCAGGACCAGTATGCTGCAGCCGAATTCTATTCCTTTGGCTTAGGAGAACCTTACTGCATCTCTGCGCTGACCGGTAGTGGTACCGGTGATCTGCTGGACCTGATCATGACTAAGTTCACCAGCCAGTTGGATGAGATTGTGGAGGAAAACATTCCACGTTTTGCCGTGGTAGGTCGTCCGAATGCAGGAAAGTCTTCCATTGTCAATGCCTTCATCGGTGAGGAACGTAACGTGGTGACCGACATTGCAGGTACGACCCGTGACTCTATCTATACAAAATATAATAAGTTCGGCTTTGAATTCTACTTGGTAGATACTGCCGGAATCAGAAAGAAGAACAAGGTAAACGAGGACCTGGAATTCTATTCAGTGATGCGTTCCATCCGTGCCATTGAGAACAGCGACGTGTGCATCCTGATGATTGATGCCACCCGTGGCGTGGAAGGCCAGGACCTGAACATCTTCTCACTGGTACAGCGTAACCAGAAGGGTCTGGTGGTAGTAGTGAACAAGTGGGACCTGGTAGAAGACAAGAGCGAAAAGGTAATCAAAACCTTTGAGAGTGCCATTCGTGACCGTCTGGCTCCGTTCACAGATTTCCCTATCATCTTCTCTTCTGCTGTCACCAAACAGCGAATCTTCAAGGTGCTGGAGTGCGCAGAGCAGGTGTACAAGAACCGTACTAACCGTATTCCTACAGCCCGTCTGAACGAAGAGATGCTTCCGTTGATTGAGGCTTATCCACCCCCATCAAACAAGGGAAAATACATCAAGATCAAGTATTGTACACAGTTGCCAGGAACCGCCATTCCATCGTTCGTGTTCTTTGCTAACCTGCCACAGTACGTGAAAGAACCATACCGCCGTTTCCTGGAGAACCAGATGCGCCAGCGCTGGAACTTCAACGGTACACCTATCAACATATTCATTCGTCAGAAATAAAATGAAGAAGAATATCTGCCTTTCTTTACTGGGATTGTTCCTGCTGGTATCTTGCGGCGAGGGCAATCCTGGTGATGTATATATGCGATATGCCAACAAGATTATGGCTGGAGACTATGAGGGATTTGTAGATGGTTTCTGCAAGAATGGCCGTAGTCTGGATGTTCACGAAGACAGCCTGTGCCGCCTGATGATGCAGGAATACAAGCACTACATGGATGAGAAGTACAAGGGTCTGGAGCGCATCATCGTGGTACGTGATTCCATCTATGACGGCGGAGAGAAGGCAACAATCCGTGCACGCCTTCACTTTGGCAATAATCGGGAAGAAGAAACTGAGTACGAAATGTGCAAGGTGGACGGCAAGTGGAAGATAGAACTTGCCCTCTGATTACTTTTATTTGACCTGAATGTGGTCCTTTACCTGACGAAGCATTTCGGAGGCAAAGACAAAGTGATTCAGGTATTCATTCTGGGATTTCACCACATCGAACTTGGTGCCTTCCCATTCCTTCAGTCCTTCGCGGATAAAGAGTATGCTGTCACCAATACCTAAGACGGAGTTCATGTCGTGGGTATTGATGATGGTGGTCATATTGTACTCTGTGGTGATGTCGTGAATCAAGGCATCGATGACCAGGGATGTCTTTGGGTCCAGACCCGAGTTTGGCTCATCGCAGAACAAGTATTTGGGGTTCATGGAGATGGCACGTGCAATGGCCACGCGTTTCTGCATACCACCGGAAATTTCACCCGGGAACTTTTCTTCGGCTTCCAGCAGGTTGACACGGTCCAGGCAAAATTCTGCACGGCGTTTACGTTCGCGGTAGGTCATGCTGGAGAACATGTCCAGCGGAAACATGACATTTTCCAGTACGTTGATGGAATCAAAGAGTGCTGCACTCTGGAAGATCATGCCCATTTCTTTGCGCAGGTTCATCTTTTCTGATTTTCCCAACTGGGTGAAGTCGCGTCCGTCGTACAAAATCTTTCCTTGAGTAGGGTCAGTCAGACCTACAATGTTTCGCATAAGGACAGTCTTTCCCGAACCACTCTGTCCGATAATCAGATTGGTCTTTCCATGTTCGAACTGAGCACTGATACCTTTCAGGACTTCCTTGTCTTCGAACGATTTATGTATGTCTATCAGCTCAATCATCAGGTCAAAAGGCTAGTCAGGAATAAATCGGAAAACAGAATCAATATGCTGCTGCTTACTACGGCATTGGTGCTGGCCTTGCCCACTTCAACGGAACCACCCTCTACGGAATAACCGAAATAGGACGATACGCTGGAGATAATGAAAGCAAAGAAGAATGACTTGATGATACCGCACCATACGAACCATTCCCTGAAGCTATACTGCAAACCGTAGGTGAGGTCTTCTGCCTGAAGGATTCCTGCAAACCAGGCACAGCAATAGGCACCGAAGATACCAGCTGCAATACTGAATGTAGCCAGCATAGGGATGGTGGTGAGCAGTGCCGTAATCTTGGGCAGGATGAGGTAATTGGCAGAATTTACACCCATAATCTCCAAGGCATCAATCTGCTGGGTAACACGCATGGTACCAAGCTCGGAGGCTATGTTGGAACCTACCTTTCCAGCCAGGATGAGACACATGATGGAAGAAGAAAACTCTAGAAGCATGATTTCACGTGTAGCATAACCCGTGACGAAACGTGGCATCCAAGGGCTCTGGATGTTCAGCTTGAACTGGATGCAGATGACAGCACCGATGAAGAAAGAAATCAGGAGCACGATGCCGATGGAGTTCACGCCTAACTGGTACATCTCCGTCTTATACTGCCTGAAAAACATGTGCATGCGCTGAGGAATACTGAACGTACGCCCCATGAGTTCCATGTATCTGCCTGTATCTCTAAGCCAGTTTAATATCAGCATAATTCTTTTATTTGGGGACAAAAATAGCCAAAATCCCTCAAAAACCGTAAGCCTTAAGATAGTTTTTGATTACTTTGAACAGTTTTAGCTACAAATTTCGTATTTTTGCATGCAAAATAGTTGGATATGGAAGGTCAGAATCAAGACATGCAGCAGCACGAAGATCAGTTGGTGCTCAGTACCAAAGGACTGGTGAAGGTTTACGGAAAGCGTACGGTGGTGAATAATGTAGAGTTCAACGTGCGTCAGGGAGAGATTGTGGGTCTGCTGGGTCCAAACGGTGCAGGAAAGACCACCTCGTTCTACATGACCACCGGTTTGATTGTACCTAATGGCGGTCACATTTATCTGGATCATGGTGAACAGAGCCATGAAATTACTTCCTATCCGGTGTACAAGCGTGCCCAAAGTGGTATTGGCTATCTGGCTCAGGAGGCCAGCGTGTTCCGCAAGATGTCTGTGGAAGACAATATCGCTTCGGTTCTGGAGATGACCGGTAAATCCAAGGAATACCAAAAAGAGAAGCTGGAGTCCCTGATTGCTGAATTCCGCCTGCAGAAAGTACGCAAGAACCTGGGTGACCAGTTGAGTGGTGGTGAACGCCGTCGTACAGAGATAGCCCGCTGTCTGGCCATTGATCCGAAGTTCATCATGCTGGATGAGCCTTTTGCCGGTGTTGACCCTATTGCCGTGGAAGATATCCAGCACATTGTATGGAAACTGAAAGACAAGAATATCGGAATCCTGATCACCGACCATAATGTGCAGGAGACCCTCTGCATTACCGATCGTGCCTACCTGCTGTTTGAAGGTAAGATCCTCTTTCAGGGAACGCCAGAAGAACTGGCTCAGAACAAGGTGGTCCGTGAAAAGTATCTGGGAAGCGCATTTGAGCTGAGAAAGAAAGACTTCCAGCTGATTGACGCTGAGCGTGAGGAACGCTATCGGGAAGCCGAAAAAGAGAATGTAAAGGCTTAATAGATAAAAATTTTCTCCTTTATTTTTGATTATGTAAAAGAGAAACGTTAATTTTGCGTGCTTTTTCAAAGGCACATAATATTATTAGGTATAAATAACACATTTAAGATAAGATATCGAAATGAATATTTCATTAGAAAACACTAGCAAGGTAAGCGCTAAGCTTATCGTTAAGATTGAGGCTGCTGATTATCAGGAGGCAGTAGAGAAGTCTCTGAAGACTTTCCGTAAGAATGCTAACATCCCAGGTTTCCGTAAGGGTATGGTTCCAATGGGTCTGATCAAGAAGCAGTACGGTGAGGCAGCTAAGGCAGAAGAGGTAAACAAGTTGCTCCAGAACAAGGTATATGACTATATCAAGGAGAACAATGTAAATATGCTGGGTGAGCCAATGATCTGTGAGGATCAGGAGGCTGTTAACTTTGCAGCTGCAGAGGACTTCACTTTCAAGTTTGACATTGCATTGGCTCCAGAGTTTACTGTAGAGCTGGGTGCAAATGATGAGGTTCCATATTACACTATCGATGTAAATGAGGATATGGTAAACAACCAGTGCAACATGTATCAGCAGCAGTCTGGCCACATGGAGCAGGTAGAGTCTTACGAAGGTGGCAACGACATGATCAAGGGTATGCTGGCAGAGTTGGACGAGAACGGTAGCGTAAAGGAAGGCGGTATCCAGATTGAGAAGGCTTCAATCATGCCATCTTACCTGAAGAACGATGACCAGAAGGCACTCTTCAATGGTGTAAAGGTAAATGATGTACTTGAGATCAACCCAAATACAGCTTACGATGGCAACGAGAGCGAGCTTTCTGCACTGTTGCACATTGAGAAGGATGAGGTTGCTGCACACACTGGCAACTTCTCATATCAGGTAGAGGAAATTACCCGCTATGTGGCTGCAGAGATGAATCAGGCCCTCTTCGACCAGGTATTGGGTGAGGGTAAGGTTTCTTCAGAAGAGGAGTTCAAGGCTGCTCTGAAGGAGCAGATGGCAGCAAACTTTGTTGCAGACAGCGATTACAAGTTCCTGGTAGACCTGCGTGATCACCTGACTAAGAAGGTTGGCAAGCTGGAGTTCCCAGACGAACTGCTGAAGAAGATCATGCTCCAGAACAACAAAGACAAGGGTGAGGAGTATGTTGCAGAGCACTATGACAAGAGCATCGAGGAATTGACTTGGCACCTGATCAAGGAGCAGTTGGTTCAGGCTAACGGCATCAAGGTAGACAACAATGAGGTTACCGAGATGGCTAAGGCTGCAACTAAGGCTCAGTTCGCTCAGTACGGTATGATGAACGTACCAGAGGAAATGCTGGAGAACTATGCAAAGGAAATGCTGAAGAAGGAAAATACTGTAGAGAACCTGGTTAACCGTGTAATTGAAAGCAAGATTGCTACAGCTGTTAAGCCACAGGTTAAGCTCGTTCCTAAGACTGTAAGCATCGAAGAGTTCAACAAGATGTTCGAAGCTTAATAATTTTCCGGAAAGCTGCTTATAAAATAAAAAGAGGAGGCTGGGGCTTTTACCTCAAGTCTCCTTTTTTATGTCTTATTGTAAATAGGTAATGTTTATGAATAACATCAAGGATGATTTTAGAAAGTTTGCCATGCATAATGCTGGCGTGAGTGGTATGGTGATAGACGATGTCATCAAGTCTCAGGCAGGTTATCTGAACCCTTATATTCTGGAAGAGCGTCAGTTGAACGTTACTCAGCTGGATGTGTTCTCCAGACTGATGATGGACCGCATCATCTTCTTAGGAACAGAGATCAATGATTATACCGCCAATACCCTTCAGGCGCAGCTTTTGTATCTGGACTCAGTAGATCCTGGAAAGGATATCTCCATCTATCTGAATTCACCTGGTGGTTCTGTGTATGCAGGGTTAGGTATCTATGATACCATGCAGTTCATTACCAGTGACGTGGCTACCATCTGTACAGGTATGGCTGCTAGTATGGCAGCTGTCTTGCTGGTGGCTGGAGCCGAAGGTAAGCGTTCTGCTCTGACTCATAGCCGTGTCATGATTCATCAGCCTCTGGGTGGTGCACAGGGACAGGCATCAGATATTGAAATCACTGCACGTGAGATTCAGAAACTCAAGAAGGAGCTCTATACAATCATTTCTGATCATTCTCATACTCCATTCGACAAGGTCTGGGCTGACTCTGACCGTGATTACTGGATGACAGCAGCAGAAGCAAAGGAGTATGGTATGATAGATGAGGTTTTGTCACGCAAATAATAGAAAATGGCAAGAGAAAAGGAAAGAAAATGTAGTTTCTGCGGACGCACAGACAGTGAGGTTTCCCTGCTGATTACAGGCTTGAATGGCTACATCTGCAACGAGTGTGCAGAGCAGGCTTATGAAATAGCCAAAGAAGCTTTGGGAAAACACATGGAGCAAGCTGGACCAAATGACCTGGACTGGGAGAAGCTGCCTAAACCAAAAGACATAAAGGCATTCCTGGATCAGTATGTCATTGGACAGGATAGTGCCAAGCGTCACCTGGCTGTAGCTGTGTATAATCACTATAAGCGTCTGGGGCAGAAGAAGCAGGATAATGACGTAGAGATTGAGAAAAGCAACATCATCATGGTGGGTAGTACCGGTACAGGAAAAACCTTGCTGGCACACAGCATTGCACGTTTGCTCAATGTACCTTTTACCATTGTAGATGCTACAGTCTTTACCGAAGCAGGTTACGTGGGAGAGGATATTGAGAGTATCCTGACCCGTTTGCTGCAGGTGTGCGACTATGATCCGAAGCGTGCCGAGCAGGGTATCGTCTTCATTGATGAGATAGACAAGATAGCCCGCAAAAGTGATAACCCGTCTATCACTCGTGATGTGAGTGGAGAAGGTGTTCAGCAAGGTCTGCTGAAATTGCTGGAAGGCAGTGATGTCCTGGTTCCACCAAATGGAGGACGTAAGCATCCGGACCAGAAGATGATTAAGGTAAATACAAAGAATATCCTCTTCATCTGTGGAGGTGCCTTCGATGGTATTGAGCGAAAGATAGCCCAGCGGTTAAACACTCATGTGGTAGGCTTTGGTGCTGTAGAGAATACCTCAAAGATAGATAAGGAGAACCTGATGCAGTATATCGTGCCACAGGATCTGAAGTCGTTTGGCCTGATTCCGGAAATCATTGGACGACTCCCTGTCCTGACTTCTTTACAGCCGCTGGACCGTACTGCACTTCGCCAGATTTTGACGGAACCAAAGAATTCCATTGTCAAGCAATACATCAAATTGCTGGAGATGGATGGCATAGAACTGATTTTTGAGGAAGAGGTCTTTGATTTCATCGTGGACAAGGCTCTGGAATACAAATTGGGAGCCCGAGGCTTACGTTCCATTGTAGAATCCATCATGCTGGATGCCATGTTTGAAATACCTTCTTCCAAGCAAAAAGAATTTAGGGTTACCTTACAATACGCCAGGGATCAGCTTGCGAAAACAAATTTAGATAAATTACAAAACTCTTGAATATCAAGCGAGTAACTAATTTTCAGTTTACTCGCTTTTATTTTTTTTGAAAAATAACAGCTAAAAAATAGTGATAATTCAAAACTTGTTGCTAACTTTGTAGGAACGGATAATCTAAGAAAACATGGCACATAAGGTAAATCTAATCAATGAACTGAAGCATTATTTTGGCTTTGATGCCTTCAAGGGACATCAGGAAGCTATCATTCAAAACCTGTTGGATGGCAATGATACCTTTGTCCTGATGCCTACGGGTGGAGGTAAGTCTCTGTGCTATCAGTTGCCTTCACTTTTGATGGAAGGAACAGCCATTGTGATTTCTCCGTTGATTGCTCTGATGAAGAATCAGGTGGATGCCATCCGTCATGTCTGTGAGGAAGATGGTGTGGCCCATTTTATCAATTCTTCTTTGACCAGAAGAGATATTGATCAGGTAAAGTGTGACATCAATGCCGGAAAGACCAAATTGCTGTATGTGGCTCCGGAATCGCTTACCAAAGAGGAAAACATAGATTTTCTACGTTCCATAAAGATTTCTTTCTATGCGATAGATGAGGCACATTGTATTTCTGAGTGGGGTCATGATTTCCGTCCTGAATATCGCAGGATTCGTCCGACCATTAATAAAATTGCAGCCCTAAAGGGGCTCTTGTCTGTGCTTCCTGCTGTGGATAAGTGTCTTTTAGAACAAGAACGGGAGATCTGGATGAAGGACGAGGAGGCAAATGCAGAAAAACTTGCTGCCTTGGATGCGATTATTCAGGCACCAAAGATATTGCAAGAGCGTATTGCCAATGTGGCAGCCCAGTCTTCTACCAGAGAAGGCTTCCTGAACCAGGTGGAGGCTGCAATAGACTTGACCATCGAAAACTACGAGGCGAAGAAAGCTGTGCTAGGGCTTTGTGGAGCTTCTCTTCCGGTTTTCTTAACTCAGGAGCAGAAAGAGCAGATCTTAAAGGGTATCCATATGGTTCCAGTCATTGCACTGACTGCTACAGCTACGGACAAGGTTCGGAGTGACATTAAAAAGAATCTGGGTATTGTCGGTTCTCTTGACTTCTGTGCATCATTCAATCGCCCTAACCTTTATTATGAGGTTCGCCCAAAGACGAACAAGATCGATCAGGATATCATCCGTTTTATCAAGAATAATTCAGGCAAGAGTGGAATTGTCTATTGCTTGAGTAGAAAAAAGGTTGAAGAACTGGCAGAAATCTTGAAAGCAAACCATATAAAGGCTGCCGCTTATCATGCCGGAATGGACTCTGATGCCCGTTCTGCTACCCAGGATGATTTCATCATGGAACGTATTGATGTGATCGTGGCTACCATTGCATTTGGCATGGGTATTGACAAGCCAGATGTCCGTTTTGTCATTCACTATGATGTTCCTAAGAGTCTGGAAGGCTACTATCAGGAAACTGGTCGTGCAGGTCGTGATGGTGGCGAAGGAAAATGTGTGGCATTCTATACATATAAGGATCTTCAGAAACTGGAAAAGTTTATGGAGGGAAAGCCTGTGGCAGAGCAAGATATCGGTCGCCAGTTGCTTCAGGAAACAGCAGCTTATGCGGAGTCTTCTGTCTGTCGTAGAAGATTGCTTCTTCATTACTTTGGCGAGGTTTATGGTGAAGAAAACTGCGGAAACTGTGACAACTGTCTCCATCCGAAGAAACAGGTTCAGGCTAAGGATTCCCTGGTGCTGGTACTGAAAGCTATCCAATTGCTCAAGGAGAATTTCAAAGGTGATTATATCATTAATTTCCTGATAGGTAAGGAAACACCGGAAAATTTATCCCGAAATCATACAGAACTGGAAGATTTCGGTTGCGGAGACGAGTTCGAGGATAAGTATTGGAATGCCGTTATCCGCCATGCCATGCTGGATGGCTACATCACAAAAGATGTAGAGAATTACGGAATCCTTCATGTGTCAAAAAGTGGTCAGGACTTTCTGAAGAATCCTGTGTCTTTCCTGATTCGTGAAGACAATGAGTTTGAAGATCTGGAGGACGATGCACCAGCATCAGGAAATGGGGCAGGAGCCCTAGATCCAGCACTTTTCAGTATGCTGAAGGATTTGAGAAAGTCGTTGTCGAAGAAGCTGAATGTTCCGCCTTATGTCATCTTCCAGGATCCTTCTCTGGAAGCCATGGCTACCGTATATCCTATCACTGATGAGGAATTACAGAACATTCCTGGTGTGGGTGCAGGAAAGGCAAAGCGCTACGGAAAAGAGTTCTGTGAGCTTATCAAGAAACATTGTGAGGTCAATGAAATAGAACGTCCGGAAGATCTGAGATTCCGTACAGTAGCCAAAGGCTCGTTGCTGAAGGTGGAAATCATACAAAGTATTGACCGTCAGGTAGATCTGAAAGACTTGGCTCATGCAAAGGGCATTGATTTCTCCGAGCTGTTAGATGAAATAGAGGCGATAGTCTATTCCGGAACAAAACTGAATATAGACTATTACATTGAGGAAATTCTGGATGAAGAGTCTATTGATGAAGTGTATGATTATTTTATGGAAGCAGAGACGGATGCATTAGACGCAGCCAAAGAGGAGTTTGGTGAAGATTTCGAAGAAGAACTTCGCCTGGTCCGCATCAAGTTCATTTCTGAAATGGCAAACTGAGAAAAAATCATTTTTTTCAATAAAAATACCGGCTAATCCCGAAAAAATGCGTAAATTTGCACGCAATAAATTTTAAAGCATTATGGCATCATTTATTGCAGATAAGATTGTAATGGACGGCTTGACCTATGATGACGTCCTTTTGATTCCGGCTTATTCGGAAGTGCTTCCACGCACTGTAGAACTTACTACAAAGTTTTCTCGTAACATTGAATTGAAGGTTCCTTTCGTTACTGCTGCCATGGACACAGTGACCGAGGCAAAGATGGCTATTGCCATTGCTCGTGAGGGAGGTATCGGTGTCATTCATAAGAA
The DNA here is from genome assembly GCA_024401095.1 of Bacteroidaceae bacterium. Lineage (GTDB taxonomy): Bacteria > Bacteroidota > Bacteroidia > Bacteroidales > Bacteroidaceae > Minthousia. The sequence goes on from JAKSLR010000007.1 coordinate 19,744, forward strand.
TATGTCTATTGAGGAACAGGCTCGTCAGGTAGCTATTGTGAAGCGCGCAGAGAATGGTATGATCTATGACCCAGTGACCATAAATGTCAAGGCAACTGTAAAGGATGCACTTGCATTGATGGCTGAGTATCATATCGGTGGTATTCCTGTAGTGGACGATGAGACTCATCTGGTAGGTATTGTTACAAATCGTGACCTTCGTTTTGAGAAGGATATGGATAAAGGTATTACTGAGGTGATGAGTACCAATCTGGTTACCACTAAGGTACGTACCGACATGGAGGCAGCAGAGCAGATTCTGCAGGCTAACAAGATTGAAAAACTTCCTGTTGTAACAGCAGATAATAAACTTGTAGGTTTGATTACATACAAGGATATTACTAAGGCAAAGGATAAACCAATGGCTTGTAAGGATGAGAAGGGCCGCCTTCGTGTTGCTGCAGGCGTGGGTGTAACCAATGATACCTTGGAGCGTATGAAGGCTTTGGTAGAGGCAGGTGCCGATGCTATTGTCATTGATACAGCCCATGGTCATTCAAAGTTTGTTATTGAGAAGCTGAAAGAGGCTAAGGCTGCTTTCCCTGGCGTTGATATCGTTGTTGGTAATGTGGCAACAGGTGCAGCTGCTAAGGCTTTGGTTGAAGCTGGTGCCGATGGTGTCAAAGTAGGTATTGGCCCAGGTTCTATCTGTACTACCCGTGTGGTTGCCGGTGTAGGTGTTCCTCAGCTTTCTGCTGTATACGATGTTGCTAGTGCATTGGCAGGTACAGGTGTTCCATTGATTGCAGATGGTGGTCTCCGTTACTCTGGTGACGTTGTCAAGGCATTGGCTGCAGGTGGTTACTGTGTGATGATTGGTTCTTTGGTAGCAGGTACAGAGGAATCTCCTGGTGATACCATCATTTTCAATGGCCGTAAGTTTAAGTCATACCGTGGTATGGGTTCTCTGGAAGCTATGGAGAACGGTTCAAAGGATCGTTATTTCCAGAGTGGTACTACAGAGGTGAAGAAGCTGGTTCCAGAGGGTATTGCTGCACGTGTTCCTTATAAGGGAACTTTGCAGGAGGTAATTTATCAGCTGGTTGGTGGTCTTCGCTCAGGTATGGGTTATTGTGGCGCTGCAAATATTGAGCAGTTGCACAATGCCAAGTTTACCCGCATCACAAACGCTGGTGTGTTAGAGAGCCATCCACATGATGTTACAATTACCAGCGAAGCACCAAATTATAGTAGACCAGAATAAAAATTTGCTAAATAACAATAAAAGAGAGGACATTCTAAGGCGTTTGTCCTCTCTTTTTTCTTTTTTATGTGTATCTTCGCAGAGTTTTTGATAACTGATAAAAGAATGAAGAATGCTTTGACACTTTTCTTGATGTTTTTCTTGGGTATACAGGCGTATGCTCAAGATGCAAACGATGTGCTCATGAGAGTGGGTGGAAAAGCTGTCACAGTAGGTGATTTCATGTATGCTTATCAGAAAAATGGACAGGGAAATCAGGAAGGATTGGATAAGTTTCTGGAAGGATTCCAGAACAATAATCTGAAGATAGCCTATGCAGAGAAGCTGGGACTGGATACGTTAGCTTCTGTCCGCCAGCAGATGAATTATCTTCAGAAGACCATGGAGGCAGGGCAAAACATATCTAATGCAGAATCAGGTTTTGACGGGCTGCATGGTTTGTCACTTTACATTGGTCATTTACTTTTACCTCTTCCTCAGCATTCGCCAAACTATAATTATCAGTATGAACTGAAGGTACGCATGGATTCCATTTATAACCAAATTGTGTCTGGTGAGGATTTCATGGCCGTAATCAATGCCGTTTCTCCAAATACGAGAAATGAATACTGGATTTCGAAGACTCATACCTTGCAGGAGGTAGAGAATCAGGCTTACCGCCTGAATGAAGGAGAAATGTCTAAACCCTTTCTGGATTATGACGGGTATCATCTGATCAAGGTTCTCAAGAAGAGCGAACAGGCAGACATCAAGAATGATCAACCGGCATTTGTGACAGGGCAGGTGGATACCCATCTGTTGGCTGAGTACAGAAACGGTCTCATACTGAATGAGCTATACAAGATCCATTCAAAAGAAGAAAAAGAAGCTACGGAACAAGAGCTTGCAGCTTTCTTTACTGCCATGCATGGAAACTATGAATGGGACATCCCACGTTTTAAGGGTGCGCTTTATTTCTGCAAGGACAAAAAGACCCAGAAGGAATTGGTCAAGTTACTCAAGAAGGTTCCGATGAAAGATTGGGAGAGACTGGCAAAGAGCCAGAATTACACCAAGCTTTTCGAGAATGTGGAGATGGGGCCTGTCAAACTCTATATGTTAAGTCAGGATCCATATGTGGATGAGCTGGCATTCAAAGGTCCTAAACAGAAGTCAAGGGCAGATTTCCCAATTCATGGCGTCATGGGCAAGAAATTAAAGAAGAGCCCGGAAGATTACACCGATGTCCGTGATCAGGTCTTGCAGGATTTTGAATTGGCCCAAGAGTTACAGTGGATGGAGAATATCAAGAAGGAAATTCCGATAGACGTTGACATGAAAGTCTTTAAGCGAATCAAGAAATAAGAATAGAGAACAAATATATGAAGAAGAGCGTGATAAGTCGTTTAATGATGACATTTGTCTGCCTGTTTTTTATGCAGTCAATGGCATTTGCCCAGCAAGATAACAACGTGATTGATGAGGTTATCTGGGTAGTTGGTGATCAGGCCATATTGAAATCTGATGTTGAGGCGGAGCGTATCCGTGCCCAATATGAGGGAAGAAAATGGACAGGTGACCCTTATTGTGTCATTCCAGAGCAATTGGCTATTCAGAAACTGTATTTGCATCAGGCTGCCCTTGACAGTATAGAGGTAACCGACGGTGACGTGGCATCTCAGGTAGAGCAACAGATGAATTTCTATATTCAGCAGATTGGCTCAAAGGAAAAGATGGAGGAGTATTTCAATAAGAACTCTACTCAGATCCGTGAGCAGATGCGCGAAACTCTGAAGGAACAGATGATGGTGCAGCAGATGCAGCAGAAACTTGTGGGTGATATTAAGCTGACTCCAGCTGATGTCCGTCGCTATTTCAAGGAAATCCCTCAGGACAGTCTTCCTTTTATTCCAACACAGGTTGAGGTACAGATTATCACCCAGGAGCCAAAGATTGCTCAGGAGGAGATTGACCGCGTCAAGAAACAACTCCGTGAGTACACCGAGCAGGTGAATTCCGGCAAGACTCAGTTCTCTACGCTTGCTTTGTTGTATTCCGAAGATACAGCTTCTGCCCGTCAGGGTGGTGAATTGGGATTCATGGGCCGTGGTGAGCTGGTTACAGAATATGCTAACGTTGCCTTTAACCTGACCGATCCTAAGAAAGTCTCAAAGATTGTAGAATCAGAATATGGCTTCCATATCATTCAGCTTATAGAGAAGCGTGGTGACCGTGTGAATTCTCGTCATATCTTGATGAAACCAAAGGTGTCAGAAGAGGCGTTGATTGAGAGTATCAACCGTTTGGATTCCGTTGCAAACGATATCCGTAATGGAAAGTTCCCTTTTGATGAAGCTGCTACTTATCTTTCAAGTGATAAGGAAACAAGAAGTAATCATGGCCTTCTTCCAAACAATAATCAGCAGAGTTCTTTGTTTGGTACCTCTCGCTTTGAGATGCAAGATCTTCCTCAGGAAGTAGCCAAGGTGGTGAATAAGATGCAAATTGGTGAGGTATCGGAGGCATTTACCATGGTAAATACAAAAGGAAAGGAAGTGGTTGCTGTAGTTAAGCTAAAGAACCGCATTGAGGGTCATAAGGCAACTATGACAGAAGACTATCAGCGTCTGAAGTCTATCGTTGTCAACAAACGTAGGGCAGAAAAACTGGATAATTGGATTAAGGAAAAGCAGAAGGCTACTTACATTCGTATTAATCCAGAATGGGTGAAATGTGATTTCCAGTATCCAGGTTGGATAAAGTAATTCATATAAAAAGATGAAAAATCAACGCTATCTGTTAATTTTTGCGCTGTTTCTGTGCGTGTTGAGTGTGGCAAATGCTTTGTCATACAGGACAGATACGTTAGATTATTTCCCAGATACAAAGGCAAAGCGTGATTCTATTATTTATCTGATTCATGCAGATCTGCTTACTTATGATCAACTCAAGAATCCTGATGCCCAGATTCTGAAAAGAAAAGTGGTCTTTCGTCACAACAAGGCTTACATGTATTGTGACAGTGCATATTTCTATCAGTCCAGTAATTCTTTTGAAGCTTTTGGTCATGTAAAAATGAAGCAGGGGGATACCTTAACCCTGACCAGTGATTATCTCTATTACGACGGAGATCAGGAATTAGCTATAGCCCGTGATAATGTGATACTTACTCATCGTAAGACAAAGCTTCATACCGATAGCTTGAACTACGACCGTATCTATGATTTAGGCTATTTTATGGAAGGTGGAACCTTGGAAGATGAAGACAATGTGCTGACATCAGATTGGGGCGAATATAGTCCTTCTACACACGAGGCACTTTTCAACTACAACGTGAAACTGGTGAATCCTAAGTTTACGCTGCTGACAGATACGTTACATTATAACACAGAGACAGACATTGCCCATTTTACTGGTCCGTCAAATGTGGATAGTGATAACAATCACATCTATTCTGAATCGGGTTATTACAATACCAAGACGGAGGATGCAAACTTGCTGAGCCGTAGTGTTCTTGTCAACCCTGAGCGAAGGCTGGTTGGTGATAGCGTGATTTATAACAAGATGACCGGTGTGGGTGAAGGTTATGGAAATGTGGTTATCACGAACTTAAAGGACAAGAACATGCTGGTAGGTGATTATTGTTATTACAATGACAGCATCGGTTCTGCCCTTGCCACAGGAAGGGCTGTAGCCAAGGATTATTCCCGCAACGGGTCAGATACCTTGTTCCTGCATGCCGACACATTGAGAATGTATACCTACAAGCTTGATATGGATTCTATAAGACAAACTAAGGATACGCTTAAGCTTGCAGCCGATTCTGTGGTTCTGGCTACTACTGACAAGCAGGCAGAAAAATCAGATTCTGTATACAGAAAGATACATGCATACCGTAAGGCTAGAATCTACCGTACAGACATTCAGGCTGTTTCTGATTCAATTGTTTATAATCAGTTAGATTCTTGCCTGACTTTGTATTTCATGCCTGTTGTATGGAATGAAAATATGCAGTTGACCGGTGAGAAGATTATTGTTCATCAGAACGATAGTACCATTAGAATGGCTCATGTCGAAAATCAGGCCTTATCTGTGGAACAAATAGATTCTATACATTTTAACCAGATAGCAGGAAAGGAGATGAAGTCTCATTTTGATGATGAAGGAAATCTTTATCGTACCGATGTGACGGGAAATGTGGAGTTTGTCTACTATCCGATGGAGAAAGACAGTACGTTGACCATGATGCACACAGGACAGGATTCTGAAATGAAGTTCTATCTTAAAGAGAAGAAGCTTCAGAAGATCTGGGGAGGCTCTGGGTTTACGGCAACCGGTTATCCGGTAGAAATGATACCTGCAGGAAAGTCGGAGTTAAAAGGTTTCCTGTGGTTAGATTACCTGCGTCCGAAGAGTAAAGATGACATCTTTGAGTGGGTAGAGAGAAATGCCAGTGATGTGGTGAAGGAAGCACCAAAACGTGAGACACCATTGGTGGATTTAAATAAGTTGAAATCAAAGAAGAAATAGCCATGGGAATGTTTTCTACTAGAGAGCCTCGACGCTATCATCATGAGTATATTTATTACAATCCTAGAAAGGAAAAACTCAGAAAGATAGAGGAGAATGCGAGGCGAGAGTTAGGTCTCTTGACTGATGAAGAAGAGAAGAAAAGGGCCGAAGAGACTCGTAATGAGCGTATCCATGATGCTATTATGAATGGAACAAAGCATTTGAAACGCCGGGAAGAGCGTGGGGGAGACTCCATCTCATACAAGTGGCTGTTTGTGCTGATCTTTATCCTTTTGTTTGTTCTTCATTATTTATATACAGGAAGTTTCCGTTTCTAATTCATGGCAGATATTGTACGTTTGTTGCCCGATCATGTTGCAAATCAGATTGCAGCAGGAGAGGTTATTCAGCGTCCAGCTTCCGTTGTGAAGGAGCTGGTAGAGAATGCATTGGATGCTGGGGCTACCCATATCGATGTGTTGATAACAGATGCAGGAAAGACGTGTATTCAGGTGATAGACAATGGTAAAGGTATGTCGGCCATCGATGCTCGCATGTCTTTTGAACGTCACGCTACGTCAAAGATTAAAGATGCATCTGATTTGTTTAATCTTCATACCATGGGATTCCGTGGTGAGGCTTTGGCTTCCATTGCAGCAGTCGCTCAGGTAGAACTAAAGACTCGACAGGCAGGTGATGAATTAGGTGTCTTGCTGACAATAGAAGGCTCTAAACACACAGGACAAGAGCCCGTTATGTGCGCAGTTGGAAGTAATTTCCAGGTCAAGAACTTATTCTATAATGTGCCTGCACGTAGAAAGTTCTTGAAATCCAATACCACAGAGTTAGGAAATATCCTTACAGAATTTGAACGTATAGCGCTGGTACATCCAGAAGTGGGATTCACATTTCATCACAACGGTGTTGAGACCCACAATCTGTCAAAAGCAAATCTTCGTCAGCGAATTTGCGATGTGTTTGGCCACAAGATGAACCAGCAATTACTTTCCATGGAAGTTGAGACGGCTTTTGCCAAGATTTCTGGTTATGTGGGAAAGCCTGAAACATCCCGTAAAAAGAGTGCTCAGCAGTTTTTCTTCGTGAATGGAAGATACATGAAACACCCTTATTTTCACAGGGCAGTCATGGAGGCATATGAACACCTCATTCCAGAAGGAGAACAGGTGAATTATTTTATTTATTTCGAAGTGAATCCACAGGAAATAGACGTCAATATTCACCCGACAAAAACTGAGATAAAGTTTGAGAATGATGCCAGTATCTGGCCTATTTTAATGGCTGCAGTAAAGGAAAGCCTAGGAAAGTTCAATGCTGTGCCTACCATAGATTTTGATACCGTTGATAAACCAGACATACCTGTTTTCCAAGGAACCTCTGTCAGCATGCCCGAGGTGCGCTTCAATCCTTCGTTCAATCCTTTTGAACAGGAAAAACCTCTGTATAAGGAGAAAGAGCAGACAAATCTGAATCAATGGGAAAGTCTTTACGCGCATGCTAAAAAATATCAGGAGCCATCTTCTTCCCGTTCTTCTAACAGCTTGTTCTCTCAGGAGAATATGCCAGAGGTGGAAGTGCCAGAGGTTGCTGCTCCGATGTCTGAAAAGACGTGCATCCAGCATAAAGGACGGTTCATTGTTACCAGTGTTAAGTCTGGTCTTATGATTATCGATCAACATCGTGCGCATATACGTATTCTTTATGATAATTATCGCAATCAGTTGAGACAACACACTGGTTTATCACAAGGAATTCTGTTCCCGGAAGTGGTTCAGTTCTCTCCTACAGAGAATACTGTTGTTGAGCAGCATCTGGAAGATTTTACAAGTTTGGGCTTTGACCTATCTAGCCTTGGAGGGGGTAGCTACTCCGTAAATGGCATCCCTTCTGGTGCGGAAGGAGTAGATGTAAATGCCCTTTTGCACGAAATGGTAGAAACTTCTTTTTCTACAAGCATCAAACCTGGTGAAGAGTTGCATCATCAAATGGCACTTTCTCTGGCACAATACGCTGCAATTCCAGTGGGACAAGTCCTGTCTCAAAAGGAAATGGAGGACTTGATAGGTCGCCTTCTTGCATTGCCTACTCCAAATTATACTCCTGATGGAAAACCGGTACTGAAAGTTCTTTCTGAAGAAGAAACAGATAAAATGTTTTAGAAAAGTGTATTTTTTTGAAGATAAAATTTGGAGATAAAGAATTTTGTCGTATCTTTGCACCCGCAATCGAGAAATAAAAATTCTCAAGGGCGTTTAGCTCAGCTGGTTCAGAGCATCTGCCTTACAAGCAGAGGGTCGGCGGTTCGAATCCGTCAACGCCCACGAAGGAGTTCATTTTGAGCTCCTTTTTTTATGTCCTTTTTTTACTTTTTACTACGTAAAACCTTGCCGTGTCAGTAAAATGATGTAACTTTGCACAAAATTTATAGAAACAGAATATGGAATTGAATTTACTTACGGCAATATCTCCAATTGATGGCCGTTACAGAGGAAAGACAGACAAGCTGGCATCTTATTTTTCAGAGTTTGCATTAATCCGTTACAGAGTTCAGGTAGAGATTGAGTATTTTATTACACTTTGTGAATTGCCTCTTCCACAGTTAGAGGCTTTTAATAGTGAATTGTTCCCACGTCTTCGTGAGATATATAAGAATTTTTCTGTAGAAGACGCTCAGCGTGTCAAGGATATCGAGAAGGTTACAAATCACGATGTAAAGGCTGTAGAGTACTTCATCAAGGAGGAATTCGATAAGATTGGCGGTTTGGAAGAATTTAAGGAATTCATCCATTTTGGTCTTACTTCTCAGGATATCAACAATACTTCTATTCCATTGTCTATCAAGGAGGCTTTGAACGAAGTTTATTATCCACAAATTCAGCAGCTCATTGATCAGCTGAAGGCTTTTGCTGAGGAGTGGAAGAATATTCCTATGTTGGCTAAGACTCATGGACAGCCTGCATCTCCAACAAGACTGGGCAAGGAGATCATGGTTTTCGCATATCGTCTGGAGCGTCAGTTGGAAACATTGAAAGCAGTTCCTGTAACTGCAAAGTTTGGTGGTGCTACAGGTAATTACAATGCTCATCATGTAGCTTATCCTGCTTATGACTGGAAGGCATTTGGTAGCCGTTTCGTAAGTGAGAAGCTGGGCTTGGAGCGTGAACAGTATACTACTCAGATATCAAATTACGATTTCTTGGGTGCAATCTTCGATAACCTGAAGCGCATCAACACTATCATGATTGATATGAACCGCGACTTCTGGCAGTATATCTCTATGGAGTATTTCAAGCAGAAGATTAAGGCTGGTGAGGTAGGTTCTAGTGCTATGCCTCATAAGGTAAATCCTATTGATTATGAAAATGCAGAAGGAAACCTGGGTATTGCAAATGCTATTCTTGAGCATTTGAGCAGCAAGTTGCCAGTCAGCCGTTTGCAGCGTGACCTGACAGATTCTACCGTATTGCGTAACGTAGGTGTGCCAATGGGTCACATTATCATTGCTATCCAGAGTACTTTGAAGGGATTCGGAAAGCTGCTCTTGAACGAGGCTGCTATCTGTCGTGATTTGGATAATTGCTGGAGTGTTGTAGCAGAAGCTATTCAGACTATCCTTCGCCGTGAGGCATATCCACATCCTTATGAAGCATTGAAGGCATTGACCCGTACAAATGCAGGAATTAATGAAGAAACTATCAAAAATTTCATAGAGACACTGGAAGTATCAGAAAGTGTGAAGGAAGAACTCCGTGCCATCACACCACATTCTTACACTGGACTTTAAAATTCAATTCAAATCATATAAAAAAGAAAAGGCCGTGAGGTCTGCAAATTATTAATTAATAAATTTTATTAAACTCATGAGTACAGAAAATGAGAACTGGGAAAGTTCTAATGTAGAAAACACAGAAAACGAAGGTACAAAGGCTTACTCTCGCGAAAACAGAAGTTACAATGGTGGCGGTTATGGTGACAGACGTTCAAGTGGTCGTCCTCGTCAGCGTATAAATTCAAACCGCGCATATAGTTCAAACGGTTCACAGAACCGTGCATTCCGACCAAGTGGATATAATTCAGAGAACAGCGATGATCAGCCTCGTGAATATCGTCCACGTTACAACAACGAGGGAGGTTTCCGTCCACAGGGATTTGGAGGCCAGCAGCGTGAAGGTGGCTATCAGCGTCAAGGCGGTTACCAGCGCCAGGGTGGTTACAATCGTCCTCAACAGGGCGGTTACCAGCGTCAAGGTGGTTATGGCCGTCCTCAGCAGGGTGGTTATCAGTCACGTGAGGGAGGCTATCAGCAGCGCGAAGGCGGTTACCAGCAGCGTGAAGGTGGCTATCAGCGTCAGGGCGGTTACCAGCGCCAGGGTGGTTATGGCCGTCCTCAGCAGGGTGGTTTCAACCGTGGCGGTTATCAGCAGCGTCCACGTACTGCCGATTATAATCCAAATGCTAAATACAGCAGAAAGAAGCAGCTGGAATACCATGATGCTCTCTTGGATCCAGATGCACCAATCCGTCTGAACAAGTACCTGGCGAATGCAGGAATCTGTTCACGTCGTGAAGCTGATGAATTCATCACTGCAGGTGTAGTTTCTGTAAATGGAGAAATTGTAACAGAATTGGGAACAAAGGTTACTCCTACTGATGAGGTTCGATTCCACGATCAGCCTGTAAAGATGGAGCACAAAGTATATGTTTTGTTGAACAAGCCAAAGGGTTATGTAACTACAACCGATGATCCTCAGGAGCGCAAGACTGTCATGATGCTGGTGCAGAATGCATGTAAGGAGCGCATCTTCCCTGTAGGTCGTCTGGACCGTAATACGACTGGTGTCCTGTTGTTCACTAACGATGGTGACCTGACCAGTAAGCTTACTCACCCTAAGTTCATGAAGAAGAAAATCTATCACGTACATCTGGATAAGAACGTTGCACACAGTGACCTGGAGCAGATTGCAGCAGGTATTACTTTGGAAGACGGAGAAATCCACGCTGATGCAATTTCTTACGCTAGCGAGACAGACAAGTCTCAGGTAGGTATTGAAATCCATAGCGGAAAGAACCGTATCGTACGTCGTATTTTCGAACATTTAGGCTACAAAGTAATCAAGTTGGACCGTGTACTGTTCGCTGGTTTGACCAAGAAGAACCTTCGTCGTGGCGAATGGCGTTTCTTGACAGAAACAGAAGTGAACATGCTTCGCATGGGTGCATTCGAGTAATAGTAAAAAAACGAGAGATAAAATGGAAAAGATCCGTAGAACAAAGATCATAGATGTACTGAAGCGTACCGACTTCGGTGAAACTGTGAATGTAAAGGGATGGGTCCGCAGTAAGCGTGGCAGCAAGGGCATCTTCTTTATTGCATTGAACGATGGTAGTACAATTAAGAACGTACAGATTGTAGGCGAAGATGCAAACTTCGATGAGGCAACAATCAAGTTGATTACTACAGGTGCTTGTCTTAGTGTTAACGGTACTTTGGTTGAGAGTCCAGCTGCCGGTCAGGCAAGTGAAATCCAGGCAAAGGAGATTGAAGTATTGGGTGCTTGTGATAATACTTATCCATTGCAGAAGAAGGGTGCTAGCTGGGAGTATTTGCGTACCGTAGCTCATCTTCGTCCACGTACCAATACTTTTGGTGCAGTGTTCCGTATCCGTCATAATATGGCAATGGCTATCCACAGCTATTTCCATCAGAAAGGTTTCTTCTATTTCCATACTCCACTGATTACAGCAAGTGACTGTGAAGGTGCAGGTCAGATGTTCCAGGTTACTACTAAGAACCTCTATGATCTGAAGAAGGATGAGAACGGTCAGATTATCTACGATGATGATTTCTTTGGCAAGCAGACATCACTTACCGTATCAGGTCAGCTTGAGGGTGAGTTGGCTGCAACTGCACTGGGAAGCATCTATACATTTGGCCCAACATTCCGTGCAGAGAACAGTAACACTCCACGTCATTTGGCTGAGTTCTGGATGGTAGAGCCAGAGGTTGCTTTCATTGATCTGCCAGAGTTGATGGACTTGGAAGAGGACTTTATCAAGTACTGTGTAAAATGGGCTTTGGACAACTGTATGGACGATCTGGAGTTCTTGAATAAAATGGTTGACAAGGGCTTGATTGAACGCTTGAAGAGTGTTATCGATACAGAGTTCGTACGTCTTCCATATACAAAGGGTATTGAAATCCTTCAGGAAGCTATCAAGAATGGCAAGAAGTTTGAGTTCCCTTGTAACTGGGGCGATGACCTGGCATCAGAGCACGAGCGCTTCCTGGTAGAGGAATACTTCAAGAAGCCTGTCATTATGACCAATTATCCTAAGGCTATCAAGGCATTCTACATGAAGATTGATGATGAGAAGCCTGTTTGCAATGGTCAGGTTATGGAAGAGACTGTTCAGGGTACCGATGTGCTGTTCCCACAGATTGGTGAGATTATCGGTGGTTCTGTCCGTGAGGAAAGCTATGACAAGCTGATCGGTGAGATTGAAAGCCGTGGTATTCCTATGAAGGATATGTGGTGGTATCTGGATACCCGTAAGTTCGGAACTTGCCCTCACGGTGGTTTCGGCCTTGGTTTCGAGCGTCTGATCCTGTTCGTAACAGGTATGCAGAACATTCGTGACGTCATTCCATTCCCACGTACTCCAGGAAAGGCTGACTTCTAAAGAGATTTACATTGTTAATATAAAAAAAGGCTAGAGTTTATACTCTGGCCCTTTTTTTGTTATTGTCTTAGTCCCTTAAGTCAATTGAGCATGTCGCTTAAGTCAATTGACTTAGTGGACTAAGACTGTATTGTGTTATTTTCCAGCTTTTCTGTTTGCCATAAGTACGCGGAAGAAATTGCCACCCCAGATCTTTCTGAGCTGTTCTTCTGTGTAACCCTTTTCCAGAAGTTTTACAGTGATGTGAATCATGTCATTGCTACCACGGCAGCCCAATACGCCGCCACCACCATCGAAATCACTACCGATACCTACATGGTCAATACCGGCAACCTTCACACAATGGTCAATGTGAGCCACAACATCGTCAATGTTGGTTTTCTTTGCGTCTGGACTCATGTAACCGGCAAAGATACAAACCTGAATTACACCGCCGTTCTTAGCCAGGGCACGAAGTTGGTCATCGTTCAGGTTACGGTCATGGAAGAACATATCCTTAGCACCGCTGTGTGAGCAGATTACTGGCAATTTGCTGAGTTTCATGACATCCCAGAATGTACCCATGCTGGCATGGCTCAGGTCGATAGTCATACCTACCTTGTTCATTTCCTTAACCACCTTCTTTCCAAACTCTGTAAGACCCTTGTTCTCATCGGCAGTACGGGTAGAACTGTTACAGATGGCGTTGTCTGCGCTGTGGCAGAGTGTAATGTAGTTAACGCCCTGATTATAGTATTTGCGGATAAGGCTTATATCGTTGCCAATACCGTAACCGTTTTCAATGCCGATATAGAATGCCTTCTTGCCTTCTGCCTTCAAGCGCAGACCGTCTTCCTCGGTTACAGCTATGCCGCAGTAATCAGAGTACTTGGCTACTTCCTTATAGATATTGTCAATGATGGTCTGGCAGTTTTCTGCTGCCTTCTTCATGGAAGCCTCATCCAGTTCTCTCTGGCTGAGGAAAGCAGCTAGGAACTGTGCATCCAGACGGCCTTCCTTCATCTTAGGAATGCTGACCTGCTGGCGCTCAGAACGCTTACCGAGACTGCTGCCGCGAGAGAAGCCCATTGGGGTATCACAGTGAGTATCTACAGAGAAAATACGGGTATGAATATCTTTTGCCTGAGCATAAAGAGCAGCTTGCTTAACTAGGTGCTGAAAGAATTTCAGGTGAGTAGGATCTCCCTTTGCGGCGTTCAGTTCTGGGTGGAACTGTACAGCGTAGATTGGGCGTATAGGATAGGCTTCGATAGCTTCTGGAATACTGTCAGGCATGCTCCATGCGGTAATCTTCAGCTCTGGAGCCAATTTCTGGATACCCTGATGATGACGGCTGTTGACAGCGTAACTGCTACCAAGAATCTCTGCGGTTAGAGAGCCGTTAGTGATGCTGATTTCGTGTGCTGCATCAGCTCCTAAACTGTAGGCAGCATGATTAATATCCGAAGGCTTTTCTGATGGAATATCTTGAATAAGCGTTCCACCCATTGCAACATTAATCAGTTGCAAGCCACGGCACACACCGAAAATAGGCATGCTACGGTCTGATGCCTTTTTGAAGAGCATGAGCTCAAAGTCATCACGCTGATCGTTTACACCACCCAGTTTCTCATGAGGTTCTGCATTGTAATAAGCTGGATTAACGTCTTCACCTCCAGTCATCATGACTCCGTCAAGTCTTTCTAGAATGTCTTCCAGAAGATCCACGTCGGTAGTGACAGGGAGAATGTATGGAATACCTCCTGCCAGTTCAATGCTTCGGGTACAGGTGGCTTTCATGGTGTTTGAACAGCTGACACCAATGACTGGCTTATTGTCTTTGTGTAAGGTAAGCTGGTCGTTCAGCTGGTTGTAGTACGTACCCAACTTTGTTACAGGAGCCTGTACACGTCCTGGACGCTGTGCCAGAGTTGTCTGGGCTGTCAGTGCCAGTGTAACTCCTAATAGGATGGAATGCAATTTGCTCATCTTTCTAAATGTTTATCTGTGTTGTTATTAATTTGCTTGCAAAAATAAACAATTTTAAGGAATAATAAAACAGAATTTCGTAACTTTGCGCTGTTATGAAGAAATTGGTAGATTCTTATACCATAGAACATCCGGGTGGATTACACTATGAGTACTTCCTTTACAGGGAGTATACCTTATTTATACCTATGGGTTATAGCATGAAGATTACCCATAACGAAACAGGTAAGATGAAGACTTTCTGCTTTTCTTTAGATACGCATGAGGAACGTGCAGAGAAGCTATTCTCAAAAATATGCTTTAAGGGTTATGTACGTGTCATGGAACAGCGCTATGCCGAACGTATTCCTGCTTTGCGTACCATGGCTGGTGGTGAGCATTATTTTTCTTGGGATACACACATCTATGAGGAGGATTCGTATTTTAATCCATCAGACGAGAGCTATTCCTTTCACGTGTGTGGTTGGCACTTGAATCATCAAGCCATCAGTAAGGAATTCTTGACAGGTATTTTCGGGAAAGAGGTGGAAAAATATTATCCCACAGACCACTGGGGGAGTCTTTCATGGGTGATAACTGACAAGAAAGCTTATCTTTGTGCCTATAGTTTGAAGGAAAAGAAGGAGATTGGGCCGCATCTGGATTATCCGCATGCTCAGGACCTTTTCTTGCTTATGGCCAGTTGTAACGGATTCCGCCATTATTATGATAAATACAAGGTTGTAGACAAATAAAAAGAAAAGCCGATTGCGAAAGCAACCGGCTTTTCTTATGCTAATCAATCCCTTTATTTAAAGAAAGGATTTCCGTTCTTGCTTTGACTTACCACCCAACGGAATGCATTGACCAGTAGGAGATTCTGCGTTCCATCTATGAAATTTTCATCACCGTGTCCCATGTTTAGGTAAATCATGCGGTAGTTCTTGTTAGTCCATACAATCGGAAAGTCACCGAAGTTCACCACATCCTTAATTCCCAGAGGATAGTTTTTCTGTGAGAGAGAGACCAGTACCTCAACATCTGGGTTGAGGCGAGGTGATGGATTCCACTGATACCATTCGCTGGAAGCTGAGACAAATTCCCGAGGCAGGTTTTTTGTCACATCGTGAAGCTGTGTATCTGTTTCCAGAAGCACGCTTTGTGGAGGCCAGTTGTTACACCAGAAAACGCCGCCGCCAAGGAATTTTACAAACCAAGGCCATCCTGTATCTTTGTCATTATAGGCCGCTGCATGAAATCCCATCCAACAGCCTCCGTTCTCCATGTATTGCTCAAAAGCAGCACGGCTCTGGGCACTGTGAGGCGAATCATTTAACATGATAAGCACATCATAATCCTTCAGTTGGTCATAGGTATAATTGGAAAAATCTTTGGTGATATCCAGATAAAAACCATCACCGTAGTTCAGTTTCTTGAAAAAATCTACCGCCTGATGTGCAAACTGCTGATGAGCCTCTTCCACATTCTCACTGTAATAGATGAGAGCCTTGAAACGTGGTGCACTGGCATAGTTAGCAGGATAGTTCTCGGGAATCTGTGCGTTTGTAGAAATACAGAACACGCATAGAAGGATGAATGTGATTATCTTTTTCATTGTCATTGGTTTTATTTCTGTCTACAAAAATAGTACATTATTCACAAAAACAGTATCTTTGTCTCGAAGAATACCTTATTTGAGATAGAAAATGGAAGAAAAAGAGTTGTTCAACCGCTCGCAACGTCTGTTGGGAACAGAAGGAATGGAAAACCTGAGTCAGAAAAGAGTTATTCTTTTTGGGGTAGGTGGAGTAGGTTCCTGGTGTGCAGAAAGTTTAGTCCGTACAGGACTTAAACATCTGACTATCGTGGATAGTGATTACGTTTGTGTAACAAACTGTAACCGCCAACTCATGGCTACCACTAAGACCATTGGTCAGGTAAAGGTTGAAGCACTGAAAAACCGACTGCTGGAAATCAATCCCCAAGCGGAGATAACAGCTCTTCAGAAGGTATATACCAAAGAAACAGCAGAAGAATTTCATTTAGAGACCTATGATTATATCATCGATGCCATTGACTCTTTGAAGGATAAGGCCGATTTGATTCTTCATGCGTGCCAGATGGCCCGTGAAAGGAAGAATGTGACATTCTTGAGCAGTATGGGTGCCGCATTGAGAGTTGACCCTACCAAGGTGAGAGTTGATGAGTTCTGGAACATTAAGGGTGATGCCCTGGCACGTGCTTTACGAAACCGTTTCAAGCGCAACAAAGAATTTCCTGCTCACAAATTTAAGTGTGTGTATAGCGAGGAAACACCTTTAGAGAACAAGGGAACAGTCATTGGAGACCAGAGCCAGTGGTCAGATACAAAGGCTCAGATAAACGGCTCACTCAGTCATATTACCGGCATCTTTGGCATGACTTTGGCAGGACTGGTCATAAAAGATATTGTAACACAAACAGCATAACACATGAAAAAACACATTTTATTTGCCATGATGCTAGCGATGAGTTTATCGGCAGTAGCACAGCAGAAAATCTCTATTTTCTGCGATCATATTGAGACTATTGCACAGCAGGAAAAGATTTCCTTCCAGGAGGCTGCTCAGAAAATCAAAGACATGGGTTATACAGGTGCCGATGTTGGTGTAACACTGGATGCCCAGAAGCTTCAGGTGCTGGAGCAATTGGGATTCCAGCATTCCTGTGCCATTGTCCATGTTGATTATTATAAAGGGGAGCAAAAGGAACAGGAAGAACTGGCTCTAAGGTTTTTGCAACAGAATGGATATGACAGATTACTTCTGGTTCCAGGCTTGAGACCTGCAACTCCTGGAAAGAATACAGACGAGAAGGTTTTTGCCCGCCTGAAGACTTTTACGACAAAGCTGAAGAATATGGGCTTTGAAGTGATGGTCGAAGACTTTGACAATCCTGCATCTCCATGTTTCGATACCGCTTCATTGGATAAATTGTTTGCTGCCACTCCTGTTACCACCCATGTGTTCGATACAGGCAACTATCTTTTCTGTGGCGATGATGTCATGACTGCTTTGAGTCATTTCAGAGAAAGAATCAAGCATGTACATCTGAAAGACCGATTGGCTAAGGGAAGCATGCAGTCTCCTGCTATTGGTACAGGAATTGTACCTATGCAGCAGGTTATTACTTCTTTGCTGTCTACCGGTTATGACGGTTGGCTATGTGTGGAACACTATGGCTCCCGACATATGCTTCAAGATGCAGAACTGTCTATCCGTTTTGTAAAGACTGCTGTTGAGAGTATGAATTTCCCTAAGCAGGAGGCTATGGCTCCAGGTATGTCTGAGTACTGGAATCCACAGCCAAAGTTGGTTGCTCCAGGAACAGCAGAATCTGCTCCTTCCGATGCCATTGTCCTTTTTGATGGAAGAAACTTGAGAGAATGGATGAACGATGCTGGAGAAGAGGCTGGCTGGAAGGTGGAAGATGGTATCCTTACTGTTGACAAGAGCAAGGGTGATATTGTCACTCGTCAGAAGTTTGGCAGTTTCCAGCTCCATGTGGAATGGCGTATTCCTGAGAATATGACTGGAACGAACCAGGCTCGCGGAAACAGTGGTGTTTACCTGCAAGACAAATATGAAATCCAGATTCTGGACAGCTACAATAACCCTACTTATGTAAATGGTCAGGCTGGTTCTGTGTACAAACAGACCCCACCATTGGTCAATGCCATGCGTGCACCGGGAGAGTGGAACACCTATGACATTCTCTATACTGCTCCTGTCTTTAAGGCTGATGGAACTTACCTGTATCATCCATATGTTACTGTCATTCACAATGGGGTAGTGGTACAGAATCATACAGAGATTCTGGGAACTACGGAATATATTGGCTTCCCTCGTGAGGCTGCCCATGGCGACGGACCAATCCGTTTGCAGTCACACGGTGATCCTAGTGCTCCAATCAGTTTCCGGAATATATGGATAAGGAAGATGTGATTATCTCAACTCTACCTTTAGCAGTTCCAACTCAAAGATGAGAGTGGAATAACCAGGTATATTGTCCAGTCGTTTCTTGCCATAGCCGTGCTGATAAGGGATATAGACCTCGAACTTATCGCCGGCATGCATGCGGCAGAGTGCAATCTGCCAGCCCATGATGAGTTGGCGTACGACAAAGCAGGCAGGAAGTGGATTGTTCAGTGTGGTGTCAATGACAGTGCCATCAATGAGCTTTCCTGTATAATGCACGTAAACGATGCTGTTAGGTGTAGGACAGACCTTTCCGCTTCCTACTTCCAGTTTTCGGTAGAGAACCCCACTGGGCAGTTTCACCATGCCTTCCTCTTTCGCTTTCTCGGCCAGATAGAATTCATTGGCTTCTTTGTATTGTTGGTCACGTTTATTCATAGAATCATATTTTTCGCAAAGATAAGAAAATTATCCATTATTTGTGCTACTTTTGTAAAGTCAACCTGTAATCATTACTAGTAAATGGAAGAATTGAACAGTCAGAAAGTCAGAAAACTGGCACCAGAGAATGATCCGCTCAAGCTAGGCATGGGCTGGACTCTGGAAGATTTAGATAAACCGCAGATTTTGGTAGAAAGCACGTTTGGTGATTCTCATCCAGGAAGTGCCCATCTGTTGGAACTTGTAGAGCAGAGTATGAAAGGTATCCGTGATGCTCAGGGACGAGGAGCCCGATATTTTGTAACCGATATTTGCGATGGCATTGCCCAAGGACATGACGGTATCAACTACTCCTTGCCTCACCGTGACATGATGGTGGGCATGATGGAGATTCATGGAAAATCAACAGGCTTTGATGGGGGTGTGTTTATTGCCAGTTGTGACAAGTCTGTTCCTGCTTGCCTCATGGGCATGAGCCGCTTGAATATGCCTTCTATCATGGTTACCGGTGGAGTTATGGATGCTGGTCCGGACTTGCTTACATTAGAACAGATCGGAACCTATCAGGCCATGTACACCCGAGGAGAGATCACAGAGGAAAAACTTAAATTCTATAAGCACCATGCCTGCCCATCGTGTGGCGCCTGTTCGTTCATGGGTACGGCCTCTACCATGCAGATCATGGCCGAGGCCTTGGGACTTATGCTTCCTGGTTCTGCACTTATGCCAGCTACAAGTGAAGACTTGCAGCAGATGGCATATAAGGCAGGTTTACAGGTAATGGAGCTGGTGAAGAAAGGGCTGAAGGTAAGTGATATCGTAACGGAGAAATCCTTCGAGAATGCTATCATGGTCCATGCAGCTATTTCCGGTTCCAGCAATTCGTTGCTGCATATCCCTTCTATAGCACATGAATTAGGTCTGGAGATTGATTCTGATACCTTCGACCGCTTGCATCGTGGAGCACATTATCTGTTGAACATCCGTCCTTCTGGTCAGTGGCCAGCTCAGTTCTTCTATTATGCAGGTGGTGTCCCTGCTATTATGGAGGAAATCAAGAGCATGCTCCATTTGGATGTGATGACCGTCACCGGAAAGACGTTGGGTGAGAATCTGGAACAGTTGAAACAGGAGGGCTTCTATGAAAAGTGTGAAGCTTATCTAAAACCATGGAACTTGAAACGTTCCGATGTTATACGTCCGTTCAATCAGGCTATCGGTACCGAAGGTGCCATCGCTATATTGAGAGGCAATCTGGCTCCAGAGGGTTCAGTAGTTAAGCATTCTGCTGTGCCTAAAGAGATGTTCCAGGCTGTTCTTCGTGCCCGTCCGTTTGATTGTGAGGAAGATGCCATTGCGGCTGTGCTTTCACGTCAGATAAAACCGGGTGATGCTGTTATTATCCGTTATGAAGGCCCGGTAGGATCGGGCATGCCGGAAATGTTCTATACTACCGAAGCCATATCTTCAGACAAGGAGCTGGGGAAAGCCATCGCCTTGATTACTGATGGTCGATTCTCTGGTGCATCTCGCGGGCCTGCTATAGGCCATGTCTCTCCTGAGGCTGCAAGCGGAGGACCTATCGCATTGCTGGAGGAAGACGACTTGATAGAGATTGATATTCCTCGTCGCCTGCTTCAGATTGTTGGAGTGAAGGGAGAGCGTTTGCCTTTGGAAAAGATTGACGAGATTTTGAATGAGCGTCGTGCGAAATGGAGTCCTAGACCACAGAAATATGCACGTGGTGTATTGAAACTGTTTTCTGAGCACGCGGTTTCTCCTATGAAGGGTGGTTATATGGAATAAGTATGGAGGAATTAGCTTTAGACCCTACAAGATTAGTCTGTGCTGCAGTCATAGGTTTGATCTTTTTGTTGGTATTGATTATACGTTACCGCTTGCAGGCTATGATAGCTATTCTGGTAGGTTCAGTCCTGATAGGACTTGCAGCCGGAATGCCTTTCTCTTTAATTATAGATTCTGTAAACGACGGTATGGGGAATACGCTGAAGGGCATAGCCTTGCTCGTGGGATTAGGTTCTATGTTTGGAGCCATATTGGAAGTCTCTGGAGGTGCTCAGCGGCTGGCCACTACACTGGTCGATAAGTTTGGCGATGAGAAATCGGCTTGGGCATTGGGAATCACGGGATTGGTCATTGCTATTCCTGTCTTTTTCGATGCAGGTTTGATTATTCTTATCCCACTGGCATTCTCATTGGCTCGCAGGACAGGTCGCTCTACCTTATACTATGTCATACCACTATTGGCAGGTTTGGCTGTGGGCCATGCTTTTGTGCCACCTACTCCTGGGCCTGTTCTGGTAGCCAGTATGCTGGGGGTAGATTTAGGCTGGGTTATTTTGGTAGGTGCCTGTTGTGGAATCCTTTCCATGGTTGTGGCAGGAATCTGGTGGGGTGCAGTCTGTGGAAAGAAGTATCATCTTCCTGTACCAGTGCATGTAGCCCAGCAACAGTTACCAGAAGGGAAAAAACTGCCAGGATTCTGGACTGTGGTATCTATCATTCTTATCCCATTGGTACTGATTATTCTGAAGTCCTTGTCCACAGTCATTCCTCAGTTGGAACCAGCTAAACAGGTACTCTCCTTTCTGGGTGAACCTTTTGTGGCTTTGACATTGGCTACATTGGCTGCTATGCTTCTCTTGGGCAAGCGTTATGGTTATACCAATGTAGAACTGGAGAAAGTCATGACTCGTTCCCTGGAACCCGTTGGCCTCATTCTCCTGGTAACAGCCTGTGGTGGTGTCTTGCGTTATATCCTGCAGAATTCAGGTTTAGGTCTGGTGATAGGTAATGCTGTATCCTCTGCAGCTTTGCCTATGGTAATCGTGGCATTTGTGGTTGCAGCGCTTGTCAGGATATCTGTAGGTTCTGCCACAGTGGCCATGACTATGGCTGCCGGTATTATTTCGGCTATGCCGGAGATTAGTGCATTCAGTCCTGTTCATCTGGCTTGTATTACTGCAGCAATAGCAGGTGGTGCTACCGTATGCTCGCACTTTAACGATTCTGGCTTCTGGCTGGTAAAGTCGCTCACAGGAATGGACGAGCGTACCACCTTACGTACTTGGACCATTATGGAAACCTTGGTGGGAGGAAGTGGTTTTATAGTAGCGTTAATCATTTCTTTATTCGTATAGCAACTACATCATGAATGTAAAGAGAAAACAAGAAAAGTAACATTATTTTATTAAAAATATTGCGTATAATATCAAAAAGACATACCTTTGCAATAAAATACAACAAAACGAGAGATTTATTTAAAAATAAACATCAAAAGGTATTATTATGAAAAAGGTAAACAAGAAATGGTATGTCTTCATGGGTATTATGATTGTGGTAGCCTTATTAGGCGCCTTTTTGCCTGTCGAAGAAGAGGGTTTATGGGATTTTGTAGATGATGGAGTCTGTACTAGCAGTAATGTGGCTTGGATGATTACTGCTACGATTTTTGTCTTGATGATGACTCCGGGACTTTCATTTTTCTACGGAGGTATGGTAGGTAGAAAAAATGTGATTTCTACCATTCTCCAGTCGTTCATTGCCATGGGCATCATTAGTATGATGTGGGTGGTCTTTGGATTTAGCTTGAGCTTTGGAGATGATTTGGGCTTTGGTCTGATAGGTGACCCAACTCAGTTTTTCATGTTCCATGGGGTTGGTGCCAAACCATTTCCTACGCTGACTGCAACTATTCCGCTTGCGCTGTATGCTTTGTTCCAGATGAAGTTTGCCATCATTACGCCATCACTTATAACAGGTGCTTTTGCAGAACGTGTTCGTTTTTCTGCCTATATGGTATTTATGATGTTGTTCTGTATTTTCATCTATTGTCCGTTGGCTCATTGGACTTGGCATCCCGATGGTTTCTTGCATCGTCTGTTAGGTATCCACGACTTTGCCGGTGGTATTGTAGTTCATGCTTCCAGTGGTGTGGCAGCTTTAGCTGGTGCGCTATTCTTAGGACGCCGTACCCATTCCAGTGAGAATGAACATCTACCTGCCAATGTTCCGTTTGTCATTCTGGGTGCAGCCTTACTCTGGCTAGGTTGGTTTGGTTTCAACGGTGGCAGTGGTTTGGCTGCCGATGGTATAGCGGTGAAAGCTTTCTTGAATACGAATACTGCCGGTGCTACAGCCATGATGGCTTGGGTTTTCATTGACCGTATGCGTGGAGTGAAACCTAGTGGTATGGGTGCAGCCGTGGGTGCTGTAGTGGGTCTGGTAGCCATTACTCCATGTGCCGACGTAGTTTCAGTAGGACAGAGTTTCACCATTGCATTCCTTACTGCATTGGTTTGTAATGCTGCTGTATATAGAACCAATCGTACTCGTGTTGATGATGCATTGGATGTATTCCCTACTCATGGAACTGGCGGTATCTTTGCAACAATCCTTACGGGTGTATTTGCCTACGATGGTTTGATAACAGGCACCAAGGAAGGTTTCTTGGTCTTTGTGAATAGCATTATCGGTGTTGTTATAGTAGTTGTTTATACCTTCTGCATGAGTTTGCTTTTGTATTGGGTAACCAACAAGATGATTCGCATGCGTGTAAGTCCAGAATCAGAACAGAAAGGCTTGGATATTTCACAGCATAACGAGACTTATTAATAAAATGAAGAAAAGCAACTGGTCCTTCAAGCCCGAAGGACTAGTCCTTCAGGGCTGAGGGACTAGTCCTTAAGGCTTGAAGGACCAGTCGTTATTTTATATTGTTAACCCGTTGGCGGAATTAAATTAGCGCATATTTAACTCTTCCAATAGGTTTGTTATTAATGTGGTTAATATATTGAAGGACAGTAAAGGCGCTGATTTTGTTAATGATTCTAGTGAATAGTCCTTCCTGATGTTTTGCATAATTCCTTAATAACATAAACTGGTCATTGAGTTGTGAGAAAACGGTCAAATCAGAGAATTTCGGTACAACACCACGACGTGGTACATTACCCGATTCGTTAACCAAATTTGAGGAGAAATCCTTGCATATCTCAAGAAATTTAGCGAATATTGCAGTCAAGTTGCGCATACGATGATTTGATCTTAATGGTTTGGTCACTACTAAGATACTAAAAATCAATAATATGTGCAACTTTTTAAACATTAATTATTTATATAATTAATTCCGCTAACGGGTTATCTTTGCTGCAATGACAAACAAGATTATCATCCGGAACTCCCTGGAAGGAATTGGGGAAGGCGAGGTGGCGCTCCACCTTGCCCACATCCTTTGCCTGGGAGGCAGCTGCGAAATCAACTACAACGACAGCACCTTCACCATCCGGGAGAAAGACTGCACGATCATCCGGGCTACCCAGTTGGTCACGGCGGTCAGACCCTCTGCAGATTTCCGGGTCGAGATCATCTATGTGGATCCGGTGTTTATCGAGAAGTCCACGCCGAATAACAACTACGGGATGCGCGGTTCGCTGTCCCTGGCACAAGATCCGGTCATGCATCTCACGGATGAAGAGTTTGAACGTTGCCGGAGGGATTTCGAGGAAGTCGGGCGGAGGCGGATGATGGTATGGCACCATTTCCTGGATGAACTGATGGTCAGTACCATCCAGACACTCATCCTGGACTTCTATGATTTCCATGCCCGTATCAATGGATTGGTAGAGGTTCAGAGCCAGTCTGCAAACGTCATGCAACGGTTTATAGGTATGCTGGAGCGGGGGGATTACCGGAGAAACCGGGAGGTAACCTACTATGCTTCCGAACTTTGCATTGCTCCGAAGTACCTCTCCGAGATCAGCAAGTCCATTACAGGCAATTCGGCCAACTGGTGGATCAACCGGTTCACTGTCCTGGACATTTCCCGCCAGCTCAGAGACCGGAGCCTCAGTTTCGTGGACATTTCCGAGATGTTCAACTTCTCCTCGCCGGCCTATTTCAGCCGTTATGTCCAGCGGTACCTGGGCGAGTCTCCTTCCGAGTATCGGGGATAGCAGGCGCGGACATCGCTGACACCACCTTTTCCGCCGGCAGCAAGCAATAAAGTTGTCACGATCTCCTTCGCGACCTTCATCTCTTCACTGAACTGTTCGGTACGAGTCTCAGCCAGCTCACAACTGGATTGATACGTCCCTCTCCAGTCGACCTTGTTATTCTAGTTTCATATAGATTCGTATGAATTAATGTATGTTTTGCTCCCCAAACAAAGATTTCCGCGTTTTTGTTCTTTCTTTCTGCCTTTTTGGAAACAATCCGCCACTGACTATCTTGTACCTTTGCGATGTGAAACCTCAAAATGTATCGTATGGATAGAAGAAATGCACTCAAATGGATGGGGATCTCCCTGGCCGCCGCAGCGATGGCCGGAGTTGCCCCGCTTACTTATTCGGCCATCGTCAAGGACCGCAAGAACGGAAAGAAGAGACTCGTATTCTATTTTACCGCAACCGGTAATTCCTTGTTCGTGGCCCGTCAGTTCTCAGACACACCCTTAAGCATCCCGCAGGAACTCAAGAAAAATGACCTGACCTACGAGGCCGACGAAATCGCCTTCGTCTGTCCGGATTATGCCGGGGCCATTCCCAAGATCGTGCGGGAATTCGTGTCCAAAGGGACATTCAAGGCTCCCTATATCTTCTCGGTCATCACCTACGGCAACGCCTGCGTCAATGTGGCCGAGTACTGGGATGAATTCTGCCAGGAGCATGGTGTCAAGAACAACTACATTCGTCCTATCCTGATGGTGGACAACTATCTGCCCGTCTTTGACATGAACCAGCAGATTACCATCGACAAGCACACCGATGAGAATCTAGCCACCATCCTCGAGGAGGTCGGTGCGCACAAGGACTTCATCGCCCCTGCCGAGATGGGGTTCTTCAACAAGGAGATGCTCAAGGGGATGCAGGACCAGCACTTCTCCATGACGGCAGAGCGCCTGCTGGAGCTGAAGCCGGTCCGCTGCGTCAGTTGCATGACATGCGAACGGGTCTGTCCTCACAAGAATTTCCGCCTGGGCGCGGCCGGCCTGGAGTTCAGCGGCAACTGTGAATACTGCCTGGCCTGCGTGCATGCCTGCCCGCAGAAAGCCCTGACCCTGAAATCCGCCTGGGAAGGCAGGCCGGGAGAGCAGAACCCGGAGGCCCGCTACCGCCATCCCAACGTTTCCCTGAACGATATCATCCAATCCAACAGACAATAATGAAGAGAATCCTGCCTCTGCTGACCGCGCTCCTGTTTGCTGCATCATCGCCGTAGAGCCCGGCTTCGGTCCATTCCCTGGATCTTCCGAGTATCAGAAGTTCCTGGATGCCAAGGTGGTCTAACTCCCCGACGAAGGCATCACCGGCAACAGCCACTTCATGTTCCAGGAGAAGAACAATGACGTGATTACCGACTATATTACCAATTGGCTGAAAACCATTAATCTATAGATTTTTATGAAAAGATTTTTGATATCGCTGGGCGTCTTGCTGATCGGCATTGCCGCCTATGCCCAGGGACCTTTCCCGATGTTCAACAACCAGACCCATACGGTCGAGGCGCAGCCGTTCGCCGACCTGTCCCAGCAGATCTGGGAGCAGATGGCCGCCAAGGATGCCGATGCCCTGAAGGACATTTTCCATCCCAATGCGATGTTCGTCCATATGGGCGGCTACTGGGACTGCGCCCAGGAACTCGCCACCATCGGCGGCGGCTTCATCCATTACAAGCACGCGGAAGTCTATGGCGTGGATGTCAAGCAGATCAACGATGACAACTGGGCAGTGTACAGCACCATCAAGTTGGATGCAGCACTGGGCGGTGGCGACAACATCGTCACGACTCCCTTCTTCGTCACCCAGACCTTTACCCGGGAGGACGGGAAATGGCGGCTCACGGCCATGGTCTTCACCACCCGCACCATGGGTCCCGGCATCGAGCCCGGCCAGAATCCAATTCATTGAAATAGCGTATGAAAAGACATTTGATCCTTGCAGCGGCGGCGCTCCTTTGCCTCACTGCGTTCGCACAAAACAGCAAGAAGATGAACGGCGAAGACATCGACAAGAAATTCCCCCAGATTGATGCCTGGCTGAACACTACAGCGGCATAGCCCTTAGCCGGGTCATAACCGGCTGGCGTATATACATTCGCCACCACATCAATGCCGTCAACTTGGTAGGTTACCCGATGGATGTTTACCTCTCCGGGCATATTCTCGGAGATCGCATCCTCATAAACCAGCCCGAAGGCATTGGGAGTCAAAGTGGGGATTCTTCGTATTAGTTTCCCAAAACCTTACCGCATCTTCAATCCAGCCTTCGGCAACGGTGCCGGTGCCCAGGCCGAAGCCGTGCGGGAGGCCCTGGTAGGAGTGGAACTCGGTAGGGATGCCGGCGGAGGTCATGGCGTCCAGGCGACTCTTCATGCCCTGCCAGGAGGCGATGCCGTCGGAAGTACCACAACAGGCATAAGTGGGAGGATCGTTACGGGTCCAGTCCCCGTGCCCGGTGTACTGCATGACCACGGTACCGGCCCGAGGGACACCATAGGCTGCCGCCGTGCTTCCCAGCGTCGCCGCCATCCGGGCACCGGCACTGCCGCCCCAGAGGGAATAGCCGTCCATGTCGATGCCCAGTTTGTCAGCATTGGCAACCAAGAGGGCGATCGTCCAGGCCAGGTCGTCCATCGCCGTTTCCCAGCCAGGCCGATAGATGAGTGCAAAGGCGTTGTATCCTTTCTTCGATAGTTCAAGGGCATGCGGGAAGCTGTCGTGCATGGCACCGACATAGGAAAAGCCGCCTCCGGCGTTGCAGATGGCCGTTTTGGCACCTTTGTGCCCTTCAAAGAAGAACAGACCTGTATTCTTCTTAGCTGGGTCTGCGGCCTTTTCAGCCTCCGTATAGATATCCAGGAAAACCGTCTTTCCGGCATCGGCCCTGGCTTTAAGCGTATTGACAATCTCCACGGTCTTGTCCGGGTCGATGTAATTGTACCAGGTGAGCCTCAGGTCTTCCAGCGTGCTGCCGCTCCAGTAACCCGTATTCACAGGAAAGAGCAGACGGCCGAAGCCCTCGAAGGAAGGATCGGCCATCACATCGGCAATCTTGGAAGTGCGAGTGTAGGTCTGCTTTACCGGGACCTGCTCCGGCGGATAGAAGAACGGGAAGGCATTGTAGATGAACTCCCAGACGGCATTGAAGTCGTGCTGCCCGCCCTCCTTCTGGTGATATGAGAAGTTGGAAGAGTTAAAGGTATTCGTGAGCTTTCCCATCGCAAGCGCCTGGTTGTGAGTCTGGTCTATGCGAACATCCCGCGTTCCCACGGCATACCAGACGTAAAAGTCGTTCTTGTAGGGAGATGCATTTACGAGGTCTGCCAGGAACTTGGCCGTCTCGTCAGGATGGGAAGCGCCGCCGAACATCCCTTGGCTCCAGTTGTCGCCGCTCATCGGCAGGTACTTACTGCTGTAGGGGAAAGCCTGCTCGAAGACATACCAGGTGGTGATGCTGCCCAGCGAGAAACCGCCGATGGCCCGGTGGTCACGGGATGCGAGGATGCTTTCCTCATCGGCCTTCTCCAGATAGGTGGAGTAATGCATCTCAACAGCAGGAATCAGGTCATTCACATATTCTTGGGAGAAGACGGCCGCCTCGCGGGTGCTCTCGCCCCAGTCCTTGGACTGGTTGTCCTTGTCCCAGGTGGGAGAAACGGCGATGAAGGGTCTTGTGAGGCCGCGCTGGATCATGTTGTCAAAAAGATGCACCAATGGGGTCTTGCCGTTCCCGTTCCGGCCCAGGAAATACTCCTGCGCCACGCCCGTCCAGCCATGAAGGAGGTAGATGACGTCGTACTTCTTCGAAGCATCATATCCATAGGGCAGATAAACGTAAGCAGGTTTGCGGGTTGCCGATTTGGAGACAGAAGTGTAGTCCTTGGAATCGTACCAAAGGACTTCTACCGTCCCTTGCTCGGATGCAGGCTGGAAGTATTCCGAGGGCACGGTTTCGGTATAATGGATGCTGAAAGGTTCTGTCACGGGATTGGTTGGGGTCTCGTTCCCGGCTGAGGGTTTATCTCCGCCGGGCTGTTCGTTCTGGATTTCAGGAAGATCCTGAGTTGGAATCTCCTCTCCCTGACAGGCACAGGAAAAAAAACTCATCAGTGCGGAGAGTAAAAAGCTGATCGTCAGTTTCATTGTTTGATGACTTTGGTGCCGCCATAAACTTCGCTCATGGACATCGTTGCAAGCGCCTTGTCGATAGCGGCAATTTCTTCTTGGGATATATCGATATCGGCTGCGCCGATGTTCTCCTTCAGGCGGAATAACTTCCTGGTGCCGGGTATGGGGACGATCCAGGGCTTCTTGCAGAGCATCCAGGCCAGGGATATCTGCGCCGGGGTTGCCCTGTACTTGTCTGCAAGACCGTCAACCAGGGCGAACAGCTCCTTGTTGGCCTCGAAGCTCTCCTTTTTGAACTGGGGCATTCCGGCACGATAGTCGGTGGCCTTGTCAAAGGCACATCCGGCCTGGTACTGTTCGCTCAGCAGGCCATTCGCGAGTGGAGAGAACGCCATATAGCCGACACCCAGTTCCTCCAACATGGGGAAAAGGGTTTCGTGCCAGCGGGCCATCATCGAATAGCGGTTCTGGATGGCAGTCAGCGGAGTAACTGCATGAGCGCGGCGGATGTAGTCTTCCGACGCTTCGGACACACCCCAGTGGAGGATTTTGCCTTCCCGGATCAGGTCTGCCATCACCTGCGCCACGGTTTCCGGCTCCACGGCGGGGTCGGTCCTGTGCTGGAAGTAGATGTCAATGTGGTCCGTATGCAGGCGCCTGAGCGACCCCTCGACGCTCCGGCGGATGCTTTCCGGTCGCGAATCGGCAATCACGGGCAGGTTCCAGTCTTTGCAGTCGTAGTCGAAACGAAGGCCGAACTTGGTGGATATTACCACTCTGTCTCGATAGGGCTTCAGGGCTTCGCCTATCAACGATTCATTATGGTGCGGTTCCTCCGATGTTCCATAGACCTCAGCGGTGTCAAACAGCGTGACACCGTTATCGACGGCAAGTGCTACGAGTTCAAGCATCTCCTGTTTGTCGGCAGGATTTCCATATGCATGGCTCATGCCCATGCATCCGAGGCCTACGGCACTGACTTCCAGATTTCCTAGTCTGCGGGTTCTCATGATTCCAAATCAATTGAAGTTGGGCACGACACTGCTGTTCTCGGACATCCGGCGTATGCCTGATCGTTGGTCTGGTTGTAGGTCCCGATGCCGAACTGAGGCATGACAGCGCCGTTGTTCAGGGTAAGGGTGGGAACGTTTTGGGCAGCCATGTTTCCGAATGCGGCGAGCGTGACTACCAGGATGGTGAGCTTGTGCTTGAGCGTTTTCATTTTCATTTTGTTTTATTTGCCGGGACAAAGGTAAAACGAAACAACGGTTTTCATGTTTCCCTTTTTTCCGTAAAAAATGCGAGTAATTCCGACGGACATGCAAAAACCGGAAAAGTGTAGGCTGGAGCGGAAAAAAGGGAAAGTCACCCGTTGGCGGAATTAAATTAGCGCATATTTAACTCTTCCAATAGGTTTGTTATTAATGTGGTTAATATATTGAAGGACAGTAAAGGCGCTGATTTTGTTAATGATTCTAGTGAAAAGTCCTTCCTGATGTTATTTATAATTTAATTCCGCCAACGGGTTCATCTTAATAATTGTGGCTTTAGGTTTCTAAGTAAAACAGTCTATACTAGAAGAAATGTATCATTCTTTATATAATCTCGTAAATATAGTAGTTTTTATTTAGAAAACTGACATTTAAGGTGAAAATATAAAAATGCCTATAATAGTACAACATTTTCTAGCATAGGGTTGCCTGTAAGATGATTAACATGCGAATAAATCAGG
The DNA here is from genome assembly GCA_024401095.1 of Bacteroidaceae bacterium. GTDB lineage: Bacteria > Bacteroidota > Bacteroidia > Bacteroidales > Bacteroidaceae > Minthousia. The sequence continues at coordinate 50,397 of JAKSLR010000007.1, forward strand.
GTCAGAAAATACTATCAAAGAGTGGAACAATGATCTTCTGGTCTTTCTCTACATCAAAAGCTGCTGTCTTGAATTTGGGACTTCCCATAGGGAAACTTTTTAGATTGCTAAAACCAAATGGTTCATTTGGAATGCCCAAGAAATTACTGTCCAGTTTATTGTTTCCATTTTTATCCTGGAAGACTGCCACAGCATATTTTCCTGCACGTGGCAAATTTACGGTTACCGTTACCTCATCCTTATTAGCTTGTACTTCGGCAGCAGCCAGCGTGGTCTTCATGTAGCCTTCCTCATCATATACACCTATTTTAAGGGTGCCAACATGCTCGGTAATGTTCTTGACTGTAATGGTGAGTTTCTGTGCTGAAGAAGATAAGGAGAAGAAAAGCATGCAGAGGCATGCAAGAATCATTTTTTTCATATTACTTTTATTTTTATGGGTTTGAATTACACTTGCAAAAGTAAGATGTAAAATAATGATTTGCAATAGCTAGGGATAAACTGGCAGGAAATAGGGATAAACGGAGAACTGATAGGGACGAGTGGTTATTTCTGCAGTTTTTCCTTAATGAGCGGTGTGTTGGAACGACTCACAGGAATGTTTTTCTCTGTTCCGAAAATATGTATGGTGTATCCAGTACTTTCTTTAGATAGACTGACTGCAAAGTTCAGATTCACAAGGAATGCACGGTGGCACTGTATTAGGAAATCATAACTGTCCAGAGTTTCTTTGATAACTTTCAAGGTCAGTCTTAAGGTCTTATGGCGTAGTTCTCCATTTTCTAGATAACAGATGTCGGCATAGTTGGCCATAGACTCCACATAAACGATATCTTCAGGTAGTACTTCCAGTGAAGCCTTATTATATTGTCCGGTAAAGGTACATTTCTCTTCACTTTTCTGCGGGGTAGTCTCATCATCCGTGGTTTTCTCCCACTTCTGCTGTCTTTCCTCAAGGAGTGCATTGATGGCCTTGATGTCATCCAATTCTTCTTTCAGTACTTGGCTACGGATTCGTAGGAAGGAACCTATATAGAGTATGGCAGAGATACAGAAAACATTTAACAGGTAAAATTTCAACTCTCCGAAGTCAAGGTCAGCTTCAAAGAACCAGTTGTTGAATATCCAAAGTATCACCGATAAAATAGGTAAGTTGATCAAGTAAAGAAGAATGCACTCCTTGTGTCTGTAAGAAGAAGGAGACTTTTCCTTAAACTCCATTTTAAAGATGTACTTTAGAATAATGTATGATAGTACGATAGAGAGCAAAGACAGTGCTACTTCACTGAGGATAAAAAGGATGCGACCCTCTTGCACCTTGTCTATATTGAAAGGTTGCAGCAGGCCTAGGATGAGCAATGCTCCTAAGGATGGCACAGAGAGTTCTTTTAAAATAGAAGACGCTTTCATGAGTATAATTATCTAGGACAAAGATACAGCCTTTTTTATAAATTTACTTAATTATGGAGATAAATATGTTTCCTGTGTGGTGACATAGACCCGACTCTTAATGAGCATAAATACATTTTACCCGGATTGGATGATGCCGGAGATTTAATGTATGGTGATAAAATGTAGCGAGACGATAGGATTATTTGCCAAAGAATAGTTAAAATCTCTTGTGAATTTTCAGGTGCGGTTTTGCAACAAGACTCTCCTTTATGTTTGAATCATCGAAAGAAAAATCACATGATAGATCAAGCAGTTTTCCGTGTGTTTCAAGTGATCCTGCTGCAGTTTTCCCATCGGAATCGATATTGAAACCTACATTATGTAGCTTGAAACCAAGATAACTGGCAGTTAATGCTTTGCCTGTAAGTGATCCCATTGGTATCTTTCCTTTTGTCCGGTTTAAAAGCTTTGCTTTGGCCTTACTTGAAATATCCATCTTGACATCTGCTTGTACAGAAATAGGTCCCAAGTTACTATTATCCAAGAAAGTTCCTAAATGAAATTCCTTGGCTTCAATCTTTCCGGTCAGGAAGGCATCCTCTGCATTTAGAAGTACGTCGGCATTGATTGGGCCAAAATGCGTGCCAACCTCGCCATTAATGAATACTTTATGGTAAGGAATACGGATATTTCCTTGGAACGTCATATCATTTAAGTCATTCAAGAAGTCTAGTGTCTTTCCACTTTTGATAAAATGGGATAGAATCTGCTGCTTGATCTTGTTTTTGGCATTCAGTTTATTGATGTGGAACAGAAGCTCCACCTTTTCCCCTTTGTGCTTGGGAAGCAACATGTTGCCATTTGCTTGCAAATGCAGCAACTGATTGGATGTATGAACTTGCAGATTCTTCACCAAGACATGATCTTGCTCTCCATAAAATTGTGTTGTAGCATCTAGAGGTGTAGTGAAATTTTGCAAAGCTGGTGTGAAAGCCTGAGAAATATCTTGCAGTACAGCATGCATGTGAACGGTTTGAGTCTGGAAAGACCAAGGCTTTGGTGTATCTCCAGAGGTAGGCAGCTGAATATCAATTCTTTTTGTAGAAATGCTATTCCTTTTAGACTTCAAATAGAAATCTGTTACTAACGCGTGTTTGCGATTCTTATAAAGTGTAAATGACAAATCATCTAAAGGTAGCCCTGATGTCTCATCCTTTCCTGTAAGGTAATGCACTTGTATAGCTATAGAGTCTGCCGACATGTAGGCTGCTGCAGCTTGTAAGGAGAGATTCAATTTGACATGCTTGGCATCGAATGCGCCACGCTTGGGATTAAACGGTCGGGTAGGCACACCAATACCATTCTCAAAACAAATGGAGTTTATGTTTAAGTAGATACTGTCTGTGTGTTGAGTTTTGCTATAATCTGCTTTTAAGTCATGTACTTGCAAATGCTTATCTTGGTAAACCATACCTATATTACCAACATACACATACTCTTGCTTGGCATTGAACTTAAAATCTGAAATTGAAATGGTGGTATTGGAATTCTGCTCATCCACTTGCAGGTAATCCAATACTCCTACAAATGACCCAGGATATCCACCACTCTGAAGGGATACACCTAGGTTTAAATCGTTTACCCATAGGTGGTTGACATCCAGTTCTTTGTGATTTTTTGTATTTAGCGGTTCTGCTGAGAGAATATCCCATTTTGCAGAAGTACGAGTAACAGTAATCTTATTTAAATCCAGCAACAATGCTGAATGCTGGGTCTTCTTTTGGTGCTCTTTTTGTCCAGAGAAAGGAAGGGCATCGAGCACAAACTGATAATTAGCAGCTGAATCAGGATGTGCCTTATATAATTCGGCAGTTGCACCGGCAAGATGGAGTGAATTTACAATGACTTCTTGATGAAGTAAACCGAAAAAATGGATTTTTGCCTTAAGGGTGTCTACTTTTAAGAGATTCTGATGTTTTTGGTCCTTCAATTCAAATCCATAAATTTCTATGGAGTTTCCAAAAGGCTTGAAAGAAACCTTATTTACATGAAAATTTGTCTCTAAAATAGAGGATAGAAGTTCTGTCACTACCACATGAAGCCTGGCATCACTCATTTCATAGCACAGATATAGAACAATACCGACTTGCAAACCCAAAAGGGTTAGCAAGCAGATGCCTATATACTTTAGTGTTTTTTTCATATGGCGTGAATCCCCCAAATACGATGAGGCACTTGGGGGATTAAACTTATTTGTCAATGAGTATTTATTCTACTTTCTGACTTACTACTGGCGTTTCTAAAGAACGCTGAACAGGAGCAACTGGATTATGCTCGAACTTTGCAGTCTTTATTCCATTAAATCCTTTCCATTCCAATTCAATAGTTGCGTCTTTGTCGCAGTCTTTACGGTCAAATATCTTAAAAGATACGAATCCATCGTTTTCACTGCCCATGAAATCACCATTTGCATTATGGTACAAACGATATTTGTAAGGGTGCTCTGCATCGCTGATATCTACCAGATTAATGCTATGGGTAATGCCTGTCACACCGAAATATGTACCAAAATGAAGAGTAAGATAACCATCTTCTGCTACGGTACACCAATCATTGTAGATTACAAGTCCATCATCGCCATATTCTTTCTCGTTGTCTGCTCCCTTGTTCTCTGCCAAATCCTTGGTCAACATTTTTTGCATCCATGTCAACTGAACATCAGTTACCTGAGTGCTATTTGAAGGCTGATTCTCAGGCTTATAATAGCGGATAAATGCACGGCTTTCCTTGTCGTAAGGTGGAGTGGTTATATTGACTGGGTTAAGATAGGTATTCTTATCTACTTTTAAAACACAGCCAGTTTTACCTGTTCCAGGAATTACGGTAGCTATAGCCAGATATTCTTCAGGATTGTCCTCGCCTGTACTACAAGACGTGAATACTGCTCCTAGGCTAGCTGCCATGAACAGTAAGACAAAACTTAAATACTTTTTCATAGTTCCAACAAATTAATTATTAATACTTATTTCTTTTCTTGGTGCAAAGGTAATGCTTTTTGCATTTTATGCATCAAGGAAAAGCCCTATATTGTATTAGGGAAAACCCTATACAAGCCGAAAACCTTAATTACTTCTTGACAGTTGTTTGTTTACTCAAGGTATATGTTCCTGCAGTATATTCTTTTCCTTCGCTTTCTCCTGGTAAAACTACCCATGCGGAAGCTCCTTCTGGAATGGTAAATGTCCATTCCCAGTTGTCTCCATTGTAGGCCCAGGCACTTGAAATGTCACCAGCTGCCGACTTATAAGTAGCTTTCATATGGTCCAGGCGTTTGTCTGGTACCGGTTTCATGATAATGTGCTTGAATCCAGGAACTGCAGTGTCTGGAGCAATACCAGCTGCCGTTTCCCACAGCCATTGGCAAACCACACCATAAGCATAATGATTGAAACTGTTCATTCCCTGAGGACCCATGCCTTCCTTTATCATATAGCTGTTCCAGCGTTCCCAGATGGTGGTAGCGCCATTGTCAACAGAATATAGCCAGCTAGGATTCTTACGTTGGAAAAGCAGTTCGTATGCAATGTCGCTCATTCCATTTTCTGTTAGTGTACTCATCAAGATGCTTGTCCCTAAGAAACCAGTCTGCAGACAGTTTTCATGTTGCTTGAAGTTCTCACGAAGACGAGCAATGACGGCTTCTTTTGTCTCACCTTCTACCAATTCATTCTTTAATAAGAAGAGGTTTGGGGTCTGCATGCTATTCAGTACAGCTGTCTTGAATTCTCCAGCATCATTCAGGAATTTTTCATGGATATAAGCCTTGGCTTCATTCACCATTGTCTCATATTTTTTAGTGTCGCGTCCTGTAGCGGCTGCCATGTCACGCATCATTCCTGCATCAAGTACCCAGTAGGATGCACATAGATAATTCCAATAGTCAAGTGCCTCAGGAAGCAGGCCATTTGGCCCCCAAGCCTTTCCTGTACAGCTCTCAAGCGCTTCATAGCTCAGCCAGTCTGCCCACTGATAATTACCATTCTCTTCAATGAGAGTTTCATGGTCATATTTGGTCTCGGCCATGTGATTCATGAATTTTTCCATGGATTCCCAGCTTTCCTCAATGATGGATGCATCGCCAAACTGACGCCAGATGGTCCAAGGAACAATGACACCTGCATCGGCCCATCCCACACGATACATGGAATTAGGTTCTGCACCATACTGGGCTTGAGGAGCAACTCCAGGATAACCTCCCGTTTCACTTTGTGTGTCACGCATGTCACGTAACCATTTGTGGAAGAAGTTGTCAGTATTGGCAAAGAAGGCACCGGTAGCAGTAAATACCTGAGTATCGGCAGTCCAGCCTAATCGTTCATTACGCTGTGGGCAATCTGTAGGTACAGAAAGATAGTTAGAGCGTTGTCCCCACACTGTATTTGAGATCAACTTGTTTATCAGATCATTGCCTGTAGAAATCTCACCAATTTCCATGTCTTGCGCAATGGAAGTTACAGGGATAGACTGTATTTTATTGATGGTCACATCATCGGTTACTGAAATGGAAACTAATCTGTATCCAAAGAAGGTGAAATGAGGATAATAAGTTGCAGGTCCTTCCGAAGTACCAAATGTATAATCCAGACGCATTCCTGTCTCAGGAATACGCAGGTTCAGTCGGTGAACACTACCTTCTGGACCATCCATACCTCTGGCTTGATCACCATTTCCATCGTTCAACAGTTCAGATACTACGCAAGTAAGTTGGGTTCCTTCCTTTGCCTGGAAATCAAATGCAGGAACACCGGCACAGTTCTGTCCGAAGTCTACTACCAGATTCTCACCAGCATGAAGGGTAATGGTATCACCTATATTATATTCTCTATCGATGATGACCTTTCCATAGACAGAATCTGTTGCACCTTCCACATCTTTCCATACATACATGCGTGTAGGATTCAGTGTAAGATCTTTTCTCAGGTAAATCTCGGCTCCGTTTGTAGGTAATATCTCACCTTTGAATTCAGTATTTACCTCAGGTTTAGAGAGTTTTTCCAGGGTAGCATATCCAGGCAGTTCTCTAGCATCGTATACCTCACCATCAAAGATAGCTGCATGTTTTACAGGGCCAGCTATTCCTGCAAGCCAGTTTTCTGTGTCGGTACCTATGTATTCCACTTCACCATTTTCATAGGTCAGTTCAAGTACGCCACGGAAGGCACATTTCTTACCTATCATTCCTACGCTTCCGGCAGGGGTAATGATCTTGTCTGCCCACCATCCTGGAGTGACTTGGGCTGACAGCACATTCTCTTCTTCAGATTTTGTCTTGAAAGCTTCGGTAAGATCATAGGTAAAAGAGCGTTTGGTTTTTTCATAGTGGGTAAAACCTGGCTTCAGGATTTCTTCACCCACAATCTGCCCGTTTAAATAAAGCTCGTATACGCCCAGGCCAGTGGTCATCCATTTGGCTGAGGCAACTTTTTTCTTGTTCTTAACGGTAGATACAAACCAGTTGGCTCCATCTGCCGCACGTGTACCATCTACTACGGTATCTGTGATGACAGGAGCATCCACCACCGAAATCCATTGAGAATTCTCCCATACGGAATCAGGAAGAGCTTCTACCAACGTACCAAATTTTACAGCTGTGCTACCACAGGCAGTCAGAAACAACACAGCGACTAAAGCTAATAAGTTTTTCATAACTAGGTTAAAGGTTTATTATGTGTTTATCTATTTTATAATAGCTAATCTTTAGCAATATCAACTCAGTGCAAATTTACTCATTTTGCCATAATATGCAAATTTTCTACTGTCGTTACTATAAAATAGCTTACAAGATATGTGTTTATTAGCTATTGTTTTCCATTTCTTTTTATTAATTTTGCAAAAAAATATAAAAAGTAGATTTATGAAAAAGCTATTCATTGTCAGTGCCCTGTTTTTGTTTGTGCTGAATCTTCATGGTCAGCAAAAGGGCTATATGGAGAATCTCTATCACTACATAGAGAACAAGGACCTATTTGAACAGAATCAGGAAGAGGGTAGAGCTTATTTTATACCGCAGCATCATAAACTGCTGAACGGACAGTGGAAATTCTTTTTTGCCAATACTCCGGAAGGTATTCCTGCACAGTTCTATCAGCCTTCTTTTTCCGACAGTAAATGGGGCCTGATAGAAGTGCCATCGAACTGGGAAATGAGGGGTTATGGAGATCCTATGTTCCGAAATGTGACTTCACCTTTCAAACCAAATCCTCCTTTTGTGCCAAGAGACTATAATCCTACGGGCGCTTACCGTACCACGTTCGAGGTTCCTCAGGACTGGAATGGAGAAGAGGTGTTCCTCCGTTTTGAGAAGGTAGCATCGGCCAGCTTCATCTGGGTCAATGGTCAGGAAGTGGGTTTTAACGAAGGTGCCCAGGAACCTGCGGAATATGATATCACTCCTTATTTGAAGAAGGGTAAGAATAGCTTGGCCGTTTTGGTCACTAAGTATTCTGCTGGTTATTACATGGAAGGTCAGGATTACTGGCGTTTGGCAGGTATCTTTGATGATGTGTATCTGTACAGCGCACCAAAGACTCGCTTGTTCGACTGGTACGTAACTACCGATTTGGATGAGCAGTATAAGGATGCACAGCTGAAAGTAGTAGCTACAGCCCGCAGATATAATGACCAGAATCAGAAACTGACGGTAAAAGGACAGTTGTTTGACAAGGCAGGAAAGGAAGTAGCCCAGCTGCAGACGAATACCGCATCCTTTGCAGGTAGTGCCAAGACCGTGGAGATGACCATGGAGAAAAAGATGGTGAATCCTTTGAAATACACCCATGAGACACCAGATTACTATATCTTAAAAATGCAACTGGTGGGCGAAGACGGAAAAGTGATTGACACCGCCCAGCAGATGGTAGGTTTCAAGGAAACCGAGATCAAGAACGGTGTTTTCTACCTGAATGGTAAGAAACTGAAGGTGAATGCCGAGTGTTCACACATGCAGAGCCCTGTAGATGGACATCGGGTAACCGATGAGCTGGTACTGCAGGATATCACCATCTTGAAACAGTTTGGCTTTAATGCCGTTCGAACCTCACATTATCCACCTGTTCCACGCTATCTGGAATATGCTACTCAATATGGCTTGTTTGTCATCGATGAGGCTGGCGTAGAGGCTCATGCCACAGAATTCATCAGCAAGGATCCTACCTGGAAGGCCATGTATCAGGAGCGTGTACGCAGAATGGTGTTGCGTGACAGAAACCAGCCTTCTGTCCTGTTCTGGAGTGCCGGTAATGAAAGTGGAGAAGGTGACATGATAGCCGAAGTGGTCAAGGAAGGCCGGAAATATGATTCTACCCGCTCTTGGATGTATGGTGGTAATGCCTATAGCCATCCGGCAGAGGACATCATTGGTCCGCGCTATCCAACCCCTATTGACTTGGAGTTGAAGGTCGGACAGCATGATGATGAGGATACTCGTCCTTCTTTCATGGATGAGTACATTTCCGTAGCTGGTAACGGTGGTGGTAATTTTGATGAGATGTGGCGTACCATCTATACCTACGACCGTACCATGGGTGGTGCTGTCTGGGATTTTGTAAGCACCGGTCTGACCGAGCGTGCCCGTCAGGTCAAGGACCTCTCTCCAAACAGTACGATGGTTCATCTCATGGGAAGAGCTAAACTGCCAACCGTAGCTACCCGTTTCGATGCCAAGAACAAAAAGAATCATGTGGTGGATCTGAATGGCCACGACCAGTGGGTAGAGGTCTATCGTACCCAGAAGCTGGATGTGTCTGGAGAAAACCTGACCATTTGTTTTGATGTGTTCCCACGAGAACTGGTCAGCAGTTGCGGTTCTTTTGTGACCAAAGGCAGCAATCAGTTTGGCGTGCAGCAGAACGGAAAAGATAAAATCTACTTCTACATTAATAGTAATATTGCGCCAGCAAGCGCAACTCCTCAGGCCTGGAGCATGGCTTCGTTCAATCCGAATGCTGCTCCTACCAGTTATAAGTATCAGATAGAAGGCAGTCTGCCAAGCGACTGGGAACTGCATTGGCATCATGTGGTAGCTACTTACAACGGTAAGGAGATGACCTTGGAGATTGACGGCAAGCAGATTGCCAAGGGTGAGGCTGCCGGTCACATTGTGAATGCACCTTTCCCTGTAAACATCGGTCGTAATGCAGAGGCACACGGACAGGAAACCAATGTGCATATCTGTGATGCGCAGTTGGATAATGTGGGCATCTTTACCCAGGCTGTGACTGCAGCAGAGAGGGAAGCCGCTCATGCAGCACTCTGGCTGGATTTTGAGGAAGAAACCGATGGCGATAATTACTGGAGCTATGGTATTGGTGCCCGTACTTATGGAACCATCTGGCCAGACCGCAGCGTACAGCCTGAAATCTGGCAGATAAAGAAGAGCACACAACCATTATGCTTCAGCATGACCAGTGTAGACGACCAGCGTGTAGAGGTCTGGAACCGCAATCATTTTGTAAATGCCAATGTCTATGAAAATACCTGGGAACTGTATGAAGACGGCAAGATGATCCAGTCTGGTACCTTAGACTTGAACGTAGAGCCGCTGAGCAAGAAGACTTTCCGGGTTCCATTCACCAAGCCACAGGTTCAGGCAGGAAAGGAATACCGATTACTCTTCAGATCTGTTCTGAAACAAGATGAACTCTGGGCTAAGAAAGGCTTTGAAGTATCCTGGGATCAGGCAGAGCTACCATGGAGCATTCCTACAGTGCTGTCTGATAAAACTGTGGGTACAGTGAACCTGACAAAGGGAGAAAATGGAGTGACAGTCTCTGGAACAGGATTCGTTTATCAGTTCTCTAAAGACGGAGAGTTAGTCTCTATCCTGCAAGACGGGAAGGAACTGCTGAAAGCACCATTGAAACTGAATGTGTGGAGAGCTCCTGTAGCCAGTGAAATAGACGAATGGGATTCCATGGGCATGCGTAATCCTGCATGGACCACCTGGAATGGAAGTCAAGTGGCGAATGAGTTCTACTCTGCCCACCTGAACGATTTGCAGAGAAGACTCCTGTCTATGGAAGCAGATGTGAAAGATGGACAGGCCTACATTACAGTCCGTTGCTTCTCTCAGCTGGGTGAGGCTCAATCCAGTTTCCTGGATGCCTATATCTCAGGCTTGAAGTACAAGGGATTTGAGGAGGAATATACCTATCGTATCAATGGCGATGGCAGCATGCAGATTCATCATGTGGTTGACCCACAGGGCTTCATGCCAAAGTTCCTGCCTCGTATTGGTCTGACCTTGACACTGGCGCAGGACATGCAGCAGGTGAACTGGTACGGACGTGGCCCTCAGGAGAACTATCCAGACCGTAAGTCGGGTTACAAGATTGGCGTCTATAATACCACTGTAGAGGACATGTATGAGCCTTATCTTATTCCACAAGACCATGGATTACGCTGTGACAACCGCTGGGTACAGCTGAAGGATGATCAGGGACATGGCTTGCAGTTCCGCATGAACGAGTTGTTCAACTTCAATGCCTCAAACTACAGCACGGATAATCTGACCAGAGCCGTCTATCAGTACCAGCTGGAGAAGCAGGACGGTGTAACACTGAATCTGGATTACAAGACCACCGGTTTAGGATGCACTGCACGCTATGTGCTGCCAGCTTACCTTACCATGCCTCAGCGTTATGAAAGAACCATTGATCTGGAACTCCTGAAATAAGGATGAGATTCCATCGTCAATGGATGCTGTCCGTGCCCAGAAGGAAGACAAGCCATTCGACTCAGAGAATCCTTCTTTCCCATTTGGATTTGGCTTGAGCTATTGATCGTTTAAAATGCATAAAGGAAGGGGGACTTCACGGTAGGTGAGGTCCCCTTTTTTCGAACTTATATATAGCGTAGGTTTCACAAAAAGTTTCTGCCTGATATTGTGCATATGAATTGTAATGTTTATCTTCGCGCGATATAAAAAAATATATAATTTTAATCATGAAAAAGTTCTTTCTGCTATCAGCTTTGGGCTTGTCGCTGGTGGGGTGTGTACCAGAGAAAACGGTGTCGGTTATCACGGAGAATCAGACACCGGTACAGGAGTATTTCGGCCCGTTGTTCCAAGATGTCATGCAATGCGATGAACTTTTTGGAGAAGGGAAGCTTTTCACGGACTCCAAGTCGTTTCTGGATATGGTTCCCAAACGGGATATGCAAGCTATTTTGGCAGATTATGAGGGATGGACAGACAAGAGTGCTGCAGGCTTGTCTGCGTTCTTGTCGGCAAACTTTGACCAGTTGACGTTGGGTGTGGATTTCTCTGACCAGAGTGAGATAGATGTGCATGTCAAAAAACTCTGGAAGGTGCTCAGACGAGAGGCCGACAGCCTGCAAGTGGGCACACTTTTGCCACTCAAGCACAGTTATCAGGTTCCTGGTGGCCGTTTCACAGAAATCTATTATTGGGACAGCTATTTTACCATGCTTGGCCTTATGGCCGATGGAGAGACAGAAACGGTGCAAGATATGGTGCAGAATTTCGCCGATCTGATTGATGCCTATGGTTTTATCCCCAATGGAAACCGCTTGTATTATACAGGGCGTTCTCAGCCGCCCTTCTTCAGCTATATGGTGGAACTTTTAGCCAGAATAAAGCCAGATGCTGTATCCTTCTATGCAGAGCAATTGGAAAAGGAGTATATATTCTGGATGAAAGGGCAGGAGAATTGTACTGCTGATCATCCGGTTTCTATGCATTGTGTCCGTATGCCCGACGGGACCATCTTGAACCGTTATTATGATGCTTATGATACGCCTCGTGATGAGATGTACAGAAACGATGTGGAGACAGGTAAGGCTTTCTTGGCTCTGCATCCAGAAGCCGATGAACATCAGTTGTTCCGTGATTTGAGATCCGGAGCAGAGTCTGGTTGGGATTTCTCCAGCCGATGGTTTACTGATGCTCAGGATTTATCCTCCATCCATACCACAGATATTGTTCCTGTAGATTTGAACTGTTTGCTTTACCATCTGGAACTGATGTTGAGCACACAAAAGGAGGAGTATAAAGAAAGGGCAGAAAAACGCAGACAGGCCGTCTTGAAATACTGTTGGAATCCAGAGAATCAGTGGTTCATGGATTATGATTGGAAAGCCCGGAAACAGACACCGGTGATGTCCATTGCGGGTGTATTGCCACTCTTTGTCCACATGGCTGCTCCAGAGCAGGGCGCGGCAGCACTCGGTACATTGGAGCGAACTTTCTTGAAGGCGGGGGGAGTAGTCACTACACTGAATCAGACGGGTGAGCAATGGGATGCACCCAATGGCTGGGCTCCTCATCAATGGATTTCCTACCAGGCGATGAAAAACTATGGCAGAGAAGATTTGGCTCAAGAGCTGAAGTCGCGTTGGATGCGAATGATTGAGAATGTTTATCTTTCTACCGGGAAAATGCTGGAAAAATACGATGTCATCAAGGCTTCAAATACCGGTGGCGGCGAATATGCCAATCAAGATGGGTTTGGATGGACCAACGGTGTTTACCGTGCATTAAAAACGGAATAGGTTTAGTTTCCTAAGGCAGATTTGTAGCGAAATTTTTGCATATCACAAAAAATATAGCGACTTTTGCATTTTAGTATCATTAGCAAGTTCAATCACATTTATAAATTAAATTATGAGACGAAAGTTATTTGCATTACTTCTGTGCATGGTGTGCATAGGAATTAGTGCCCAGAATCTTCCTCAAAAAGTAAGTATGGAGGTGGCCGAGTTTGACTACAAGAAGCCTAGCGCCATGAGACAGGCATTAGGTCTGCTGACTGCAGTGCCTTCTAAAAACGGGAATAGCAGCCTGAGCGTACAGGATAAGACCATGCAGCCCCAGATGCAGGAAGCTATAGTACAGGCTGTAAGCGATCTGCCTTGGATCAGCATCAGTTCTGTCGGAGATGCGGATTACCAGCTGAGAGGTATCTTTGTGAATCTGGAGAAGACCAACGGCAGTCAAGAGGCCGTATCGGTTCAGGCACAGTGTGAAATCTTAGACAAGCGTACCAATAAGGTGGTAGCTCATAAACTGGTTAAGTCGTATTCAGTCACTGTTGAATCTTCTCATGTCACTACCCAAGAGCACCGCGTATACGCTGCCAGCCACCTGAGAAAGGCCATCAGCCAGTTCATTCTGGAAGCGCTGCCTATCAAGGGCATCGTGCTGGAAAAAGGTGTGGAGCAGAAGAACGGTAAGATTAAGGACAACCAGTGCTATGTGGACCTGGGTGATGGACACGGACTGATTTCCGACATGCATGCGTATGTGCTGAAGGATGGCAAGTACATTGGTGAACTGAAACTGAAGGAATCCATGGGTGACGAAATGAGCGCCTGGAAGATTACCAGCGGATCAAACGATATTGCCAAGGCACTGGAAAAAGGCGAGACACTGATTGTGACCTCACAGCCTAAGAAGATTAAAGACATGTAATCCCCTCTGAAATATTATGAAGAAAATTCTGATTACTCTATTGGCCGCTCTGGCCGTTTGTCCTGTCATGGCACAGGATCTGCCCAAGGAAGTAGATGCTCCACAGGAGCAGTTGCTGGTTTACGAGAACCCTATGATTCCGGTTTATTTGGGTGAGTTTACCTACGAGCCTCTGACTAAGGGACAGAAAACCGCCAATGTCATCACCGGTTTGCTGAACGATGAGGTGAGCGTGGAGGACGAGTCTATGGTTGCGGGTGCCAAGGAGGCATTGGCTGGCTGCCTGAAAGACGTGAACCGTTTCCAGATATTTACTGGTGAGCCATCGGCAGAGAACCTGGAAAAGGGTTGCTTGCAGATGACTGGCAAGGTAATCTTCTGCAATGTTACCGAACGCCTGAACGACAAGGTGATGGATAAGGAGGCACGAATTGTAGCCTACATTACCCTGATTAATCCTAAGACTAAACAAGTGGTGATGAACAAGCAGGTGGTAGGTGCTGCCTGGCTGAGTGTATTCCACACCATGGCTGCCCTGCGCGATGCTGCCCTGAATAATCTGTGGGTAGATGCTGCAAGATCCTTGCGACGCGGATATCCATTGCGTGGACACATGCTGGAGAAGGGCTTTGAGAAAGGCAAGAAGCAGAAGCTGAAGGAGTTCTATATAGATCTGGGAAGCCAGAACCGACTGTTCACTAATTCAACAGTAGATGTGTACACCGTAAAGCGTGTTGCAGGACGCATTGCCCGTCAGTATATAGGCAGTGGAAAGGTGCTGGAAGTTCAGGGTGATGACATCAGTATCTGTAAGGTGACCCGAAATGCTGATTTGATCAAGAACGCCTGGGATAGAGGAGCTGAGATAGCGGTTTCTGTATATTAATACTGTGTTATGGTTCGAAACGTAGTAGCTTTATTTTTCAGCCTATTTTTGTCGATCCTGAACACACAGGCACAAGAAAACTGGTTCACCCTGGATATGGTGCACAATAATCCGGGTGAGCCACCTACTCAGACGCAATTCATTCAGCCTGAAACCTTAAAATCTTTTGGATACGATTCGCAGGTATTCTTCCTGTTTGATGCAGCGCAGTTTGGTGTAGACTGGCAGGTGCTTAACCCCGACATACTACCGGCCAATAGTGTGGAATATACCTGGATGATGAACAAGCGAAAGACCATTACCCAGAAATACGATAATGCAAAGAAGGCAGGCCTGAATGTTTACTGTATGTTGGATATGCTTGTCTTGCCAAAGCGAATGACAGAAATCTATGCAGACAGTCTGTTGAACGCGAAGGGAAAGATTGATATCCAGAAGCCTTTCACACAAAAGTGTGTCCGTCTTCTTATGCAACAGATGTTCCGTCTGTTCCCACAATTGGACGGGCTTGTGATACGTACGGGTGAGACCTATCTGAACGATGCTCCTTATTATGTGGGTAATCATCCTGTTCAGAACGATATGCAGGAGGATCATGTCAAACTCATACAGTTGCTTCGCGAAGAAGTGTGCCAGAAATTACAGAAGGACATTTTTTATCGTACCTGGGATTTCGGACAGTTTCACTCGCTGCCACACTGGTACAGTCAGATTACTAACCGGATAGAACCACACGAACATCTTTATTTCTCCATTAAACATACCATGACAGATTTCTGGCGTGGGGCTATATCACATCCTAAATCCACTTATCAAGATTACAACGCTTACTGGATCAATGAAACCAGTCATGAAGGAAACCCGTTTAATCCTACCATAGGCATTGGTAATCATAAACAGATTATTGAGGTGCAATGCCAGCGTGAATATGAGGGAAAGGCTGTTCATGTGAACTATATTGCCAAGGGAGTAATTGATGGTTTCCAGGAATATATAGATGCGAAGATGCCTAGCCCATATTGTCTGAACGATGTGAAGGAGAATGCATTGGTTCGGGGTATATGGACCTGGAGCCGTGGCGGAGGATGGGGTGGTCCTTACCTGAAGAATGAGTTCTGGGTAGAGCTCAATGCCTATGTCCTCTCGCAGTGGGCCAAACACAGGGACTTGTCTGAGCGTGAGATTTTTGCACGTTTTGCGCGTACTAAGGGGCTTCCGGAATTAGAGATTGAAACCTTTCATGAATTATGTGTGCTGTCGTTAGACGGTGTAATCAAAGGACAATACAGTACCCTTGGAAATACCTGGGTGAACTGGACTCGTGACAACAAATGCTTCGAGGAAAATCAGTTGCCCTATATGCGGGACATTATCAAATCAGGAAGTCAAAAAGCTTACGGAAAGGAAAAGCAGGAAGCCGTGAACGTATGGAAAAAGATAGTAAAACTGTCTCACAGACTTCATTTCAGTGATCCGGAACTGAATACCTATGTGCAAAACAGTTGTCAATATGCCTTGCTGAAATACACCTTCTTCGCAGATGCTTGGAAGCTGACCATGGCTCAACTGGAAAATGAGTCGAAAGGCACCCTTAATCTAAAGCCACTCCAGCAGCAGGTAAACACCTCATGGAAGAATTGGAACGACTTTATTTCCCAAACTGGTATGGATGGAACAGAGTATACCTACACGGAAATCCTACCCAAATAAGGGTGTTTTTACAATCTTATTAGTTATTTGTAAATAAAATATACTATCTTCGCACCCGTAAAAGGAAATAAAAAGGATAGTATATGAAACGAGTTTTATTCATTGCCTTGCTGTTTACCCTTGCAGAGACTGCATCAACTCAGTGGGTACAAAAGAAGAAAGATGGCTCTTATACGGTGGATACCAGCGTGTTATGTGATAACGTAAATGGTTATGATGGCCCTACGCCTGTATCTATTACCATTAAAAATGATAAGATAGTCAGTGTTGTTCTCCTTGATAACCAGGAGACTTACAAGTATGTCAGAAAAGTAGAAGAACAGCTCTTGCCTAAATATGTAGGGCTATCTGTAAAAGAGGTACTCAAGAATCAGCCCGATGGTGTAACCGGTGCCACTTACAGCTCTAAGGCTGTCAAGAAAAACATTGCTGTAGGTTTGGAAGAATATCTCAAAAACAAAAAATAAAAACAATGAAACTAATCCATCTTTTGCTCCCGGCAACCTTAATAGCAGGTGCAGTCACTTTAAAACAAGAGAAGAACCTGGTATATGCCACAACCGATATGACATATGCTGAATTTTATGCCGGAGAAATAGGATCTTCCTCCCAAAAATTGTCTGATGAAGGTTATGATGGCGTATCCACAGCAACTAAGCGTATGGCAAAGCGTTTCACTCAATGCCATATAGCAGAAGATGCCAGTCAGATCTTTGGTCCGGCCAAAGTAGGTGTGGCCATGAACGCCAAGACTTATAAGAAACTTACTCCAGAACAGAAAGCTCGCTTCACTTTAGTGACCGATTCTGTTTTTCCGGCTTATAAGATGATGGACGTCAACGGTAATTTTGGTCCTTACACCGCACAAGTAGTTAAGATAGACACCGTGACATCTACCTTATCCAGTGGTGGCAGTTCTACTTGGGGCAACTATACCCTCCGCATGAATGGGCTTCAACTGAAAGAGAAGGTTCTGGGTGCCGTTTTAACTACCAGTGATGGAGCGCAATATGGCCTCAAGCATCAGGAAAACATCTGGATGAACCCATCTTCCTTGGCCTTCAACGTAGAAGATTTCGAGGAGCCACACGGTCTTCATCCATCTTTCAAGCATACCCAAAGTATTATGGGTAAGACCATTACGAATGTGCGCTATATTCTCCAGGGAGGGAATCAGCTTTCTATCGATGTGAATGAATATGTCAAGCCATTGACAAAGGCTAAGGTTGAAATTGCTGACACTAAAGCAGGGGAAAAGATCAGGACAAAGGTAAATGGATTGCCCGATGGTTATAAGCTTATCGAGGTCCGATACAGAAAAGACCGTAGATATACCCGTTTGACTCCAGAGCAGTTCAGCCTGGTTAATGGAGAAATCCTGTTACAGGGGGATACATTCCCTGCTACTACTTATACTGCCATTTTCCAGAGTGACAGTTTTTCTGACATCAGCGCTACTTTCAGTGTAGAAGAGTAATACTTAACGTATAGGATAGGTTAATTAAGAAATGGGGGTAAGTCAACCGACTTGCCCCCATTTCATATTCGTTTGTCACGTTTACTTCACGTCTAGTGTCAGTGACTTAGCTTCTACACCTTCACCGGAAACTGTAACTTTCACCTTTCCTGCAGTCTTAGCTTTCAGAACTAACTGAGCCTGGCCAAACCAGGTAGGGTAGATACCCTCTGAGAAACTGCGCTCGGTACTTGGTGCAGCACTACCGAAACCAAGCATCTGGGCACCTTCCACCTCTACTTTCAGCTCTCTGTCCTGATTTGCAAATACCACCTGCTTGGCATCTGTCAGACTCACGTTCACGAAGATCAGGTTGCCCACCTTATAAGCTGGCTTCTCTGCAGCCAATAACAATTCAACGGTACCTTCTGCACTACGCAACTCGCTTTCCTTCTTCACGCCATCTGCGGTAGTAGTCACAGCCTTCAAGATACCTGGCTGATAGGTCACCTCAAATGTAGCGCAATTCTTCTCTGGTGCCTTCTCTTCTATCAACTGGTCATTCAGGTATAATGCCACATTCGCTGCATTTGTGAATACCTCTACGATGGCTTTCTCGCCCTCATAGCCTGCCCAGCTCCAACTTGGAATACCATCGGTACCTCGCCACATGGCAGTAACCGTTTTCTTGCCAGGGAAAATAGGACGTACTGTAATATAACCGTCAGATTCTTTGCTGAATATGGACTTTGCAAGCATAGCCTCGGCGGTAGGATTTCCTATCAGGTCCAATGCACCGGTACCTGCTACCTTCCATGGGAATGGTTTGGTGAACGCAGGTGCAGCGCCTTCATCTACATAAGTCCAACTGCCAATGCCTACCTCGCCCAGATAATCCCAACTGGTCCACATGAAATCACCAATTACGGTAGGCAGTTGCTCTACCAGTTGCCAGTTGTCGTACAAATCCTGAGGCATGGTCTCACTGCCTACAATCACACGGTCTGGATGCAACTGTGCATCCAGTGCCATACGGCGGTTGCCATAATTATAACCCGGAATATCCAGCAAATCCAAACCTGGCGTACAAATCTGGTCGATAGGAGGTGCCAGCACCGCATTCAGCATGCCATCACCTTGCTGTGACATCATCTCGTTATATTGCTCACTGCTGATCTTCTGAACGGTTTCATTGGCTTTCTCGCTCTGCTGGAACAGATTCTGTCCCATGGTAGCCAGCATCTGGATCATCAGGTTCATACCAGCGGTAGTTGGACGACTCTTATCCAGCTCATGCAAGAGTGCCACAATGTTCTTCTCTATTTCCAAACCTTCTGCACTGGCAGGCTCAGCTACCTCATTACCGATAGAATACATGACTACAGATGGATGATTATAATCCTTCTTTACGAAATTGCGGACATCCTTATCCCAGTTTTCCAGGAAGAAGTTGCCATTGTCATAAGGGTTCTTCTTCTCTGTCCATGTATCCCAAAGCTCATCCATGACGTACATACCCAATTTGTCGCAAGCTCTTAGTACAGCCTCAGAACAAGGGTTATGCGCACTGCGGATAGCATTGAAACCGTAAGATTTCAGGATCTCAATACGGCGGATAGCTGCGTCATCGTACTCGGCAGCACCCAGGATACCGTTGTCATGATGCACACAGCCACCTTTTAATAAAGTAGGCTCACCGTTTACCAGGAATCCCTGCTGTGCATTCCACGCTAAGGTGCGGATACCAAACTCTACCTCGCGAGTCTCTACTACCTTACCGTCTTTCTTCAGCTCCACACGGGCTGTATAGAGGGTAGGAGATTCTGCGTTCCACAACTTGGCATCTGGTACAGTAATCTCTTTCTTGTCACCTTCTATAGCTGCCACCTGCTTTCCGTCCAGACAAATCTCAGCACTCACTTCACCACCCTGATGTGTTGTCTCCACTTCAATTACAGCTGGGTTAATGCTTTTAGTAATAATCTTGACATCCTCTATATAAGCATCTTTATCCTGAATTCTCAGATGCAGCGGACGATAGATTCCTGCACCACTGTACCAGCGGCTGTTTGGCACATCCTTGTTGTCTGCATCTATACGTATGGTGTTTTCACCTGCCTTCAGGAAATCATCCAGGCACACCTCATAGCCGGTGTAGCCATAGACATAGCCACCCACCTCTTGGTCATTCACAAACACCTTAGAGTGATTGTATACACCTTCCAGCTCCAGTGTGATATGCTTCTCTGCAGGATTGCCGTCTACAGTAAATGTCTTTTCGTAATGATAGACATTCCCTGGATAGTACGCACCGGCACCTTTTGTTCCTGCATCGGCACTGCGTGCCTCCGTTTGCATGGCATCGTGAGGCAGATCCACTAATACTTTTTCTTGATTGGTGTCCGACCAGAACATCCAGTCCTCATTGAAATCTGGAGTAGTAGCAGAAGGACTGCACCCCCATGCTGTGAGCGATATAACGCACAGCGCAACATTTGTTTTCTTCATGATAGATTTTATTTAGGTTTCTTTTGCAAAAATAGTAGATTTTTTAGAAACAGGCAAGTATTTGTAAAGTGTATCAGGATCCTGTTGTAAAGATGAAATAATTCGTTACGCCATAGGGATAAAAAAGCGCTAATACTGTGAAGTAATCAGCGTTTTCTTTTCTGGAATAGTAGCTACTATGCGACGTATATGTTGTAAGTAGTCCCTTAACTGAATAAAAATGAGTCAGTTTTATTATTTATGCTATTTTTTGCTTACCTTTGCCATACCTAAAAACCTATAGTATGAAAAAAACGCTTTTGGCTTGGTCATTGGTTTTGACCTCTTTCGTGACACTGTCTGCCTATGCGCAGCAGACACCCATTCCAAGTGTAACTCAGAACAAGGAGGGCCGTTGGTCGCTCCTGGTAGATGGAAAACCCTATCTGGTGTTAGGCGGTCAGGCACATAACTCTTCTACCTGGGCTAAAACCATGCCCCAGCTTTGGGATGCCGTACATGCCATGGGTGCCAATACGCTGGAAATCCCTATCTATTGGGAAATGATTGAGCCACAGAAGGGGCAGTTCGACTTCTCCAGTGTGCAGATGCTGCTGGATCAGGCACGCCAACACGATACCCGTCTCATTCTGCTGTGGTTTGCCACTTGGAAGAACGGTAGCAATCACTATATGCCGGAATGGATGAAACGTGAATCCAAACGCTTCCCTAATGTGACAGGAAAGACAGGAAAACTGATAGACTCTCCTTCGCCTCACACAGAGGAAGCCATGAAGCTGGATGCTTCGGCCTTTGCCAAGGTTATGGGCTATCTGAAGGACAATGACCCTCAGCACACCGTCATCATGGTTCAGGTGGAAAATGAACCGGGTGCCTGGGACACCGTGCGCGATTATTCCGCCAAGGCCGAGAAGATCTTTGCTTCGCCTGTGCCTCAGGAACTCATGACCGATGCCTTGCTGAAAGAGCTAGGTGGCGTGAAGAAGCAGAAAGGTACTTGGAGCGAGGTGTTCGGTGCCCGTGCCGACGAGTATTTCCATGCCTGGCATGTGGCCAAGTATATCGAATATGTGGCTGCTGCCGGCAAGGAGGTGAACCCGCTGCCTCTTTATACCAATGCCGCACTTCGTAATCCGCTCACTAATCCTATGGCCAATGAATACGAGAGTGGCGGTCCTACCGACAATGTTATCTGTATTTACCGTACTGCCGCTCCGCATCTGGATTTTGTAGCCCCAGACATTTACCTCACCGGTCATGAAACAGTGACAAAAATCCTGGATCTGTATGCCCGCCCAGACAATGCCCTGATGGTGCCTGAGGCCGGATATGCCAATATCAAGTACCTTTATAAATCCATTGAGCAGGGTATGGGCTTTGCCCCATTTGGCATCGATAATCCTGACGGCAACTCAGGTCCTGCCGACAAGAATGCCGAGATAGGCAAGGATTACCGCCTGCTGGCACCTTTGGCTTCCGATCTGGCCAAGTGGAGTGCCGAGGGCAAGATCCGTGCAGTAGTAGAAAGCGAAAGCCATGACAATCAGACCATAGACTTGGGCGAGTGGGAAGCTATCATCAAGTTTGAGGAGAAGACCGGAAACGGTCGTGCGCTGATTGTAATGCTGGATAAGAATGAATTCCTCTTAATCAGCCGCGATTGCCGCTTCAATGTGCAGGGTAAGGGCAAGAATGCCGGAAAAACCTGGCAGTACCTGAAAGTAGAGGAGGGTGAGTACAAGAACGACACCTTCCATGCCGACAGAGTATTGAATGGTGATGAAACCGACTGGGGTGGCCCAAAGGTGGGCAGTGACCCTAAGCTGCTGCACATCACGTTGGTGGCAAGATGACCATGAGGTTATAAGAAAAAAGAAAAAACGCTAACTGCTTTAAGCAATTAGCGTTTTTTTTCTGTGGTGCCACCAGGAATCGAACCGGGGACACAAGGATTTTCAGTCCTTTGCTCTACCAACTGAGCTATGGCACCATCTTCTTGCGATTTGCGGGTGCAAAGATAGAACTAAATTTTGGATTAACCAAACCTTTTGCCATAAAAATGATAATAGGACATGGCTTTTTTAGTTTCTTCGTAGGGACATTCGGGGGACAGGGACCTGTCCCCGTGTCCCTGGAGAAGCATTTTGAAGTGAACCCAAAAAGTTGGACGGAAAATTTCTTCTTCAAGTGGAATAATGCTATATTTGCGAAATGAATACCTAAAACTACTTGATTATGAAACACAGATTTTCCCTAGTGACAAGGGGAAGAGGTTTCTATGAATGGGCAAAACAAATGTTTTAACTACCGTGCTTGTTTAATTTATTCGAAATAAAGATGAAGAAACTGATCATGATTACCCTTTCCGCAATGATGGTGGCATGCGGCAGCAACGAGAACTATATGGCAGAACAGGAAAAAGTACCTTCGCCCGAAGGAATTGTCCAGTTGGCCAATGACAGCATGCAGGTGTTCAATCCCTATCTGCCCAGTTGGGAATACGTGCCCGATGGTGAACCCCGTGTCTTTGGCGACCGCCTGTACATCTACGGCAGTCATGATGCTTTTGATGGTCCTGATTTCTGCGTCAACGATTATGTGGGATGGTCAGCTCCGCTGGACAATCTGAGCGATTGGCGCTGCGAGGGTATCATCTTCAAGGCTACCCAGGATCCACGCAACGCGGATGGCAGTAATCACATGTGCGCACCGGATTGTGTGCAGGGCAAGGATGGACGTTATTACCTTTATTATCAGCTTCATAAGATGCAGTTTACCTCGGTGGCTGTGTCCGATTCTCCAGCGGGCCCGTTTGAATTTTACGGTTACGTGCAGCATGCTGACGGCACTCCGTGGGGCGAGAAACGGGGCGATTCCTTCATCTTCGATCCGGGCGTGCTGGTTGATACCGACGGAAAAGCCTATTGCTATGCAGGCTATTCACCCGCTGATTTCATGCGTCATGTATTCCGTCTGCGCGGCAACAATGTGGACGGTTCGGTATGCCTTCATCTGGGCGATGACATGAAGACGGTGGTGGGCGACGAGCATGTGATAGCCCCCGGACCCAAGTTGGCCAAGGGCACTCCATACGAGGGACACGGCTTTTTCGAGGCCAGTTCCATGCGAAAAATTGGCTCAAAATATTACTATGTCTATTCTTCCGAGCTGAGCCATGAGCTTTGCTATGCCGTGAGCGATTATCCCGACCGTGATTTTCAGTACGGCGGAACATTGGTCAGCATCAGCGATATGGGCTATAAGGGAAATTTGACGATGTTGAATTACGAGGGAAACACACACGGTGGAATGGCAGAGATCAACGGCCAGTGGTATATTTTCTATCACCGACAGACCCAAAAGCTCAGGTGCTCGCGCCAGGCATGTGCTGAGCCACTCCAGATTCTGCCCGACGGCAGTATTCCTCAGGTCGAGATGACGTCATGCGGATTGAATGCCGGTCCGCTGAATGGCAAGGGTGTGTACGAGGCACGTATAGCCTGCAACCTGAGTACGCCTAAGGGTATGCTGAAAAGCGACGATGCCCGGGATGATGACCCTGATAACAAGTATCCGTTCTTTACGCAGACAGGAAAGGACCGTGAGAATCACCCCGACCAGTACATTGCCAACCTGCAGGATGGTGCATGGTGCGGATTCAAGTATTTCCGCTTTGCCGGTGACGAGAAGAGCCTGAAGGTGTATGTATGCGGCAATGCCAGCGGAACCTTGAAGGTGAGTCTTAAGCCCGATGGACCTGCCGTGGCAGAGATTTCTGTTCAACCCTCTGACAATTGGATAGGTTGTGATTCCACCATCGAGTTGCCTCAGGGCGTATCACCGCTGTATTTTACCTACAACGGTCAAGGCAGCCTGAATTTCTATGCCTTTGAGATAAGGTGACACGGGGACTGAAGTGAACCTGTCCCCTGTGGAATTGACAGTAATGCGAACGAGGGTTACCGCCTTACGAACCATGAGGTAAAGAAGATTTTTATGGAGTGTGGTGTGGAAACTGTGGCCGCTTTTCAGCAGTTGGACGATTTTGATAAACGGCAAATTCTGACGTATATAAAACACCAGGGAGCCAGCATTCGTCAGTTGGCCCGGTTTACAGGTGTGAGTGAAGGAGTGATTCGCAGACTATAACAGCATAAGGACAACACAAGGGGATCCCCTTGTGTTGTTTTTGGGCAGAAAGACTGCATAATTTTTCATTATTTGTTGTGCTTGTTTTGGGATTTCTGGCTATATTTGCAAAAATGTAGTTGTTTTTTTCTTTCTCCATTTTAAGCTATAAACGATAAGATTATGAATAGAAAAGAATTAGCGCTTGCTCAGCCGGAACCCATGGCATGTAAGAGTGATTCGGACTTTAAGGCCAGGTGCAGAGAGCGGCAGTCGGATTTCCGGAGGCATGTGCTGCAGGTGCCGTATGATCCGAATGATAGGTTTGGAAAGTATGGGGCATTTCTGTGTAAGGAGGATGCGGATGCGGGACTGAACTTCTTCGAGTGGTTCCGCGAGGAGATTCTGCAGGCTATAGCTGAGCGGTATCCGAATATGACAGCCAGTCAGCATGACGGGTTGTTCGCGAACATGCTTCGCAGCGAGCATATCCCCTGGAATGTGTTCTTCCCGATGAAGCACGACCTGAAAAGGGCTAGAAAGGTGCTGAACGATATCCTCGGTTCAATAGGGGATAGTAAGAACGAGATAGATGAGGTGCTGGATATTCGTATAGAGTGGGCTCCGGATAAAAAGATGACGCTGGATGATAATACTTCGTTCGATGTGTTTGTGGAATACCGTCACGGCAATGAACGGGGCGGACTGGGCATTGAGGTGAAGTTTACCGAAATGGGGTATCCTTTTGGCAAGAAGGAGTATCACGAGGTGATGGAGAACCCGAAGTCGCATTATGCTCGGGTTACGGCCAACTGTCCGTATTTTACCGATGAGGTTCGGAAGAGTGCCATTAAGGATACGATTTTATGCCAGAACGATTTCCGTCAGGTGTGGCGAAACCATCTGCTGGGTGCTGCCATGGTGCAGAACGGTATGTTGGACCGCTTTATCTCGATGACGGTTTTTCCTTCCGGAAATAAACATTTCGATAGGGTACAGCGTGAATATCGGACATTGCTCACTCCTCAGGGCCGTAGCTCGTGCCTGTTTGTTTCGTTCGAGAAACTCTTTGATTTCTTGACCGTCAATTATTCAGGTACAGAGCACCACGTTCCATGGATTCGTTATCTGATCAATCGCTATTTGGTGGATTATGAGAGGATGGACTTCTCAGAGCTCATCGACTTATCTGACTAGAGGGTATTGCTACAAAAACTACACAAGGGGAGCTCCCCTTGAGGGGACATGGGGACAGGTCCCTGTCCCCTTTTTTTACCCCATCTTTTCTCGCAACCCTTCTATCACATGTTTCCCTATGCCAGTCAAACGAACTAGCTGTCGAATTCCTCCGCCTATACGTATGAGGTCTGTTAAAACCTCGTTTCTCGCAGCTTTATCCAAATGCACGATATCGTAACAGTTGTCTATTCCGAATGACGATTTCAGATATGCTAAAAGTTGATCGTCACTGATTTTACGAGTTGGCTTTTCCTCGTGATCCAGACAGTAGATATCTTCATCCAAAGGAGTTTCCACCAGGTCTTTCAGTTCTGCAAGCTGTATGCGCTGAAGTACAGTACGCACGTTACAGATGGGCATAATAAATTCATAATCATTTAGATACTCATGCCAAGAAGTGTAGGGATAATCCTCTATGCGACGAGCCAGTCCTGCTTTTACCGGATTCTGATGAATATACCTCAGGAGTGTCAGGAAATACGACATGTCATTGCATGGCTCTGACCGGAATCTCTCCTTGAAAAGATGTCCGTCACGACCATACTTCCGGTTGAAATAGAATACATACGATGACGCTATGCGTTTCACGATATCACCGATCGTGGATTCACGCGCTTGAATTAAAAGATGAACATGATTCCCCATCAAAGCATACGCATAGTATGCACACAGGTCTTGCAGACGTGACCCATCTGGGGCAATTTGTTCTTTTGCAAATTGCAGAGCAGACAAAAAATGATAGTAATCTTCCTCTGATTCAAATATTTGCAAGTGGTTAATTCCTCGCATCATGACGTGATACACGCCAGTTTCCGATGCCTTTCGAGCTTGTCTTGCCATTCTTTGGCGCTAAGATAACTCTTTTTTAGGAAAGAATGTTTTTTTTCTTACTTTTTATGAAAAGGATGGTGAAAAAAGGGGACAGGGACCTGTCCCCGTGTCCCCGGTGAGAAAATAAAAGTAATGATTTCAAAATAATTCCACGCAAAACACGAAGAGTTTTTAATAGTAATTATTGAATAAATAATTAAATAATATTATTTTTGCAATGTCCGATTAAAACATATGAAAGACGATGAAAAGAAGTCATAAAGAATTCTTGAAATCTTTACTTATTTCATCTGTTGCTTCTGTTGGTATTCCAACCCAAGCTGCAGAGTTACCAGCTATTGCTATTAATAAAGAAGAAAATGCTTCAAATCATTCAAAAAATGATATTGCAAGTAAAATAAACACTGGTATTTTATCTCCTAGCTATAGTTCTGTTGATATTACAGGACATACATCTCATGTTTCACATTCATCTCATTCATCCCATTCATCCCATTCTTCCAGCAGCGGAGGATCAGGCTCTGGAAACGGAACACATATAATCATTGGTGGTAATGGTGGTTCAAATGTTAATGGAGGAGCTAATAGCACCTCAAATTATAATAATTCTAGTAATGGCGGAACAATTGTTGCAGCATCTATTGCTGTACCTGTAGCTATATATTTAATAATTAAATCAATAATAAAAGGCTCAGAAAAGGAGAAAAAACAACTTGGTAGTAGACTAGAAAAGCAATATGGAAGCTATAGTTATGCTAGTAGAGATATATATCCAGGATTATTTGGTAGAGATGTAGATGAGATGATAGATTCACTTATAGCGAATGGAGCTATGAATGCATCTGATAAACGTTACTTCTCTTATACACATATTGTAAAGCAAAATAAAGCTAGTAAAAAAGGTGTAAAGAGAATGTATAATATAATGGGAAAAGAAGTAAAAAAGTATGCATCTATACCTTTTTTAACTGATTTGAAAACGTGGAGCACCTATAGAAAAAATAAACTATCCATTTTAAAGACTAATACTCTTAATTTAAATACAGATATTGATGCTATTCATGCTGTAGCTATACTTCTTGTTGAAAATGGTTTCTTAAATAATTATGAAGTTAGTTCGCTAAGTGAGGATAATGCGAAAAAAAAGGTAATCTCAGGTTATCATGCATTTTTAAAGTCTAATAAAATGAAAATTTCTGATTTTATAACTCCTCAAGTATTTGCGATGTTGTACAAAAATGCTTCTAATACAACAAATATACTTAATGATTAAAGAATAAATTATGCATTCCTTCACCATTGAAAATACAAAACATGCTTCATTCTATATCGATAAAAGTATCTATTCTGAAAATGTGTTAACAAAGGTATTATATTTGTTCAGTAATGCTTTTAACATTAGATTAAAAACTCTTGAACAAAAGTATTTTGTTGAATTTATTTCTTTGACAAATGTAGATTGGGATAAAATAGAACATGAAATATCTCAATCATTTATAGATTATAAAATGCGTGAAATCATAGAACAAGAAACTCATGACCTACGCAAAATACTATATATAAAAGCATTTTCAAATTTAGATGACTTTGATGAGTATGTCGATAAATAATAACTATAAACTACTGCCATTTAAATTTACTCGTCTTTCAAATAAGGAATTATTAGTAAACGAAGTTGGAGATTATATTCTTTTACCATACGGAACTACTCACAAAATAATAAATAGAGAAATCTCTTCTAAGACTGAGTTATACCGTGATTTATTATCTAAGTTTATAATTACAGAAAAATATGACATAAATCTCATCGAAATACTTTCAACTCGCTTACGCACAAAAAAATCGTTTCTAGACAATTTTACGGCTCTTCATATTTTCGTATTAACTTTAAGATGTAACCAAAAGTGCGTCTATTGTCAAGCTTCAAGTCAAGATAAATTAAACACTCAAAAAGACATGAAGTATGAGTATTTGGATAGAGCTATAGATTTAATGTTCATGTCTCCCAACCCTTGTATAACTATGGAATTTCAAGGTGGAGAGGCATCTTTAGTTCCAGAACTTATAGAATATGCAGTTAATAAAACGGAACTGTTAAATGAAACTTTTAAAAAAGACATTAGATTTGTTATTTGTTCAAATTTAATTAATTTTAGTGACAAATTAATAGATTTATGTTTTAAACACAATATTTTCATTTCGACATCTTTAGATGGACCTAGTATTTTACATAATTATAATAGGGGAAGTCTTAAAAGCTATAATACTTTTGTTTCTAACTTAAATAAAATTAGAGAGAAAATAGATTCATCTATGATCTCACCTCTAATGACAACATCTGATTTATCACTATCATATCCATTAGAGATAGTTGATTCATATCGTGCTTTGGGCTTTAAAGCAATATTTCTTCGCCCTCTTAATCCATATGGTAGATCTAAGAATCATGAAAACTGGGAAGAATATATAGATCAATTTCTTGAGTTCTATAAAAAAGCTTTAAACTATATTATAGAAATAAATCTGAAGGGAGAGTATTTTGTAGAAAGCTTTACAGCATTTATGATGAAGAAAATACTTACACCTTTCCCAATAGGATTTGTGGATTTACAATCTCCTGCTGGAATTATTAATAGTGTTATTGTGTATAATTATGATGGTAATGTCTATTGTTCTGATGAATCAAGAATGCTAGCAGAGCATGGCGATTATCACTTTAAATTAGGAAGTGTTTTCGATAATTACATAGATTTATTTTATGGTGAAAAAGCCCAGAAACTTGCACAAGTATGGGCTACAGAATATATTGCAGGATGCTCAGATTGTGCTTTCCAACAATATTGTGGTGCAGATCCTGTTAGGAACTATACTACACAAGGGGATGAATATGGTAATAGACCATCAAGTTTGTTTTGTAAATTTCATAAAAAAGTATTCGAATATCTTTTCGAAATGATTGATCTTCGAAAAGATGAAGTATTACAAGTATTCCGTTCATGGATTTTTGGTTAAAATATGGAGTGTAATATAATAGATAATTCAATTTATACAACATCAAAATGCACAAATAAATGTATAATGTGTTGTCAGCCACCATCAGAAGTAGATGATTCAAACGTATTATACGAGTCAAACATTAAAAATTTAGAATTATGTCTTTCTTCTGATAATGAAGTAATCATTACTGGTGGGGAGCCTACACTTATTGGCAATAAACTTTTTGATTACGTAAAATCGATTGAATCTATATTGCCCAAAACTAATATTCATATATTAACTAATGGAAGATTATTTTCTGATTTAAAATATTTGGTGCATTTTGCAGAGAAGGTGAAAAAAAATGAAGTAAGTTTGGGTATACCTATCCATTCTGACAACTCTTTAGATCATGATATAATTTCAGGAGTTAAAGGTTCTTTTTACGAAACTGTAAGAGGACTTCAAAACTTAGGTGTTTTGGGATATAATATAGAGCTTAGAATCATTATTCAAAAACTGAACTATAAGCGTCTTGAAAAAATATCACAGTTTATAGTCCTTAATTTACCCTTTGTTTCTCAAGTATCTTTTATCGGACTAGAAATAACAGGATATGCTGAGAAAAATTTTAATAATGTTTATGTTGAAATGTCTGCATGTTCAATTATTCTAATAAATGCAGTTAACAAATTATTATCGAGTAATATAGATGTTAGAATATATAATATACCATTGTGTCTACTTCATAAAAGTCTTTGGTATTTAAGTTGCAAATCTATTTCTAACTGGAAAAAGACAAATATAAAAGAGTGTGAAAAATGCTTAGTCTTTGATAAATGTTGTGGTGTTTTTTCAACATCTTCTTATCTAAGTTCAGAAATTCATAGCATAAAGAAAATTCAATAGTAAGTACTATGTAATAAACTATGGTCACATTTTTTACCTATTTCAATAATTTGTCATTGGGCTTTCACGGAACACTTAATCATCTCAATAATCCCTCTGTCCGCAGGTAACCAATCGATGGCATCCAGATTCTCTTTCTCCACCCATTTGGAAGCTTCGTGCTCCAGTAGTACCAGATCACCTTTCAGCACCTTGCAGAAGAAACAATGCATTGTCAGGTGAAAAGTAGGGTAGTCGTGTTCCACGGTCTCTATGAAATTACCCACAGAAATTTCTGTATCCAGTTCCTCTTTTATTTCACGTACCAAGGCTTGTTCTGGTGTTTCTCCTGCTTCCATTTTTCCCCCAGGGAACTCCCCATATCCTTGAAATCTCCATACCCACGTTGGGTACAGAAAACCTTGTTTCCAGAGGTAATGACTGCTGCTACTACTTCTATATGTTTCATGACTTTTTACGCATTTTGTAGAACATGTCGTGAGATATATAGTTATTACATGAAGATAGCGCTGTCGCGGTTCCAAGCGTAGTCCCTGTCCCCTTAGAATCCCATCTTTAAGGTGGGATTCTTGTTTTCCCAAACTTTTCCCGATACTTTCTCTGGTATTATCGGGAAAATCGGGAAAAGGGGTGGGGTTTCGGGAAAGGGATCGGGAAAAAGAAACCATACCTGTTACTATCTTCCTGAAAAATTCCATTCGGTTTTCTAGAAGAGTAAGAGGAATTGTTATATCTTTGTGGAGAAGAAAAAATAGGCGATGATTAAGAACATTGTTTTTGATTTTGGAAAGGTCTTGGTGACCTATGATTTTTATACTCCTTTAGAGGCATGGGGCATGACTCCCCAGGAGCGTAAAGATTTTGAGGATTCCATTCTTTCCCGGGACTGGACCTTAAGGATTGATAAAGGGGAGAAGAGCTTCGCTGAATATATAGAGGAGTTGAAAGGACTGTATCCGCATGTAGCACCGTATTTCCAGCGCTTCCACGATGAATATGCAGGCTTCATTACAGGTGAAATGCCTGGAATGTACGACCTGTTGGTTCGCCTGAAGGCTGAGGGGTATAAGTTGTATGGATTGACCAATTGGAGTGAAACCATTTATCAGTTCTTGAATAAGTACCAGATCTTTACCTTACTGGATGGTATGTTGATTTCTAGTGAGGAGAAGATGATCAAGCCTGATCTGGAAATCTATTATCGCCTCTGTGAGAAGTTTTCTCTTCAGCCAGAAGAGTGCCTCTTTACCGATGACAAGGCCGGGAATGTGGAGGCTGCTCTACAGACTGGCATGCAGGGTATTGTGTTTAGGAATGCGGAGCAGTTTGAAGAGGAACTTCGATTAAAACTTTGATTTTCCCAGCTTTCCGGGGTATCGGTTTTAGATACTTGGCGCACCCATTTGGGTGCGCTTTTTTTCGGGAGATTTTCTCCCGGACCCTCTAGCGTCTTTTTCTTTTCCCGCAAAAGATTTCTGTCCCCCGATAACGGGGGAACCGAAGGGGGGAGACACGAAAAGAAAAAACACTAAGTGGGTTTTAGGGTGAAACCCTAATAAGGAGTCTGAGGGCGAAGCCTTCAGATCCCCCTCCAAGATTAGTAATCTTCCCCCCTTAAGATTAGTAATCCTCAGCCCCTAAGATTAGTAATCTTTCCCCCTGAAGAATACTACGCCAAAGTGCCAAGATTGTGCCAAGAAAGTGCCACGAAAGTGCCAGGAAAGTGCCACTTTATGTTTTCGCTGCTAAGCATTGAAACACAGAGTTTTAAGGCCTGTTTTTAGCCCCAAAGTGCCAACTTTGTGCCAAATTTGCCTACCGGCGCATATAAGAGCCGTGACAGAGCTTCTTGATCCTCTTTTTTAGGGCCAGGTTCTTCAAGGCACGGAGGGCAGTGCGGCGGGGCTGGCCGTAACTTGCGGCTTGGTGCTCCCACTCGCTGGTCCGGAACTCACGCTCCCCGAAGGTTTCCAGCGCCTGCTCCACCCAGTTCACCTCGTTCATGGGCTTCACGTTCCGGCGCTGGGGCTTGTCCTTGGTGGTGCTCAGCTTCTGGGCGTGCTGCAGCAGGCAGTCCATGAGCTGCTGGGCGGTGAGGAAATCATCGTCGGTACAGGTCACTTTCTGCATCACCGCGGCTTTCTGCTCCTCGGTGTACTTCAGGTCCTCCAGGGTGTTGTACTGGCGCAGCATGGTGAGCAGGGCCGCTATCTTGCAGTGCGCCAGGCCGTGGCGGGTCAGGATAGACAGGCGGTCGTCATAGCCTTGCAGCACCTGTTCCTCCATCTTGCCAGACCAGTACTGGGTGTGCTGCTCCCACTGCTGGGGCGTGAAGAGGATCTGCGTGGGGTACTTGTTGAAGAACTGCCACATGTGCAGGGCTTCCAGTCCCAGGCTCTGGAAGAGGTCGGCGTAGGTGTCACGGTTGGCCTCGGGACTCTGCGGAATCCATTCGTTGTAGGGTTCCATGAGCAGGTAGAGGAAGCGGGAGAAGAGGCCGTCTTCCAGGGTGGGGATGAAGGTGTGGAAGCTGTCGAAGGTACCCGACAGGCAGAGCGAGAGCTTGGGATGCTCTATCTTGATGGGGCGGTTGTCCACCTTGTAGAACTGGTTGATGGGCTCGTTCATGGTGGCCTTGCACAGCAGGTCGGCGTAGTTGCCCGCATCCTGCTTCAGCGAGGTGACCACGGAGCTGATCTCCGTACTGTTGATGATGAGTCCGTGCTTCCCCATGGCGTACATGCAGGTGGTCATCTGGCTCTTGCTGGTGGTCTCCGGCATGACCAGCATCTGGAAGCCGGGGCGGTCCTCGGGTTTCTGCAGCTTCTTCTTCTCTTCCACGCTGAGCTTCTTGTCCTGCATGGCGAGCTGGTAACTGGCTACCGACTGCTCCCACCGGCGGATCTTCTCCAGCGACTGCTCCTCCAGCTGGCGGTCTATGGGCTTGACCAGCTGAAAGGCATGACTGATGATGCCCTTGCCGTTTCCCGGAGGGGAGAGGGTCATGAAGGCCAGGTTCAGGGAGTAGTCCTGCACGCCGTAGTGGAAGCGGGCGTTGCTGCACACGGCAGAGTAGTTGGTAAGCAAGGCCATGAGCAGGGCATCGCGGCGGCGAAGCGGCATTTCCGGATGGGCCAGGGCAGGTTTCAGTCCCCGAAGGAGCTGCACGGGCAGGTGGTTGTACACGTCGTCCGGGAAGCAGGGAATCTGGCCTATCAGCTCGTTCTCCAGCTCTTCGGGTGCGGTATCCGGGCGGTCTTCGCGGGTCTTCTCCTGGGTGTCATAGCCGTATTGCAGCGCCTCGTCTATCTCCGTGGCACTGCGCAGGGAAGGGTCGTCGGGGGTAATCAGGTTCAGGCGAGCCAGCAGGTTCAGCATTTCCCGCTTGTAGTCTTTCAAGGAGGAGGCTGGCACGCCCACATACTTCAGGTAACCGCCCAGCTTGAGCCACCAGGCATGCCGGTGTCCCGGGGTGTAGGCGTTCTTCTGCAGGAAACCGGTGATCCAGCGCGGGGAGACGGGGGACACGGGGACAGGTCCCTGTCCTTCCCTGTCAGAGGAATTGAAAAGGGACAGGGACCTGTCCCCATGTCCCGTGTCCCGCATGTTCCGCTTCCACCTGCACCGTCAGGGCAATGGCCTGTTCGTTCAGGTACGCCTGGTCATCGTGCGCCAGGAAGGAGAGGCGGGTAATGTCCTTGCAGGCTTCATCGCACGGCAGGCCGGTGAGCGCCTCGTAATAGGCCTTTCCCTTATTCCACGCCAGCGCATGCAGGGCTTTCACACGACTCAGGAATTCCGGGTGCGTTTCCTCGTCGCGCTGAAAGATGAAGCGGGCAGGCGGCAGCTCCGTACCGTCGGCATCATAGGCTTCCCAGCGGAAGAAGATGCGGATGCCTTCCTGGCTGTTGGTCACGTAGCAGAGCAGGGTGTGTTCGTCGGCCTTGATCTTCTGCAGCAGGGCAGGCATGTCCGGAAGTGGCACATGGTCCAGGTCCAGCATGACGATGCGGGTGGCACGGGTGATGTTCCGCGCCTCGTGACCGTCGGTGCAGAAGCAGCTGGGCGTAATGGCTCCGCAGGCTTCCTTCAGCTTGCTGGCTTTCTGCATCTCACCGTCCTGTCGGGCCTGGATGCTCTGCTTCGTATTGTAGTAAATGGCATTGCGGGTATCTCTGATCTCCTGGAGCAGTTGGGAGAGGGAAAGGGGCTGTGAAATGTGCCCCCTGATGTCCCTGAAATAACTAAATTCCATAAAAACGAGTGTTAAGTAGTTGAGGTACAGTTAGATAGATGCGAAAAACACGTGGCACAAACGTGGCACTTTCGCGGCACTTTCCTGGCACTTTCGTGGCACTTTCGTGGCACAATTCAGAGCGTGACCCGGGCGTAGTTGATGACACGCTTGCGGTTTCCTATGCGCAGGATGTTGTCTTTTCCCGTGTATTCATAGTCCTCCTCGGAATACTCCAGGCAGATAAAGCAGCCCGCCTCCAGGGGAAAATTCCGGGCCCGTTCGCCCAGCAGGGAGAACACACGCAGGCGCTTGCCGGCATAGTTCCCGTCCAGGCCACTGTGCATCACATAGTCCTCTACAAAGATTTCTCTGATCTCCAAACCCGCTTCCTCGGGCTTTCTAGGGGGCAGCATCCTTATGTCGCCCACCTTGGTTAAAATTCCAAACAATTCCATAGTCTTACACATTGGTTTACAGTAACAAAGGTAAGCCTATGACGGGGGATGGGCAAGAAAAAGACGAGCCGTCTCAAGGTCCGTCTTATTCGTCTCAAGGTTCATCTCATTCTCCTGTCTGGCAGAGCTGTTCGGTAAGCTGCCCGATGCGTTGCCGCACTTCCCTCTCGGCCGTGGTGGCATGCAGGAACTTCCAGTGCGGGAACCGGTGCTCCTCCGAAAAGGTAGACCGGGCATGGCTCATGGATTTGGGGTTTGGCATGTGCGGAATGTCCAGCTCCAGGCTCTCCAGCATGTGGATGAACGCCTTGTGCTCCTTGTACTGGAAGAGCCCCTGTTCCTCCAGGATGCGGTACACGTAGAACCAGTTGGCTTTCTTGCCCTGCAGCAGATTCTCCTCCCGGTCTATGCGGATGAGCTGCCCGATGACGGAGCGGAAGAAGCTGTGGCGGTCTGGCGTCTTCTCTGCCGGCCGAAGGGTCTGCGAGAGGCGCTGGAGCTCCGCCAGTGTCACCTGGTTCAGGAACTCGTCCACCCGGGCAGAAAGTTCCTGCATGAGGCGGATGCACACGGCATAGTGTAAGGCCTTCTCCTGGGCGCTCACCTCCTCGGGGAAGGCCCCCTGCAGCAGCTGGTTCAGGTAGTGCTGGACCTTCTCTTCCGGCCAAGGCTCCTCTTCGGCCAGCTTGTGCGAGAAGAAATGCACCAGCGTCTTGCCGTTCAGTTTCTCCTGCACGGAGCGGTAGGCCGAGAGCTGCTCCAGCCCCAGCGCCGTCTTCTCCCGGCGGATCTGCCCCTGCAGGCTCCCCAGCTGCAGGATAGCCCTAGGCAACTTGATTTCCACATGCCACAGCAGCAGCTGGCAGAAGCCGTTCCGGGGGCAGAGAGACTGCGCCAGGAAGCCATGCTGGGTACATTCCTCCACATGCGAGAGGAGGAAATCCAGCAGTTGGTCCAGTTTCTGGAAAAAGACATCGAGTTCCATCATAACGTGTAAAGGTAGTGTTTTTCGGGCAAAGCGAGGCCCTTTTCGCTAGTCTTTTCAGCTTTGTTAAAGTCCTTTAAGAAAAAGCCAATGCAGTTGCATTAAATATTTTTTAAATAAGAAAAATGGGTATGATGATCAACTGGAATGTATGACATTTGTGTCATGAAATACAAAATAACTAATGCCCGGACCGCTGCTGCAGCCGAGGCACTTTTCTTCGAAATCCTGGACGAGATTAATACCCTGGCACCCGCCTACTACAGCCGCACCCAGCAGCACATCAGACATGTACCTGACAATCCAGAACAGGTCTTTGTGCGCAGTGAGGCCTACATCCTGATGGATC
Organism: Bacteroidaceae bacterium; assembly: GCA_024401095.1. Taxonomy (GTDB): domain Bacteria; phylum Bacteroidota; class Bacteroidia; order Bacteroidales; family Bacteroidaceae; genus Minthousia. Next base: position 86,948 of record JAKSLR010000007.1, read on the forward strand.
TGGTGAATTACGGAAACCGACGTATCTACCGCTACCAGATGCACGACTTTCACCAGTCGCTCAACGACCTGTACAAGGACCTGCACCACCTGAAGGCCGCCTTGGTGAAGGAAATGTGGGTACTGGGCCAGGTAGACGACTGGAAGCTGGTGCGACTGACCCAGAAGATAGAGTTGTTTTATTTGGATGCACAGGGGTGGGAGAGGGAAGGGAGAGGGGTGCTTGGGCTCTCTTTCTGAAGGCGTTGCCCTCAGACACCCTTATTAGGGTTTCACCCTAAAACCCACTTAGTGTTTTTTCTTTTCATGGATTTCCATTTTCTGAAGGCATCTGCCCTCTGGCTCTCGATTAGGGCTTTGCCCTAAAACCCATTTCATTTTTCTTTTCCCGCAAAAGAAAAACGAAACCAAAAAGAAAGCTCCCGGCTGCAGGAATTTGACTAAAAATAGGCTTGAATTTGGGAAAAATACAAAAAACATTTCCTTATTGGACTGTATTTTTCTGTTCCAAATTCAAACCTATTTTCTTAACGCCAAATTTCTGATGCCGAATTACCATCCGGGGTGTTACCATGCAGATTGTAGTGCCCAGCTACCCACTTCCGGCATCATGGGTTTTGCGTGAAGAAAATGGAGGTCTTTTTCCGTTAAAAAATGCACAGGGAACACTAGGACTGGGAGTTTTGTGCATTTTAGGAAAAAGAACTTCAGTTTTAGCAAAATCAATGCAGCCGGGAGCTTTCTTTTTCTGCTTATTTTTCTTTTGCGGGAAAAGAAAAACAAGCTAGAGGGTCCGGGAGAGAATCTCCCGAAGAAAGGAGTTTGAGGGAACACTTTCCCTCATAAAGGGAGTCTAAGGGGATCCCCCCTTCCCCCAAACTCCCCCAAATCCACATGGTACTCTTCACAAACATATTTAATAGCAGCAGGGTTCAAATAATGATCCTGCGGCTTCACCCCCAGCGCCAGCAACTCCCCCCTGTGCCCCCTCAGCCAACGCTGAAAAGTCCGCAAAGACACCCCTGCAGCCCGCGCCATCTCACTTTTCAAGACTCTTTTCATGGTGTTTCTCTTTCTTTATTCTAACATACAAAGATAGTGATTTTTAAGGAGATAGGCAAGGAATATCCCCTCCTTATAATGACAAAGAATGCCATTGCAAGGCAAGAACTGACGTAGCCTGCCGAAAGCCGACAGCCCCCGCTTCCGCAGTGTTAACTTTGCATCTGTAATCGAAGGAGACAAGCGCGCACTCCGGGGAATTACGCAGTTTTCACCTTAATAATTAACACTACTTCAAGAAATGGGAAAAATCAATTATTCCATCGTGCCTCGCACTGTGAATCTGGCGGAGCAGGCCCTGGCCAAGAAAAACAACGATGACTCGTTCGTTCCCGAGATCAAGTTCTACGGCACTGCCCAGCAGTCCGATTTCCTCACCCTGGAGAAGTTCGCCGCACACATCAGCGACCACCACTCCAAATACGGCAAAGGCGACATCTACTGCGTGCTGGTAGAAATGGTATCCTGCCTGCGTGAACAGCTGCTCATGGGCAACAAGGTAAGCCTGGGCGATCTGGGCTGCTTCTTCGTGACCCTGTCCAGCACCGGTTCCGACTACTACGACGAGTTCTCTGCCCAGAACATCAAGCACGTGAATGTGCGCTGGGAGATTGGCGACGTGTTCAAGGACCTCCGCTCCGAAGCCCAGTTTGAGCTGGTAGAGACCCGCAAGGCTGCCGCCGAGACCCTGAAGAAAGTCCGCGAAGGCTACCCAAGCCGTCCGGAAGAAGGCGATGAACCCGAGGATGCCACTATCATGTACACCCTGAACATCAGTTCCGAGAACGCTTCACAGGGTTCTGTGAACACCACCGTGAACAAGGACTATGAGAAGGGCTCTTCGGTAGAGATCAAGGCCACTCCAGCCAGCGGCTACGAGTTTGACCAATGGAGCGACGGCAACAAGAACGCCACTCGCACCGTGATCCTGAACCAGGATCTCACGCTGACTGCTAAGTTCAAGTCAACCTCCGGTGGTACTGTAACGCCTCCAGGCGGCGGAGAAGAGGATATGGGAGATTAAAGAGTGATGAGTTGTGAGTAATGAGTTGTGAGTTACCTGAAACCCAAAAACTCATAACTCAAGACTCATAACTCAAAACCCAAAAACATTGAAACCATGTTGTTAAAACTATTGTTAATGCTTAATACGGATTCGAAGAAAATGAGTACAGAGAAGAAGAATATCTGGACGGTGATTGTCAATACGATTTTGACGTTGATCTCGGGTATTGCGAGTGTTTATGGGTTGGGGGGATTTTAAGAGGGGTTCCCCCTCTAGCTCCCCTTTCTGAAGGCTTCGCCCTCAGACTCCCTTTTCGGGAGATTCTCTCCCGGACCCTCTACATCTTTTTTC
>JAKSLR010000070.1 GCA_024401095.1 Bacteroidaceae bacterium
GCATCCTTACGGTTGGCACGCTGACCCACTGCACACACAATGGTCTTTCCAGGAACCAGAACTTCCTTTCCTTCCTTATCCTTGCAAACCAGGCCTTCTTCGGTCACCCTGAGACCGGCAAAACCAGTATGAGCCGTGACATACTTGTCAATTTGCTGCATCAAGATAGGACGATGACGGATGTTACAGTCAGGAGCCAGGACATCGCGCATCTCTACCAAGTGTACTTGCTTGCCTTCCATGCCCAGATGTACAGCGCATTCACAGCCAGCCAATCCACCACCTAATACAACGACAGAATCGCCAACCTTCTCCTTTTCCAGATAGTAATTATTGACCACAACCACATTCTCTCCATCGATACCCGGAAGTGGAGGAACAATAGGTGTTGAGCCTAAAGCCAAAATCAACGCATCTGGAGCCACAGATTCCACATAGGCAGGAGTGACCAATGTATTGAGTCTGAGCTCTACACCCAGCGCTTGAGCCTGACGCTCCAAAGAAAGTCCCAGCTCATACATCTCATGCTTGAACGGAATGGCCTGCTCTGATTTCAAGATACCACCTACTTTGTCTGATTTATCACACAAGATAACCTGATGTCCTCGCTTGGCTGCAGTAATAGCAGCCTCCAAACCTGCCACACCGGCACCAGCAATCAAGACCTTCTTTTTCTGGTATGCAGGAGTTGCTTCCATACCTTCTATCTCACGTCCTATCAAAGGATTAACAGCACAACGGCGGGTACCGGTTGTAGGACGCTCTGCCATACAAGTATAGCATCGCAAGCACTTCACAATCTTGTCTTCTTGATGTGAAGCCACCTTATTTGGCAAGAAAGGGTCTGCCAGAAGTTCACGCGCCATATAAATGACATCGGCCTTTCCCTCCTGAAGAATCTGTTCCATCTGGGCAGGATCATTGATAGCACCAATGGTAGCAACAGGCTTGGAAACATGTTTCTTAATCTCTGCTGCCAGATAAACATTGGCACCGTGCTCAGCAAACATTGGCAAGTGTGTGGTGAAGAATCCAAACTGATAAGAGCCGGCAGAAACATGAATCAAATCTACCAAATCTTCCAATGCCTGGGCTATCTTCACACCATCTTCCAGTGTATATCCTCCTTCAAATAATTCACTACCACTCATTCGCATCTCAATAGGGAAGCCTGGGCCTACAGCCTGACGGACTGCAGTAAGCACCTCACGGGCAAATCGGCAGCGGTTCTCCAAGGAACCTCCATATTCATCCTCACGATGATTGAAATATGGAGAAAGGAACTGGTTGATGAGCCAGCCATGACCACAATGCACCATGATCATTTCATATCCGGCACGTTTCGCCAATACAGCAGTTTCACCATATGCTTTTACAATGTCGGCAATCTGTTCTTTAGAAAGTCCCTTGACAGGTTTTCCATCGGGTCTTATATTATCACAAGGCCCCCACTGATTCAGAGACGATTTCTTGTTTTTGTCTACTAGATACGTTCCAGCGTATTGACCAGAATGAGAGAACTCAATGCTAGGAACAGCTCCGTGACGGCGAATCGCATCGGCCACAAAAGTATGAGCTGCCAGACAGCCAACGGTCTCCAAATTTAGGTGAAGCATGTGGCTGGCATCAGTTTCTGGATGCACCACAAGTTCACTTACGGTAACTGCTGCAGCACCACCCTTGGCACGAAGTTCATAAAATCCCTGTGTACGTGGACCTGGTACACAATCAGCAGTAATGTCTGTAGCTCCCATAGGAGCAGAAAACATGCGGTTACGGAAAACCACACGTCCAATTTGAATAGGGCTATTTAAAATAGGGTATTTTTCGTTCATAGTATTTTATAGAAAAAGGTAATGTCATTTCACCAGATGAGAAATTCCCATCTGAAAAAAATGACATTACCAAAAGTGTAATAATTATCTAGTCTGTAGATAAGTAACGTGAGTAGAAAGATACTCCTCTACACCATGCTTACCATCGGCACCACCAATACCACTCTTCTTCACACCTGCGTGGAAGCCCTGGATTGCCTCAAAGTGGAAGCGGTTTACATAAGTCTCACCAAA
>JAKSLR010000071.1 GCA_024401095.1 Bacteroidaceae bacterium
TCTTCTATTGGTTCGCACTTTACACCATCTATTTCCTTGTAAATTACCTGTGGCTGACCTACCTGGAGCTCATAGCCTTCACGACGCATGGTCTCAATTAAGACAGAAAGGTGAAGCACGCCACGGCCGTATACCAACCAGTGTCCATCCTGCTCTGCTTTGGTAACACGAAGTGCCAGATTCTTATCCAACTCCTTGTCTAAACGGTCTTGAATGTGTCGGCTGGTAACAAACTTACCGTCGCGACCGAAGAAAGGAGAATCATTGATACGGAACAGCATGCTCATGGTAGGCTCGTCAATGGCGATAGGTGGCAGAGCTTCTGGATTTTCAAAATCACAGATGGTATCACCAATCTCAAACTTGTCCAGACCCATTACAGCACAGATGTCACCCGATGAAACTTCTGCAGCTCTAGTTCGTCCAAGGCCTTCAAATGTATAAAGCTCTTTGATTTTCATCTTGCCCATGGTACCGTCACGGTGTGCCAAGGTAATGTTCATACCTTCTTTAATGGTGCCACGGTGTACACGGCCCACAGCAATACGGCCGGTGTAGTTAGAGTAGTCCAGCGAGGTAATCAGCATTTGTGGAGTACCCTCCAGCTGCTTTGGAGCAGGAATGTACTTGATAATGGCATCCAGCAATGGGAAGATGTTGTCTGTAGGGGTCTTCCAGTCTTCTGCCATCCAGTTGTTCTTGGCTGAGCCATAGATAACAGGGAAATCCAGCTGATCCTCTGTTGCATCCAGCGCAAACATCAGGTCAAATACCATCTCGTAAACTTCTTCAGGACGGCAGTTTGGCTTATCTACCTTGTTTACTACAACAATAGGCTTCAAGCCAATCTGAAGAGCCTTCTGAAGCACGAATCGGGTCTGTGGCATTGGGCCTTCAAAAGCATCTACCAGCAGCAGACAGCCGTCGGCCATATTCAGTACGCGTTCTACCTCACCACCAAAGTCGGAGTGTCCCGGAGTGTCAATAATATTAATCTTTGTACCTTTATAGTTAATGGAAACGTTTTTAGACAGGATGGTTATACCACGTTCACGTTCCAAATCATTGTTATCCAGTACCAGCTCACCGTTTGTCTTGTCATCACGGAACAAGTGGCCTGCCAGCATCATCTTGTCCACCAGAGTGGTCTTTCCGTGGTCAACGTGAGCAATAATTGCGATGTTTCTAATATCTTGCATATTAATACCTATGTTTTCGGGGTGCAAAGTTACAACAAAAACTATAAAAAAGCGTCACAAAAATAAATTTTCTTCAATGAAAGCATTTGATAATCAAAATTTATCTCTATCTTTGCACCCGCATTTCGAGGCGGTTTGGAGTGAAACGCTGCAAACAACTCATTCCAAGGGCTGCCGAGAGAAACAAGTTTAACAGTTTAAAATTTAAAGACTATGTATTTAGACGCAGCAAAAAAGCAGGAAATTTTTGAGAAGTACAGCTTCGCACAGAAGGCTACCGATACTGGCTCTGCTGAGGCACAGGTAGCATTGTTCTCTTATCGTATCTCACACTTGACTGAGCACTTGAAGAAGAACCGCAAGGACTTCGTTACTGAGCGTGCTCTGACCATGTTGGTAGGTAAGCGTCGTAGCTTGTTGAACTACTTGAAGCGTCAGGACATCGAGCGTTACCGTGCTATCGTTAAGGCTCTGGGTCTGCGTAAGTAATTCCTGTTTCCTAAAGACAGAAGACAAAAAAAGGGATGCATTTCAAGATGCATCCCTTTTTACTTTTACTGATTTCTTACTGATATTTACATCTTACGGCTTTGGGAAGTTTTGAAACCACAAGGTTGTATGACTCCTTAATCCATGTCATTACAAGTTGTTCATTGATGAATTCGTAATACACATCGCTCCAGTGTTTCTTATTCCAATGCCATGCAGGAGTAACAGCGGAGTACTGTTCGCGGAGTTCCTCATTCCTTTCTGGAGTGAGTTTCAGAGTAAACCTAGGCTCGCTGTTCTTTGGGTCAGGTTTATCACCGCCAATCCAGAGGCATAGGAAAATCTTACCTTC
>JAKSLR010000008.1 GCA_024401095.1 Bacteroidaceae bacterium
TAAGTTTCTTGAATGGGGCATAGCTGCGGAGGTTGTCCTGCAGGTGCTCCATGTAGGTCATACCGCTCAGAACGGTCAGGATTCTTGGGAAATTACCTAGGAAACGGAAGGCCCAACTTGCTGCACTTCTTTCTGGCTCTTGACCCTTGAGGATACCTATCACATGGTTTGGCAACTTGGAAAGACGGCCACCCAACAGAGGTTCCATGATGACTACAGGAATCTGTCGCTTGTCAAGTTCTGCATAGAGATACTGTGCAGGAACGTTTCTTCCGCTGGCATGCTCCCAGTCGCAATAGTTCATCTGAATCTGAACGAAGTCCCAATGGTACTTGCCTTCGTCATGAAGCTGAAGCATATAGTCGAAGACCTTTACATCACCGTGGAAAGACCAACCTAGGCGGCGGATCTTGCCCTTCTTCTTTTCCTCTACCAGATAATCCAGTACACCACTTTCAAAGTAGCGCTGGTTCAAGGTAGCCATAGGATCATCGCCACCACCGATGGAGTGCAGCAGATAATAGTCTATATAGTCTATCTGGAGCTTCTTCATGGAGTTCTCGTACATCTCCTTGGAACGCTGGAAGATAACTTCCGGTGTGTTCTCAGGACGAGCCAGACTCTGGTTGGAGTTCTTGGTTGCTACGAAGATCTTCTCACGAGGCAACTGCTTGATAGCTATACCGGTAGCCTCTTCTGAACGACCCTGGCAGTATACAGGAGCAGTATCGAAATAGTTTACTCCATGGTCATAGGCATATTTTACCAAGTTATTGATGGTTTCCTGATCCAGAATATCTCCTTCACCATCAGGATTTGGGATGGTAGGCCAGCGCATACAACCGTAACCCAGGATGGAAACCTTTTCATTATCCAGGTTCTCAAAGGAACGGTATTCCATCTTGTCGGTAGGAATCTCACCGGTAGCTGTACCATTCGGATCATATATCTGCTCTTCAGCCTGCTTGCCGCCACAGCTGGAAAGAGATACACCTGTAGCTGCAGCTCCTGCCAGACCCAGGGTCTTAAGGAACTCTCTTCTGTCAATATGCTTCATGATCAGATGGTTTTATGTACTTCGTGACCTTCTACGTAAATAGCTGACAATGGACGACTTGGGCAGAGGTTCTCACATGCACCACAACCGATACAACGTTCCTCATCTACTACAGGAATCTTGACAGCATTACGCTTTCCTTCATCCTCCTTGTTCAGCACAACCATCTGGATAGCACCTGTAGGACAATGGCGCTCACAGTTACCGCAAGTAAATTCTTTTGTGGTAGCCAGACAGTTTGCTACAACGACTACTGCATGACCAATCTGAGTAGAGCTCTTCTCTTCCTTTGCAATTGGCTTGATAGCGCCAGCAGGACATACCTCAGAACACTTGGTACATTCTGGACGGCAATAACCGTTCTCATAGCTGGAATATGGCTGAAGGAATGAATCCAAGCTGGTAGATGGGCGAAGCACGTTGTTAGGACAGTTGCTTACGCAAAGCTGACAGCCAGTACAGTGCTGAGCCAGATTATTGGCAGAAATAGCACCTGGAGGCACAATCTTAGTCTTGCGCTCTGGCATTACCTTGTCCTCAATTTCTGCATAACCACCGTCAAGCTTCATTTCCTGAGCCTTTACAGCTGCAGATGCTCCCAAAACTACAGCAGTGGTAATCATGTTGCGAAGGTTGGTATCCACCTTCTCTGCTGGCTTCTCGTCAGCCTCTGGAGTAGGGTGAGGAATCTGCTTGTAAGGGTGGCAGTATGCAATGGCATCCTTAGGACACTCCTGCAGACAGTTACCACAGGTTACACAGCGGGTATAGTCGATGGTAAAGTTACCGTTCTTCTTGTCAATCAGAATAGCCGATGCCTTACAGTTCTTGGCACACTTGTTACAGCCGATACACTGGTGCTTGTCGATTACAGGCTTCAACCAAGAGAACTTGGCAGCATACCCCAGTACGGTACCTACAGGACAGATGGTGTTACAGTAAGTACGGCCACCGATGCATGCGCAAACCACGATGACTGCAAAGGACAGGAATGCTACGATGAGCAGAGGAGTCACCATGAGGTGTGGATCTACGGCATAGACAGCATAGCTGCCGTTTTCTTCTGCAATGCCTGCAAAGAAGTTGTTTGCAATGATGTACAGAGGCTGGAGCAGACCATTCACGATTCTACCGTATGCGCTATATGGAGCCAACAGCAAGGCAATGCCGTTGAAGCCAGCTACCAGCAGAATGATGAAAGCTACCAGTACAGTCAGACGAAGCCAAGTCTTAGGCTTGCTGTAAGAATATGGGTTCTTTTTCTTGAACAGGCAGGAAATCCAAGCTACGATATCCTGGAATACACCCATAGGACAGATTACAGAGCAGTAGATACGACCCAGTAAAAGTGTTAAGGCAAGAACAATGACTATTGGGATAATGCTTAATCCCAAGACTGCTGGAAGAAACTGTAATTTCGCCATCCATCCGAAGAGGCTGGTCATAGTTCCGGTAAAATCAAGGAACAGACCTGTGATACACAGGAAGAAGATAGCAGCAAGTGCTATTCTGACTTTCTTTAACATAAGAATTATTAGTTTGTTTTATTAATTGATTTTGCAAATATAAAATAAAAAAAGCTATTTTGACTTATCTTTTTTACCTTATTATTTATATAAATCGCTTTTTTTTCTATAGGAAAATGAATTATTAATAGAAATCTTTTATTTTTGCAAACAATTGGTAAAGATTCGTTACATATCTATAATCATTACTATTAAAACACCAATGCGAGCAAGCGGATTATTATTTATAATTGGTTTTCTTTTGTTTCTTTGCGGTTGCCAGCAGCATACTCCAGAACCTGTCTATACAGACAGACAGAGACTGATGTTGGATACAACGGATAATCACACCACCAATATTGATTCTCTTAAGAGATTTGTAATCAAATATCAAGAGCTTGGCGATAAAGAGCGCGAAATGGCTGCTTTTGCAGAACTGGGGCATTCTTACATGTCGGCCAGCAGATATAACGAAGCCATTGAAGCTCATAAGGAAGAATTAGCATTGGCAGAAAGTCTTCAGGATACTTTAATGTTAGCTACCTGTCTCAATGATTTAGGAACAAATTATCGACGAATCAGCCATTATTATGAAGCTTTGGAGAGTCATTTGCGTGCCGTAGAAGTTGCTTCACCTGCATACGGTAAAGACAGGGATAAATTATTAAAGTGTCAAGCTGTAGGAAATAATGGATTGGGTAATATCTACTTGAAGTTAGGGAATTATTCGTTTGCTACCAATTACCTGAACAAAGCGTTAGAGATAGAGAAGCAACTCGGAAGTAATCTGGGTATGAATGTAGATTATTCAAATCTTGGAATGGTCTATGAGAAGAAGGAGATGTATGATTCTGCCATGATCTGCTTTGAAAAGGCTTTCACGCATGCTAAACTCTGTGATTCCAAGACAGGTATTGCCTATGGACACATGAACTTCGGCCGTATCTATAAGTATCAGAAAGACAACAAGAAAGCTACAGAAGAGTTTTTGCTTGCCATGGAATATATTAACAAGGATATTGACAAATGGTTATGGCTTCAACCTTGTATTGCTACAGCAGATATTTTTGTATCTACTGGTGACACCCAAAATGCAGAAAAATATCTAGGAATGGCAGCCGATGTGATTAAGACTCTTGGTTCTAGCGAATATTATTCCCAGATAGCTAATCTGTATGCTGAACATTATAAGAATTTGGGCCAGACTGAAAAGGCCTTAGAATTTGCACAGATTTCCCAACAGATTACGGACTCTCTCTTGAGCCGACAGAATTTAATGGAACTTGAAAATCTGAGAGACCAGATAACTACTAGACAGTCTGAACGGAAGATTGCAGCCACTCAATTACAACTTGCACAAGAAAAGAATAAAAAGTGGTTTTATTTGATTTGCTTCTTTGTGGCTGTTATCATTACTACTTTGTCTGTATTGTATTTCAGAATGCGTACCCGCACTTATAAGATGCAGAAAGAGCTGAACAGAATGCGCGAACGATTCTTTACGAACATTACCCATGAGTTCCGCACACCGTTGACCATTATCATGGGAAAGGGTCAGGAATTGATAGACTCAACGATAGATCCTAACCAAGTCAAGGAAACAGGCAAGATGATCGTTCATCACGGACAGAACATGCTTTCATTGGTCAATCAACTGATGGACATTGCTAAGGTTACTTCTACTGTAGCTTCTCCGGAATGGAGGCATGGAAATCTGGTTCCCTATCTTCACATGATAGTTGAGGAATATAGCCATTTGGCACAACAAAAGCATATCAGTCTCTTGTTTGAATCCAAAGACATGAATATTGAAGCAGACGTTGTACCGGACTATATTCATAAAATTGTCTCTAATCTGGTAGGCAATGCTTTAAAATTTACACCAGAAAACGGGCAAGTGAAACTATCCTTGTCTACACAAGATAATAGGATTCATCTTTCTGTTTCTGATACAGGTATCGGTATTGCTCCAGAATCACAACGAAATGTCTTTAATGTCTTTTATCAGGAACGTCGTGATACCCAACATATCGGAACGGGAGTAGGTCTAGCTCTTGTGCGTGAATTGGTACAAGCCTCTGGAGGTACCATTTCCTTGGAAAGTGAATTGAATAAAGGTGCTACTTTCCATATTGACCTTCCGCTGACGCATGGAAACAGCCAGTACGAATCTCTTGAGAGTGAACCGTTGTCATTGGTAACTGTTCCTTCAGTTGAAGCTGAACACTCGTTGTCTGATTCTACTTTGAGTACATCTAAGCAAAAGGTGCTTATTGTAGAAGATAATGCTGATGTAGCCCGATTCATTGGTGAAACCCTGAAAAAAAGATATAGTTTGTACTATGCCCAGAATGGGTCAGACGGTCTTCGCAAGGCAGAAGAACTTATTCCGGATATTATTCTTACCGATCTTTTGATGCCTGAGATGGATGGTTTAGAGATGTGTAAAGCCATTCGCTCTTCTCAAAAGACAAGTACGATTCCTATTATCATTATTACAGCCTTGACCTCACAAGATGAGTTGGAGAAAGGTTTGCGTGCCGGTGCAAATGCCTATATTTACAAACCTTTCAGTGGTAATGAACTCCGCATTCGTGTAGAATGGATCTTGACAGAACGTCGTATGCTCCAGGAAAAGTATCAGCTGGCTGCGAATCAGGTAAAGAATATGAAGAATGGCTTGCCAGGTGAGGACCTGCAGCTTATCAGTAAGTTCACTAATCTTGTCTATGACCAGATGCGTGATGTAGATATCAATATTGATGTGCTAGCACTAGAGATGTGTATGTCGAAAAGTACTCTTCGCAAGCGTATTTCCGACATTACAGGCGATTCTCTCAATAATTACATTACAAAGATTAGAGTAGACTATGCACAGCAATTATTAAAGCGTTCCGTAGACCTTTCGGTGGGTGAAATAGCCTTACGATGTGGGTTCAGTGATCAGGCCTACTTCAGCCGTATATTTAAGCAGTTCACTGGCATTTCACCTCTGCAATACAGAAAAAACATTACCGATTTATAAGCGTTGGAAAGAAAAAAGAAACTGTATCACCAGATTTTGAGATTTGAGAGGCGTGGTGATACAGTTTCGTCTGTAAAATGTAATAATGAAATGTAAGTGTGATACTTTTTCTTGTGTAACGTAAAGTATATGTGAGCTTCAGTTTCTTTATTGCAAATATAATCTAATCTTTTTTATTTTCTTTGGATTATTTGTTTTTTGTATTTCTGATTTTTGGATTATCTAATCTTTTTTTAAATTTAATCTTTTGATTTATAGATTTATAATTAATCAAAAAATAGGTTTGCGAAAAATTTGTGTGTAAATATTTTTCTATTTGTTTGGAAATTATGAAATAATTATGTATATTTGCAGTAAATTAATGTTTTGATGTAGTGTTATAGAGAATGTAATGTGATTTTTGAATCAGTGTAACGTTAGTAATTCTTCATAGTTAATAATGATTTTACAACGATACAAAAAAGAAGCCCCGCTGTGAAGCGAGGCTTCTTTTTATTTTATACAAAGTTTCGTTATTTTTTCAGATTTGGATAAGTCGTTTGGATTTGTACCAGCAACACCTTCTGGAATCTCCATGTTGTTTTTTTGAAACAGTTCAATCCAGAACTGAGGCATATTCCCGTCTTCATCTCTGAAATTCATGGGCTGAGATTTAAAGATTGGTTTTCCTTCCGGATCCAGATAGCATTCATAGACCAGTTCACTACAATACATTTTACCGTTGTCTGGCAAGTAGAAATAGTCGTAAGGTTGTCCGATGTATTTTTTAGCCTTAAGAATGATTTCTTCCGGATCAATCTCACCGCTTACAACCCGATAATAATCCAGTTGCTTATCATCCGTCTTAAAGCTGTCTAGAGGTGTCATGACCACACCGTTTTCCGAAGATGCTTCTATGACATAGATGTTTCCATCGTCCTCACAGTCTATGATTCCCACATGGGTATAGCTTGTCAATGAATCGGCTGTTGATGCAGAGATTGCCTTAGAAAAAGCAGATTCTCCTTTTGAAACAAATACTAAGTCACCAGTCTGCAGTCTGTCTTTCATATCATTGCATGCACATAGAAGGCAAGTTGTTAATAGTAAGGCTACTTTTTTCATGGATGATCTGATAAATAATCCTGTTGCAAATATACGTCTTTTTACCTAGAATGAGGCTATTTTCGGGAAGAAATAACGGAATTCAGATTTCAATGAATGAGAGAAGAGAATAATTGTTTCAAAAATTTTGTAGCTCCTATAATTTCTCTATTTTTGCATTTAATTTTCTAAAATAGTAGAATCAAAGTAAAATGTATAAAAGAATAGCCTTTCCACTATCCCTCATGATGATAGCCTTGCTTATCGTCTGCTTTGATTCTTTGTGGGAAATAAACCTGTTTATCAGGCAGTGTGTCATGGAGAATATTCATGGGCATTGGGTTATCGATAATTACATGCAATATTTGCCTCTGGTTGTGTTCCTGGTTCTCCCTGGTGAACACAAGTGGTGGCATCGTATTCTTTTGGCTCTGGTTTGTATCTTGCTTATGCAAGGTATTTCAGAAAGCTTGAAGTCTATCACACACATTCTTCGTCCCGATGGAAGTACCTATAACAGTTTCCCTTCCGGACATACAGGAACCGCATTTGTCTGTGCCTCCCTGCTAGCTTTTGAATGTAAAAAAAGAAGAGGACTCAAAACGGTAGGCTATATCGTTGCGCTGGCCACAGGTATGATGAGAATGATAAACAACAGACATTGGTTGAGTGATGTCTTGTTCGGTGCAGGACTTGGCATTCTCACTGTCATTGTAATCTGTTGGATCTATGAAAAATACGTTATGAAACTGTCAAACAATGGAAAGTAACAGGTGTGGTAGTAGATACTTTCACTCCTGCACGAGAAGATTTTATTCAATGAAAAATGAGAGCTTATAAAGGTCTTTTGTTGCTATTGGGGTGGATTCTTTCCACACTTACCCTAAGTGCCCAAACTACTCAGGCTGAAGCCCGGAAAGTTTGGGAAGAATATGTCCAGAACAAGAAGGAGCTATCTGAGGAAGAACTTGAGATGGACGAACGTAACATTTTGAGAGTCGAAATGTTATCACCTGAAGAATTACTAGTTATGACCAGTGAGGAGGAAATAAATCTGACGGCAAAAGAGTTCCGTGAATTTATTCAGTATTTTCTCTATAATCCAGATTTGCTTGAGTCTTATCCCGAGAAGAAGGACAAGAAATTCCCTCATATCGGCGAACAGGAAGTACTGTCAAGACACGTGATTTATTTCCTGTATGAAAAGCACCTTGACAAGAAGTCTGTGGATTTCTGCATCCATGAAATGGTAGCAGCCTATATGGACTTGAGAAATAATATTGCACAAGGCCTTTATGAGAAAGACCTTAAGCTTCTTGATGCAGCCACCCAGAAAGAAATCATGGAGTGCTATCCGCTTTCTATTGAAGTCAGTGATTACGATGAGACTGAAGAAGGCTAGATGACTGTCGTATAAAATCTAAAAAATAATATCATGAAACAGATTATTACACATTTTACTGATAACGACTTGTATACATTCAGTTGCCAGTATTATGTTATGATGAAGTACCCTCGTGCTGAAGTAGAATATACTTTCATAGACCGTAACGGGACTTGTTATCCAGAGGGCTTTGCCGACTTGCTTCAAGAGCAGGTAAATGGTATGGTCAATGTCAAGATTACAGAAGAAGAAATAGAATTCATGGCGAATCATTGCGTCTGGCTTCCTCTCTGGTATTTTAATTTCCTGAAAGGCTATTCCTTTAATCCTGCCGAAGTGACAATCAGTCAAGATGCCGAAAGTCATCTGAACATCAAGGTTCAGGGAAAATGGTTTTCAACCATTATGTGGGAAATGCCACTTTTGAGTACGATTTCTGAGTTGACCCATATCTTGAATGGTGATGTAGAGCGTTATGACAGGGAGGCAGAAAGGAAGAAAGCCTACGACAAGACCGTAAAATTCCTGGAAAACGGTTTGATTCTTGGAGATATGGGAACCCGCAGACGTTTCTCATTTGCACACCAGGAGATGGTTATTCAAACCATGGCAGAGGTATTCCGCTCTAAGAAATGGTCGGGTGTTTTCACCGGAACCAGTAATGTATGGCTTGCCAAGGAACTGAATCTGAAGGCTTTAGGTACCATGTCGCATCAGCTCATCTCTTTTGAGGAAATTGTCAGTGGAGTGTTTGAATGCAATTATAACGTCATGCGTAAATTCTCTGATGTCTTTGAGGGGGATAACGGTACTTATCTGTATGATTGCTTTGGCGACGATGTGTTCTTCAAGAATCTGTCAAAACGTATGGCCATGATGTATACCGGTCTTCGTGTGGATAGTGGTGTAGAGGAGGAACAGACAGAGAAGATTATTGAAAAATACAAGCAGTTAGGAATTGATCCTACCAGCAAGCAAGTAGTTTATAGCAATGGATTAGACATTGATCGTGCAATAGCTATCCATAAGTATGTCGATGGTCGTGTAAAAGATTCCTATGGTGTAGGAACCAACCTGACTTGTGATATCAATAATGCCAAACCTTCTAATATAGTAGTAAAACTGACTAAGGGCAGAATTACAGAATGCCGAGAATGGCATGATTGTATCAAATTGTCTTGCGATAAAGGTAAGACGCTGGGTAATGCCGAGAAATGCGCTTATATTCTTTCACAGATTTAAATAATATGAAGAAAAAGGTCCTGATTATCATTGGTGTGCTGTTGTGTGTGTTCAATTTGCGTGCAGCTGAAGTTCTGGTGGAAACAGAGAGTTTCACACAGAAAGGCGGTTGGGCTGTAGACCAACAGTTCATGGATTTGATGGGCTCTCCTTATCTCATAGCTCACGGAATGGGTGTGCCGGTGGCTGATGCTTCGACTATGATTGAAGTGCCAGAGAAAGGTGTCTATACAGTCTATGTGCGAACCTACAACTGGACCTCACCTTGGTATGACGGAGAAGGCCCAGGGCGTTTCCAGTTGCTTGTCAACGGCCGTAGAATAGGGAATGACCTGGGTACACAAGGTAATTCCTGGCAGTGGCAAAAGGTAGGAAAAGTAAAGCTCAACCAGCAAAAAGTGAAGCTTTCCCTTCATGATTTGACAGGCTTTGACGGACGTTGTGATGCCATTTACATGACCACCGATGAAACTACTTTACCTCCTGTTCATAATTCTTTGGTAAAGAATAATGTAATACATAATGGTGGAAGCTATGATTTAGTGGTGGTAGGAGCAGGAATTGCCGGTATGAGTGCTGCTGTTTCTGCCGCTCGTCTGGGGCTGAAGGTTGCTTTGATAAATGACCGGCCTGTCATTGGCGGGAATAATTCTTCGGAAATTCGCGTCCATTTAGGTGGCAAGATAGAAGAACCGCCTTATCCGGAATTAGGAGGATTACTGAAAGAGTTTGGCCCAACCAAGATGGGAAATGCCCAACCTGCCGAAAACTATGAAGACGGCAAGAAAATGGACTGGATCAGTAAGGAGAAGAATGTTTCCCTGTTCCTGAACCAGCGTGCAGTCTTTGTAGAGAAAGAGAATGATCAGATAACTGCTGTGGTCACACAGCATATTGAGCAAGGCGTCCAAACACGTTTTTCAGCTCCATTATTTGTTGATTGTACGGGCGATGGTACCATCGGATATCTGGCGGGAGCTCATTGGCGTATGGGCAGAGAATCTGCCGATGAGTTCGGTGAGAGTCGTGCTCCAGAAATTGCCGATAACATGACAATGGGTGCATCTGTTCAATGGTATTCGGTGGAAGAAGAGAAATCTAGTTCTTTCCCTGAGTTCTCTTATGGCGTTCTATTTAACGAGGATAATGCTGATCGGGTAACCATGGGAGAGTGGACCTGGGAGACAGGCATGAACAGAAACCAGATTACTGAATTTGAACGAATCAGGGATTACGGTATGCTGGTAGTTTATTCCAATTGGAGTTTCCTGAAGAATCATTCCGCAAACCGGAAAGAATATCAGAACCGGAAGCTGGGGTGGGTAGCCTATGTGGCTGGAAAACGTGAAAGCAGACGTCTCTTAGGAGATTATATCCTCCATCAGGATGATTTGGAAAAGAACATCTATCATGAAGACGGTACTTTCATTACCACATGGAGCATAGATCTTCATCAGCCAGATCCAGAGAACATGAAAAACTTCCCGGGGAATGAGTATAAGGCCATTACCAAGCATCTGGTCATTTATCCGAATACCGTACCTTACCGTTGCCTTTATTCCCGAAATGTCTCTAATCTTTTCATGGCTGGAAGAAACATCAGCCAGACACATGTAGCTCTAGGTTCTACCCGTGTGATGCGTACTACGGGAATGATGGGAGAAGTAGTTGGTATGGCTGCTAGTCTATGTGCGAAATACGGTGTGCTTCCTCGTGAAATCTATTGGAATCACTTGTCAGAGCTAAAACAGCTCATGACTGAAGGCGTTAATGTAAAAGGCTTACTGAATAATCAGGACTACAATGAGGGAGGCCGTTTGTTCAAGAAACCCCAAGTTATTTCTGAGTAATATATAAATATATTAAACGCTATTTTTGTTCCTTAATTCTATTATCTTGCCCGATTTTTCATTTTTTCGGCGTTTTTTTTGCTAATATTTTTTGACAATAAAAAGTTTTTTTTACTTTTGTATTTAGTTTCTTCGGGAGTGAAGAACTATGTATGTTGTAATACTATAGAAAACCTATTTATTTTTTTATATTACTAATTTTAAAACCTAAAAATCTATGCAAAAACGACTTTTAAAGGTCAGTATGATGTTGGCTCTGGCAGCATTCTGCTCAGTTCCTACATTTGCTAGCAACGCTTCCGCAGTTGCTAATGCAGAGATCACTCAGCAGACCAATACTGCAAAGGGTTTCGTTAAGGATTCTACCGGCGAACCTATTATTGGTGCTTCTGTAATTGTCAAGGGTACTACTAATGGTACAATTACCGATTTCGATGGTAATTTCACTCTTGATGGTGTAAAGAAGGGTGATGTGATCGTAATCTCATTCGTAGGTTATGAATCTCAGGAAGTAACATTCCAGGGTCAGCCTATTACAGTTACATTGAAGGATGATACCCAGCTTTTGGAAGAAATTGTTGTTACCGCTATGGGTATCGAGCGTAAGGCTAAGTCATTGACTTATGCTACTCAGAAGGTAAACGGTGATGAATTGACCCGTGCAAAGGAAACCAACCTTGTAAACTCATTGCAGGGTAAGACTGCCGGTGTTGTCATTACTCCTAACACCTCTGGTGCCGGTGGTTCTTCTAAGATCGTCATCCGTGGTAACAAGTCAGCTCAGGGTAACAACCAGCCGCTGATCGTTATCGATGGTATGCCAATGTCAAACCCTACTACTTCTCAGTTGGAGTCAGTATACGGTGGTCGTGATGGTGGTGACGCTCTTTCTAACTTGAACCCAGACGATATTGCAAGCATGAACGTATTGAAGGGTGCATCTGCTGCTGCTCTTTACGGTTCTATGGCTGCAAACGGTGTGATTGTCATCACTACCAAGAAGGGTTCTATGGGTAATGTACGTGCTGACTTCTCTTCTAACGTAACAGTTGAGACTCCACTTGATGTTCCAGCAATCCAGACTCGTTATGGTGCTACCGTAACTGGTGGTTCTTATGACACTCAGTCTTGGGGCGACAAGGTTTCTAATGGCGTTAACGCTTCTAAGGATTTCTTCCGCACTGGTGCTACTTTCATCAACTCTCTGGCAGTTTCTGGTGGTACTGAGAAGGTACAGAGCTATGCTTCTTACGCTAATACTTCTTCTCTGGGTATGATGCCAACCAACACTTTCGGTCGTCATAACATGATGGTTAAGCAGACTTACAAGATGTTGGATGACAAGTTGACTATCACTGCTTCTATCAACTATATCAACCAGAAGGGTCACAACCGTCCACGTGGTGGTCAGTACAACAACCCTCTGATTGGTGCTTATACTTTCCCAGCAAATGCAAACTGGAATCAGTACAAGAACGAGTTCGAGAAGTATGATGATGTTAAGCAGTACAACGTACAGCAGTGGTATTGCGACCTGAACAATGACTACACTCAGAACCCATACTGGATCCTGAACCGTGTAGCTTCTGACGAGGCTCGTAACCGTACCATGGTATCAGGTACTGTAAACTACAAGATCCTTCCTGAGTTGAGCCTGCAGGGTCGTCTGAGCTACGACCGTACTTCTGATGAGTGGGAGCGCAAGACTTACGCATCTACATCTCAGGTATTGGCTAACCCTCAGGGTCAGTATGAGCGTGATATGACCAACTTCCGTCAGTTCTACGGTGATTTGCTGATGACTTACAACAAGGAGTTCGGTGATTACTCAGTTAACGCATCTTTGGGTACCAGCTTCTCTGACTACAAGTCTTTGAGCTACAGCATCAACACTGGTGGTGACCGCTACTTGCCTAACTTCTTCGTTCCAACTAACTCTACCAAGAATGGTACCAGCATGGGTATCAGCCGCAAGCGTCTGAATGCAGTATTCGCTACTGCTCAGTTCGGTTGGAAGGATATGTTGTTCTTGGATGTAACTGGCCGTAACGACTGGTCATCTACTCTGGCATTTACTCCTAACGGTTCTTACTTCTACCCATCTGTAGGTTTGACTGCAGTGGTTTCTGATATGGTTAAGTTGCCAGAACTTATCAATGTATTGAAGGCTCGTGCTACTTACTCTGTAGTAGGTAACGAAATGCCAGCATTCATTACCAATAACCTGAATGGTTTCTCTAACGGTTCTATCACTTTCAAGACTACCATGCCATTTACCGACATGAAGCCTGAAAAGTTGCACTCTATGGAGTTCGGTATTGACGCAAGCATGTTCGACAACCGTTTGGACTTCGATGTAACTGTATATCGTACCAACAACAAGAACCAGTACTTCTCAATGTCTGTTCCATCTGCAACTGGTTATAGCAGCTACTATTTCAATGCAGGTAACATCCAGAACACTGGTGTTGAGTTCACTGCATCTTGGAACCAGAAGTTCAGCAACAAGTTCTCTTGGAAGACTAGCTTCAACATGTCTTACAATGACAACTTGATCAAGGAACTTGATAACCGTGAAGGTGTAGCTGATGCTGACCGTCTGAAGTATGTATGGCAGGGTGGTATGTACGGTAATGAAATGCGCCTTGTAGAAGGTGGTGAGTATGGTGACGTTTATGCTCAGAACTTCATCCGTGACGCTAAGACCGGTCTGATCTGTGTAGACGGTAACGGTAAGATTCAGTATGCAGCAGATAAGGAGAAGGTTGGTAACGTAAACTCTAAGTGGAACTTGGGTTGGGGTAATACCTTCTATTATAAGGATTTCAACTTCTACTTCCTGATTGACGGTCGTGTAGGTGGTAACTTCTTCGATTATACTCAGGCTTCTTTGGATAGCCACGGTGTATCTGAGAACTCTGCTGTATCTCGTGACAACGGTGGTGTAGAGGTTTGGAATACTGCAACAAACTCTGTTCAGAAGATGGATGCTAAGACATTCTACAACTCTATCGGTTCTATCAACGGTGGTGGTGGTGACTACTATGCATATAGCCAGACTAACTTCCGCCTGCGTGAGGTATCTCTGGGTTATACTTGGAGAGGTCTCTTCGGTAACGGTCGTGACCTGTCTTTGAGCGCAGTTGCACGTAACCTGTTCTTCCTGTACAAGGATTGTCCAACCGATCCTGATGTATCTATGTCTACTTCTAACGGTTACGGTGGTTCTTCTTACTTCTCAATGCCATCTAGCCGTAGCTTCGGTGTTAACTTGAAACTTCAATTCTAAAAACCTCTGCAATTATGAAAAAGAATTTATTATATAACGCTCTTCTCGTAAGTGCAGCCCTGGTTATTGGTACTAGCTGTACTGATCAATTCGAGGAAATCAATACCAACCCATTTGAATTGAGCGATAGCCAGGTAGCTATGGGTGACCTGTTCAATGAAGCTCAGCTGTCTATCTTCTACAACCAGTCAAACGGTAACTGGGAGTATCAGCTGATCCAGAACCTGAATGCTGACTTGTATTCTGGTTACTGTGCAATCCCTACTGCATTCAACGGTGGTCCTAACAACGATAATTATTTCATGATGAACGGTTGGAACAGCTGTACTTTGAACTACATGCTGTTGCACGTTATCAAGCCAATGGCTACTCTTCACAAGATTGAGAATCTGGCTGACGACTTCCACGGTATCGGTACTATCATGAAGATAGCTGGTGCTCACAAGATGGTTGATACTTATGGTCCATCACCTTATACTGAGGCAATGCAGGGTGGTCTTTCTGTAAACTATGACTCAGAGCAGACTTGTTATACTGCATTCTTGACAGAATTGGCTGATGCAACTGCAAAGTTGACCAGCTGGTTGGATGCTAATGGTGGTAAGGACGATGCAACTCGTCTGTCATGGGATAAGACTGGTGGCAAGAGCCAGATTACCTGGTTGCAGTTCGGTAACACTCTTCGTTTGCGTCTGGCTATGCGTATCGCTATGGCTGATCCTGCATTGGCTAAGCAGCACGCAGAAGCAGCTTGTGCTAACAAGTACGGTTTGCTGAAGACTGTTGATATCGAAGTTATGGACGGTAACATCCGTAACCCTCAGGCTTTGATTTGCCGTGACTACAATGACTGTGCAATTTCTGCTAACTATGAGACTATCCTGAAGGGTTACAATGACCCTCGTTTGGCAGCTACTTGCGTTCCTGTAGGATGGTATGGCCGCAAATCTGACATTGTTGACATGGCAGGTACAGCAATGGGTATGGTTGGTGAAATCAAGGGTATCCGTAACGGTTTGAAGGTTGATGGTGCTAACTACAAGATGTACTCTATCCCTTATACTCCAATGGATGGTGGTCCTTACTCAACTGACGTTCCATTGCCAATCATGAACCGTGCAGAAGCTTCATTCCTTCAGGCTGAAGGTGTTCTCCGTGGTTGGAACATGGGTGGTGGCACTGCTCAGAGCTACTACGAGGAAGGTATCCGTAACTCATTTGCTTCAGTTGCTGAGCGTGTAAATGCTCACGGCTGGTTGTCAGCAGATGCTATGAAGGGTGCTGATGTAGAGGCTTACATTCAGGGTACTACTACTCAGATTGACTACGTTGACCCACATAACCCAGCAAACAACATTAAGGCTGTAAACAAGGTTCCTGTTAAGTTCTTGGCTGCAGGTTCTAAGGAGGAGCAGTTGGAGCAGATCATCACTCAGAAGTGGATTGCTGGCTTCCCAGAAGGTTTGAACGCATGGGCTGAGTTCCGTCGTACAGGCTATCCTCACTTGTTCCCAATCCCAGCTGACAACAACAATGTTCAGGCTGAGTACCTGGGTGGTTCACAGGATGCTTTGACAGCTATGGGTATCCGTCGTCTTCCATTCGCTTATGACGAGCGTTCTTCTAACCCTAAGGGTCTGGCTGTAGGTCAGGAGATCCTCGCTGGTCGTGGTGGTGATAAGATTGACACTCGCCTGTGGTGGGATACTGGTAAGAACTTCTAATCTGATTTAGATTCTTATATTATAAAAGGAAAGGTCCAAGGTTTTACCTTGGGCCTTTTTCTTGTTATTAATAGGTCATGAAGAATATATTCTTTATATTTGCAAATGATTACCTATTAATATTATGAAAAGATTCCTGTTACTTCTTTTGATAAATCTGCTCACTGTTTATTCGCAGGCTCAGCAGCTTCCTCTTATTCCACAAGCCAGCCAATGTACCATTTATGAGGGAACCTATAACCTTCCTGCTGTCCTGACTGTATCCTTCCCGGAAGAATGGCAAGCCACACTGGAAATGTTTAAGCAGGATTTGAAGAATAGGATGGATATTTCTGTCGTTTTCTCTTCAAAAAACAATGCTCTTAAAATACAAAAGGATGCTTCTTTGGCTAGTGAAGCCTATGAATTAGATATTCATAAAAAAGGAATTATTCTCAAGGCATCCCATGTCTGTGGTTTGAATTATGCTTTAGCTTCACTTCAGCAACTGCTTCTGAACAGCAAGTCACTACCTTTGCTCACCTTAAAAGACAGTCCTAGATTCTCCTATAGAGGGGTTATGGTGGATTGCAGTCGCCATTTCTGGAGTATATCAGAATTAAAACAGACTATCGATGAGATGAGCCTTTTCAAGTTAAATCGTTTACATCTTCATCTCACCGATAATCAGGGGTGGAGATTTGAGGTGAAGAAGTATCCGGAAATTGCTAAGAAAGGCTCTTATTATTGGGATTTTCCAGCTCTTTCCGGTAAGTATTATACCCAGAAGCAGTTAAAGGAGCTTGTGGCTTATGCCCAGAACCGAGGCATTGAAATTATCCCGGAAATTGACATGCCTGGGCATATGCTCTCGTTGTTTGCAGCTTTTCCTGAAATCACCTGTCTGGGAGGAGAATATGAGGCATTTCCCCAGGAGAGAGACGGCAAATTACGTAAGCGTACTTGGCAGAATATGGTCTGTCTGGGTAACCCTAAGACTTACGAGGTTCTGGGTGATATCATTGCTGAATTATGTGATGTATTCCCTTCCAGGTATATCCACTTGGGTGGTGACGAAGTGGCAACCATGATCTGGAAAGACTGTCCGCATTGCCAGGAACTTTTTGAAAGAGAACACATGCATGATTTGGGTGAGTTACAGGATTATTTTACGCGTTGGGCTCATGCAGAACTCGCTAAGCATGGAAGAATCATGATAGGTTGGGATGAGATCAATGAGCGTAAGGCAGCCCAAGACCAAGATGTAGTCATGATTTGGCACAGTGATGAAGAGACTTATCAGAAAGCTCTGGACAGGAATCTGAACATCATCCTTTCTCCTGGAGATCCTTGTTATTTTGATTACAGTTATGCCAAGAATCCTACCCGCAAGGTCTATGAATGGAATCCAGTCAATCAGGCCATGGGAGCACAGGCAAACCTTTGGACGGAGTATGTGTGTACCCAAAGTGATGTGGAAAAGATGCTGTATCCTCGCCTTTGTGCCCTTGCCGAGGTCTTATGGAACAGTCCGGAACAGAAGCATTGGCCAGACTTCTACCAGCGTCTTCATGCGTTTCCTTTCCAGCAATTGGGCATGAATGCCTGGATGGAAGAAAAGGAATCCGATGAATGGTTTGACCTGTCAAAGGCTGTTAAACCTGTTCTTCCTGCCGGAGTACATGTGGAGACCAACATCTACAATGTCAAAGGTTATGAACCCGAATATGCACTAGATGGAAATCCCGCAACCTTCTTCCAGAACGGATGGGATACCAATCCTGATGAGTACTTTAAGGTCTGGTACGATGTTCCCCAGCGACTGAGTAAGATTAAAGTTATCTGTGATCTCTCCAAGGACTATTTCCAGCGTGCAAAGCTTCTTATTAGTGAAGATGATAGCCTTTATACTGAAGTAGGCACGAGCGATGACTTCGGTCACTTTGAGGTTCAGCTTGACGGTCGACAGGTTAAGGCGTTCAAGATTGTTCCTACCTTTGTCCGCCTTTCGCGTCTTGTCATCCGTGAGATTGAAATAGAATAGTTTGTCATAGGTAATTTCCTTTCTTTCGTTACATGCTTTTTTTCTTGTCCTAAATTTGGTTATTACTCTTGATCCGTACCGATCGTCATTTATGAGTGGCGCCTGTCATAAATAGAGTTCCGGTGAGATGCCCAGCTGAAGCATTTTCGAATCACAATGCAAAGATACGGCCTTTTTACACTGGTTGGGAGGTTTTCCCTGAATTCGTATTCCATTTTCCCTGAATTTGTGAATTTGCCTTTTTTTATTATGCCTCAAAGAGAAAACTATATTGGACATAGATTGAAATACAAAATTTTTGCAAGTTACGCGTTAACAGTTAACACTTGTACCAGAGAGGGGGGTGTTAACTGTTACCTCGAAACTCACGAAAAAAATGCTTTTTCACTTCTGTCAGTCTCACGTACCTTATATATATAGTAATTAATTATAATATTAATATAATATTTATATAATACTTACTATTCTCTTAGAGGTAAATTAGAGGAAAGGGGGGTAGAAAACCGATTTTTAATGCGAGTTACGCGTTAACAGTTAACACCTACTTGTCCTCAAAAAAATAGGGTTACCTCTGCTGAAGTAACCCTATTTGCTTATAGTCTAGTTATTTAACTTATTTTACTACTGGCAACTTGATGATAGATGGAGCATTCTTCTCACAGTGTACGTTAATGGTAGACTTAACGTATGCACTTTCGTCACAAGTATAGATGTCACAGAAAGTCTGAGGGTTACGGTCTACCAATGGGAACCAGGTTGACTGAATGCTGATCATCAGCTTATGACCTTTCTTGAAGGTATGAGATACATCAGGAGCAGTAAACTTGACCAGTGTAGTCTTTCCAGGTTCAAATGGCTTAGGATCTGAGAAGCTTTCACGGAACTTTCCGCGCATTACTTCACCACGAACCATCAGCTGATAGCCTGGCATTGTATAATTTGGTACACGGAACTTTGGCTGCTCAGCATTAGCTCCACGTCCTGGCATAGGGATATTCAGCTCCTTGTACCAAGAGAAATCCTCTGGATATACATCAATTACCTTAACAATGAAGTCTGCATCGGTAGAGCTGAGGTCAACCTGCAGGTCGAATTCCAGCTCGCCCTTCAATGTCAGGTCCTTATCCAGTGCATCAGTGGTAAAGGTAATTACGTCAGGACGATTAGAGATATAACGCTGATCGTCAATCATGTAGTTACGGCTGGTGCTGGTTTCAATTTCGTTATGATAAGGTACTGGATTTGCAGGATCGCTGATGTAGGTTACTACACCATCGTTAACAGGAGCCTGAGTTGATACCTTTCCGTTTGCATGAAGATAGAATGGGGTGGTATCGGCAGTCTTGACCTCTGGCCAGCTGGTGTAATATGACCATTCACGCTTACCGGTATCGTAGATACGAGCTTCAGCAGATGGCTTTTCACCCTTTCCTTCCAGGTAATATGCAAAGAATGGGTATTCAATGTTCTTGATGTAGTACTCTGAAGTAGCCTGTTCACCAATAGCAATGTTGTTCCAGAACATGCCTTGACCACGAGCCCATCCGCCATGGAACCAAGGACCTTCTACCAGATAGAGCTCTGTAGCAGGACTCTGCTCCTTGATAGCCTTATATACGTCGAATGCACCATAGCAGTCTTCCTTGTCGAAGAGACCACCTACTACCATAACTGCAGGCTTTACATCGTGCATGTGACCTTTGGTTACAGTGTGTGACTCCCAGTATTCATCCCAGTTAGGATGCTCACGAACGATACGCAGGTATTCCAGACTATCGCCATAGGCATCTGTAATATTCTTGTAGGTACCGATTTTCAGGTAATCAGTGTAGAAATCATTGTGGAACAGGCTAGGGAACTTGAAGTTCATGTTAGGACGCTGTCCGTTTTTCTGAGCTTCGGCAGCAGCACGTACGTACTTGTTGTTCATCATGTACTCGAACATTGGCTGGAAAGAAATCATTTCTGCCATCATGAAAGCACCATTGTGATGAACGTCATCTCCGTGATACCAGTCGGTTACAGGAGCCTGAGGAGAAACAGCCTTAATGGCTGGGTGACCAGAAAGTGCTGCCATAGTAGTGTAGAAACCTGGATATGAAATACCATACTGGCCAATGCAGCCATTGTTGTTGGTGTTCTTAACCAGCCACTCAGCAGTGTCATAGGTATCGCTAGCTTCGTCGGTCTGGCCTACGTTCTTTGCAGGCTTCTTGTTCAGTTTCTTACCTTCAATGAAAGGGCGGATATCTTCAAACTCACCCTCAGACATGTTCTTACCACGAACATCCTGATAAACAAAGATATAACCTGCCTCTACATAAGGCTCATAGCTGGTAGAGGTAATGGTAGAACGAGAAACACTGTAGCATGTACGTTGCATGATGATAGGGTGCTTTACAGTCTTATCCTTTGGCTCAAAGATGACAGTAAACAGCTTCACTCCGTCACGCATTGGGATCATTACTTCGGAGCGGTCGTAATGATTTTTCACATACTCGCTGTCGTACTTTGGTTTTTGCGCAAATACGGCAAAACTCATGCTGATGCAAATCAGCATCAATAAATACTTTTTCATACTCTCTTTTTGTTTGTGTATTTCCAAAATTTTGCGCAAAGTTAATCAAAAATTGATTAAGTTGTTCTTTTTTATTATATTTGTCAGTCAAAATCGACCTCAGGATATGAAAAAGATAAAAACTATCGTATTTGATTTAGGCGGTGTGCTGGTAGATCTTCACATCGACAGATTCAAGCAATCCTTCCTGGAATTAGGAATTTCGGATGTGAAGGATCATTTTCTGGATGGAAAGATGAAGGAATTATTCCGTGACTATGAGATGGGAATGATTTCTACCGATTCTTTTCTTTCCATTATCTTGCAGCTGTCAAAACCTGGAGTATCCCTGGAACACATCCGGTTTACCTGGAGTTCCATGTTAGACAATTTTACGGACGATAAGGTTGAGCTCTTGAAGAAGTTGCGCCAGGATTATCAGTTGTTCCTGTTGAGTAATACCAATGAAATGCATTGGGAATATGTCGTTCAATCTATCTTCCGGGAGAAAGGTTGTGAGGTGTCTGATCTGTTTGATAAGGTCTATCTCTCTTACGAAATGCACGATTATAAGCCAAATGTTTCTATTTTTAAGCAGATGATAGAGGATTCTAATGTCAATCCTGCCGAAACTTTATTCATAGATGACCGTCAGGAAAACGTAGAAGGAGCCCGTGAGGCGGGTCTTCAGTCCATTTGTGTGGAAACATCGGTCCTGAAAAGCGATGGAATCTTTGAAAAACCGGCTCATTATTGGGTAGATTACCTGCCTGAATGGCTAAAATCGTCCTGTTAAATCAACAATTGATGTTTTGCTGCTAAGTTCTGTCGTTTTATAATCTCCAATTTGTAGTTTTGCTTTGCCTTCTTCTTTCTCTTTCCTTACTTTTGCAATGCGGAAAAAAGAAATTAATCAACTTAACTATAAATGCTTTATGAAACGAGTAGTCAACTGGGTCCGCGTTCGTTGTGGATATGAGGAACTTAGTGACAGTAAATTAGCAAAGGCATTGCTGTCATTCATTTTCAGCTTCACATCAGATTATATTCATTAATGAAGGCTGTAGAAACCGAGAAAAACTAAAAAGAAATGGAATCCTCTGGCAAAGTGATTTGCTGGAGGATTTACTGTTTTTTTCAGGGAATAATGGTGATGGATTCAATTTTTTTTGTTAACTTTGTAACTGAATACAAAACTAAACTCTTTCTCCAATGATAGACTATATTTTATCAAACGCTTGGCAGTTATGGGCAGTTATCTGTGTATTGTGCCTCATTCTGGAATTAGGTAGTGGGGACCTCTTTCTGTTGAGTTTTGCCATTGCGGCAGCTGTAACCGCATTTATGCCCCTCATAGGTCTGGACATCTATGTACAGCTGTTAGTTTTTGCCATAACATCAGTGCTTACATTGCTATTGGTAAGACCGTCGTTGCTCAAGAAACTCCATAAGGGAGAAGACAAGCGTGAAAGTAATGTAGATGCCCTGTGTGGAAAAACAGGCGTCGTGACCGAGGCTATAGTAAAGGGTGGCTATGGTCGTGTTTCCTTAGGTGGCGATGACTGGAAGGCTTGTACTCCTGATGGTACTGCCTTGGAAAAGGGTACAAAAGTAAAATTTGTAAACCGTGAGAGTATTATTCTGACAGTAGAGAAAATTTAATTCTAACTTTATATGGAACCTATCTTTATCTTTTTAATTGTTCTTGTTGTCTTGGCACTTGTCATCATCAAGAATAGTCTTGTGATCATCTCTCAGTCTGAAACAAAGATTATTGAGCGATTGGGTAAGTATTATGCTACCTTGAAACCAGGTATCAATATCATTATTCCATTCATTGATCAGGCTAAGAATGTGGTTGTTCTTCAGAGAGGACGTTACATGTATTCCAGCACCATTGATTTGCGTGAGCAGGTTTACGATTTCGATAAGCAGAATGTGATTACCAAGGATAATGTACAGACAGAGATCAATGCCCTGTTGTATTTCCAGATTGTAGATCCTTTTAAGTCTGTCTATGAGATCAATAACCTTCCAAACGCTATCGAGAAGCTGACTCAGACTACACTTCGTAACATCATCGGTGAGCTTGAGCTGGACCAGACATTGACTTCACGTGATACCATCAATACCAAACTTCGTGCCGTTTTGGACGAAGCAACCGACAAATGGGGTGTAAAGGTAAACCGTGTCGAGCTTCAGGACATTACTCCTCCAGCTAGCGTTCTTCAGGCCATGGAGAAACAGATGCAGGCAGAACGTAACAAACGTGCCACCATTCTTACCAGTGAAGGCCAGAAAGCTGCCGTCATCCTGAAGTCTGAGGGTGATAAGGCTGCCATTATCAACAAGGCAGAGGCTGATAAGCAGATGGCTATCCTGAATGCAGAAGGTGAGGCTCAGGCCAGAATCCGTAAGGCAGAGGCAGAAGCTATTGCCATCCAGAAGATTACAGAAGCAGTGGGTCAGTCTACCAATCCTGCCAACTACCTCTTGGCGCAGAAGTACATCAGCATGATGCAGGAACTGGCAGAAGGTGAAAAGACAAAGACTGTTTATTTGCCATACGAAGCTACCAACCTGCTCGGAAGCATTGGCGGTATCAAAGATTTGTTCAAGGCAGATTAATGGAAATCAGAGAGAGATTTGTCAAGCTCCTTGAAGAGCTGAACCAAGGTTTATACGAGAAAGAGACAGAGCTTAGCCTGTCTCTTCTTGCTGCATTGGCAGGGGAGAGCATCCTTCTCCTGGGCCCTCCGGGAGTAGCGAAGAGCATGATTGCCCGCAGGTTGAAGCAGGCCTTTCAGAATGCCCAGGCTTTTGAATACCTCATGTCCCGATTCTCTACTCCCGATGAGATCTTCGGTCCTGTAAGCATCTCGCTTCTGAAAGAGGCAGACAAGTATGAACGTTTGGTAAAGGGCTATCTGCCCGATGCCGATGTAGTCTTCCTGGATGAAATATGGAAGGCTGGTCCTGCCATTCAGAACTCCCTTCTGACGGTCATGAATGAAAAGCTGTACCGTAATGGAGATCATGAAATCCGCTTGCCTCTGAAGCTGTTTATCGGTGCCAGCAATGAGTTGCCTACTGAAGGAGAAGGTCTGGAAGCCCTTTGGGACCGTTTCCTGATTCGATTGGTATCCACTTGCATTACCGATGAGAAACTGTTCCATGAGATGCTTCTGGATGAGAATTCCCAGTCGGCCTGTGAGGTGTCTGCTCCTCTCACACCGGAAGAATACATCCAGATCAAGGAGGATATCCAGAAGATAAGTGTCGACCAGAGTGTATTGACCTGCATTTCTCAAATCAGAAAAGGACTGAAGCACATTGTCATTCCAGATTCAAACCTGGAACATGATGTCTATGTTTCCGACCGAAGGTGGAAGAAGATTATCCACCTGCTGAAGACATCGGCCTACCTTCATGGTAGAAAGGCAGTAGAACCTGTTGATCTCTTCCCAATCTGGCACTGTCTGTGGAATGAGCCGTTAGAGCGTGATGAAATAAGAAATCTGGTGATTAAATGCATCTTTGCCAATTTCATCAGCCGTCAGGAGGAGTTAAGGTTTGCCATTACGGAAGATTTAAAGCGCTATAGCGTGAGAGCCTGTCTGGAACGTAGCCGTTACATGGGCGATCACAGAGATGACGATCTTCTGCTCTTCCATGACTATTATTATCATGTCCAGAATCATGGTGTAGGAGATACCTATATCTTCATGGTAGATTTCCATGAAATGAAGGAATACAAGCGACAGGAGCCTCAGATTAAAGGTATTCTGTACAAGGATCCACAGAACAGGAAAAGAACGCTTATCCGTGTAGATAAGGGACAGGATACTTCACATATAGAAGTAGTAGACCGTGTGAACCTGTACAGAATCAACAAGAACCTTTACATAAACGGTGTGCCTTATCCTATGGAAGAGCGCAAGTTCAATGAACCTGCTCCAAATTATCTGGCTGACCAATTCCATAAACCATCTACCCGTGACTATGAGCAGGAGATTGAACAGTTTATCTCTGCATTGTCACGTTTCACTTTCTCCCTGAAGGATAATCTCTTCCTTAGCCCATCCGACCAGAAAGACATGGAAAAGATAGGTGCTGATTTAAGAAAGCAGATTGCTTTTTTACGTGTGGATGTAGAGAAATTACGTAATTAATGACAGTAGAAGAGGTCATAGAGCTGAACATTCGCGCTCAGTTTGAAATAGCTGTAGGACAGAAACAACTGTTTTACCAGAGCAGGAATCAGGTTATCCTGGGAAAGATAGCCGAAGCTCAAGACTGGACTTTTCAGAAACGCCTGAGCCATTGGGCAAGTCTGCTGGAATCCTTGAGAGAGGAGTTTGAAGCCTATGGATTAGATGTTAACTTTTACTCCAATAAATTTTCATCAAATCCTGATAATCTGAAAGATATATACTGGGATAAGTTTTTGATAGATTGGGAAAAGGCCAATGCAGAAAAACTACAGGATGACCTCTCCAGAGATATCCAGACACAAGAAGAAGGCATAGAAGCATTGATAGCCAGAACCCAGGTTTCTGTTCCCAAATATCTGGAAGAGCATAAGGTCAGTGAAAATGAGTTTGTCCAGATCTGGGGAACCATGTGTGGCAGGTGGAATGCCGTAGATTTTGAGCGAATCCGTTCGGTGGTCAGAATACAGGAAAAATATCCTATTCTGCTGGAAGTGGCCAAGAAAATGGGTAGAATAGCCGATGAGGAAAGCATCTTGCGTTTTTCTGTAGCCAGTGGAAATACCCAACAAGTGGAGCATTCTACCAAATCCGACATCAAGGGAATTACCGTTGGAGATAATCTGAACCAACTCCTGCCCTTGGAACTTACGCAGGCATCCGATGAAGAGATGGAGGATCTTTTCCTCTATAAATACGCTACCAAGAACCTTCAGAACTTTTCACACAGAAGCGAAGTCTTGAAACCAACCCGTTCTCTCCATATCAAACCGGCACGCCAGAAAGGTCCCATGATTCTTTGTCTGGATACTTCCGGCAGTATGGTTGGCCAACCCGAACTTATAGGGCATAGCATGATGGTCAAGTTGCTAGAGATAGCCGATGCCCAGAATCGCCCCCTTTATATGATTGCATTCTCCGTGAGTGTGAATCCTATTGACCTGCGAAAGGAAAGGGCACGCATGCAGCAGTTCTTCCTGAAGACATCGGTTGGTGATACAGATGCCACAAAGATGATGGAGAAAACCTTTTCTTTACTTGATGGCAACCCAGAGTACAGGAGTGCCGATGTCTTATGGATTACAGACTTTAAAATGCCTCTGGTACGAAAAGATTTGCTGGATAACATGCTGAATCACCGTTATGATGGTACCTGTTTCTATGGGCTTCGTACAGGCTTGGCTGCAGAACCCGTCTGGGAACCTTATTTTGATAAAATTTACGATGTAGCCATTCCTCATTTTAGAAAATACGGTAAATAGTTTCGTGTTATTAGAAAAATAGCTAACTTTGGCGATGTTAAACCGATATAGCCTTTTTAATACACGACTATGAAAAAAACTTTGTTTGTATTGGCACTTGCTTTCGTGTCATCTTTGTCTATTTATGCACAATGGAAACCTGCAGGTGAACGTATCAAGACCACTTGGGGTGAAAACCTGAAACCAGAGAATGTTCTTCCCGAATATCCACGTCCTATCATGGAACGCAAGGACTGGAGTAATCTGAATGGACTCTGGAAGTATGCCATCATTCACAAGGGCTCTCCACTTCCAACCAAATTTGAGGGAGATATCTTAGTTCCTTTTGCCATAGAGTCTTCTTTATCTGGCGTAGGTAAGACTGTAGGAATCAATAATGAGCTGGTATACCAGCGTAACTTCACCATCAATCCTTCATGGACGGGCAAGAACGTACTTCTTCATTTTGGTGCTGTAGACTGGAAAGCAGAAGTTTATGTAAATGACGTAAAGGTTGGCTCACATACCGGTGGTTATACACCTTTCTCTTTTGACATTACCCCTGTTCTTCAAAAAGGGAACAATAAGCTGGTGGTTCGTGTTTGGGATGGTACAGATTCTGGTTATCAACCAAGAGGTAAGCAAGTCTCTAATCCAAATGGCATTTGGTACACTTCTGTAACAGGTATCTGGCAGACTGTATGGTTGGAGCCTGTTACTCCTAAACACATTGAAAACCTGCGTATTACTCCTGATATTGACAACAGAATGCTTAAAGTGGAGCCTGTTGTAGCCAATGCCCAACTGGCTGATATGGTGGCTGTCAATGTCTATGATGGAGACAAACTGGTGGCTTCTGGCAAGAGCATCAACGGTCAGCCGGTAGAGGTAACCATGCCGGAAGACTTCAAGCTCTGGAGTCCAGACAGTCCGTTCCTTTATAAGCTCAAGGTTTCTCTCCTGAACCAGGGAAAGAACCAGATAGATCAGGTAAGTAGCTATACAGCTATGCGCAAATTCTCCCTTGGACGAGATTCAAATGGCGTGATGCGCATGCAGCTTAATAACAAGCCAATCTTCCAGCTGGGACCTTTGGATCAGGGATGGTGGCCTGATGGACTTTATACAGCTCCTACTGATGAAGCTCTCCGTTATGATGTAGAGAAGACCAAAGACTGGGGATTCAATATGATCCGTAAGCACGTGAAGGTAGAACCAGCGCGCTGGTACAAGCATTGTGATGAACTGGGTATCATTGTATGGCAGGATATGCCAAGTGGTGACAAGTCTCCAGAGTGGCAGATGCATCAGTACTATACCGGTTCAGAATTAAAACGTACTGCAGAGTCAGAAGCCAACTACCGCAAGGAATGGCAGGAAATCATGGATTACCTGTATTCTTATCCATGTATCGGCACTTGGGTACCATTCAATGAAGCTTGGGGTCAGTTCAAGACTCAGGAGATAGCAGAATGGACCAAGAAGCATGACCCATCTCGTCTGGTAAATCCAGCCAGTGGCGGTAATTTCTATACTACTGGTGATATCCTTGACTTGCATAATTATCCACATCCAGATATGTATCTCTATGATGCTCAGCGTGCTACAGTACTTGGTGAGTATGGTGGCATTGGTATGCCTGTAAAGGATCATACCTGGAAGAATGACCAGAACTGGGGTTATATCTCCTTCGAAGATTCTAAGGCAGTTACAGACCAGTACGTGAAGTATGCTCAGCAGCTGTATGATTTCATTGGCAAGGGATTCTCTGCAGGTGTCTATACCCAGACTACCGATGTAGAAGTAGAGGTCAACGGTTTGATGACCTATGACCGCAAGATTATCAAGATGGATGAGAAGCGAATTCGTGACATTAACTATAAGCTTACCCATGCATTGGAAACCAGTGGAAATCCTGTTTTCCCAGGATGGTATGCCGATCCAGAAGGAGCAGTTTTCGAAAACCAGTATTGGATTTATCCTACACTCTCATGGCTTTGGGGTGAAGATGCAGAGAAATATGCTGCCGATGTGAACAGAGAGACTATTGCTACCATGAAGGATTATAACCTCCAGACCCATTTGGATGCATTCTCTTCTCCTGACCTTGTTCATTGGACCAAGCATCCAGAGATTCTTCACAAGCGTGATGTGAAGTGGCTTGATTTTGCTTGTTGGGCTCCTGCCATCATTCATGCCAATGACCAGTATTACCTCTTCTTCGGTGGAAATGATGTTCACGAAGGTGAAGTAGGAGGTATAGGTGTAGCTACCTCTAAATCTCCAGCCGGTCCATTCAAGGATGCTCTGGGTAAACCGCTTATTCCTAACATCGTAAATGGTGCACAGCCTATCGACCAGTTCGTATTTGAGGATAACGGTAACTATTATATGTATTATGGCGGTTGGCAGCACTGTAACATGGTAAAGCTGGCTCCCGATCTGTTGAGTCTTGTTCCATTCGAGGATGGAGACATGTATAAGGAAGTCACTCCAGAGAATTATGTGGAAGGTCCATTCATGCTTAAGCGAAACGGAAAGTACTATTTCATGTGGAGTGAAGGAGGCTGGACAGGTCCTAATTACTGTGTAGCCTATGCTATTGCCGATACACCTTTCGGTCCGTTCAAGCGTGTCGGAAAGATTTTAGAGCAAGATTCCAATGTGGCTGTAGGTGCAGGTCATCATTCTGTTATTCAGGTTCCAGGAAAGGATGAGTACTACATTGTTTACCATCGTCGTCCGCTAGACCGTACCGGTGCCAGCGAACGTCAGGTATGCATTGATAAGCTGGAGTTCGATGAGCAAGGTTTCATCAAGCCAGTGAAGATGACCTTCACAGGTGTGGCTCCAAGACCTATTGAATAATCAAAAAACAAAAGATATGAAATTAAAGCATTTATTCTTTGCTGGTGCTGCTATGCTTGCACTTGTATCATGTGGAGGTGAGCAGAAGGCTCCTGAAAGCCAGCACACAAAGTCAGGATTGGACCCAGAGGCATTTGTGGCTGAGTACAACGGCAAACAAACTCAATTGGTCACTTTGACCAATGCTTCCGGTATGGAGGTATGCGTGACCAACTTTGGCGGTCGTATCGTTTCTGTCATGGTAGCCGACAAGAATGGGGTAGACCAAGATGTGGTATTGGGTTTTGATAACGTAAAGGCTTATTTCCCAGAGAATAACCAGACAGACTTTGGAGCTGCTATCGGTCGTTATGCCAACCGTATCAACCAGGGTAAGTTTGAGCTCGATGGAGAGACAATCCAGTTGCCACAGAACAATTTCGGACATTGTCTTCACGGAGGTCCAACCGGCTGGCAGTATCAGGTATATGAAGTGGTAGACCAGACAGAAAACAGTGTGAAGCTTCTCATGGATTCTCCAGACTTGGATAACAATTTCCCTGGAAACATGAAAGCTTATGTCACTTATACCTTGACCGATGACAATAAGATTGATATCCAGTATGAGGCAACCTGCGACAAGCCATCTATCATTAACATGACCAACCATTCTTATTTCAACCTGAATGGTGATCCAGAAAACAACATTGAAGATGTGCTGCTTACCATTCATGCAGAACAGTTTACCCCAACAGATACTACCTACATGACTACCGGTGAGATTCTGCCTGTAGAGGGTACTCCAATGGATTTCCGTACAGCAAAACCTATTGGTCAGGACATCAATGCAGATTATGCACAAACCATTGGTGCAAACGGTTATGATCACAACTGGGTATTGGATACTAAGGGTGATATCACCAAGCCTTGTACTGTAGCAGAGAGCCAGAAGACAGGTATCGTTCTGTCAGTCTATACTGATGAACCTGGAATTCAGATTTATAGCGGTAACTTCCTTGACGGAACCTGTGTAGGTAAGAAGGGCATTACTTACAACAAGCGTGCTGCAGTCTGTCTGGAAACCCAACATTATCCAGATAGCCCAAACAAACCAGAATGGCCAAGTGTTGTCCTGAGACCTGGAGAGACCTATAAGTCTCATACCATTTTCGCTTTCTCTGTAAAGAAATAGTGAGATGAACACAAAATTAATGACTCTTGGAGTCCTGATGACTTTCTCGTCATTGGGACTAAATGCACAAGACAAATTTCACAAGGCTTTTGTAGAGAATTTCGACAAACCCACATCCAAGTTCTTTAACCTCAGCCATGAAAGACGTGATCCTACAACAGATTTCCGTTATTTCCCGGGAACAGTTTCCTTATCAGAAAAGGGAACCAACATTATGCTCTACCGCATAGATCCAAATGATCCAGTAGGAGCAGGTAAGGGACCCGAAATCATTTCTAAGGATTATACACACTTCGGTACCTATTCTGCACGCATAAGAATACCTGCAGCTGCAAAAGTACAGCCAAATGTAGGTGCTGTGGTGGGTTATTTCACCTATAACATGGAGAAGGAGGCAGGACTCAGTGAGATAGACTGGGAATGGCTTCTGGCAGATCCTGAACTGGTGTATATCGGTACTTGGACAGGAACCAGCAATAACCTTCAACGAGTGGGAAGAACCATTAACCTGAAGACCGGAACTATTCTGAATACTGTTTATCGTTCTGCTGCCGATGGCAATGAAAACCATCCTCTTACAGGTGCTCAAAGTCAGCCAGAGACTGTTCCTGCCATTCCGGGTTACAATGCTGCAGAACATTTCTATACCTATGGCTTTGACTGGTATCCAGACCGTCTGGTATGGTGGATTCTTCATCCAGAAACCCAGGAGAAGATTGTCCTGTGGGATTACAGAGGAACTACTCCACTCTTCACAGGAATTCCAACAAACCGTACCCGTTACCGTTTGAACTTCTGGCATACAAACAATTGGGCAGTGGATACAAATCCTGAATCCCTTGAAAAGCCAAAGTATCCTTATGAGGTAGAAATAGACTGGATGTCATATACTCCATTCAAGAAATAAAGAATAAAAGCCGCAGAAATGCGGCTTTTATTCTTACTCATATCTGATGGCTTCAATCGGATCCATTCTTGCTGCTTTACGTGCAGGAAAATATCCGAATCCAACACCTATAATGACACAAACAATGAAGCTGACCACAACACTCCATAGTGGAACTTCAGCAGGGAAATTCAGAAGAGTGTTTGCCGCAAAGCTCACCAGCCATCCGAAACCAACACCTATGGCTCCACCCGTAACACTGATCATGATGGATTCCAAAAGGAATTGATTACAGATATCCAGACCACTGGCTCCTACAGACATTCGCAGACCTATCTCCTTTGTTCGTTCGGTAACACTTACCAACATGATATTCATGATACCGATACCTGCAACCAGCAATGAGAAACCTGCAGCTACCACCAGAATAAGAGTCACCATGTTCATGGTAGAATCCATGGTTTCCATGATTTCCTGCTGAGAATGAATGGAGAAGTTGTCTTCTGCACCTTCTTTAATCTTATGGGTCTCACGAAGAATTCCGGTTAACTCTGTTATAGCCTGATCTGTATATTCTTCACTCAGTGCAGAACAGTTTATACTGCCAAAATAAGTCTGAGCCTGCAGACGTTTCATTACAGTAGAATAAGGAGCCAATATCAAGTCATCCTGATCCATACCCATTCCGTTGTAACCTTTCGCCTTGAGAACGCCAATGATTCGGAAAGGAATACTCTTGAAACGAATGGTCTTACCTATAGGATCTCCACCGTTAGGGAAGAGGTTGTCCACAATAGTCTGTCCTACAACGCAAACCTTGGAGCTCTTCTTAATATCATCATCAGAAAACATTTCTCCTTCTGCCACTACACGAGAATTAATATCCAGATATTCTGCACTTTCTCCATACATAGTAGTAGATGCATTGTTTGCTCCATAGATTACCTGACCGGAAGTTGTCACTTCGGGACTGACGTAATTTACATAGTATTTATTCTTGACTATAGCTTCATAGTCTTCTACCTTAAGTGTCTGCATGTCACTAGGATCCATACGCACACCACCAAACATGTTTCCTCCCGGGCGAATCATGATCATGTTTGAACCCATGGATGAAATCTGGTCTTTGATGCTGTTCTTAGACCCTTGTCCTATAGCCATCATGATAATGACCGCACCTACACCTATAATGATTCCAAGCATGGAAAGAAAAGAGCGGAATGCGTTATTTGCAATGGCTTTGAGGGCTATTTTCAATAAATTGATAAAATTCATAGCTTACATTCTATGGGTTAAACACTAATCATCCTGTGGTGCTGGTAAGTTGGCCAACGCTTCAGCTGCAGAAAGTATATTCTTGTTTTCTACATCCTCACGAATCTTACCGTCTCGTAACACGATGTTTCGGCTACTGTATTGGGCAATTTCCGGATTATGAGTAACAAAGATGATGGTCCTGCCTTCTGCATGAAGCTTCTGAAACAGTACCAGTACCTCAAAGCTGGTACGTGTATCCAGGTTTCCGGTAGCTTCATCGGCCAGAATAATGACCGGATTGTTCACCAGAGCACGGGCTATAGCCACACGTTGCATCTGACCACCAGACATCTGGTTGCTCTTATGTTCCATTCTATCGGCCAGACCTACTGCAGTCAATGCCTTTTCTGCTGCCTCACGTCTCATCTTGGCTGTATATTCTGAGTTGTACATCAGAGGCAACTCTACATTTTCTACAGCTGTAGTCTTGGCTAGCAGGTTATAGTTCTGGAAAACAAAGCCTATCTTTCGGTTTCGTAATCTGGCACGTTGACGTCTTTGCATGGTTCTTACACTGATGCCATCCAGATAATATTCACCCGAAGTAGGTGTATCCAGACATCCCAACTGATTCAGTAGGGTAGATTTACCAGAACCGGAAGTACCCATGATGGTGACAAACTCACCTTCATAGATCTTAAAACTGACACCTCTCAGGGCATGAACTACCTCAGATCCCACCTGAAAGTCTCGTTTTACATTATCCAGTTCAATGATTACTTTTCTTGTATCTTCAGCCATAATCTGTCTTATTCGTTTTCAGTCTTGTTGTTTCTTCTTGATCCTGGAGGGCCAGGGAAGAAAGAATTTTCTGGCGCTTCTTTCAGAATATCGTCTTCTCCTTCTGTCTTTATTTCTGTAACTACTTCTGTTCCAGCACTTACACCTTCTAGAATCTGTGTCATTGAGCCATTGGTAACACCTACTTTTACTGCATGTGCGGTAAAGGTATTGCCTTCTTTTGTCCAGACTTTCTTGGCTGCTTTCACATCGTTGATCTTTCCGTCAGATCCTATCATGGCTTTGTTAGGGGTAAATTTCAATGCCTTAGATGGGACAACCAGTACATCTTTCAGTTCCTGGGTATAGATTGTGACATTGGCAGTGAGTCCTGGTTTCAGTTTAAGATCCTGGTTTGGTGCGCCAATGACCACCTCATAAGTCACAACGTTACTTTCTGTGGTAGGCTGCTGTCTTACCTGTGTTACTAGACCCTCGAATGTATCATCTGGATATGCATCTACAGAGAAAGTCACGCGTTGTCCTTCCTTTACACCACCTATGTCAGCTTCATCAATGTCGGCAATCACGCGCATGTCTGTCAAGTCTTGGGCAATGGTGAACAGGGTTGGAGTACTGAAACCTGCAGCTACAGTCTGACCTTCTTCCACGGCTTTATCCAGGATGACACCATCTATAGGACTTGTAATGGTGGCATACGACAAGTTCTGTTGTGCCGTTTTCACACTCTCCTGACGTGAGCGGTAAGTCTCTTTAGCCTGATAGTACTGGCTTCGTGCATTTTCAAAATCATTAGCACTGATTAATCCTTTATCGTAGAGGGTCTTATATCGGTTGTAATATCCTTCCTGATAATCCAGTGAACTCTTTGCACTGGCCAGATTACTCTGTGCGGTAATCAGGTCACTCATCAGGTTCTTGCGATCCATCTCGGCTATTATTTGTCCTTTCTTTACCAGACTGTTATAATCTACATAAATATGATCAATGATACCGGAAACCTGTGTACCGACATCCACCTTAGTAACAGGTTCTATGGTACCTGTAGCGGTAATGGTTGAACTGATTTCACCTAAAGATGCCTTTGCAGTGGAAAAGGTGGTCTTTGATTCTTTCTTACCTCCTGAGCAAAAGTTGACAAGGCCGATTACAGCAACAGCTGCAATGGCAATATAAATGTACTTTTTCTTTATCATAGTTTTATTGATTTAAAGATTAATAGGTTCGCCAGCATAGAACTTCAGCAGTTGCTGATCCATGATAGCAGTATACTTGGATTGTAGTTTGTTTTGTGCAGCCTGAAGCACATTGTTTTTACCATCCAGCAGTTCGGCAATGTTCTTCAGTCCTACATTGAACTGTTCATTTAACAGGTCGTAACTTACCTGACTGCTTTCCAGACTGGCACATGCAGATTTGAACTCTGCCTGGGCATTTGTAGCATCAAGCCAGTATCCTTCTATGGTATTATAGAGGTTTTTCTGCTGATCCTGCAAATTCAACTGAGAGACTTGATATTGGTATTTTGCCTTTTCTACGGCACTTTTATTCTGTCTCTGGCTTAAGATAGGTACACTTATGCTAAGACCTACCATGTTGTTCCAATTGTTTTTCAGCTGTTTTCCCCATGCTGCAGCATTTGCACTGTTGGAACTGGTACCCACACTGGCATTCATACTCAAGGTAGGGAGCTTGCCAGCCTTGGCAATGTCAATGTTCAGATTGGCAGCATCAATATTCAACTGGCTGTTCCTGATTTCTGGTCGATTATCCAAGGCACTCTCATAAACACTTGCCAAAACAGGAAGAGCTTCCAATGCCCGTGCATCTTCTACTTCTATAGTGGCAATATCAAAGTCTGTAGAACCTGTAAGTTCCAGCAACTGCTTAAGCTGCATCTTATAACGTTCTACGGCAGTCTTACTGCTTGTCACGCTATATTCATTCTGGGCAACCTGAGCCTCAAATTGTGCCAGATCGGCCTTGCTTAAATCGCCTACTTCTACACGTTCTTTGGCTCTATTTCGCTGAGCAATAGCAGTTTCCAAAACTTGCTCATTTACCTTTACTGCTTCTTTTGCATAGAGTATCTGGACATAATACTGCAGAATCTGCTCCTGAATACTGTTGGCACTTTGTTCTGCCTGAAGTCCGGCTTGTTCTACAGATATTTCGCTGGCTTCTATATTCATTTTTCTTCTTCCACCGTTCCATACCGTCCAGTTGGCATTCAGTCCATAACTGCCGTTGTAAGTTGTGCTACTGGATTTCATGGTTCCGGTGCCATCTGTGTAGGAAAAACTTTCCACCCATGGAGAATTGCTCATGTTCTGGCTGCTGCTGAAAGAAAGACTTGGGAACAGCTGTGCCTTGGAACTGAGTAAATCTACTTCCGATTGTTTTTGCTGAATTTTACTCTGTTGCAGACTGATATTGTTTTCCAGTGCATAGTCAATGCATTGACGTAGGTTCCACGTCTGTGCATGAACCAAGCCACTTGAACAGCAAGTCAGCAAGAGTAACAATTGTTTTAGTTTCATACTTTTATTTATTAATTTTACACTTTTCTTCAATGTTTCTGTTACAAAGATAAAGTATACTTTTGCAAATTTCCAAGTTTCGTTCGACGAGTTCAAATCCTAATCGACAAAAAGCATGATTTAATCGACAAATAAAAAAGCTTCGATTCAAATTAATGATCGAAGCTTTAATAAATGGTTGTTATGATTATGATTTTTTCATCAGGATCTTTCTCTTCAGCCACTCCCTTACAGGCATATCATATAATTTCATACATGCATAAGCCATCAGAATGGAAAGAATCAGAACAGCTACAAAGACAAATGCATTCTGTGCCCAGGTAGCGTCTTTATGGGTAGCCACCCAACTTTGCTGGACATAGACCAGAGAGAAATGGGTTAGATAAAGCGGATAAGAGATGTCTCCCAAGAACTTACAGATAGCAGAACTATGCTTGCCTTTAATCTTGCTGCCGGCACCCATGGCTACTATCAATGGGAACATGAGCAGAATGACAAAACTCTCATAAAGACCATTTATCCAAAGTGTATCGTTTGGACCAACCACCATGCTAAATGTCTCACGGTCAAAATGGGCGTCATTTACGCCAAGTATTGGCATGCCAAGCAGGACAATGATAATGAGTGAGCACCACCAGAAACCGCCCTTGACTGGAATCAGCTTTCCCATTCTGCTGACTAATAAACCTCCAAAGAAAGGATACATTAAGCGGGTTAAGGCTACACTTACTTCGCTCACTGTCAAGCTAAATCCACTGTTCACGGAATAGCGTGCCCATCGGTGTCCCCATAGACCTATGATATCAATGTTATTGGCCAAACAAAAACTGAAGACAGCACAAATCAGCACAAAGATGCTGAGGGCTACCTTATTAAACCTACGCACGAAGAGTGCATAGATGAAATTGGCAAAATACTCGTAATGAAGGGTCCAGAATGTTCCACCCAGTGAGCTCACCTCGGCATAACCACGAATATCCCAAGCCTGAGGCAGTGGAATCATCAGACATTGCCAGAGGAATACACCGAAGAGTACCCATGGAGCTGTTTCGCGAACAATGGCAAATGCTGGCACTCCATCTGTGAAATAATAGAACAGCATTGCTAGAAAAGCTGCCAGAATCACCATAGGGTGGAGTCGTACCAGACGTCGTTTAATAAAACCCCATGTCGTCATTCTATCCCATCGGTCATCATAGGCATAACCGATTACAAAACCAGACAGTGCAAAGAAAAAGTCAACAGCCAAATAGCCATGACCGATGACATTGGTTCGTCCACCATAACTTTCAAAAAGATGGAAGCAGACTACTATGAAAGCTGCAACTCCACGTAAACCATCAAGGATTTCATAGTGTGGTTTAGATTCTAAGTAAATTTCTTGTTGTTTCATTTGTATTATATTCAATTACGGAACAAAAATAAATTTATTTTGGGATTTAATCAAGTATCTTGGTTGTTTTTGTCGAATAAAAACCTTATTTTGTCGAAGGTTTTATTGCAGATAATATTTAAAGTTCTATTTTTGTAGAGTGAAAAAAGATAGCCTATTGATAGGCTCTTGTTTTCAAGATTTCTTATCTTTGCAAAACCATGAAAAATAAAAAACTTATTATTGAGCTATCAGATATTATTACATTAGTGGTGATTTTATTATTGATAATCATGATTCCTATGTTAATCATGGTTGCAATAGGTAATAGTTGGTCTAAT
The DNA here is from genome assembly GCA_024401095.1 of Bacteroidaceae bacterium. GTDB lineage: Bacteria > Bacteroidota > Bacteroidia > Bacteroidales > Bacteroidaceae > Minthousia. The sequence goes on from JAKSLR010000008.1 coordinate 37,428, forward strand.
GCATTTTTTCATTTGAAATATGCAATTCCACCACTATTTGTCTTAATTTCATTTTTTCTAATCAGTTATTATTTCCTGATTCCATCCTACTTAATCAAGAAACGTTCCACAAAAAAATATATTATATCTACTATTTTATGTTATTTTGTTTTAACTCTAGGAAGTAACCAACTCGGTACTTTTATATATTCCGAAATATATAATTTTGGTTTTCCCCAATTACCAACTGAAATTTTTATTGCTTTTCAATTATCCTTCGTATTGACTAATTTGCTGCTCATAGGAACGGCTATGTCTCTTCGTTTTAATCAGCGTAATCGTATGTTGGAACTGGAACAGGCACTGCAGTCAAAAGAGCAGGCTCAGAATGAGCTCATCCGTTTGAAAGGGCAGCTTAATCCACATTTTCTGTTCAATACCTTAAATAATATCTCATCGCTTTCTGCTTTCGATCCCGATGCTACTCAGGAAAGTATCAGTCGGTTGAGCGAAATGCTTCGTTATGTTCTCTATGATTCATCAGATGAAAAAGTGCCATTAAAAAAGGATGTAGAGTTCATGCAGAACTACATGAACCTTATGCAGATCAGGTATGAAGATACGCTGAAGCCAGAAGTAAGCATGAAGGTAAATCATCCAGATTTACAGATTTCACCTATGCTTTTCATATCTTTGCTGGAGAATGCCTATAAATATGGAGCCAGCAGCCTTCATCCTTGTACATTATCTGTGAAGTTGGAAGATGACGAAAAAGGTGTTGTACATTTCTGTATTACCAACACTTTGCTTACAGAACAGGAAATGGCTAGCAAGAAAAAAGGAGGTTTGGGTTTAGTAAATCTTAAGAAGCGTTTGGATTTGCTATATCCAGATAAGTACACCTTTACTTATGGAGAGAAAGAAGACAATTATTACCAAGCAGAAGTTTTCATATCATGCAACTGAATTGTATTATAGTAGATGATGAGCCATTGGCTATCAAGCTGTTAAAGAATTTTGTGGAACGGACACCTTTCCTGGAATTGAAGGGTTCTTATCTGGATCCTATGGATGCTCTTACGCATCTTACCGATGAGATACATCTTGTTTTCCTGGATATTAATATGCCAGGAATTACAGGCTTGGAACTTGGTAAACTTATTCCTAAGCCTACCAGAATCATCTATACTACAGCTTATAAGGAATATGCCTTTGAAAGCTATGAGGTAGAAGCTCTGGATTACTTGCTTAAGCCTATCAGTTATTCTAAATTCCTGAATGCTGTAACCAGAGCCAAGGTTTATTTTGAACAGCAGCTTGCGGCTTCAAAAGTGGATTCTTCTATACCGTCAGTACCTGTGGAGGACAAGGATTATATTTTCGTGAAATGTGAGTTCAAGCAGGTACGCATCGACTTGGATAAGATCTTGTTTGTAAGTGGTATGCGTGATTATGTGCGAATTCATTTAAAGGGAGAGAAGATTCCGGTTACAGCACTTTCTACCATGAAAGCTATAGAAGAAAAACTAAAGGAACCGCGTTTCATGCGTGTACATCGCTCCTACATTGTGGCAATGGACAAGATAGAAAGTGTGGAGCGCAATTGTATCTCTATTGCGGGTGAGGTTATTCCAATCTCTTTAGCTAATCAAGATCATTTCTTTGAACTCATGAAATAAAATAAAAGAGAAGCACTTCGCTGTGCCTCTCTTTTTTTACCTTAAATCTAATAACTATACAAAATACCTTAATTTTCTAATTGCAAATATAAGAAAGTGTTTTCTTTTTTTAAATAGTTATTCGACAAACGGGGATTTTTAATCGACGAAATCTGTTCATTTTAAAAATCCTCCCCTGTAAAAGGTGGGGAGGATTTCTCTATTGTTTTCATTCTGAATTACATCAGTCCACTGGTTCCGGCTAGAATAAGCATTGCATATCCTAATACCAGACCGCAGATACCCATAATCAGACCCACCTTAATCATGTATTTCTGTTCAATCAAGCCTGTAGCGTGTGCCAAGGCATTTGGTGGGGTAGAAATAGGCAGTACCATAGCCAATGATGAACCCAATGCTACACCGATGAGCAGTGTGGATACACCACCTAATGGTGCCAGATTTTCTGCAGCCGACATACCTGCCATGGCCAGAATAGGTACCAGAAGATTGGCAGTTGCTGTGTGAGAGATGAAGTTGGCCATAGCATAGCAGAGTACACCAGAGCCGATGATCATCAATATAGGTGACCAAGTATTGAATGGAATAGTCTCAATCAAATGAGTTGCCAAACCTGTATCTTGCAAAGCTACTCCTAATGCAAAACCACCAGCTACCATCCACAGAACGGACCAGTTGATTTCTTCCAAGTCTGTACGTGTAATGATTCCTCCCAGACAGAAAGCACCTACAGGTAACATGGCTACCACATTGGAGTTTACACCCGATACCTTATCGGTCATCCACAATAATATTGTGATAATGAATACAACGTAAACCAACTTATCTTGCCATGGTTTCAGTGTACGTTCCATGCTGTCTTCAATCTTCAACTCAATGGTTTTCTGGGTGAATGGGAAAAGGAACAGCAAGACTCTCCATGCGATGAACAGCAATAAGATAGCCAGTGGGAACATGAACATCATCCACTGACCGAAACCAATGTTCATATTCATTCCTTCAGGGTCATTCAGGAATTTCAGTGCAATGGCATTTGGAGGTGTACCGATAGGGGTTCCAATACCACCAATATTGGCACCAATAGGAATAGCCATGGCCAGACAAATCTTTCCTTTTCCGCTAGCTGGAAGTGATTTCAATACTGGAGCCAAAAAGGTCAGCATCATGGCTGCTGTTGCAGTATTTGAAAGGAACATGGAGAAGATACCGGTTACAAGCAAGAAACCCAGTACCACATTCTCAGACTTAGTTCCAAATGGCTTTAGCAGTATTCTTGCCAGCTTTACATCCAATCCACTTTTGGTAGCTGCAATGGCCAGAATGAATCCACCAATAAACAGCATGATAATAGGATCAGAGAAACAAGCCATAATCTTTTTATAAGAAAGGAGTGTTCCAAGTGCTTCTGGTTCATAGCCTTGGCTCATGCACCAGAGACTAGAATCACTGGCACAGAAAAGAAGCAGTACAATGATGGTTACAGAAGTGTTCCATGCAGGAACGGCCTCCATGATCCACATCAAGGTAGCAAAACAGAATAGTGCAATAGTGCGTTGTTCTACTACAGTAAGGTTAGGAATTCCAAAAAAGGTAGCTGGAAGATTCCACAGGACAATTAACAGTAAAGTTGCAATGATCAGTTTGATCAGTCGCTTGTTTCTGGTAGCTTCACGTATTGTCTGTTTTGCAGAGCGACGTTGCTGTTCCAGATTGTAGCCAATGAAGTTTTTAAACATAGTTTTATATTGTTTGGTTTTTCTCCAAAAAAAGAGAAAGCAAGCGGCTCACGCAGCCTGCTTTCCAATATAAATTAATCTAACACACTCCCAATGATAAGGAGTTTTATCTTTAAATCATAACAGTGTCTTGGTCTTCACCAATGTAAAGCTTTTCAGCTGTTTTGCTGGCCTTGACCTTAACGTAAAAATGTGTACTGACAGTAATTATCATCACGAATGGTACAATGTATAAAATGGATGTAATCATTTTTAATATAGTTTTATTTGTTTTTCCGATTGCAAAAGTAGAGACCTTTTATTATGTGTTCTATCGTTCAAAATGTTTTGTTTAGATAGCTGCTATCGTCAGAACACTATCTCAATAACCGATAACAACTATCCGGTTTCGCAATCGGTATAACAGATAGCCGTTATCTGTTATTAATGGATTTTATAAAAACAGATTAAAAAAAAATGTTTACTTTTGCACCAAAATTTCAAGATATATGGAACTACGTCAACTAAGATATTTTGTAAAAGTTGCTGAGTTAGCTTCATTTTCAGAGGCCTCCCGTCAGCTGCATATTTCACAGAGTACTATTTCTCAGCAGATTAAGCAGCTGGAAGATGAACTGAATGTCTCTCTCTTGGTGCGCGATTCACATAGCGTACGGTTAAGTGATATTGGTCTGGCTTTTTTACCCCAAGCTCAGAAGACGTTACGTGAGGCTTCTACCTGTCTGGATAAGATTCATGATGTACAACAGCTCGGAATAGGTGAACTGAATGTGGGTACCACTATTACCTTTACACCACTATTGCGTGAAACTGTTCAGGAATTCATGAAATTATATCCGCGTGTAAAATTGAATATATGTAGTTATCCCATGGAGACCTTAATGCGAATGTTGGATCGTGAGCAGATAGATTTGGCATTGAGCTATAAGTCGACAGAGATTTATCCTGAAATTGAATCGCATATTCTTTTCGATAACCGTCTGGTGCTTGTAGTGGATAAGAATCATCCTTTGGCACATTCTAGAAGTGTCCGTTTCAGTGATCTTGAAAAGTATTCACTTATCCTTCCAGCCAAAGGATTACAGGCGCGTAGTGCATTCGACCGATTGATTGAAGACCGTGACTATCGTTTTGATGTTCGTGCTGAAATTAACGATGTGAACTTGCTGATGGAAATTTTGCGTGGAACTTGTTATTGTTCCGTTCTTTCCGAAGCTACCGCCAAGAGAATGAATGATATTGTAAGTGTTCCGCTGGATCAGGTAGGTACTTCAATGGAAGGTTCTTTTCATGTAAAGAAGGGTTGTTATACAAAGACTGCCACTAAAGAATTCCTTCGTCTCCTGTGTGAAACTCGTCCGTATGGACTGGCAATGATGGATTTGCTTTGATTTTTTACGTATCACTCTCGTATCATTCTCGTATCATTCCCGTATAGTTTCCGTATCGATCCCGTATCGGTTGCCGTTCGGTTGCCGTTCGGTTCCGTATCAAACCCGTATCGTCCTTCGTTACAACTTCGTTCAATCACGTATAATTTACGCTTCCAGAAGCGAAAACGAACGGAGAGCGAACGGAAAATGAACGGAGAAAGAGCAACCTAATAAGGAATTTATAACGAAGTTTTATCGGTTTTATATAAATAATAAAGCCTCGGTTCACCATAAAGACAGTGGCCGAGGCTTTGTTTAATGTTAAGGATTTAACATTATTTCTGCATAATTCTTACAGGACCCAGTAGACCTGATGGCTGCAATTGGCTGTTGGCAGAATAAAATGGCATAGTGGTATATGAAATCTTATTCTCCACGTCTGGTTGCTGGTCACCAATGAGTCGGTTTACCCAGAGGTTTGTAACGATAATCTTCAATTCGTTCTTTCCTGGCTTTAGTGCTGAGGTGACATCAAGCTTAAATGGCGACTTCCAGACTACACCTAGGTTCTCACCGTTGACTATTACCTCTGCCATGACGGCTACTTTACCTAAATCGAGTGTCAGGTTACCGGCATTAGACAGATCTTTCTTTGTAAGTTCTATGGTTTTGGTGTATGTTGCCTTACCAGAGAAGTACTTTATGCCCTTATCCGCATGGTCCTTTAAATCGGTTAAGCTATTGAAAGTAGCTTGAGCAGGTGCACCTCTGCCTTCTTCAAATGCTACATGCCATGGGCCATCGATAGTAAGCCATGTTTTTTCTTCAGCATTCGGTAATACGACTTTGGTCTGTTCTGTAGGTTCTTCAAAGACGACAAACAGGGCATCCTCTTCCACCATAGGTAAAGTGACTGTTGTGAAACCGCGTTCCATTACATAAGAACATTCTTCCACATCTCCTGTTTCTGGATGATAAATGTATGGCTTCTTGCCGTTTACTCTGAAGGTAGCTTTCAAGGAAATTTGCTGATCCAGTGGATTCTTTACCCAATAGATGTCCTTATCGGCTGTCTTGCGGTGTACATATTGTACATCAAGGCCCTTAGTGGCAGTCTTGAAGTCTGGTTGTACTCCCTTCATGAGTAATACGTTTTCTAAAGAGTTGTAAGTAGCTGGAGTAGTTACGTTCTGAAGGCTCCAGGTGGCGTCTACAAGGCTTTTCCACTCGGCAATATCATCTGTGAGGCTGGCGCTTATTTCTGGCTTCTGGCCATAAATAGTTACTCCTTGTTTAGCCAGCTGAGCAATCTTGCGAAGTACTGGGAGTGACATTCGGCGGCAGTTCTTGTCTAATACCAGAACGCGATAGGTCATACCGCTACGAGTTACCAGATTGCTGTTCTGTGCACTTACTTCATCCAGAAGAGCTGTTGGGTTACAGAAATCATACTGATATCCGGCAGGTATTGGGGCTGCATTCCAGCCAAAAAGACCAGTGATATTATTGTCTTCACCGTAATAATATAATACATCGGCTACAAACTTACCCTGCTGCAGCATGTATGATGAGCGTGAAATATAGTCTGTCCATACCTTTGCATAATCTGCCCAAGTTTCATGACGGTCAAACCATTGACCAAAGATCATTAAGCCTAAACCAGGTTTATGTACGTCATCTGGCTGATGAGGAGAGGTGTGTACCACTACACGATTCAAACCATTGGCAAATTCCTGATCGACCAGCCATTTCAGCTTTCCTGGATAGAAACTCCATGCGTTTTCATTTCCCATACCTTGAGTGGTGAAAGATTCTGCAGCTACGATATTCTGACCGAAGACGTGAGCTACAGATGCTGATTCACGAATATCTGCAAGTGCCATTGGAAGTGTGGAGCCTCCTCCTGGTGTTGGCCACCAGATGGCCGACATAGGAATCTCGGATTTGCGCTTAACGTCCATACCGTCTACCAAGTATAGACGGCCGTTTTCATGACTTTCTGTATAGCGACCCTTCATTCCGTATTCTTTCTGTGCAATTTCAGAGACCTTGTCGTAACCTTCTGCAATCAGTTCACTGCAGGTCTTACGCCAATCCCAAAGGAAGGCTTCACTTTCCTCTACACTTCCTACAATTTGTCCAAGTAAGACAGGCATCCAAGGAGTCAATGAGTAACCGCGTCTTTTTTGGAATTCCTCTGCCATGCGAGGAGTCCAAGTCATGGAACCTGCTTCGTAAGAGTCCAGCATAAGGTATTGAATTCCCTTATTGCCCATCATACCTCCCGATGCTTCCTTGTACATATCCAGATAAGTCTTGAAATAACGGTACCATGCATCAGGGTCCATCTTGTCAACCTCTAATCCGGTAGCTTCTGGAGAGGCTGGATGATTCTGCTTGCCGGTGAGAGAATATCCTATACGATAAATCTTCCAATCACCCGCGGAGAATTGATAAGTGAAGTTGCCTTGCGCATCTACCAGTGACGTCAGGTCAATGACATCGTTTTTGGCAATGATTTCAGAAACTTCTGTTTGAGGAGTTGGGAAATGCTCTACGTCCCAGGTAGCTGCCCAACCTGTCTTTTCTTCAAAGTGATTGATTCGGTTGACACCGTACAATACGAATTCTGAAAGATCGATGTGATCAGGATCTGGCACCACCACACCCGTAAAGGCAGCATAGCTGTTGTTTGCTACAGGGTTTGGCATACGCAACTGGAAATATTTGGCTGTAGTGACAGGTATGTCAATGGTTTGCTGTGCTACAGATCCATCAGGAATTCTACAAATCTGGTAGAAGTTCTTGCCATCGTTGCTGGCCCATATTGAAGTTTTCTCTTCAGGGTTCTGAGCCTCCCATTCTCCACGTGTACGACCTGTGACTACACTTACCGCCTTGATGGTTTGGGGGGTAGGGAATTCGTACTGTATCCAGCAGTAGCCGTTCTTGTCATCACGTGAAACAGGTACAGAGTTTGCCAAGTTGCCATCGGTAAGTGTCTCTACGCTCACCTCTCCATTGGCAGTTATAGCCTTGGCTCCCATTTGCTGCATGCTTTTGTCGGCAGTAGGCATCTTCACGGCCAGTATGGCAATGTCCTTATAGTATTCTACAGGTTTTACTTCCACACCACTAAGTGAAGAAGCTAATCCTTGTCCGCCCGAAGCCTGGAACAATCCGGTCTGGGTAGTTGCCTCTGGAATGGAATAGCTCTGTGCCTTCTTTCCACCTCCTTGGATGCGTTTTTCACTCCATGCCAACTTTTTCATCGCATCTTCTGGCTTCACCCAAGGACCACCTGTAGCACTCCATCCAGGGGCAGATGCAATAGTCATTTCCAGTCCCAGTGAATCTGCTAATTCGGCTGTTCTCTTGAATGCATGCTTCCATTCAGGGGTCATATACTCTAATCTTTTCTCTACAATCTGTGGTGTCATAAGGCCGGCATCAAAATTATGGAAACCGGCTATGCCAGATTTTTTCATCCACAAAAGATCTTTATAGATACCATCTTCTGTGATGTTTCCATTCATCCAATGCCACCAGACTCTTGGCTGAGCTTCTTTTGGTGGATTTAAGAAATCCTGCTTGAGATTCTGGGCCATAGAAGGTGCTATGAGGCCTGTAAGCAGGGCACTTACTAGTAATTTTTTCATGGTTTTTGTAGTTTTGGGGTTTTCCGATACAAATATAAAGAGAAACATCTTATGGATACTTATGTTTTTTGCCCATTCATTTGTACTTTTTGTTCATAATGAAAAAAGGCTACCGTCTCTGGTAGCCTTTTTTATTATGTAAGTATTCTTTATCAATTCAGCTCAATGACTTGCTTGAGTTTGATGTCTTCACTGCTTGCACCAATACGAATTTCAAATTCTCCCGGTTCAACGGTCCATTTTTCGTTGATGTCGTAAATCTGAAGATCTTCTGGTTTTAAGGTGAAGTTGACGGTCTTTGTCTCTCCTGGCTGGAGACTTACGCGCTCAAAGCCGCGAAGTACACTTTCATAGTAAGCTACCGAGGTAAGCAAATCGGATACATAAAGCTGTACCACTTCATTGCCCGCACGCTTTCCGGTATTGGTAATCTCTACGCTTACCTTCACTTCGCCGTTAACTGATCCTGAGTGTGTAATGTTCAGGTTATTGTATTCAAACTTAGTGTAGGTAAGTCCAAATCCAAATGGATAGAGGGAATTGACCACACGTGTTGCCTTGGTGTTAGCCCAGCTTGGACCACCGTGGCTACCACGTTTATATGGGAAGTTCCACTCAATCTGACCAATGGATTTAGGGAAGGTGATAGGAAGCTTTCCGCTTGGACTCAGCTCGCCAAACAACATCTGAGCCACTAATTCTCCGCCCTTGTAAGATGGGAACCAGGTTTCCAGAATGGCTGGAATATACTTGTTTTCCCAGTTGATGGTGAGTGGCTGTCCGTTTACCAAGACCAGTACAATAGGCTTTCCGGTCTTGTGAAGTGCCATGAGCAGGTCTCGCTGACGACCAGGAAGTTCCAATGAAGTACGGCTACGTCCTTCGCCGGTCTGCTTGTCGCCTTCGCCAAGATAGCAGATAATCACATCCACATTCTTTGCTGCATTAACTGCACTGGCAATGTCCATCTGTTCCTGAGCAGAAAGTGGTTCTGGAATGATCTCACTCTCAGGCCAGTTCTTGTCCACTATGTCACAACCTTTTTCATAAACCACTTTATCTGAACCCAGATAGTTTTTCATGGCATCCAGCATGTTTACACAATCCAATCCGTTAGGACCATAGCGTGAGATCATGAAGTTGGTTTCTGTTGCCAAAGGACCGGTTACAAGCACCTTATTGACCTTATTTTTGTCCAAAGGAAGGAGGTCGTTCTCATTTTTCAGCAATACCATAGCCTCTGCACCAATCTGATGAATGAAATCCTGCTGGAATTCTGCACCTGCTGCTTTATCTGCAAGGGCTCCGTCGCCTGTATAAGGATTATCGAAGAGACCCATGCGGAACTTGACATTCAGCACTTCACGTACACGTTGATCCAATACATCCATGCTGAGCAGGCCCTGTGCCACAGCATCGCGAACTGCAGTAGTAAAGGTCTTTGGCTTAGAGAAATTGGTTCTAACGTTCAATCCGGCATTCAGTGCCATGGCTGCACTCTGCGCATAGCTACCAGAAACCTTGTGCTTGGAATGCAGGTATTCTACTGCTTCGGAATCACTTACTACATATCCGTTAAATCCATAGGTGTCACGTAAGAGTTCGGTCAGGAACCAGTGTGAGCCTGATACAGGGATTCCGTTCCAGTCGTTGTAGCTTGACATAACTTCCCAAGGCTTTGCATTCTGAAATACCTTCTTGAATGGATACAGGAAGATTTCGTGCAGCTCGCGAGGTGTAATGTGTGGATCGGTACGTGCGTTTCCGTCTCGACCTCCCTTTGGAACACTATAGGCTGCATAGTGTTTCAAGCAGGAAGCAATTCCCTGTTCCTGAATACCCAGTGACATTTGTGTTCCTAATTCTGCAATAAGATATGGATCTTCTGAATAGCACTCCAATGTTCTTCCCCAACGAGGATCACGTGCCATATCGAGGATTGGTGCATAGACACTGTGATAGCCTACCATTTTTGCTTCCTTACCGGCAATAACACCAGCCTGATGGATTAGGTCTCTGTCCCAAGTGGTTCCAAGGGCAATAGGAGCAGGCAATGGGGTAGCCTTGGTATGGTTCAAGCCGTGGATACCTTCTGTTGAGAACTCCACAGGAATACCCAGACGAGTTTCTTCTACAAAGAATTTCTGTACTTCATGTAGGGCATTTACGTGAACTGACATAGGATAGGAGAGCTTTACGAATTTTGAAGCACCTTCCACACCGTTGAGCATCTCATCGATATTCGCTATTCCGTCTTTCCAGACTTCATTTTTCCATCGTGGAGTAGGTAGGGAGTCACGTAATACACGACCTGCACCATAGAGTGTTGTTACTTGGCAGGATTTCTCTTCTACTGTCATCTGGCTCAACAAATCCTCCACTCGTTTTTCGATAGGTTGTTTCGGATCTTCATACACATCCATCTTACCGTTCTTGTTGAAGTCAATCCAACCGTTACGGTACATCTTGTTCTTCTGTGCAGAGCCTGGAATGCTGATGCAAGCAGCCAAAAGGATAAGACCTAAGTGTGTTTTCATAATTTTTACTGTTATTTTGTGTTTTTTCTGGTTCTAGTCAAAAAGTACGCCATCACCGTCAGGATCTAGTGTCTTGGTCAGTTTTTCTATATTCAGACTTCGTGCAGAGGCATCGATGATGTCTTTGTACACGCCACCTTTCCGGTAAACCTCATCAGGATTTCCTCCTTGTTCTACACGTCCGTTCTGTAAGGCATAGACCAAATCACTGTCTATGATTTGAGAGATATTGTGAGAAATCATGATTACGGTACGTCCTTTCTTGATGTCATCAATACTCTGCTTGATTTGCTCTGTGGCAATGGCATCCAGACTGGCTGTAGGCTCATCCAAGAAAACAATTGGCGGGTTCTTGAGGAACATACGTGCAATGGCAATTCGTTGTTGCTGTCCGCCGGAAAGTTGCTGTGCCTGACTTTTAAAACCATTAGGAAGCTTGCAGATCTGGTCGTAGATATAGGCTTTCTTTGCTGCTTCCTCTATTTCCTGAAGTGTAGCATCAGGCTTTCCGTATCGGATGTTGTCTTCTATGGTTCCGTCAAAAATGTGATTCTTCTGGAGTACCAGTCCGATATTTTCGCGGAGGTATTTTGTATCCCATTCACGCAAGTCAACACCATCCAGAGTAATGGTTCCACAATCTGGGGTATAGAATTTATCCAAAAGATTAACGATTGTAGACTTTCCTGCACCACTTAATCCTACAAAAGCGGTTATCATGCCCGGTTGAATGGTCATGTTGATATTGTGCAGCGCTTTATTTCCGTTAGGGTAGGTGAAATCTACCCCTTTGATTTCAAAGTTTCCTGTTACTTTTTCGGGCTTGTAATGTCCTGTTGGTTCCACTTCTGGTTCTGCGTCCAGTATATCGAAATAGCCAGATGCGTAAATGAGGGCATCGTTCAGCTGATCGAAGATACGCTGGAGCTGAGTAATAGGTGCAGTAACATTGCTGAAGAGCATGACATGGTACATGATTTTACCGATGCTCATTCCAGGATATCCGCTAAGTACCAGATAGGCTGTCAGGATAATGATCAGTACAGTACCCACCTGACGGACAAAACTTTTCAGTCCGTCGTAATAAAACGAAGTCTTGCGGACCAGCATCTGGTTGTCTGTGAACTTTGTCTGAATGTCCCACTGTTTCTGGCTTTCAATCTTTTCACGGTTGAACGACTTTATGACATTCATGCTTTCAATAATTCCCATGATACCGTGGCTCTTCATTTCACGGAAACCACGCATGTTTTGTCGCCAGCCTTGTAATTTATGTGCCTGTGCAATGGTAATCCATATATAAACAGGCACGATGAAAAGTGCTGTGAGACCTACATAAAAATTGGCAGCGAACATGAGAATAAGTGCCAGAAATGCACTGGTGAACAAAGGGAGCAGATCGATGAATATATTCTGTACTGTGCTGCTCAGTGAGCTGACGCCCATGTCAATTCTGGTTTGCAGCTTACCGGTATCATTTTCTTTCTTGGAAAAGAAAGCCATTCTGTAGGTAAGAATACGGTTCACCACAGCTTGGCTCATATCCTTGCTCACCAGGATACGCATCTTCTCACCAAAATAATGTTGCGCATAGGTTATAAGAGCAGAGAGAACCTCTTTACCTAGCAAAATGATACTGATGTATGTAAGAATGTTAGTTGCTCTACTCCATTCAAAACCCTCTGGTTTGATGAGGGCATTGATAGAATCAACAGTCCAGTCGAGCACCAGTGCATTTACCTGTGCTATCAGTGAACCTATGAGTGTGAGAATCAAGGTAGCCAGTACCAGCCACTTGTAAGGCTTTACATAAGGGTAGATCTTCCTGAGCAGGTCTATGAGGTTCATTCTTCTTTCTTGTTGTCTTTCTTAAACAGTCCTTTAATAAAGCCAGATGCCTTGCTGGCACCTCTGCGTACAGCTTCGCCTACTACGACAGATGTGCTGTCGATGACTGCACCAGCTTCTTTCAAGTTCTCACGGCCTAGCTTCTTTCTATACTGACCTTGATACGTGTAGTAGGTTTCCAACTGTGGGTTGGTCATCACATCCTTGTACTTATAAGTATAGTCATGCTTGATTTCTGCATATTTGGTTTTCCATTCTGCAATCTGAGCCTCTGTAGGCTTTTCAACGGCGTTCATCACAGTGACAAAATCCCTGAAATTATCCAGGAATTTCTTAACCTCGGCAGTGTCTTGTGCCATGCAGGAAATGCTCTGAATCATGAAGAGCATAAGGGTAAATACAATCTTTTTCATACGTAGTTCCTTTTAAGTTAGTCTTGAATTATTGGTTTATTTACATTATAGTATATCTTTAATTTCCAGAAGATTATTAACTTCATAGTTTACTGGTTCAGGTGCAGTGAAAGCATCGGGATGTGCATTGAAGAAAAGTACATCTAGACCAGCACGTTGCGCACCTTGAATATCTGTTACGAAATTATCTCCTATCATCAAGGTGTTTTCTGGCTTGGCTCCACTCATTTTGAAAGCATACTCAAAATACTCTGGTGAAGGCTTGTTGGCCCCAGCATCTTCGCTCAAGATGATGGTGTCAAAGAATTCCATGAGTTTTGAGGCATTCAGTTTCTTGTATTGTACTTCGTGGAAACCATTGCTGCAGAGGTGAGTCCGGTATCCTTTTCCTTTCAGGTATCTCATGAGCTCATGGGCACCAGAAATGACGCCCGGTTTTACAGAGCAGTACTCCAGAAACTTATCGCTTACTTCCAGACAAAATTCTTTGGTTGGTTCAAATGGTGTTTCCGTAATAGTTCCGTCAGAATTGACAGTTTTTACTTTACCACGGGATAGCGGGCGTCGGAAACGTTCTACGATGAGATAAGGACGGTCTATTTCACCGGCACTGTATTGACTCCATAGAATGACATTGGCCTCCCAGTAAGGTTCTGTAAAATCACTTTCTTTCTCAAAATACTGATTCAGGTGGAAAGTTTCATAGAGTTCGCCCAAGGCAATGATGGCATTACCATGAGTATCGTAAAGCGTGTCATCAAAATCGATGAACAAGTCTGTATATTTTTTCATTTTGGTTCTATCTATATTTTGGCAAATATACATCTTTTAGAAGATGTAGCAAAATTTATGGTCTTCTGTTATCATTTATTAATTATATTTATACCCTTAATTGTTTAGGTCTCTGAAGTCCGATGGATTCATTTTTGTGGCTTTTTTAAACAAGGCAGAAAAGTATTCCGGATTCTTGAAATTCAGCATGTAGCTGATTTCCTTTATTGGAATATCCGTACTTCGGAGAAGCTCTTTTGCCCTATATAGTTTCAGGGAGCTGTAATATTGTATAGGTGACAATCCCACATATTTCTTAAAAATTCTTCTGAAAGTGGTGTAACTTAGATTTAAGTGTTTTGCCACATCTGGCATATCCAGTTCTCCTTCAATGTGTTCTTGCATGTATGCACGGGCCATTCGAATAATTTCGGGTGTTTCTCGCTCACCACTCATGGAGTAATTCTGGCTGATCATGAAGAGCAAACCTAGTAAATGGTTGACTATACCTGCCAAGAGTTGCTGGAAGAATGCATCTTGTTTGGTAGCTACGGCTATGGCTTGCTTGTACAGGTCTATGATGGTGTTACTTTTACCTATTTTATATACCGGACTGTCTGGTGAAAAGAAACCTGCTTTGACACGGGAGTCAATGTTTATGCCGTGGAATCCGATCCAGTATTCATCCCAACCTTCTTCTTTCTTAGGGTAATAGGTATGCCAATGTCCAGGGAAAATGAGAAACATGTGTCCAGCTTTTATTTCAAATTCTTGCCCTTGGTCATTTTTCAACAATCCCTCTCCTTTGGTAATGTATAAAAGCTGGTATTCCTGCAGCACACGTCCTCTGGTTGGATTGAACATATGCTCTTGGTTATGATACCTAGGTGGATAATCTTCACCAGGTTTTATGCTTTGAAATCCCACGGAGCACACTACCAGTCCCCAGAGTATGTCACGTTCGTTTTCTGTAATGTATTTAATAGGTTCCATATCTGAAGTACATCTTCTTTCTGCAAGTTTAAAGGATTTCCTGCAATCTACCAAAAATATGGTCAATAAAATATGCCATATTGGTCAAAAAACATAAGTCTATTGTGAAAAATTGCATTTTGGACAAATCTTTCTAGTATTTGGTCAAAAAACATAAGTATAGTCTTTTCATTTTGTGCTATATTTGCACATGTAAAACTTAAAACCAGATACTATGAATTTTTTCGCAGTCGATTTAGGTGCTACCAGTGGTAGAACACTTTTAGGCATTCTGACAGAAAATGGCCTGGAGCAGCGTGAGATTACTCGTTTCCCAAATAACTTGATTCAGTGTAACGGACATTTCTTCTGGGACATCTATGCTTTGTATAATGAAGTAATAAAAGGTTTGCAGAAAGTTGCAGAAGAAGGCATTGAGATTCAGTCTATCGGTATAGACACTTGGGGTGTGGATTTCGTATGTGTTGGAAAAGATGGCCAGTTGTTGGGTAATCCATACGCTTACCGTGATCCTCATACTTTTGGAATGATGGAAGAATACTTCAAGTTGGTTCCTAAACAGACAGTATACGATAAGACAGGCATTCAGTTCATGAATTTTAATTCCTTGTTCCAGCTGACGGCTTTGCGTAAAGAAAACAGTGTGGCTTTAAATAATGCAGAAAAGATCCTGTTTACGCCAGATGCACTCAGCTATATGTTGACTGGTAAGATGGTATGTGAATACACCATTGCTTCAACCAGCCAGATTCTGAATCCTGCTACACAAGACCTGGATGAAGATCTTTTATCTGCCATAGGAGTTAAACGTACTCAATTCCCAGAGATAGTTTTCCCTGGTCATCAGGTAGGGGTATTGACTGATGAGGTTCAAAAAATGACCGGTTTAGGTGCTATCCCTGTCATTGCAGTGGCTGGTCATGATACAGCGTCTGCAGTAGCTTCTGTTCCAGCCAAGAATGAGAATTTTGCATACCTCAGCAGCGGTACCTGGAGCTTGATGGGTATAGAATCCAAGCATGCTATTATTGATGAAAAGAGTTATGAGGCCAACTTCACCAATGAAGGTGGTGTTGAGGGTACAACCCGATTCCTGAAGAACATCTGCGGCATGTGGTTGCTGGAGCGTTGCCGTAAGGAATGGAAAGAGAACTATGATTACAATACTTTGATTGATGCTGCTATGCAGGTGCCTGCATTCCAGAGCCTTATTTCACCAGATAGTCCATGTTTTGCAAATCCTGCCAATATGATTCGGGCTATCCAGCATTATTGTGAGGTGACTGGTCAGTATGTTCCTCAGACCTATGGAGAAATTACCCGTTGCATTTTCGATTCTCTGGCATTGCGTTATCGTCAGGTCATGATCATGCTGAAGGAAATGGCTGATTTCCCAATTGAACGTCTGCACATCATTGGTGGTGGTTCACGCAACAAACAGCTCAGTCAGTTTACGGCCAATGCGGTAAATCTTCCTGTTACTACAGGTCCTGTTGAGGGAACTGCCATTGGAAACATCATGTTGCAGGCTAAGGCAGCTGGACTGGTAAATACCATTGGAGAGATGCGTGAATTGATATCAAAGAGTATTCAGACCGCAGAGTATTTCCCTGCAGATGCTTCACTTTGGGATGAAGGCTATGAAAAATACCTTAGCATCTATCACGAAGACATTTAAAATGATAATTAATCAAATATAAAAATACAATATCATGAAAGAAGAATTGGTAAAGAAAGCGTATGAAGTAGCTAAGGAGCGTTACGCTGAATTGGGTGTTGATACTGAAAAGGTACTGCAGCAGATGCAGGATTTCCACTTGTCACTTCACTGCTGGCAGGCAGATGATGTTCACGGTTTCGAGGTAAAGGAAGAAACAGAGCTTGGTTCTGGTCTGGCTGTTACTGGAGATTTCCCTGGTGCTGCACGCAATATGGAAGAGTTGCAGATGGATATTCTCAAGGCAAAGTCTTTGATTCCTGGTACTCACCGTTTGAATCTGCACGAAATCTATGGTGATTTTAAAGGTAAGCCAGTAGATCGTGATGAGGTAACCGTAGAGCATTTCCAGAGTTGGATTGATTGGGCTAAGGAAAATAATACCTTGCTTGACTTCAACTCTTCTTCATTCGGCCATGCTAAGAGTGGTAACTTGACTTTGGCTAACCCTGATAAGGGCATCCGCGAGTTCTGGATTGAGCATACCAAGCGCTGCCGTGAGATTTCTAATGCCATTGGTGAAGCACAAGGTGATCCTTGTATCATGAACTTGTGGGTACACGATGGCTGCAAGGATGTTTCAGTAAACCATATGATGTATCGTAACATCTTGAAGAACTCACTGGATGAGATTTTCGCAAAGGAGCAGCCTATGATGAAGGATTGTATCGAAGGAAAGGTATTCGGTATGGGTCTGGAATCTTTTACTGTAGGTTCACATGATTTTTATACTGCATATGCTGCTAAATACAACAAGATTCTTACTATTGATACAGGTCACTATCACCCAACAGAAGTACCAGGTGATAAGGTAAGTGCTGTACTTCCATTCATCAAGGAGCTCATGCTGCATGTTAGTCGCCCTGTACGTTGGGATTCAGACCACGTAACCATTATGGATGATACTACTCAGGATCTGTTCTCAGAAATTGTACGTGCGGGTGCTTTGGACCGTGTACACTATGGTTTGGACTTCTTCGACGGTTCAATCAATCGTATTGCAGCTTACGTTATCGGTTCACGTTCAGCACAGAAGTGTATGCTGAAGGCACTGTTGGAGCCACAGCAGCGTATTGCAGAACTGGAATTGGCAGGCGAAGGTTACAAGGTTCTTGGTCTTCTGGAGGAACTTAAGGCTATGCCATGGCAGGCTGTTTATGATGAGTTCTGTGTACGTAACAACGTTCCAGTAGGCGAGTCTTGGATGCAGGATGTAGATGCTTATGTTGCAGCAGTAACTTCTAAGCGTTGATTATGGAGATTTTAATAGGTTTGTTTATTATAGCGATAGGCGCATTCTGCCAGAGCAGCAGCTATGTGCCTATCAACAAGATTAAGTCATGGAGTTGGGAGAGCTACTGGATTATCCAGGGGCTCTTCGCCTGGCTTATCTTGCCATTCTTAGGTGCATTATTAGCCGTTCCCGAAGGTCATGGTTTTATGGAAATGTTCAGCCAAGCTGATTCTTTCAGCGTGGGAATGACTATTTTCTTTGGTGTACTCTGGGGTGTAGGTGGCTTGACCTTTGGTCTTTCCATGCGTTATCTGGGTGTTGCACTTGGTCAGTCTATCGCACTGGGAACCTGTGCAGGTCTAGGTACTGTCATGGGGCCAATTCTTTTGAATGTATTCTTCCCTGAGCAGAATGCATTGGAGAAACTGACTGCTGCAGTCATTATTGGTGTTGTAGTAACTCTTATTGGTATAGCTATCATCGGTGTTGCAGGAAGTATGAAATCTGCTGCCCTTTCAGAAGAAGAGAAGAAGGCTGCTGTGAAAGATTTCAATTTCCCTAAAGGATTGACCATTGCACTCCTGGCTGGTTTCATGAGTGGCTGTTTCAATGTAGGTCTTGCTTTTGGTGCCGACATTAATTTCCCTGAAACAGGAGCAATGTTCAAGTCGCTTCCAGCTACCTTCTTGGTAACAATTGGCGGATTTGTAACCAATGCTATCTATTGTTTCTATCAGAATCAGAAGAACGGTACCTGGTGCGACTACAAGAAAGCTGAAGTCTGGGGAAACAATCTTCTGTTCTGTGCTTTGGCTGGTGCATTGTGGTATAGTCAGTTCTTCGGTTTGTCTTTGGGACAAGGATTCCTTACTGAGTCACCTGACCTCATGACATTCTCTTTCTGTATATTAATGGCACTGAATGTTACCTTCAGTAATGTCTGGGGTATTATCTTGAAAGAATGGAAGGGCTGCAGTCAGAAAACCATTCTGGTATTAGTTCTGGGCTTGGTAGTTCTGATATTCTCATCATTCTTGCCACAACTTATCGGCTAATTTTAAAATTATTTGTAACTTTGCATAGTTAAACCTAAAAATTAAATTATGAAAAGTATCTTGGAAAACCGTCCAGCACTGGAGCGCGAAATAGATCAAATAGCCGAAGTAGCTGGTTATCTTTGGCAAAAGGGATGGGCAGAACGTAATGGTGGAAATATTACCGTAAACATTACAGAATTTGTAGACGATGAAATAAAGGCTCTTCCAGCCATTTCTGAGGTTAAGCAGATTGGCTGTACACTTCCTAATCTGAAGAATTGTTATTTCTATTGCAAGGGAACAGGCAAGCGTATGCGTGACTTGGCTCGTTGGCCTATGGAGAACGGCTCTATTATCCGTATCCTAGACGACTGTGCTTCTTATGTTATCATTGCCGATAATCCTGTAAATCCTACATCTGAACTCCCTGCTCACCTTTCTTTACACGATTATCTTATTGCAACTGGCACAGATTATAAAGCTGCAATTCATACACATCCTATCGAACTTGTAGCCATGAGCCACAATCCACGTTTTCTGGATTCTAAGGAGATTACACGTGTCCTGTGGTCCATGATTCCAGAGACATTGGCCTTTGCTCCTTTGGCACTTGGTGTTGTTCCTTATGAAATGCCATCTTCTATTGCACTGGCAGATGCGACATTGGAGCAGGTTAAGAATAATTACGACGCAGTACTCTGGGAGAAGCATGGTGTAACCTGTGTAGGTCCTGATGTGATGCAAGCATTTGATGTGATAGACGTACTCAACAAGAGTGCCAACATCTATATGTGCGCCAAGAACATGGGTTTTGAACCAGATGGTATGACCGATGCAGCCATGACTGAAATCCAGGAAGTATTCAACCTTCCTAAGGTTCGTCCTACAAAGAAGTAAAACATTCAGATAGATTAAAATAGCTCCATCATATTAAATGGTGGGGCTATTTCTATTTTTTTTGATGATGAGTAATTTATTTTACATTGGCCTTTAATTTATAACCATGAAAATACAATATAGTGATATGAAAAGAGTGCTTTTTTCTGCGGCTGTGGGCCTGATGGCTGCAGCTTGTTCCAGTCCTGAGGCTGGCGTAAATCTGGAAACCTTGAACCAGACATCCACACAGTATGTTCATATGGAACCGGGAAACCCTTATCTTCCGCTTTGGGAACATACGCCAGACGGTGAGCCAAGAATCTTTGAGGATCCTGAAAACCCGGGACAGATGCGCGTGTATGTATATTACTCACACGATACCAAGGGAAATTCTTTCTGCGGTATAGATACCCGATGCTGGTCGGCACCAGTGGATGACCTAACTCAATGGCGCGATGAAGGTGCTATTTTCTATTGGCCAGCCGATGGTCAGTTTGATACTCAGTTTGCACCGGATATTACGGAACTGGTTCGTAAGGATGGTACCAAGGAGTATTACCTCTATCCGAATACCCAGAACCAGGGACGTTCCGGATTGGTAGCCAAGAGCAACAGTCCGGTGGGTCCGTTCGTGCCTATTAACTTGGGTGAAGACGGCAAGCAGCTTCCTGGAAGTGAGCTGGCTTTCGACCCAGGTGTCTTTGTGGAATATGTAACCGACAAGAACGATCCTGATTTCGAGACCGGTTTCCGTGCCTATGCCTTCTGGGGCATTATCCGTTCTGCAGGAGCACAGTTAGACCCTAACACCATGTGGTCTATCCGCCCAGGGTATGAGGTGGCGAATAATTTCAACCCATCGTGCCTGCTCAATGTGAATGTCAATGACAAGTCGCAGAACAGCAGTCCAGACTTCCTGAGCATGATGGCTAAACGATTGGGAATGGACGGCAGCAAGGCGAAAGCTTCAGATTATCCGTTGATCTATCCAGACCAGAATCCACGCGACTTCAGTTTCTTTGAGGCATCATCCATCCGTCAGGTGGGCAACAAATACGTGCTGATCTGGAGCGGTTATTCCGGTCCTGACTATGGTCTGCCATTGTACAACTCCACCCTTCGCTATGCCTATGGTGACACCCCATTCGGCCCATGGAAATCCGGTGGCATTCTGGTAGATGCCCGAGGACCTCAGCCTACCGAAGACGGAAGCACACTACAGGCTGCTTACTTTGGCGACAATACCCACGGAAGTATCCAGAAGATGGGCGACCAGTGGTATGTATTCTACCATCGTGCCCCAGGATACGGACACCAGAACGGTCGTCAGGCTATGGTAGCTCCAGTCAATGTGGAATGGGATGAAGCTCCTGTAGCAGAGGGCGGTAAGGTAGTGATTACCGGTTACGACCCGAATGCTGCCGATGGCAAGTGGTGTGTAGAAGGAAAAGACGGTAAAAAATACATGGGTGCAGAGCTCACTTCCGAAGGATTTTATATGTATGGATTGCCACCTTATCGCTATTATTCAGCCGGTTATGCCTGCATGATGACCAATGACAATTCACACCAGATAGCTTACGACATCTGGAACAATGCCATGCCTACCACCTGTGTAGGAAATGGCGATATCCTGGGATTCAAGTACTTCGGTTTCCAGGGAATGGACAAGGACCAGAAGGGTCTGAAAGCCTTTGCCGGAACTGCCAAGGGTGATGGTACAATGTTCAACATCTGGCTTACTCCAACTACCGATAAGGCCTTCAGTATCAAGGTCATGATAGACGGACCATGGGCCAATGACGTATGGAAAGGTAAAGAGATAGCCCGTATTCAGGTTCCTGCCGGTTCGGCTAAGGAAGTGACTCACCTCACTGCCGATGTGGCAGCAGCTGTAGAAGGTCTGGACCGCAAACACGCCATCTATCTGGTGGCAGAAGGTGCCGGTGAGAACCTTTGCGACATTGAGGGCATCGGTTTCAGCTGCAGCAAGCATCCGATAACCCGTCCTGAGGCACCAGTAGTAACCATTACTTCCGATGGTAAGGCGCTGGATATTCCTGCTTTGCCTACACTCTGTACCAACGAGAACGGAATTGTAGATTTCAACATCTATGACCTTACTGCTCCTAAAGGCGAGAAGGCTCCAAAGATCAAAGCAACTTGTACCGACAAGAACGCTAAGATCAGCATTGACCAGCCATCGGCTCCTGGAGAAACCGCAGTGGTTAAAGTGGAGCTGAAGGGTGCAGCCAAATACTTCAGAATCAGCTTCTGATAAGATAATGTTACTTTTTCTTTAAAGAAAAACAACTAAAGAGGTGATATTTGGGGAAAAAGAAGTACTTTTGCAGCCACATAAGTAAGCATAAACAATAAAGTTTTAAAATCAATTCAGATTATGAAAAAATTCATTACATTCTTCTGTTTTATTGCATTGGCTGTAATTGCAGTATCCTTTACTTCTTGTAGTAAGGACGAGAATGAACCAGATGATCCAAAACCAGAATATGTAAAATCTGGCAGTTTTAAAGTGGCTATAGCCGATTCTATTTTTGATTATTGTGATATTGAGGTGGTAGTTAAATATGATAATGAGACTAAAACCTATAAATTGGACGAAAATACGAAAGTAGCTGATACCGGTCTTGCAGAAATAATGGTAACCACCGGACCGATTCCAGGACGTATGAAAGAGGATTCTTTCACCTATAAAAATGGTAGAATTAACCTGGATCTGGTATATACCATTCATGAAGAGGGAAAGAAGAAGATTGAAGCAGCTGGCGATAATGATTCTATCATTTATGCAGTAGGCATGTCTTTGAAATCAGGCAATGATGGTAAAATCCATCAAGCAGGACAAAGCCCATTCGTGAAAAAACTGGAGGATTACATAAAGACAGCATCTACTAACAAGGATTTCCATATAGATCTCTAAATCTTCCTTTTCTGTCAAGAAAATAGCGTATAAATCAAATATTTGGGGAAAAAGAGTTATCTTTGACCCCAAATTTTTTAATATAAAGATGAAAAAGAGTGTTTTATTAACTTTGGCTTTGGGTGTTTCTACCCTTAGCTTTGCTCAAGCCCACTTGAGCGGAAAGATTGATGGCCTGACAAACGACAAGCTTGTGGTAAGTGTCATCAATGAACAAAATACAGATTATGAGCGTATTGATACAGTAGCTGCCCCTGGAGGTCAGTTCTCTTACACCTTCCCAGGATTGACAGGTTATCGTACTGCCATTCTCTTTGCGCTCCCAAAAGACGAGAACGACAAGCCTGCACGTTTCTTTACCTTTGTCTGCAAGGGACAGAGTGGTGTGGTAAGCGGTAATATGGCCGACAAGACAGTGATAGTAAAGGGTTCTTCTCTCTATGAGGCCAGCAATAAGGCCGATGAGATCCAGAAGCCTTTTGACGAGAAGCTGGCTGCCATAGCAGATGAATACGATGCTGCCGAAGAGTCAAAGAAGGATGCCATTGAGGCACGTTACAATGAAGCAGGAAACGAAATGGACAAGCAGCTTCTGGAATACATCCAGAGCCATCCTGCCGATGAAGTTTCCTTCTTCTTGGCAACTGCTTGCAAGGATCGTCTGAAAGCTTACGGTCTTCTTTCAAACTCTTTGCGCGAGGGTGAGATGAAGGGTTATATTGCTGCTATGGAAGCTAACATTAAGGCTGCTGCAGAACGTGAAGCAAAGCGCAATGAGGCTATGAAGAACCTTCAGCCAGGAATGCCTGCTCCAGAAATTACACTGAATGATCTGGACGGCAAGCCACTGAGCCTTTCACAGTTGCAAGGTAAGTATGTCATCATCGACTGGTGGGGTTCTTGGTGCATCTGGTGTATCCGTGGTATTCCAAAGATGAAGGAGTACTATGAGAAGTACAACAGCAAGATGGAAATCCTGGGTGTGGACTGCAACGATACCGATGCCAAGTGGAGAGCTGCTGTCAAGGAATATGAGCTTCCATGGAAGCACGTGTATATGCCAAGAGGCAGCAAGTTGACCGAAACTTGGGCTATTCAGGGTTATCCAACCAAGTGCATCATCAATCCTGATGGTACAATCAATAAAATTATTGTAGGAGAGGATCCTAAGTTCTACGATTATCTGGATGAACTTCTGAAAGATTAATTATAAAAAGAAAGAGTGTTTGACGGCACTCTTTTTTTATTTCAATCAAACAATCCGGGTAAATAAACGTTTTGTGTATTTTTCCTTTCTTTTACTTCTTCTTCTTCTGTTTCGGCAGAGAAATCCAAGGTGAGCTGTGTGGCTCTGTTCGGATTAAAGACGATCCGCTTGTCTTCCGTGAGCATGATCTCGCTCGGGTTGTCTTTCACAAGGTCTCTCACTATCTTTTTCCATTCCTTCAAGGGCTTGGGCGCATCGAAGAATGTGGTGAAGGTGTTCTGCATGTGGACAGCAGCCAGAGCCACCGGCATGCTGTTGTCTGCATGCCTTTCCAACAAGCTGATGAGTTCTTTCAGATGCGCTGAGGTTCTGTCCATTCTCCCTTTTCATTTATTTTTTGCAAAGATAGGGTATTTCATCCTAAATCCGGTTTTTTAGAATAAATAAAATTTCAGCTATTTTTCAGAAAACGGGAAACAGAGGGAAATTCTCAGGTTCTTATTCCTCTAGAATCCGACCTATAGGACAATTTTACCCCCTAAAAAAGGACATATATTTTACCATTTATTATTTTGATAGGTGTAAATGCACTATTTTTGCAGAGTGAATTGAAAGTTATTTTTATGCATATGATCAAAAGATTTGTTTGTATTCTTTCTACATTGTTCCTGGGGCTTATTCCCTTGGCTGCCCAACAGACCTTATCGCTGGACAGCTGTAGGGCTATGGCATTAAGGAACAACAAGCAGTTGAATGTCTCCAAACTCAAGCAGGAAGCTGCCTATAACGTGCGGAAATCGGCCCGCACGCATTATCTTCCCAAGGTAGATGCATTGGGGGGATATGAATATTTCAGCAAGGAAGTTTCTATCCTGAACAACGACCAGCAGATGGCTTTATCAGGATTAGGAACCAATCTGGCTACCAAGATTGGAACCAATGCCAGTCAGGTTCTCACCGGATTGGCTCAGAAAGGCATCATTTCCCCACAGACAGCCAAGGACTTAGGTGCCATACTGAACACCGTGGGCGAACCGTTGGCAATGTTAGGCAATCAGTTGGGTGAAAACATAAACGATGCCTTCAAGACCGATACGCACAACATATGGGCAGGTACCATTATGGTTCGCCAGCCGCTTTACATGGGTGGAGGCATCAAGGCAGCCAACCGGATTGCAGACATTACCGAAGATATGGCGGCTATAGAATACGATGGAGCCGTACAGGGAACGCTCTTCAGCATAGATGAAGCCTACTGGCTGGTGGTTTCCTTAAAAGAGAAGCAGAAGTTGGCCCAAAGTTTCAGGGACTTGGTGAAGAAGCTGGACGATGATGTACAGAAGATGATCCGTGAAGGAATAGCCACCCGTGCCGATGGCTTGAAAGTGAATGTGAAGGTGAATGAAGCTGATATGGCCCTCACACTGGTGGATGACGGATATGTACTGGCTAAGATGCTTCTCTGTAACCTGATAGGTCTGCCGCTGGATGCTGAATTCACGCTGGCCGATGAGAACAGTGAATCACTGCTGTTGAGTGAGAATACCGAAGCCTATGAGCAAGTAGAACCCCAGGAAAACAGAAGTGAGCTGAAGCTGCTCCAGCAGGCTGTCGAATTAAGCAAGCAGGGAACCAAGCTGGTGCAGGCAGCCTATATGCCACACGTGTTCCTGACCGGAGGCTATATGATTTCTAATCCAAACGTATTCAACGGTTTCCAGAACCGGTTCTCAGGAGTATGGAATGTGGGAGTCACCCTTCAGGTACCCCTCTGGAACTGGGGAGAAGGTATATATAAGGTAAAGGCCGGAAAGGTAGCTACCAAGATAGCACAACTGGAAATGGCCGATGCATCGGAAAAGATCAATCTTCAGGTCACCCAATGTAAGTTCAAGGTGAATGAAGCCAGCAAACGTTTGGATATGAGCCTGAAAAACCTTGCCAATGCCGAAGAGAACCTCCGTTGCGCCAATGTAGGATTCCGAGAAGGAGTGATGGAAAGTACCGAAGTAATGGCAGCTCAGACGGCTTGGCAAGCTGCACAGGCTGCAAAGATAGATGCAGAAATAGAAGTCAAACTATCCCATGTCAATCTGAAGAAAGCATTGGGTATATTACAATAAAATAGAGGAGGAGCGTATATGTCAGAAAAA
The DNA here is from genome assembly GCA_024401095.1 of Bacteroidaceae bacterium. Lineage (GTDB taxonomy): Bacteria > Bacteroidota > Bacteroidia > Bacteroidales > Bacteroidaceae > Minthousia. The sequence continues at coordinate 63,584 of JAKSLR010000008.1, forward strand.
TCACAACATAATAATATCTTGCTGGCCGTAGTAGGTCTTATTACAGTAATCGTTCTTGTGGGCTTGATCGGCTTCTTTACTTTAAGCAAGAATGAAGAGATTATCCAAGGTGAGGTAGAAGTATCTGAGTTCCGTGTCAGCTGTAAATTGCCTGGCCGTATCAGTAAGATACTGGTAGAAGAAGGCCAGTTTGTTCATGTAGGTGACACTTTGGCTATTCTAGAGATTCCAGAAGCTACTGCTCAGCAGAAGGTGGCCGAAGCTACTGAAGGGGCTGTTAGTGCATTAAGTAGTTTGGCAGATAGTGGAACCCGCAAGGAAATCATAGAAAGTGCCGAAAAGGTATTAGACGCTGCCCTGGCAGCAAACGAAATAGCCGAAAAGACTTTCAACCGTATCAACAACCTGTTCAACGAAGGTGTGATCAGTGCACAACGTAAAGACGAGGCCTTGGCTGCCTACAAAGCAACTCAGGCTCAGGTAGAAGGTGCCCGCTCTCAGCTTCAGATGGCGAAGAATGGCGCCCGTTCTCAGGAGAAGGAAGCTGCTCACAAGCAGGCCGAAGCAGCAAAGAGTGCCGTAGATGTGGTATCCTCCCTCCTGAAAGAGACCGTTCAGGTGGCAGCTGTAGATGGTGAAGTAAGTGCCATCTATCCGAAGGAAGGCGAGCTGGTGGGTCTGGGGTCACCTATCATGAACATTTCCATCATGAAGGATTTGTGGGCTACCTTTAATATCCGTGAGGATCAGCTGAATGGCATGAAGGTGGGCGATACGTTCAAGGCCTTCCTGCCTGCTTTCAATCAGGAAATCGAGCTGAAGGTGTCACACATAAAGGATGCTGGCTCCTATGCCGTATGGAAGGCCACCAAAACCAATGGCCAATACGATGTGAAGACTTTTGAGGTAAAGGCAAAGCCAACCAAGGCGTTCGAGGGACTTAGACCAGGAATGAGCCTTATAGTCAAGGAATAATGATCAGAAAGATACTCCATATAGCTGCCCGTGAGTGCAGGCTCATGTACGGGAATACCATCTACCTTTTCTGTATGGTACTCCTGCCTGTGTTTACGGTGGTATTCTTCACTTCTCTGTTAGGTGACGGACAGCCTACGGAACTGCCGGTGGGTATAGTAGATCTGGACAATACAGCTACTACCCGAAACATGATCCGTAATCTGGACGGTTTCCAGACAACACGGGTTGTGGCGCATTATTCCACTGCAAATGAGGCTCGTCTTGCCATGCAAAAAGGTGAAATCTATGCCTTTCTGTACATTCCTAAAGGTACGACAGAGGGATTGATGTCTTCTAAACAGCCTAAAGTATCCTTCTATTACAATGGTGTGGTGATGCTGGCCGGTTCCACCACTATGCGAGACCTGAAGACTATCTGTACCTTAGGCTCTGCGGCAGTAGGGAAGACCAAACTGGAAATGCTGGGGAAGACGGAAAGCGAAATCATGACCTTTCTGCAGCCTATCAAGATAGACCTGCACATGCTGAACAATCCGTGGGCCAATTACAATGTCTACCTGAGTGCCAGCATGATTCCGGGATTGCTCATGCTGTTCATCTACCTGCTGACCCCTTATTCCATAGGTACGGAACTGAAATTCGGTCGTGCCAAGGAGTGGATGGAAATGGCCGGAAACAATCCGTTGATCGCCATTGCTGGCAAAATGCTGCCACAGACAATGGTGCATCTGATTGTCTTCTACGGATTTGAGTTCTATGTCTACCATATCCTGCAGTTCCCGCACCCGGGAGGCATCTGGCCGATTCTCTTCCTCGGATTAATGGCCGTACTGTCGGCTCAGGCCTTCGGCATCTTCTGTTTCGGGCTGATGCCATCCTTGCGAATGAGTATGAGTGTCTGTTCCCTTTGGGCAATGTTGAGCTTCAGTCTGGCAGGAGCCACTTTCCCTGTGTTTGCTATGGATACCTTTATTCAGGGAGTAAGCTGGCTGTTCCCGTTGCGCCATTATTACCAGATCTACCAGATCTGCATCTTCAATGGCTTTGGAATGGAATACGCATGGATCAATTGGGTCTGCATGCTTTGTTTCATGATATTACCTGTATTCGTGCTTCGTAATATCCGGAGAGCCATGCTGGAATATAAATATATACCATAACGCTAAAGATAATAAACAGTTTCTATGAAGAACCTTTGGATGAGGGTAAAAGAAGCCATAAACGATCTTGCTACTATTTGGGCAGATGAGATGAAGATGTGCATCAAGGACGAAGGTGTGCTCATCTTCTTCATTCTGGTGCCCTTGGCTTATCCTTTACTCTATTCCTGGATATATAACAATGAGGTGGTGCGTGAGGTTCCGGTGGCTGTAGTAGACTTGAACCATTCCACTCTCAGTCGTGAGTTCATCCGGAAGTGTGATGCAAGTCCCGATGTGAACGTGACCTACCACTGCAACAGTCTGGCAGAAGCCCGTGAGCTGATGGGCAGACAAGAGGTGTATGGTGTGCTGTATCTGCCTTCTGATTTTGAACAGTTGCTGAACCGGGGAGAACAGGCATCGGTAGGGGTTTATTGTGACATGAGCCTGATGCTCACTTACAAAGCTATCTACATGACAGCCATGACCGTCTCTTCTGCCATGAATTCCGACATTCAGATTCAGAATTCCAGTCTGACAGCTACTACACAAAGGGATGAAGAGATAACCACCAAACCGCTTGATTTTGAAGAAGTTCCTATTTTTAATCCTACAAGTGGATATGGCAATGCCGTACTTCCTGCTGTACTTGTCATCATCATTCAGCAGACCCTTCTTCTGGGTATAGGATTATCAGCTGGAACCGCCAGAGAGAAGAACCGGTTCAAGTCGCTGGTTTCCGTGAAAGAGCACAAGAACGGTCTGTTCCGCATTGTAGGCGGCAAAGCCCTTTGCTACTTCATGATCTATGCTGTACTGACAGCCTATCTGACACTGGTGGTCCCTAAAATCTTCAGCTTTACCACCATCGCTTCGGGAAGAGACCTCCTGGGGCTGATGTTCCCATACCTCTTGTCCTGCATTTTCTTCGGCATGTTCCTCTCTTGCCTGATCCGTTATCGTGAAAACGTGATGCTGATAGTGGTGTTTACCTCCCTCATCCTTCTTTTCATGACGGGAGTCTCATGGCCTGAGAGCAATATCCCGGGATTCTGGCAAGGTGTAAGCTGGCTGTTCCCAAGTACCTTTGGTGTGAGAGGATTCCTCACCTTAAGCAGTATGGGTGGAGGGCTGGAAACCGTTGAGCCGGAATATGCTGCCCTCTGGATTCAGACAGTGGTTTATTTCTTGGCTACTTGTATCGTCTATCAGGTTCAGATTAATCGGGCATCAAAATAAGGATTCCAAAGTCTCGTGTTGTGAAGAAATTGCTTATCTTTGCAACATGAATCCTTCCCGAACTTACATTGCCATTGACCTTAAATCCTTCTATGCCTCTGTAGAGTGTGTAGATCGGAATCTGGATCCGCTGAATACGAATCTGGTGGTTGCTGATGTGAGTCGTACGGAAAAGACCATCTGTCTTGCCGTATCCCCTTCGTTGAAAGCTTATGGCATATCCGGTAGAGCCCGCCTTTTTGAAGCCGTACAACGCATTACGCAAATCAATGCCCAGAGGCGACACCGGTTACGGGGGCAAGCTTTCCGGGGGAAATCCTATATAGACAGTGAGCTAAAAAGTAATCCTTATCTGGAGCTTGATTATATTGCAGCTCCTCCAAGAATGGCTCATTACATCGAATACAGCACCCGAATCTACAACATCTATTTGAAATACATTTCGGCAGAAGACATTCACGTTTACTCCATAGATGAGGTGTTCATAGATGTGACCAATTATCTGGCTGCCTACAAAATGACCCCACGGGAACTGGCTGCCACCATGATTCACGATGTGCTGAAAACCACCGGAATAACTGCAACGGCAGGCATTGGCACTAATCTGTATCTGGCCAAGGTAGCCATGGATATAGTAGCCAAACATATTCCAGCGGATGAGAATGGCGTGAGAATTGCTGAACTCGATGAGATGTCTTATCGCAGGCAATTGTGGAGTCATCAGCCTCTCACCGATTTCTGGAGAGTAGGACACGGGCTTTCAGAAAAACTGATTAAGAACGGTATGTATACCATGGGCGATGTAGCTCACTGTTCTGTGGTCAATGAAGATATTCTATATAATCTCTTCGGTGTGAATGCCGAACTGCTCATCGATCATGCCTGGGGATGGGAGCCTTGTACCATTGATGTGATCAAGCAATATAAGCCATCGACTAATTCATTCAGCAGTGGTCAGGTGCTCAACTGCCCTTATACTGCAGAAAAAGCGCTGGTGGTGATTAAGGAAATGACCGATGCCCTAAGCCTGAGTCTGGTAGACAAGAAACTGGTGACAGACCAGCTGGTGCTCACAGTGAGTTATGATAGGGAAAGCTTGACAAATCCTGAAATAGCCGAACAATACAAAGGACCGGTCAGTAAGGATTATTACGGCAGGCTTACGCCAAAACATGCACATGGAACTGTCAATCTGGGTGGTCATACCTCTTCTTCCCGCCAGATGCTTAAAGCTGTTGTCGGTTTGTATAGAAGTATAGTGAACCCTATTTTGTTGATTCGAAGACTGAATGTTACGGTTAATCACGTCATTCCCGAAGATAAAATAGAAGAACCACAGGCTAAAGCAGTTCAGCTGGACCTCTTTGGAGATACGGAAGAACAGCGACAAAAGATCCAGAAGGAAAAAGAGGAGAGAGCCAAGGAAAGGAGAATGCAGGAAGCCTTGCTGAATATCAAGAAGAAATTCGGCAAGAATGCTATCCTGAATGCAGTAAGCTATTCAGAAGGGGCTACTGCTCGTGAAAGAAACAATCAAATTGGAGGACATAAGGCATGAGGAAAAAGTACGATGATATTATAAATCTTGAACATCATATTTCAAAAAAACATCCTCCGATGTCCATGTACAACAGAGCTGCTCAGTTTGCTCCTTTTGCCGCACTTACCGGCTATGAAGATTCCATAAGAGATACCACTCAAAAGAATCAGGAAGCCTTTTCATTTGTTCCTAATGAACAAATCTATGAAGATTTGACATTTGAAACCGATAATCCTACCCTAATGTAGGTATTTTATCTATTTTATTCGTAGGAAACAATAGATATTGCTATCTTTGCATAATTAAAAATTATGACATTACGTGAGGTTAACATCGGGCAATCTGTTCTCATCACCAAAGTGGGTGGTGAAGGAGCATTGCGTCAGCACTTTCTGGACATGGGGGTCATTCCCGGTTCAGTGGTGAAGCTGGTGAAATATGCCCCAATGGGTGATCCCATGCAGCTTCTTTTGCACGGCTACCTGCTTACTTTGCGTAATGCCGATGCAGAACACATAGAGGTAACGACCGATGTTCCTCATCGTGCAGAGGTAGAATCTCCACACAGTGTACTTCCACACCCTGGATTGGGAGAGGAAGGCTATCGTTTTCATGATCCTGCTAAAGAGCATCCTCTGCCCAAGGAAAAAGCACTTTCTTTTGCGCTGGTAGGCAACCAGAATTGTGGCAAGACTACCTTGTTCAACCAGCTTACAGGTTCCAATCAGCATGTGGGTAATTTCCCAGGGGTGACTGTAGATCGAAAAACTGGTGTTATTAGAGGTTATTCAGAAGCAGAAGTGACCGATTTACCCGGAATTTACTCCCTTTCTCCCTATACGGCTGAAGAAATTGTCAGCAGAAACTTCATCTTGGATGAGAAACCAAACGGTATCATCAATATCGTTGATGCTACCAATATAGAGCGAAACCTCTACCTGACTATGCAGCTCATGGAATTGGGCATTCCTATGGTACTTGCCCTGAACATGATGGATGAGATGGAAGGCAACGGAGGAACGGTACTTATCAATGAGATGGAGCAGGCATTGGGTATTCCAGTGGTTCCTATTTCTGCCTCCAAAAACCAAGGTGTGGATGAGTTGATTAAGCATGCCATTCATGTGGCACGTTATCAGGAAGGACCACAACGGGTAGATTTCTGCGGGCCACACGACCATGGGGGTGCTATGCACAGATGCCTTCATGCTGTGGCTCACTTCATAGAAGATCATGCTGAAAAAGTAGGAATTCCTTCCAGATTTGCTGCCAGCAAACTTGTTGAAGGCGATCATCTGATAGAGAAATCCTTAGGATTGGAGCAGAATGAAAAGGCTACCATCCGCCATATCCTCCGTCAGCTGGAAGAAGAAAGAGGACTGGATCCTGCAGCTTGTGTAGCCGACATGCGTTATACATTCATCAAACAACTCAGTGCCAAATGTGTGGCAAAGCCAAAGCAGAACAAGGAACAGAGACGAAGTGCTGCTATTGATAAGGTTCTTACCGGAAAGTATACGGCACACCTTTCTTTCTTTGCCATTATGTCACTAGTTTTCTATCTGACATTCAACGTGATAGGAGATTATCTTCAAGTATTACTAGAAGATGGAATAGAATGGTGTACAGCAGAACTTGATCTCCTGTTAACTACACTTCAGGTGAGCGATGTGGTTCATTCTCTGGTGATAGGTGGTATTTGCCAAGGCCTTGGATCTGTGGTCTCTTTCCTGCCTATTATCGTCTGCCTGTTCTTTTTCCTCTCATTATTGGAGGATTCAGGTTATATGGCACGTATCGCCTTTGTGATGGATATGCTGCTGAGAAAAATAGGATTGTCTGGCCGCAGTATTGTTCCGATGCTTATTGGTTTTGGCTGTTCTGTACCGGCAGTCATGTCTACCCGTACATTGCCATCGGCACGAGACAGAAAGCTTACCATTCTGCTCACCCCATTCATGTCCTGTACAGCCAAACTTCCTGTATATGCACTATTCTGTGGAGCCTTTTTCCCACATCAGGGGGCATGGGTCATGATAGCCCTTTACTTGTTGGGAATCTTTGTCGGCATTATCATTGCCGCTTTCCTGAGGACATTCTATTTCAAAGGTGATGCAGTTCCTTTTGTCATGGAGCTTCCTAGTTACCGTATGCCCGGAATGAAGAATGTGCTCCTTCTTTTGTGGGAGAAATCAAAAGATTTTCTGGAAAGGGCATTCTCTGTCATTTTTTTAGCTTGTATAGTCATCTGGTTCCTGCAGAACTTCAACTGGCATCTGGTAATGGTGGAAGATACTTCCCGAAGTATACTGGCAGACATTGCCGGTCTGGTTACACCGGTATTCAAGCCATTGGGATTTGGCGACTGGCGTATGGTGACGGCTTTGGTTTCTGGTTTCATGGCTAAGGAAAGTGTGGTAAGTACCTTGGGCGTTCTTTTCCCGGGAACAGCTACACTTACTGCTATGTTTACCCCTTATTCTGCCTTTGTCTTTCTGGTATTCTGTCTGCTGTATACCCCATGTGTAGCTGCCATCACCTCTATCCGCAGAGAACTAGGAACCAAATGGGCACTCACCATTGTGGTAGGGCAATGCTGTATAGCATGGGTATGTGCCTTTATTTTTAGTCTGATACTGCTATGAATTTCTGGGATATCCTGATTATAGTTTTCATAGGTACAGCCATGTGGTTTGCCTTTCAAGCCGTGAAAAAGAACAAGGGAAAGTCCTGCAACGGTTGCGACAAGGACTGCAGTCAGTGTAACCATCATTTTTAATGATGATGTAGAAATTTTCAGGGAAAAGTGCTGATTTCCTTCTCAAAAGCACTATCTTTGCATACAAAGATTTTTATCCCATGAAGAAATATATTGCTTGTGCTCTAGCGGCACTTAGTTTTTATTCCTGTTCAGAGCCTAAAGTGGCTCCACAGGTCACCCTTGATGAACTCAAAGCTAATTTCCAGAATCCTCCTCAGGAGGCAAGACCACAGGTATGGTGGCATTGGATGAACGGTAATATCACAAAAGATGGTATCTACAAGGACTTAACTTGGATGAAGCGAATCGGATTAGGCGGTTTCCACCATTTCGATGCTGGAACAGCCATTACTCCACAGATAGTGGAAAACCGTCTGGTCTACATGGATGAAGGTTGGAAAGATGCCTTTAATTATGCCATCGGATTGGCCGATTCCTTAGGTCTGGAGATGACCATTGCCAGTGCCCCTGGATGGAGTTCAACAGGCGGTCCATGGGTAGAGCCAAAGGATGCCATGAAGAAACTGGTGTGGCGTGAGTGCTATGCCAGTGGTAAGGACATTCAAATCACGCTTCCAGAGCCTTTCAACACTACAGGTACCTATCAGAATATACCAACCTCCAGTAGTGTGCTTCAGGATGCCGATCCTAATGTAGACAAATATTACGAAGATGTAGCAGTTGTTGCTGTCAAGATGCCTGCTGGTGACCTTACCTTACAGGAGATGGGAGCAAAGGTAACCACTTCTAACACTCCTTTTACAGTGGATGAGCTGACTGATGGTAGTCTGGCTCAACAGAACATGCTGATGGCTGATCCATCGGGTTCTGCATGGATTCAGTATGAGTTTCCAGAAGAGCAGGTAATCAAGTCGGCTACCGTATGTTCTGCAGGAAGAGGCATGAAGCTTCAGTACTCTAAAGATGGTGCAGAGTGGAATGATATCTGTGACGTCACTCCAAGTTTTGTGACAGCCACTACTTTTGACTTCCCGATAGTTAAGGCCAAATATTATCGTCTTTCTATCGAGAATCCTCTTCCAACTCCAGGATTCTATGGTATGACCCCTGATATTCCGGCAGCTCCAGGAACAGTGGTTTCTGAATTTGTGCTGTATCCTATTACCCGTGTACATTTGGCAGAAGATAAGGCCGGCTTCACCTTTGGTTTCAATGTGCTGAACAACCCAACTCCACTAGCCGACAAGGAGACTTTTGCTCGCACTTGGGATGTCTATAATGTAACCAATGAAGTGAAAGACGGTAAACTCAGCTGGAAAGCTCCAAAGGACGGCAAGTGGCGCATCTTCCGCTTTGGCTTCTCTCTGACAGGAAAGAGAAACCATCCGGCTCCAGCAGAAGCTACTGGTCTTGAGGTAGATAAGCTGGACCCAATAGCATGGACCAATTATTTCCGTAAATATCTGGACATGTACAAAGAAGCTAGCAATGGCATGATGGGAGAGAAGGGAATCCGCTACTTGCTGACCGATAGTTATGAAGCTGAACTGATGACTTGGACTCCAGCAATGATGGACGAGTTCTACAAGCGTCATGAATACGATCTTTATAAGTACCTGCCAGCCTTGACCGGTATGATCATTGATACACCTGAGAAGACCGACGGATTCCTGAAAGACTGGCGTGAAACCATCGGTGAACTTATGAAAGAAAATTACGACCGTATTTCCGATATCGTGAAGAATGAATACGGTATGAAGGGCAGATATACCGAAAGTCATGAGAATGAACGTTCATTCATAGGCGATGGTATGGACTTGAAGGCTACAGCAGAAATTCCAATGAGTGCCATGTGGATGAATGCAGCATGGCTGGCACAGAAAGGACCGGAAATCATGGATTTCGACCATACCCGATATGAAATGGACGATAAGGAAAGTTCTTCTGTAGCACACATTTTCGGTCAGAACATTGCTGCTGCAGAAAGTATGACTGCCATGGGTATGGGAGGTTATGCCTACGGTTTCTGGCCTGGAAACCTGAAACAAGTACTCGACATCGAGCTGGCTGCCGGCATCAACCGTATAGTCGTGCATGAGAGTGCTCACCAGCCTCTGGATACCCATAAACCAGGGTTGAGCCTGATGAGTACCGGACAATGGTTCAACCGCCATGAAACATGGGCAGAACAGGCTAAGGCTTGGGTCGACTACATGAGTAGAAGCTGCTATATGCTGCAGCAAGGTCAGAATGTGGCCGATGTTTTGGTTTATTATGGTGAAGATACCAATATCACTAAACTCTACGAGACAGAGAAACCAAATGTTCCAGCCGGTTATCAGTACGATTTCTGCAGTCCTAAGACCTTTATGACAGCTATCGCATGGCTTGATGATCAGTTCATCTCTGGTGACAGTGGAACCAGATATCAGGTACTCTGGCTCGACCGCAATGTAGATTATATGTCAAATACCATTTTACGTAAGCTCTCCAATATGGCTAAGGCTGGTGCCATCATTGCTGGTGGAAAGCCAAAGCATCCTGCAGGAGGAGCTGATGATGTGGCTGAGTTTGAACAGCTGGTAAAGAGTATTTGGGAAAGCGGTATGGAGAATGTTACTTCTGGTGTAGAATTGAAAGATGTATTGCAAAAGTTAGGAATAAAGCCTGATGTCAAGACTACAAGTGATATCCGATACCTGCATCGTAACTGTGGCGACCTGCAGATCTATTGGGTAAACAAGCCATCCCGTGAGGCAGAGTTAGTGAAGGCTACCTTCCGTGTTGCTGGCCTTAAACCTCAGATCTGGCATCCAGAAACAGGTGCCATAGAAGACGCAACATATACCATGACTGGAGAGGAAACTACTGTAGAAATTCCAATGGTTAGTGATGATGCTGTTTTTGTAGTCTTTGGCGAGAAGACCACAGAAACTCAGTTTACAGTGCCTGCTGTAGAAGAAAAAGAGGTGTCATTTACTACCGGCTCATGGACACTGAAATTTCAGGAAGGACGTGGAGCACCAGAAAGTATTACTTTAACAAATCTTTCAGATTTATCTCAGAATCAAAACAATGGTGTTAAATACTTCTCTGGAGTAGTGAACTATTCTACTATGTTAAATGTAGAAAAGTTGAACGGAAACAAGATTATTCTGGATTTAGGTGAAGTAGGGGTCATGGCACATGTTACCCTCAATGGCAAGGAGGCAGGTTATGCCTGGAAACAACCTTACAGAATTGACGTTACCGGTTTATTAAAGGAGGGTACAAATGAATTGGACATTGAGGTTGCCAACCTCTGGAAGAATCGTTTGATTGGTGACAAGCAGCCTGGAGTTACTCCAGTGACATTTGTAGATATGCCATACTACTTTGGCATGGAACCGCTGTCTGCTTCAGGATTGATGGGTCCAATTCATATTATTGTAAAATAATAAAATCTAGAATATGAAAAAGGTTCTTTTTCTGACTTCGTTGTTCCTCACTGTGCTTCAACTGAATGCTCAGGTTTTCTATAAGGGTGCAGACATGGGATGGATGACTGAATATGAATCTAAGGGATACAAGTGGTATAATAATGCTGGTCAGGAACAGGAATGCCTCAGTCTGCTGAAAGATTATGGCATAAATGCAGTTCGCTTGCGTGTATGGGTGGATCCAAGTAAGCATGACAACTGGTGTAACCTGGAGGATGTATTGGTAAAAGCCCGTCGTGCCAGGAAGTTGGGTATGGAAATCATGCTTGATTTTCATTACAGCGACTGGTGGGCCGATCCTAACAAGCAACCTATTCCTGCATCGTGGTTGGGACATTCTTTTGAGCAGATGAAAAAAGATGTACGGGCACATACCCTTACAGTTCTAAAGGCCATGAAAAAAGAAGGATTGACTCCTAAATGGGTGCAAGTAGGCAATGAAATCTCTAATGGCCTGCTGTGGAGTGTCAAGACAGATCCCGTTACTGGCTGGGAAATTAAGGATGAAAAAGGAAATACCACTATTACTACCAGCATGGGACATGCGCGTCTGAACCCAACTCAATATGCCGGATTCATCAAGGCTGGATATGATGCTGTTAAGGAAATAGCCCCAGAATCACAAGTCATCGTACATCTGGATAATGGATTCGACAAGGCCCTTTATGAATGGAACCTAGGTATTCTGGCCGGCCAGGGAGTTAAATGGGACATTATTGGCATGTCACTTTATCCTTATTGGGCCATGGATGGCGGAAAGGAGAGAGATGCCGATGCATGCATTACTCATTGCATGGAGAACATTAGAATAGTCAGTGAAAAGTACAATTGCGACGTCATCATTACAGAAACCGGATTTGAAGTAGATGAAAGACATCCCGAAGTCATGGAAGACGGTTACCGCCAGCTTTGCCGGGTATTACAGGAAAGCCGCTATGCCGTGAATGGCCGTTGCCAAGGCGTTTTCTACTGGGAACCAGAGTGCAAGCCAAGCCAGTATAAATTAGGTGCCTTTACAGAAGATTTGCGTCCTACCCGCATTATGGATGCTTTCAAGGAGTATCCTCAGGAGAAGAAACTGGTAGCTCTTTCTTTTGATGATGGACCGAATACTGTCACTACACCTGCTGTTTTGGCCAAACTGTATAAGCATCATGTGCTGGCATCCTTCTTTGTCATTGGTAACAACATAACTCCAGAGTCTGAGCTCCTGATGAAGCTGGAAGTACAGCAAGGTCATGAACTTGCCAACCATTCCTACAGCCATGCTTATATGACCAAACTGTCTGCTGATTCTATACAGAAAGAAATTCAAGAGACTACAAGACTTATAGAACTTATTACCAATCAGAAAGTAACCCTTTTTAGACCTCCTTATATTGATGTGGACGAAAAGCTTCACAATACGATAGATTTAACTTTCATTGCCGGTCACGACTGCGAAGACTGGAATCCTGAAGTATCCGCTCAAGAGCGGGCAGAACGTGAACTGGCTAAGGTACACGACGGCAGCATTATTCTCATGCATGATTTCCAGGGAAATGCCAACACTGTAGAAGCTCTGGATATTCTTATTCCTGCCTTAAAAGAGAAAGGCTATGAATTTGTCACTGTAAGCGAGCTTTTCAGGCGCAAGGGAATCACCCCTAAGAAAGGAGTTATCTATACCAATGTATTGCAATAATTTACTATTGATTAATTAACAATATAAACACGAATTAAATTGAGTAAGATTACCATTATCACAGGAAGTCCACGAAAGGACAGTAATTCTAACCAGATGGCTTAATGGTTCATGTCCTGTTATGTACAGTTATGGATAATTATGGCTAGTTATATCCAGTTAATAGTCGCATCTCAACCGTTTAAATTATTCGGACACAATTACTAATAATATAAGTTAAAAAATACTGAAAAATTTATTTATTTGGCTATTAATAAGTCTTACAAGGTTTATATTATCTATTTTTGTGCTAAAATAATAGGTAAGATGAACAAACATAATTTTATATTACTTGTAATTCTGCTTTTCTGTACTTGCCAAGCTTTTGCCCAACAGAAAGATACCATACATCTGGACATACAGATTGAAAACTTCACAGATTCTGTAGTTGTCATGCTAGGTGAAAAAATTAGTGGCAGTGCGTGGCATACTCGTGGAATTGGCGAGATAAATCCTGACGGACATTTTTCCAGAGATATAATTGTAAATCGTATTTCCGATGAAAATCATCTGGCATTATCCCTTAATCTCTATGGACCAGGATGGGACAATAAACTGCACAAATTTTATGCTGAACCAGGTGGCAAAGTCTTTGTTTCAATTAAGGATAAACATCCTGAAACTATTCGGATTGAAGCGGAATCAGAGCTTAATGATACATACAATCAGTTCAATAAACTCACAGCCAAGAGTACTGCATTCTATGATGAGTGTAAATTTAAGATAGACTCACTGGTAAATATCCGTGTAGAAACTGATGAGGAATATATTCCGATAGAAAAAGCACTGAAAGAGTGGAGAAAAAAAGAGAAACTAGCTGAAAACGAGCGAATGAAAGAACAGCTGATGGCGCTTCAGAAACTGCCGTTTAATGCCGTGTGGAAAGAACTGCTTTCAGATGTAACCGTTTATTTCTCTCATGGAAATTATGAGGAATTTTATCCTCTGGTTGAAGCTGCTTTAAAAGCCCTTCCGTTTGAAGAAAAATCAACTCCTTGGTACATTGATCAGCTCAGTCTTATTCATCCTGGCAGTATATATGCCATGAACGATGTGATAGATACTGAATTGGAGGACTTGGATGGGAATTCCTATACATTGAGTCAGTTCCGAGGTAAATATGTCCTGCTGGATTTCTGGGGCGAAGGATGCATGCCTTGCCAAGCATCGATGCCTGAACTCTCTGCGCTTTCCAAAAAATTGAAAGATAAGATTGTATTCATTTCTATTACGCAGGATTATAACAATAAAGACTGGCGTACTGCTACCAACCGTCATAGTAAGGAAGATTTCTGCTGGTATAATTTACGCGACAAACAAGGTAAAGGTGGTCTTTGGAACAGAAATGCCGTAAATTCCATGCCGACTTTTATTTTACTTTCTCCTGAAGGGAAGAAGATAGACCAGATGGCAGGCTATGCTGACGGATGCATCTTTGATTTCCTGAAATCACATCTGAACCTGAAAAGTGAGGCTACTGTAACCATTCTGAACAAGAGTGATAATCCTGTACTGAAGCTTTTGGACATGACTGAACAAAATGGTTTTTATCAAGTAGTGAAGAAAGATACGGTCATTGTGAATGAACAGATGGAGATAAAGGTACCAGTCAATAGCATAAGCCTGTTTAAATTGGTGAACCCTGGATTGGGAATGATAGAGTTCCCTATAGAGCGTGACCAGCATTATTCTTTGTCGTTCAATGGTAAGGTATTCCAGCTGGAAGGGGATGAACACTCTGCCCAGAAACTATATACGGAATTATATTCGTATGATTCTGCTAATGAATATGCTTATGCTTTCAGCAAATACAGGACTGCCGATTCACTATTATTAGCTATAGATGAGGTAAGACAACCGATGTTGGATAAAGTTCTGCAAGCACATAAGACAGGAAAGTTAAATACAGACATGTATACTTTCATTCAACATGACATTGACTGTTATTGGAGAACCGTCATGGGCATCAACAGTAACAGACAGTTGGATCGTGACAATGACGAGGAAGCAAATAAGATGTGGAAAATGGCAACAGAAGGAATCAGTTCCGATGCCAAAATCTTTAGTCACTCTCATTCCTTGTATGATTTCCTGCAAATGAAAGCGTATCGTCTGTTGTACGAAGATATGGAAAGTACCATAAAACTATTCGGTCAAAACCTCCGTACTACAGCTTTTGTGAACATGTACAAGAAATTCTTGAAAGATGTGCGTCTGGAAAACCAGTATGCACACTGTCTCTATGACGCTATGATTCAAGAAAAATATGAAGCAGAACTGTTGACATTATTTGAAGATTTCAAGCAGATGTTCCCAAACAGTATTTATCTTCCTATATTGGAGTCTTTTATCCCTGACATTCGGAAATTTAATAATCCGCAGGAATACGGTGAAGCAATCTTTGTAGAGAACAAGGATGGAATACATACACTGAACGATTTACTATCTTGTTTCAAAGGTCAGAAACTGTATGTGGATATCTGGGCAACTTGGTGTGGTCCATGCAAGGCAGAATTCAAACATGTGAATGAGTTGAACAAACTTCTGAAAGAAAAAGGATACACAGCTCTGTACATTTCTTTGGATCAGGAGGAAAATCGTGAGAATTGGATGAATATGGTTAACTATTACAAACTTAAAGGGTATCATTTCATGTTCCCAAGAGTGCCTCAAGACATCATGGATATATTCGATTCTGGAATTATGATTCCAAGAGAAATAATTGTCTCAAAAAATGGAGAAATTATCAATGACGATGCTGCCCGTCCTTCAAATCTCGAAGAGCTAGCAAGACAACTGAAGTAAAATGGTGATTAGCAAATAACTGTACTGAGGTATATTATTCCAGTCCTAGCTTTGCTATGGCATCCTTGGCTTTCTGTTCTATTTCTGGAGTAATAGCGTCTGAAATGGTATTGATTACCCAAATTAGTGCAGCCATATCATCGGTGTAGCCAAATCCGGCAGCAAAGTCGGGTATAAGGTCGGTTGGAACAATGAAATATCCTAATACACCGTAGATTTTCAACTTAGTCTTGAGTGGAAGATTCTTGTCTTGCAACAAGTAGTAAAGGACTAAGACATGGTAGACTACCTTGCTTCCAGCAGCCTTTGCGAATTTTGCAATCTTGTCTTTAAGCCCTTCTTCTGAATAATACTTTTCAAATTTTGTAATTTCAAAAGTCTTCTCATTATCAATTTCTTCCATAGTCGTACTCAAGAATGTTTGCTGCAAATATAAGAATTTTTTAGTGTTATATAAGGCATAACCCATTTTTTTCTTATTTTTGCAAAAACTAATTTATTAGAAAAAGAATGAAAAAGTTATTAGCTACACTGCTGTTTATTATTGCAGCTGTTCCTGTATTGGCACAGGAGGTAAAAGAAAAACCTTACAACGAAGAGATTAATGCCATGACTCAGATTGACGAAGCTGTGGCAAAAGCAAAACAAGAAGGTAAGTTTGTAATTTGTCAGGTTGGTGGCAACTGGTGTCCTTGGTGCCTGCGTTTTAATGAGTTTATCCATGCAGATGAAGAAATCAAGACTCTGATTGACCAGAACTTTGTGTATATTCATGTAAACTATTCTCCAAAGAATAAGAATGAAGAAGCTATGAAGCGTCTGGGCAACTGTACCCGATTTGGTTTCCCTGTGATGGTAGTCCTGTGTATGGAAGGAAATGTAAAGCACATTCAGGATAGTGGTTATCTGGAAGAGGGCAAGGGATATAGTAAGGAAAAGGTGTTGAAGTTCTTCAAGAACTGGACTCCTTCAGCTGTTCATGGAAAATAACAGTAAGAGATAAAAAAGAAAAGCGTGAGAAAAACTCTCACGCTTTTTTTATTTCTTTAAAGTCAGATACTTGATTCGGAGTAACCTGAGCTCTTCATTGCTGTAAGCATCTTCAAATTCTCGAATTGCCTTGTCCAGGCTTCCCTTGTTTTCCTTGTAGAAATCTACAAGTTCTTCGATATTGTCATCAGTAAAGAGTTCTTCTAAGAAATAATCTATATCGATGTGCATGCCACTCTGTACAATAGATTCCAGTTCGTCAAGTATAACATCGAAATCTTGTCCTTGTGACTCTGCAAAATCGTCAAGTGCCTTTTTATGGTCAATGGCATGAATAAGCTGAATCTTCATGGAAGACTTTTTAGTCATTCCACTTGAAGATTTCTTAGATACGTCAGCATCAATCTCCTGCATCAGCTCCTTGATATCGTCCATGTTAGCATCTTCTTCCTCTTCATCGTCATCGTAGGTAACGATGAATGATTTAGGCTTCTTCATGAACTTCTTGCCAGCTGGTGTGAAAGTATAGGTGTGATTGTCTGAATCGTAGATGATCAGATCCTTCTTGACAGCTTCTTTAATAATGGTAATAAGAAGAGCGTCGTCTTCTCCTTGCAAGATTCCGAAACATTCCAGATCAGTCTGGCCCTTTTCGTCAATCTCTTCGTTATCCTTTCCGCACACAAAGTCAATAAGATAGTTCTTCT
The DNA here is from genome assembly GCA_024401095.1 of Bacteroidaceae bacterium. Classification (GTDB taxonomy): domain Bacteria; phylum Bacteroidota; class Bacteroidia; order Bacteroidales; family Bacteroidaceae; genus Minthousia. The sequence continues at coordinate 80,909 of JAKSLR010000008.1, forward strand.
GAACAGGAACTTCCAATTCAACGAGTGCCTCTATAATCTTACTTAATGAATCTTTTGCTTCCAAAATATTTCTTTTTTAGGTAATTATTCGGGGCGCAAAGTTAGAAACTATATTGGAAAAACCATACAAACTCTAAGTTTTTTTTCAAATAAAGTTTATAAAATATCATGACTGCATTATTTTCATCTTTTTACCATATATTTTAATTATTACTCCTTGTACTTAAGTCCAATATATCTTTACAAAACCAGTCAATACGACTTATTATAACTTTTCTTCATTTTTTTCGGGAAAAAATTGGTTTTCTAAGAAACATAACCTATCTTTGCACTTGAAAGTAGTGTAAAATTAAACAAAAGGGGACCTGAGCGCAGGTTTTTAATTAAAAGGAGAATCGTGAGATTCTCCTTTTTTCATATTACATTACAGTTACATTTTTATTTCCATATTCTATTTCTAATCCAATGAGTTATTCATGTAACATATTATTTCTCCATGTTTACTTCGCAAATATACTAAAGCATTGACCTGCCATATATGGCGGATGGTAGCCTTTTCATTCTGCTCCAATCCTAAGGATTTCTCTATCAGATGATCGCCTTCAACAAGTCAGTTATACTCTGGTAAAGGATTTATTGAACGAGCTTTTGCCTGGAGATATTAATCTGATGCGTCGTACTGTGATTGGTTCCGTGGCTCTAGAAGGTGATATTCACAAATACTCAGCAAACGCCATAGAAAGGGTGAAGATAAGCTCCGGTGAAGAACTTCCTTTAAAAATTGAGATAGAAATGAAATCAGAAGTTGGTTTTTTCCAAGTGGAAGAAGTTCTTCTGCTCAAGATTCAATCTAGTCCCTCCAAAGAACCTCATTGAACTGTATGCAAGTGTAGAGGGTGAAGAAGTAAAAAGATATTTATAAGTTTTTAATTTAATACCATCCCATTAGTTTACGGAGATATGGGGTCAGTTCACCCGCCATCTGCTCATGCTGCCAGTAGCTTGGATGCCAGTCTGCACCATAACCTAAATCTCCATTCTGTGGCTGAAAATCGAAACGATATACCTGTTCATCACCGTTCTTGTTGGCTTCCTGAACCACTTCATTGAGCGTTTTCTTTACCAAAGTCAGGGAATCTCCGCTCATCATAGGACCGCAAAGGAAGACAATCTTAGCATTAGCATTGGCTTTACGTACTTGACTCAACAAGTCTACATAGCCTTTTTTCAAAAGTTTCGGATCTGCTCCCTTGGTACTGGTATCGTTTGTTCCTAGATTAATGCAAACCACCTGTGGCTGGTATCTGGAGAAATCCCACTGTTCGCTGTCATCATAGAGTAAAGTATGTGTGTATTCGGTATTCATATTTATTTTGTCTCCACTTCGAGGACCATCGTAATTTCGGTAAACGCCTATACCACTCCTGCAAACAGAAATTTCTTCAGCATCTAGGTTACGAGCAGTTTGTACTGCATAGCTCAAATAATGATTGCAGGTTTCATCCATAAAATGCGAATCGCATTGAACACTCTCTACACCATAACCACAGGTTATGGAATTACCGATGAATTCTATGCGACGATCTGAGAGTTCTGGTGGAGGTAGCAGCTGATGTCCCTTATCCAGCAGAAAACCATGGAATTCAGCTCTACGTTCATAACCTTCTGTTACATACATAAGTTTTACCTGATGATTGCCTTCTGGTAATGCAGTTGCTAATGTAACAATAGAATCACGCTCACTATTGAAAGCCACTTTAAAAGCTTCACTTTTATCTATCTGAGCCATGAAATAACCACTTTTAGGCTTTGCTATCATACGGAGACTAGTACCAGTGAAGTTGGCACGTATCTGAACGCTTGGGAAAGTAAATACAGGAGCCTCCGGATTCTTGAAGGATACTCGACCTAAATATTGTATCTGATTGTCGGATGCAGGAATACGTGTTCCAGAAGGTTCCAACCTGCCACTAGGTGTAGAAGGAGTCATATTCTGTGCGACGGATGACATAGTGACTAATAGCAGCACAGCAGTAACAAGGTATTTTTTCATATTTATTATATAATGTTTAATTCATGGAAGTGGTTAAAATACTAAGTAACAGAGTAAATAATAATAAAATATATTTTTTCATTATAAAATGTAGTTTTTCCAGATTTGAGATGTCTTATCTATACAAAAGAAATTTTTTCTTTGGAAACTACAAAATAATAAATCCAAGTATATCATGAAATGATAAAGAATAGCTAAAATAAGAATAATTTAGATGATTTAAAAGGAAGAATATATCAGTAATTGATTCTATAATTGTTTCTGCAATAATAAGGTGATAAATGGGATTTAAATAGCCTAAAAGAGATATTTTATTGCATAAATGATCAACCCTATTAAATTTATTCTATCTTTGCAATACATTAAAAGACAAACCTATAAAATTTA
>JAKSLR010000009.1 GCA_024401095.1 Bacteroidaceae bacterium
TGAGATTTAACATGAAATAATATGGTTTAACTTTGCACCAGAAACTTTAATTAATTATTGAATATGAAAAAGGTGATTTTATTATTTGTTTTGGTGAATGTGTTTTTGGCAGGAGTAACTTATGCTGAAGTTACTGTTGACGGTGATCCTATTGTTGAAGGACATAAAGGCAATACAAATGGTCCAAAGGGTGTACTTCCGTCAGTAACTTTTCAAGCTTCTGGCAACGATTTAGCTGTAGACATTATTAGGTATTTGGGTAATGTGCAAGTTATAGTAACTGCTCTTGATGGAAGTAGTATCACCTGTAATACCTATTATATAAATGGGCATTCTAGTTTTACCATGGACTTCACTGGCTATAATACCGGCAACTATTCCATTTCCATCGGATTACAGAACGGAACGGTCTTTACGGGAACATTTTATATCGAATAAATAAACAATTAAAATTAAGAATTATGAAAAGAATTTTTACACTTATCATCTTGTTTGTTGCCTTCTCATCTATTGGAACATTATCCTATGCCGCAGTTGAAATTCCAGGAAGCGGAAATGATGAACCAGAATGCACTGTGACTACCTATTGCTTCTCTGGATTACTCAAGGTGGGAGAAATTTCCTGTACAGGTAAGCAATGTGCAAGAGGTTTCAGTTTTGTAGAATGTGATGGAAATAGGACAGATTGTTAACATGAGAAAGTTAAGTTTGAGTACATTAATCCTGTTGTTCTTTACAGCGTGCTCTACAAGAGAGCCTAAAAGTGTCGAATATCAGGAATTTGAATATACTCTCGTTGACTCCATAACAGAATTCCCTGATTCTAGTTTCTTCACAAGCATATCCCAGATGCAGTATATCCCAGACGGATCTCTGATAATTCTAGACAGGAACAGAGGGGATATTTCTCGACTGAGCACAGACTTCAAGACATTTCAGGTTATCATGCCACATTCCGAAACTTCCTTGGTCAATCCAGAATCATTCTGCATGAAAGACGGATTTCTATATGTGGTTGACAACATGAAGGTCAACAATCTCATGGCTATAAAAGACGGTACCATCGTTCATGCAAAGCATCTGGATCTGATCTCGCAAGGACACAGGATGACAGCAGAAGATAATCACCTCTATATGACACTATCTACAGATTCTACCTCCATCCTGACCGTATCTGCAGATAATCTGCAGGAAGAGAATAGAAGTGGATGTGTGATTGAAGGACCTGATGGGAAAACAGAACGAATGAACAAAAGGCACCTCCTTTCTGACGGGAGCTACCTCTATGCCGTTACAGAGTGTTTTCCCTACATAGAAAAATATGACCTGAAGACAGGAGAACTGATTGACTCGGCAGACTTGAGTGGCATTCCGGTAATTGCAGGAAACATTGAATACATCAGTACACTGGAACTGGGACCTAAAACCGTTTCCTTGTATCTGAATGACGCATACATCAGTCAAGGAATCATGTATATTCTCTGTGCATCACGTGGGGAGCAGTATGAAAGCAACACGGTTATACTTATAAATACGGATAGTATGCAACCATTGGGACAGGTCAAACTGCCTTCCAGATTTTATGACTCTATCTGTGCAGACAACGATTACCTCTATGCCATGGCAACATCTCCAAATGCCGAACTGCAGAAAATCAAGATAGAAAGGTAATGAGAAAGATTTTTCCGATATTATTACTGTGTTTCCTTTCTTGTCAGTCCGTTCATGAAAAAAGTGAACCGGAGCAGGTAAACGAGCAAGACTATCTGCATTTAGTTGGGCAAAGTGTCTTGTCCCTAGACTCTGTCATAGATTCAAAGGAAAAACATGAGGAAATAGTATTGCTGTATCATCCCTTTGACTGTGGTACCTGTATTGATTCCGGATTTGTTTATACAAAGAAGATTGCCGAGTCAAAAAAGAGAAAGACACGGATTATCACAATCATGAATAATCCGGCTATGGAGCAGAAACGGAATGAATACTTCGAGTATATTTATATTGACAGAAATGACAGGATAAGGAAAGAATTAAAGTATGTACAAACTCCAATTTTCTTGCTGATAGACTCTACACGTATCATTAAGGACTATTTTCTTCCCAACAATAGTGAACCTTACGAGATAGAAAGATTTATGAGCAAGCTTTGAACATTAAAAAATAAGGACTTGATACAAAATAGGGTGTCAAGTCCTTAATATCTTTCTACGTTTTTTAGGCAAGGGTAGTTCTGTAGGGCAAGAGAAGAGGAAAGCAATCTTCAATACATCAAACTTGCAAGGTATCTCTGCAAGTGTGATAAGCTCTTGCTGTGACAGATGTTCCTTCTCCGTTGTTATCGTATCTATTCTGTAAAAGAAGGCCGTTTGGATTCTCCTTTATCTTGTGGTCACGATTGGCGGTTTGAAGCACGGCACGGAAGGTTTTCTGAATGGTTACGACTTATTAACCCAAAGAAAAACATTGAACCGCAGTTTCCTGCGGTTCTCCTAGTTTAACAATGTGTAAATAATAGGATAAAAAAGTCTTTAGAAGTGCATGGCAGGGCGTATCCAATAACTACTCATTTTGTAGTTTGAGTAGACACCTCCAGTGGCAAACTGAATATACCAGGCACGGTTGCTTTCACGCTCTGCAGAAACCCAGTATCCACGTTTCTCAAAGTCTGTAAACTTTTGTTTTGTAGCTGCTGAGATTAAGCCTGTCTGATATAACTCATACAACAGTGCCATTTCACCTCCGGCAGGGCAGTAGAAACGTTTGTTGCTAATTCCTTTTATCGCATATTTTGCTGCGCTTCCACATGCTGCATAGATAATGCTGGATGAGTCAGCGTATGCTGTGTTCTCTTTACCGTTGAAGTCACTTAACAAACCGCTGTTTGGCCAAGAATCTATACGCCCGTCTTCAGTGATTGTTGCTTCAATATGGCCTTCATCAAAATAAGAGTTCTTTGATTTGCCATCGCTGAATGGCAAGAAACCTTCTTCTAACTTCCCGTCAGCGGTAGTATAATCTGGCATGCCCACGATATTGTAAATAAGCGTTGCCCAACATTTACCAGTTTCTGCTACATCTTTCAGCGCAACTATTCTACCGTGTGGTGATGCTGTCAGAGACTTGTTGATTGGACCATCTTCTGTGTCTGTCAGAGCAAATACAATACCAATGCAGGTCTTATTTTCATTGTAATCAGCAGAAACAGTCATATCACTGTAGAAATAGTCTCCGATATGGGCTATTCCGTTTTCTTTCTGGCATTCAAAAGTCCAACTGTAATGCTTTCCTTTTTCTATGGAAGTCTCTTCATTGTTTGTTCCGATGAAAATCTGTCCATCGGCAGTAAATACGGAAACTTCCAGAAGAACATTATCTGTTGGAATGAAAGCAAGAGTGGCAGATCCGTCAAGTCCCTTACTGTTTTTGATGACCATGTTGTTGTTTGTGCCCTTCTCGTAATCTTTTTTCCTGAAATTATAGGTCCGCTCTCCATAGACTTCGCCTTCTTTTGCGCGGAACTCCAATTTCGTGATATTCTGAATAGGTGCACCATTGCAAAGGAACTTCATATCTGCTTCTGCCAATACAGAGTTCATGGTAACCGATGTGCTGCAATTAGTTCCAGATGGTGTAACAGAAGAAACATAACCATACTTGTATTTTAAGACAGTATTAGGTGTTCCATCTTGTTTGCTCATATAGAAGACCTGGGTAGTGGTGTCACTATGTGCTGTAGTAAGTGCATCCGAAGGATATAAGAATCCTAAAGCATAACCATTAGACAAGTTTAAAGTTGTTCCTGTAAACGTAGAACCACTATTTGTCAGGTTAGTAATTTCACGAGTACCGGACAGATTTATCAGTGCAATCTTGTCTGATGAGCTCCATGTGGTTCCTGCTGTAATTTCGCACCCGTCATCCGAAGGCTGTCCCGCATTCAAGGTAAGTGTGTACCAAATATCGTCTTCCACTTCTTCATTTTTACATGAAGCTAGAAAGCAAACTGAAAGAATCAGTAATAACTTAAATATGTTAATAGAAAAATACTTGTTAGGATTCATGTCTTTTCATCTATAAATTCGGATGCAAAATTACTTAAAAAAAGGTTCGTGACACAATAATTTTAGCCAAAATGTCTTTATTCTATGTCGAAATTAGAGGAAAGAATCTAAAAAAAACTAAAGAAATGATGTAAGTGGTTATCTTCCCGTTAATCTTTTCATAAAACAGAAATATTCGTTACCTTTGTACCCAAAGCGCATATTATGGCAAAAGACAAAGTGGTGTATGTCTGCAAAGAGTGCGGACAAGAATCTCCTAAGTGGGTTGGACGCTGTCCTTCTTGTGGACAGTGGAATACCTATATAGAACAGGTCGTTCGTAAAGAGACAGCTTCCCGGATTCTTCCAGAAGGATTGGGGGGAGACCTGGAACGTGCCAAGCCTCGGAGCCTTAGTGAGATAGAGACAAAGGCAGAGCCTCGCATTGATATGAAAGATGCAGAATTGAACCGTGTTCTAGGTGGTGGTTTGGTGCCGGGTTCGCTGGTGTTGCTAGGTGGTGAACCGGGAATAGGAAAATCTACCTTAATTCTTCAGACTGTCATGAATCTTCGTCATTTGAAGGTTCTTTATGTGAGTGGTGAGGAAAGTGCCCGACAGCTGAAACTTCGTGCGAACCGATTGGAGTCTCAGGTTGAAGTTCCGGAAGTAGAAGAAAAGGAATGTCTGATTGTCTGTGAAACTTCATTGGAGCAGATTTTTGCTCATGTCAAGAACACGAAGCCTCAATTACTTGTCATTGATTCCATTCAGACGATTTCTACGGAAACAGTTGAGTCATCTCCAGGCAGTCTCAGTCAGGTGAGAGAATGTGCTGCCATGCTTCTCAAGTTTGCCAAGACACAGAATGTTCCTGTCATTCTCATTGGTCATATTACAAAGGTGGGTACTTTGGCTGGCCCTAAGATTCTGGAACACATAGTAGATACAGTTCTTCAGTTTGAAGGTGACCAACATTATTTGTATCGAATTTTGCGCAGTATCAAGAATCGTTTTGGAAGTACATCAGAATTGGGTATTTATGAAATGCGTGCAGATGGGCTGCGTCAGGTTAATAATCCATCTGAATTGTTGTTGAGTGAAAGCCATGAAGGGTTGAGTGGTGTCGCTGTATCCTCTGCTATAGAAGGTGTCCGGCCATTCCTCATAGAAACTCAGGCATTGGTAAGTACTGCAGCTTATGGCAATCCTCAGCGTAGTGCTACAGGTTTTGATACACGTCGTCTGAACATGCTTTTAGCTGTACTTGAGAAAAGGGTTGGTTTCAAGTTGGCACAAAAAGATGTTTTCTTGAATATTGCTGGTGGTTTGAAAGTGAGTGACCCGGCCATGGATCTTTCTGTTATAGCCGCTATTTTGTCTAGTAATATAGATACAGGAATAGAAACAGACGTCTGCATGGCAGGAGAGGTGGGCTTGAGTGGAGAAATCCGTCCTGTCGCTCGTATTGAACAGCGCATTGCCGAAGCAGAGAAGCTGGGGTTCAAGCGTATTCTTCTTCCTAAGAGTAATATGCAGGGCTTGGATCAGAGCAGATTTAAGATAGAATTAGTTCCTGTTAGGAAAGTGGAGGAAGCCCTCCGTGAATTGTTTGGTTAAATGGTAGAAGAATATCAGATAAGAGTTCTTCCTGAGATTGCTGCCAATGAGCAGCGAATAGCCGAATATTTGGCTCAGGAAAAAGGTTTGAATCCTCGTAGCATTCAAGCTGTACGCATTTTGAAACGAAGTATAGATGCGCGTCAGCGTACAATTTTCGTTAATTTGAAGGTACGCAGTTATATCAACGAATATCCACAGGATGAACCTTTCCAGCGTACAGTTTATCCCAATGTGGAGGATAAGCCGGTAGCCGTTGTGGTGGGCGCAGGCCCTGGTGGCTTGTTTGCAGCTCTTCGCCTTATAGAATTGGGTGTTCGCCCTATCGTGATAGAGCGCGGAAAGAATGTCCACGACCGTAAAAAGGATATAGCAGCCATTTCCCGACAGCATGTGGTAGATGGCGAGAGCAACTATAGTTTTGGAGAGGGTGGTGCAGGAGCATATTCCGATGGCAAACTTTACACTCGCAGTAAGAAGCGTGGAAATGTGGAGAAGATTCTGAATGTGTTCTGCCAGCATGGAGCCAGTACTTCTATTCTTACCGATGCGCATCCTCATATAGGAACCGATAAGTTGCCACGTGTTATTGAAAACATGAGAAATCAGATTATTGCAAGTGGTGGAGAGGTACATTTCCAAACTAAAATGACTGGTTTCCTCATTGATGGTGATAAAGTAATTGGTGTAGAAACAGCTGATGGTCGCGAGTTTCGAGGCCCTGTTATTTTAGCAACAGGGCATTCTGCACGCGATGTATATCGTTATCTTTATGGTGCAGGAATAGAGATTGAGGCCAAAGGCTTGGCGGTTGGTGTCCGTTTGGAACATCCGTCTATGCTAATTGACCAGATTCAGTATCATCGTAGAGAAGGAAGGGGCAAGTATCTTCCTGCTGCAGAATATAGTTTTGTTCATCAGGTGGAAAACCGTGGTGTATATAGCTTTTGTATGTGCCCTGGTGGTTTTGTGGTTCCTGCAGCCAGTGGCCCCCAGCAGTTGGTGGTAAATGGCATGTCGCCAAGTAATCGTGGAGGAAAATGGAGTAACTCAGGAATGGTTGTAGAACTGCATCCTGAGGATTTGGGAGAGCAATCGCTTCGTACTTTGGTTACAGATTATGTAAAAGAGAACCCTTCCGATGAGGCAGAAGCAGTCCTTAAATCCTTGGATATATTGCCAAAGCAGTTTAATCCTAGAGAAGCTAACGGTCCTACACAAGCTCATCCTTTGAGTGTGTTACTTTTCCAGGATGCATTGGAAAAGCAATGCTGGATAGCTGGAAACATGAAACAGACAGCGCCGGCACAGCGAATGAGTGACTTTGTAAACCGTCGCTTGAGTGCAGATCTTCCTGCCAGTTCATATGCTCCCGGGCTTATAGCATCACCATTGCATTTCTGGATGCCAAAATTCATCACAGAGCGATTGAAGCAAGGTTTCTTGCAGTTTGGAAAGATGTCGCATGGTTTCCTTACTAATGAGGCTACCATGATTGGTGTAGAGACACGTACTTCATCTCCAATTCGTATCATCCGTGATCATGAATCTTTACAACATGTCAGAATGCAGGGCCTGTTCCCTTGTGGTGAAGGTGCGGGTTATGCTGGGGGAATAGTTTCTGCTGGTGTTGATGGTGAACGATGTGCAGAGAGTTTAGCAGAATACATCTCTCAAACCAGAGATTGATACTATTTTTGCTCTTTTTTCCAGTTTTTTGCGGTTATACTAAAAAATGGTATCTTTGCCCAAAAAGTATAAGATACAATATAAATAATATGAAAAGACAGGTTTTATTGGCGCTGACGTCTCTGCTGTTTGTGGGATGTTCTACCGGTGTCTATGAGAAAACAGAACAGGGTATTATTGTGTCTGTAAAGCAGGTACAGGAAAATACACCTAAATTGATTCGTTTGCAGGTCATGGGTGAGAAGATCATTCGTGTCAGTGCTACTGCAGAAGATAAATTTGCAGATCCTCAGAGCTTGATTATTGTTCCTCAGGAAACCAAGACTGATTACACGGTGACCGAGCAGGGCGATACTCTCATTCTATCAACTCAGAGTGTGAAGGCTCATGTGTTGGCTTCAACAGGTGAGGTGTGGTTTACAGATGCTGCAGGCAAGCTCATCCTACAGGAGCAGCAAGGTGGAGGTAAGACATTCCAACCTTATCAGGTAACTCAGACTTTGGCAAGTGGAGATAATAAAACCTATGATGGATGGTCTATTCATACTGTTTTTGAGTCACCAGAGGATGAGGCGTTCTATGGCTTAGGACAGCATCAAGCTGATGATTGGAATTATAAGGGAAAGAATGAGGAACTTTTCCAGTATAATACTAAAGTTTCTATTCCTTTCGTAGTTTCCAATAAAAATTATGGTGTTTTGCTGGACAGCTATTCTCTCTGTCGTTTTGGTAATCCAAGGGATTATTCTCAGTTGGGTGAGTTGTTCACGCTAATTGATAAAGAGGGTAAGGAAGGTGCGCTGACTGGTACCTATGCTTCTCCAGAAGCAGAAACACTGGTTCGTCGTGAAGATTCTTTGTATTATGAGAACTTGAAGTCGGCAAAAAATCTTCCAAAGTTCCCATTGGGCAAGGCTACAGTGGTATACGAAGGTGAAATTGTTCCTAAGGTGAGCGGTGAGTATCGCTTCTTGCACTATTATTCAGGCTATCAAAAGGTATACGTAGATGGAAAGTCTGTCTATACAGAAAAGCTGACAGGCAAGGACGGTGATCAGGAAATCTGGCGTACTGCTTGGAATCCAAATGCTCGCAAGTTCAATGTGACATTGGAAGCTGGTAAGCACTATCCAATCCGTGTTGAGTGGAAGCCAGATGGTGGAGAGGCTTATTGTGGTCTTCGTGCATTAGCTCCTGTTGCAGAAGAGGAACAGCAGAAGCTTTCTATCTGGAGTGAGATGACCCCACAGTTGGATTATTATTTCGTAGCCGGAGACAATCTGGATGAGGTAATTTCTGGCTATCGTGCCTTGACTGGTAAAGCACAGATTATGCCAAAATGGGTGTTGGGTTATTGGCAGAGCCGTGAGCGTTACAAGACTTCTGAGGAACTGCTCACTGCACTTGACGGTTTCCGTAGCCGCCAATTGCCAATTGATAACATTGTAGAAGATTGGTCTTACTGGCCTGTAGAGAGTTGGGGTTCACATGACTTTGACAAGGAGCGTTTCCCAGATCCAAAGGCTATGGTAGACAGTGTACATGCCCAGCATGCCAAGATTATGATCAGCTGTTGGCCAAAATTCTATCCTACCACAGACAACTACAAGGAACTTGATGAGAAGGGATACATGTACCAACAGTCTGTAAAGGACAGTCTGGTTGACTGGATCTGGCCAGGTTATCACTATGGCTTCTACGATGCATACGCTCCAGAGGCAAGAAAGATTTTCTGGCGACAGATGAACGAGAAGTTGGGTGTCCTGGGCTTTGATGCCTGGTGGATGGATGCCTCTGAGCCAAATGTGCGTGACTGTACAGACCTTCGTTATCGCAAGGATCTCTGCGGTCCTACTTATTTGGGTTCTTCTGATCAGTATTTCAATACTTATTCCATTGTCAATGCAGAAGCCATCTATGATGGACAGAGAGCTACAGAATCAGGCATGACAGACTGGAATCAGAATGGTTTTGGTAATTCATTCTCTCCAGAAAACCGTCGTGTGTTCTTGCTTACCCGAAGCGGATTCCCAGGTCTTCAGCGTTACTCTACTGCTACTTGGAGTGGTGACATTGGTACTCGTTGGGAAGATATGAAGGCTCAGATTACTGCAGGTTTGAACTTCAGTATTTCTGGTATTCCTTTCTGGAGCCAGGATATTGGTGGTTTTTCTGTAGAGGGCCGCTACTATGCAGCTCAGGAGCAGTTCGACAAGTCAGGTGTGGAGAATGCTGACTTGAAGGAATGGCGTGAACTTAATGCTCGTTGGCATCAGTTTGGAGCATTTGCACCAATGTACCGCTCTCATGGTCAGTTCCCATTCCGTGAACCTTGGAACATTGCTCCAGAAAACCACCCTGCATACAAGAGCATTCAGTATTATTTGAATCTGCGCTATCGCTTGATGCCATATCTTTATTCGTTGGCAGCCATGGTACATTATAATGACTATACCATCATGCGTCCATTGATTATGGATTTTGCTGCAGATACCAATGTCCAGAATATCGGTTATCAGTTCATGATGGGTCCTTCTATCATGGTCAACCCTGTTTACACCTATGGTGCACGTCAGCGTGAGGTTTACTTCCCTAAGAATACAACTTGGTATTGTTTCTATACAGGAAAGGTTATGAGCAAGGGTGGTGAAACGCTTACTGTACCTGCTCCTTATGAGTATCTGCCACTTTACGTACGTGCAGGCTCTATCATTCCTTTTGGTCCTGCCATGCAATACTGTGACGAAAAGCAGGCAGATAATATCCGCCTCTTTGTCTATCAGGGAGCCAACGGCCAGTTTACCCTTTATGAGGATGAAAACGTGAATTATGGCTATGAAGCAGGACGTTGTGCAAAAATTAAGATAACTTACGATGAGGCTAAGAAGACTCTGACCATTGGTGACCGTGAAGGAAGTTTCCCAGGCATGTTACAGGAAAGAACCTTTACAGTTGTAACAGTCAATGCATCTAAGGCACAAGGATATGATCCTGAAGCAAGCGGTATAGAGGTAAAATATAACGGAAAGAAGACAGAGATAAAGCTCTAAAATATATTTTGTCACATAATTCGGTCCTGTTCTGTTAATTTGTAAGCAGAATAGGGCTGAATTTTTGTATTTTATTTTGTGTTCCCCGCAGTTTGTACTATCTTTGCATCGTTTTAATTATTACTTATGACGTTGTACGGACGAACATCTATGTCTATGATGTGGATTACAATGACCACATCCACCACTACCCTTAGGGGTTAGGGAGCGTACAATGCGTATCTACGTGATATGCGCCAGCGGATACTGGCAATCTATTTTTAAATCAATATTTTTTAGAAACACATTAAGAAGCCCTCCTTAAGGGTATTCTTTGTATAGATAAGGTAGAAAAGAAATGAGAGTATTGAAATTTGGAGGAACATCTGTAGGTTCCGTAAAGAGTATTTTGAATCTCAAGCAGATTGTAGAGAAGGCCAAGAGTCAGGAAAAGGTCATTGTGGTAGTTTCTGCATTGGGTGGAATTACAGATAAGCTGATCAACACTTCTAAACAGGCAGCATCAGGCGACAGTGCCTACATCATTGCATTCGACGAAATAGTATCTCGCCATCATGAAATGATTCATCAAATCATTCCCGATGCAGGTCGTCAGGTGGCACTCCTTCACGTAGTTGATGAGCTGTTGAATGAACTGAAAGATATTTATCAGGGTGTATTCCTTATCCGAGATTTATCTCCGAAGACATCCGCAGCCATTGTAAGCTATGGTGAGCGAATCTCTAGTCGCATTGCCGCAGAACTGACTGGTGCATGTTGGTTTGATTCTCGTGAGTTCATCAAGACAGAAGTAAAGCATGGAAAGCATATTCTAGATGCTGATTTGACAAACCAGTTGGTGCAGGAAACATTTAAGGATCTTCCACAACTGTCGCTTATTCCTGGTTTCATTTCTCGTGACAAGGTTTCGGGTGAGGTAACAAATTTGGGCCGTGGAGGTTCCGATTATACTGCAGCTATTGTAGCGGCAGCTCTGGATGCCGATGTCCTTGAAATTTGGACAGACGTAGACGGCTTTATGACCGCAGACCCACGTGTCATCACTACAGCCTACACCATCAAAGAGTTGAGCTATGTAGAGGCCATGGAGCTTTGTAACTTCGGTGCTAAAGTGGTTTATCCGCCAACTATATATCCTGTCTGCCATAAGAACATTCCTATCCTTATCAAGAATACTTTTAATCCGGAAGGAAGAGGAACCATTATTCAGCAGGAAGTTGAAGAAGGTGGTAAGAGTATTAAGGGTATTTCTTCCATTAATAATACCAGTCTTATTACCGTTACAGGTTTAGGTATGGTGGGTGTCATTGGTATTAACTCCCGAATTTTCCAGTCATTGGCAGAGGAAGGTATTAGTGTGTTTATGGTATCTCAGGCTTCTTCTGAGAATAGTACCTCTATTGGTGTAAGAAACGAAGATGCAGACAATGCTTGTGCTGTTCTGAACAGAGAGTTCCAGAAGGAGATAGAAATGGGTGAGATCAACTATATTACTGCCGAAAAGGGGTTGGCTACCGTGGCTATCGTGGGTGAGAACATGAAGCATACACCGGGTATTGCTGGTAAGTTGTTTGGAACATTGGGTCGTAACGGTATCAATGTTATTGCCTGTGCACAGGGTGCGTCGGAGACAAACATCTCTTTTGTTGTTGAAAGCAATTCGCTTCGTAAGACTTTGAATGTTATTCACGATAGTTTCTTCTTGTCAGAATATCAGGTATTGAACCTGTTCATCTGTGGTGTCGGAACTGTAGGAAATAGCCTTATCCAACAGATTCATCATCAGTACGAAGGTCTCATGCAGAACCGTAATCTCAAGCTGAACGTGGTTGGTATTTGCAGTAGTAAGAAGGCCATGTTCTCTCGTTCCGGTTTGAATCTTGATGGCTATAAGGAGCGCCTCTATGCAGAGGGCGAAGATAGCAACATAGAGAAAATGAGAGACAATGTAATTGGAATGAATATCTTCAATTCTGTCTTTGTCGATTGTACAGCCAGCGATGAGGTGGCAGCTTTATATAAGGATTTCTTGGCACACAATATTGCTGTTGTTGCAGCCAATAAGGTAGCAGCTTCTTCTGATTATGAGAACTATCGCATGCTCAAAAAACTGGCACGTAAGAAGGGTGTGAAGTTCCTGTTTGAAACCAATGTGGGTGCAGGTCTTCCAATTATCAATACCATTAATGACCTGCGTAATAGTGGTGATAAGATCTTGAAAATAGAGGCTGTATTGAGTGGCACCCTGAATTTCATCTTCAACAAGATAGCTGCCGATACTCCTTTCAGTGCAACGGTAAAAATGGCAAAGGAGCAAGGCTATTCTGAACCAGATCCACGAGTTGACCTGAGCGGAAAGGATGTAATCCGCAAGCTTACTATCCTTTCTCGTGAGGCAGGTTACCGCATGAACCAGGCTGATGTGGAGAAACATCTGTTCTTGGTAGATAAATATTTCCAGGGATCTCTCGAAGAGTTCTGGAATGATATTCCACAAGTAGACGCAGATTTTGAAAGCAGACGTAAAATTCTGGAAGAAGAAAACAAGCGTTGGCGTTTTGTTGCCACTCTGGAAAATGGCAAGGGACGTGTAGAATTGAAGGAAGTGGAACACAATCATCCATTTTACAATTTGGAGGGAAGTAACAACATTATCCTCATCACTACCGAGAGATACAAGGAATATCCAATGCTTATTCAGGGTTACGGAGCGGGTGCTCAGGTAACTGCTGCCGGTGTCTTTGCCGATATCATGAGCATTGCCAACATTTAAATACAACTAATATGAAACATATCATCATTCTTGCTGATGGTTCTGCCGATTGGAAATGTGCCTCGCTGGGAGACAAGACCTTGTTCCAGTATGCACACACTCCCAATATCGATATGTTGGCAAAAATGGGACGATGTGGCCGTTTGAAGACCGTACCCGATGGATTCCATCCGGGTAGTGAAGTGGCAAACTCTGCCATTTTGGGTTACGACCAGCATAAAGTTTATGAGGGACGTGGTTCCCTGGAAGCTGCCAGTATAGGCTATGAGATGCGCCCCGATGACATGGCCATGCGCTGTAACATTATCTGTCTGGAAGGCGATATTCTGAAGAATCATTCTGCAGGACACATTACTACAGAGGATGCAGACATCCTTATCCAATACCTGGACCAGAACTTAGGAAATGACATTGTACGTTTCTATACAGGTGTTCAGTACCGTCACTTGTTGGTTATCAAGGGAGGAGATAAGCGAGTAAAATGTGTACCACCACACGATGTGCCTTTGCAGCCTTGGAGGCCATTGCTGGTACAGGCAGAATGTCCAGAGGCTGAGCCAACCGCAAAGTTACTGAATGAACTTATCCTCAAGTCGCAGGAGTTGCTGTCTAAACATCCCATTAATCTGCAAAGACAGGAGCAAGGTAAGGATCCTGCCAACAGCATCTGGCCATGGAGTCCGGGCTTCCGCCCAAGCATGGATCCTCTGACTAAGACTTATCCTCAGATAAAAAAGGGTTCTGTTATTTCTGCTGTTGACCTTATAAAAGGTATCGGTCATTATGCAGGTCTAAGAAATATCGATGTTCCTGGAGCTACTGGTCTCTTCAATACAAACTACGAAGGAAAGGCTGAAGCTGCATTGAAAGCCTTGAAGGAAGAGGATTTCGTGTATTTGCATATTGAAGCACCCGATGAGGCTGGTCATGAAGGTGACATCAACCTTAAGATCCGTACTATCGAAGATATTGACAAGAAGGTTGTTGGCCCAATCTATGAAGAAATAAAGACCTGGGCAGAACCTGTAGCCATCAGTATCTTGCCAGACCATCCAACTCCTTGTGAACTTCGTACGCATACCAATGAGCCTATTCCGTTCCTTATCTGTGCACCGGGTGTAGAACCAGATGATGTACAGCAGTTTGATGAAATATCTTGCGTGGAAGGTGCTTATGGCTTGCTGCAGGGAGATGAGTTTATGAAATTATTTATGTCAATAGAATAAGAATATGAAATACTATAGTACCAATGGCCAGGCTCCTCTGGCTACTTTGCACGAAGCTGTTGTGAAAGGTTTGGCTGGTGACAAGGGCCTTTACATGCCAGAACGTATCAAGCCACTACCTCAGCGTTTCTTTGATCACATCGAAGAGCTTTCATTTCAGGAAATAGCTTATCAGGTAGCTGATGCTTTCTTCGGAGAGGATGTACCTGCAGATACCCTTAGACAAATTGTGTATGATACACTGGCTTTTGATGTGCCAGCTGTTAAGGTAGAGGATAATATTTATTCGCTGGAACTTTTCCACGGCCCGACATTAGCTTTCAAAGATGTAGGTGCGCGTTTCATGGCTCGTTTGTTAGGGTATTTCATCCGTCAGGAGGGTAATGAACAAGTCAATGTTCTGGTTGCTACAAGTGGTGATACAGGTAGTGCTGTAGCCAATGGTTTCTTGGGAGTAGAAGGTATTCATGTCTATGTGCTTTATCCAAAGGGTAAGGTTAGCCCTATTCAGGAATGCCAGTTCACCACATTGGGACAGAATATCACTGCGCTGGAAATCGATGGTGTGTTCGATGACTGTCAGGCATTGGTAAAGAATGCTTTCATGGATGCAGATTTGAACAAGCACATGAAGCTAACCTCTGCCAACTCTATCAATGTGGCTCGTTTCTTACCTCAGGCATTTTATTATTTCTATGCCTATGCACAGCTAAAAAAACAGGGTAAGGCAGACCAGATGGTGGTGTGTGTACCAAGCGGAAACTTTGGTAATATCTGCTCGGCTCTTTTCGGTAAGAAGATGGGCCTTCCTGTCAAGCGTTTTATAGCAGCGAATAATGCCAATGATATTTTCTTCAACTATCTGAAGACTGGTCAATATGAACCAAAGGCATCGGTACAGACTATTGCCAATGCCATGGACGTGGGTGATCCTTCAAACTTTGCCCGTATCTATACCCTATATAATAAAGATCATGCAGCGATTTGTGCAGATATCAGTGGCGCAACTTATACCGATGAACAGATTGCTGAGGCTATGCGCCAGTGTAAGGAAACCACTGGTTATGTCTGTGATCCACACGGCGCTTGCGGATACCAGGCTTTGAAGGAAGGATTGAAGGAAGGAGAAACCGGAGTATATCTGGAAACTGCTCACCCTGCAAAGTTCAAGAGTGTGGTTGATGGTATTCTGAATTCAGATATTGAGATTCCTGCTAAGTTGCAGGCCTTCATGAAAGGAACCAAGCAGAGTATAGCGCTCTCCAAGGATTTCTCAGAGTTTAAGGAATTCCTAATGAATGAATAAAATAAGAAAAAGGAGCTTCAATTGAAGCTCCTTTTTTATTTCATGAACACGAAATACACCGCCATCATTAAGCAGACAAAGGCTGCAAAGTGATTCCAATGCAACGCTTCACCTGCAAAGAACACTTTGGTAAATAAGGTGAAGATAATCAGTGTGATGACTTCTTGCATGACCTTTAGCTGCATTAGGGAAAAAGGTCCGCCGTTCTCGGAAAATCCTATTCTGTTGGCCGGAACCTGAAGTGAATATTCGGCAAGGGCTATGCCCCACGAAAAAAGGATAATGCCGTAAAGTGGCCAGTTGTTTGAGATGTTCATCTGTTGTAGTTTCAAATGACCATACCATGCAAAAGTCATGAAAATGTTGCTTCCAATGAGCAACGCAATTGTGAGAATACCGCGTGTCAACATATTACCAACCCATTAAATGACTGAGGAGTACCTTCACACCGATGCAGATGAGCACGATGCCTCCCCAAAGTTCTGGTTTGAAATCAAATTTTTTACCAAAGAATACGCCTATCATGCTGCCTCCTGCACTGAAAACGGATGAGCAGATACCTATGACCAATACAGGGTATAGTAACTGTATCCATTCCAAGATGCCTGTACAGACAAAAGAAATTCCTACTGCCAGTGCATCAATGCTGGTAGCGATGGATAAGGTGATGATGGTTTTCAGTTTTCGAGGATTGAACTGCTTTTCTTCTTCCTCAGAAAAGCTCTCTTTTATCATATTGCCACCCAAGTAAAGCAGCAGAAGGAAAGCTATCCAGTGGTCAAAGGCTTCCAGGTAGCTTTGAAAATGGAAGGTTAATGCCCATCCAATGCAAGGCATAAGTGCCTGAAAGAGACCAAAGAAGAATGCCATAGTCAATAGAGTGCGCCATTCTAGCTTCCGCAAGATGGCTCCGCTGGCTATGGATACAGAAAAACAATCCATTGCCAGTGCAATACCAAGTAACCATAGTTCCAGTGCAGTCATCATGTAGTCTTCAACTAAAAACGACTGCAAAGTTACAATATCCGTATGAAACAACCTAAAGGGCAGTGTATTATTTTAATTCAGGTTGAAAGATTGCGTTTACAGGAACTGCAAACAAGTCCTTGTTTGTATTTGTGATATTTTATATTTTAGAAAAAGATAAGTTTTGTTGGTCCCAGGTGCAAGATTTTCCATTCCTTTGCATTCTATAAATAAAAAACAGACTCGATGAAAAAGTATTTGACTATTTTGTATTTGCTGGTGAGCGGTGCGATGTTCCAGGCCTGTTCCGATGTAGAACTGGGGAATTTACAGGGGAATTGGTATGAGTGCTACAATGATCCCGGCTTTTGTATGGACAGCAGTGTAAACTACAAGTTTGAAGGTTCAGAAACGGCAGGTACTGTCATTGTCACTTCTTATTCTTATCTTGGTGGACCAGAAATAGAAAAAAAACATGTACGTCAAGGAGAATACACCCTTAAAAACGATGTTATTTCTGTTCGTTTTCAGGGCGATTCAAAGATTACACGCTACAAAGTGGTCAAGCTGAATAGAAACGAGATGGAATGGCAGATGGAGGGCACTAAGTTTTCTAAAAACCAGTATTCTTCTGAGTATAAGCATTTTTCCAGAGAATAGAAGAAATACGAAAGAATCACTTTAAAAAGTTAGAGACTATTCTGTTATTTTATTAATTTTGCATCTATAAATAATAGTTTTATGATAAAGAATTTCAAGACTTGGTATCGCATCAAATGGAGCTATGTACTTGGCTTGCTCCTAACCCAATTGGGTGTTTCTTCCTGCGGGATAGAGGAAGACCCATTTAACGGTGGAGGAGATGGTGGTGGATTGTTAATGTATGGTAGTCCACGTGCCGATTATGAGTTGTCAATATCGGTCAAGAATGAGGCAGGAAAACCGCTTGCAAACCAGAAGATAATCATAAGGAGGCTGAATGAAAAGATGCAGCCTGCAGAATATACTTACTATCCTTTCTCCTGCGATACCGTAATAACCGATTCCGATGGCAGGTATAAAGGTGGCTTGAAGACGATAACTATGAAACATAATTTGCGTGCCGTAGTAAAAGAACCGATAGATACAAGTCTCAAACCAGATTCTGTGAACATAGAAGTAAAGCAGATCAAGAAAGGAGATGGTGCATGGTATCAGGGGAAATTCAGCGGTAGTGCAGAGATAAAACTAAAGAAGAAGTAAAAAACGATAATTTTTATGATTAAGAACTTCAAGGCTTGGTATCGCATTAAGTGGAACTATGTACTAGGATTGTTACTGGCACAGTTGGGTGTCTCATCTTGCGAAGATATCTTCAATGGTGGAGGAAAGGAAATGTATGGATGCCCCAGTGCTGATTTCTTCTTATCCATATCTGTAAAGGATGATGCAGGAAAACCACTAGTAAATCAAAAGGTTGTGATTCGACAGCTGGATGGAAACAATCAGGCTCTAGAATCATCCTATAGACCTTTTGGCAGCGATACTGTAATGACAAATGAAAAGGGTATCTATGAAGGGGTACTGAATCAATGGTACATAGGAAATTTGCGTGCCGTGGTAAATGAGCCAGTTGATGATACTCTTGCCCCTGATTCTGTAAACATAGAGATGAAAAAGATCAAGAAAGGTGATGGTGCCTGGTATATGGGAAAGTATTCTGGTAGCGCTGACATTAAGCTCAAGAAGAAACAATGAAATTAAAGCAAAAACTTGTTTTTGAAATAGACCGTTTACGTAGAGAAAACCTGAAAGAGTTGCATCCTCTGCGACAACTTTTCTGGGAGTGTACTTTACGCTGCAATCTGCATTGTCTTCACTGTGGAAGTGACTGCAAAAACATTGCCACTACTCCCGATATGCCTGCAGAAGATTTCTTGAAAGCCGTGGATCAGGTTCTTCCGCATGTGGATCCTCATAAGCTTATGGTCATTATATCCGGTGGAGAGCCGCTGGTGAGAAAAGACTTGGAGGAAGTGGGTAGAGAATTGCATCGTCGTGAGATGCCTTGGGGCATGGTGAGCAACGGTTTACTTCTTACGCCCGAAAGGCTTCAGAGCTTAATGGCTGCAGGACTTACAGCCATGACCATCAGCCTGGATGGCATGGAAGAGGATCATAATTGGATGCGTGGGAATCCTGCTAGCTTTCAGTGTGCTCTAAGAGCCATTTCGTTATTGAGCCAGACCCGTTTGGCATGGGATGTGGTAACTTGTGTGAATCGCCGCAATGTGAAATACCTTCCAGAGCTCAGGCAGTTGCTTATAGAAGTGGGTGTGAAGCATTGGAGATTGTTCACTATCTTTCCTGTGGGACGTGCTAAGGAACATCCCGATTTGCAATTACCGGATGACGATTTCCGTTATCTTTTGGATTTCATTGCCGAAAACAGAAAACAACCAGACAATCCTATTGAACTACAGTTTGCCTGCGAGGGATTTTTGGGTGATTATGAAGGAAAGGTACGCAACAACCTTTACCAGTGTCATGCCGGTATAACAGTGGCTTCTGTGTTAATTGACGGCAGTATCTCAGCCTGCACCTCTATCCGCAGCAAGTTCTATCAGGGAAATATCTATCAGGACAATCTATGGGAGGTGTGGGAAAATCGTTTTGAAAACTACCGAAACCGTAGTTGGGCTAAGCAAGGAGAATGTGCCGATTGTGACATGTTCCGCTATTGCGAAGGCAACGGCATGCACCTGCACGATGAAGAAGGAAAGCTGTTGCTCTGTCACCTCAAACGTTTGAAGTAGTCTTGAAGGACTAGTCCCTAAGGCGTTAAGGACTAATCCTTCCCAGTTTATCGTTTCTCCGGCATTATTAAAGCCAGGATAATGTACAGCAGCAGGCCAGGGAAGGCAGCGCTAAAGAATG
This sequence comes from Bacteroidaceae bacterium, assembly GCA_024401095.1. Taxonomy (GTDB): domain Bacteria; phylum Bacteroidota; class Bacteroidia; order Bacteroidales; family Bacteroidaceae; genus Minthousia. The sequence continues at coordinate 19,587 of JAKSLR010000009.1, forward strand.
AAAGGAGTACATATCCGACTCTTACCAATGTAGGGTCAAGGTCAAAGTATTCTGCAATTCCTGCACATACACCGCAAAGGGTCTTGTTGTTTGATTTAGTAAGTTTCTTTTCCATATTCCTTATTTTTATAGTTATTCATGTTCTGTATTGCAAATATAGCTAGAAAAAGAACAGGATTGAGCAAATTTGCAATGTTTTTTTACTTCTTGTCCGTTTGAAGACGGCTTTTTCTAGAAATGTTGCAATGAACATTCATGGATATTCGGAAATTTGATTATTTTTGCAACCATAAGAAAAACTAGAAGACTATGTATACTCAGACACTTACTGCAGATCAGATGAAACATCTAAGAGAACTGGGCATCGATACCAATGACGCTACACTGGTTCATGTGGACATTGACCAGAGCGATCTCTCTATGGCCTATATGGGCAATAATACTTTTATGAAGAAGACCGATTATTCCAAGACATTGGTAGATAATGGTTTGGCCTATTATGTCTATACCCTTCAGGATGTGTTGGAACATCTCCCTAAAAAGATTTATGCAGAAGAGGTTTATAGTCTGAGCATCACTCCAGTAAGTAGCCGTTTGTGGAACATTACTTATACCTGCATCAAGGATGAGGGTGAGGAAACCCTACGTTCTTTTGCTTCTTCACTGATGGATGCAGCCTACAAAATGTTGTGCTACACCAAGATGAACCATTATTAATAGGTTCATGCTTTCATGATTTCTTTGGAAGATATCCTTTTCATGCGTCAGGCCATGCAGTTGGCGCAACGAGGTGAGGGTGCAGTAAACCCGAATCCTTTGGTGGGCGCCTTGGTGGTGCGCGATGGTCGTGTGATAGCACAAGGGTATCATGCGCGTTATGGTGACCTGCATGCTGAACGCAATGCTTTCCGTGACGCCGATGCTAGGGGAATAGATTGTCATGGGGCCACCATGTACGTGACGCTTGAACCTTGCTGTCACCATGGGCATCAGCCACCTTGTACACAGGCCGTGATGGAACATGCCATTGGCCGCGTGGTGGTTGGTCTTCTGGATCCCAATCCGTTAGTGGCAGGTAAAGGCTTGGAAATACTTCGTGCAGCGGGTATCAAAGTGGAAATGATTCACGATGTACCAGACGGTCAGAAGGTAGAGGAAGAGCTTCGCTATCAAAATCGTGTATTTCTGAAATATATTACTCAACAAATGCCGTGGGTGGTGGCAAAATGGGCCATGACACTCGACGGAAAGATTGCTGCGCATACGGGTGACAGCAAATGGGTTTCTTGTGAAGCTTCTCGCCAGTATGTACACCAGATGCGTCATGCTCTGAAGGGTATCCTCTGTGGAATAGGAACTGTACTTGCCGACGATCCGATGCTGAATTGCCGGCTGGAAGGAAATCCGCGTCAACCTATCCGTATGGTAGTTGATAGAAAACTCCGTATTCCTTTAGATAGTCAGCTGGTGAAAACGGCTCGTGTCTATCGTACCATCGTGGCTCATGCACCAGGGGCAGATGAATCAAAGCTGTCGTCCTTAAAGGAAGCGGGTGTGGAATGTTGGTGTCATGAATCACTTTCTGAACTGCTGCATAAGGCCGCTGCTGAGAAGATAGATGGTATCTTGCTGGAAGGTGGAGGTATCTTGAATGAATCTTTCCTGAAGGAAGGACTGGTAGATGAAGTGGTAGCTTTTGTGGCACCGAAGTTGATAGGTGGTGCGCAGGCTAAGACTCCTGTAGAAGGAGAGGGCTTTGCACGTATGGCAGAAGCTGTGAAGTTGGGGCAGGTTCGGACTCAACAGTTGGGAGAGGATATTTTAATTGGCGGAATTGTACAAAGATAAGTATATGTTTACAGGTATTATAGAAGAGGTCGGAAAGGTTAAGGGCATTCGTCCGGGATCCAGCAGTTTTACGCTGGAGGTAGAGGCAGAAAAGGTATTGGAAGGTACTGTGGTGGGCGATAGTATTGCCACAAACGGGGTATGCCTGACTGTAACAAGCCTTACGGGTACTGGATTTACTGCTGATGTAATGCCAGAAACAGTACGTCGTACTTCACTTGGAGAACTCAAGGCAGGAAGTCCGGTGAATCTGGAGAGAGCACTTCAGCTAAGTAGCCGCTTGGGAGGACATTTGGTTTCTGGTCATATAGATGGAACAGGAAGAGTCTCTCATCTCAAGAAAGATGACAATGCCGTGTGGATGACCATAGAATGCAGTTCCTCATTATTGCATTATATTATAGAAAAAGGTAGTATTACCATTCAGGGGGTAAGCCTGACGGTGGCACAGGTGGATAGCCACAGCTTCAGTGTTTCGCTAATTCCACATACACAGGAGGTGACAACACTCCATACATTGAAGGTGGGTGATCAGGTGAATCTGGAGAATGATGTAATTGCCAAATACGTAGAAAAACTACTTCTCCCCCAGCCATCGGAAGATGAAAAAATGGCCAAATATAAAGAATTCTTTGGCAATCCCTTGCGTAGCTAAAGGGAAAACGCTACCTTAGCACCCGTAATTCTTCAGGGCGGGGTGTAATTCCCCACCGGCGGTATAGCCCGCGAGTTGAAATGATTAGTTTTGTCATGGATACATGAACCGGTGTAATTCCGGTGCCGACGGTATAGTCCGGATGGTAGAAGAGTTGTTGGAATAGGGAGCCGCAGTATACTTTGGGCTACTTATGTCATGACACGTCCTGGAGCAAACCGCTTTAGGACATTTTTTATGGAAAAAATCAAGTTGAATACTATCGATGAGGCCTTAGAGGCTTTGAGATTAGGCCAGTGTATTCTGGTAGTAGATGACCCAGACAGAGAGAATGAGGGTGATCTGATTTGTGCTGCTGAATTTGCAACTACCGAGAATGTGAATCTGATGGCTTCTGCAGCCAAGGGCCTTATTTGTATGCCGATGAGTAAGGTAATGTGTGAGAAACTGAATCTTCCACAGATGGTGACCGACAATGGTGACAATCACATGACAGCGTTTACCGTGAGCATTGACCATATCTCTACTTCTACTGGTATTTCTGCTGTGGAGCGAGGGGTAACTGCACGTGCGTGTGTGGAAGATAATGCTAAGCCATCCGATTTTCGTCGCCCAGGCCATATGTTCCCACTTCAGGCACGCGAGGGTGGTGTGCTGGTTCGTTCTGGTCATACCGAAGCTACTGTAGATCTTTGCCGTCTGGCAGGTTTGAAAGAATGTGGACTCTGCTGTGAGATCATGCGCGAGGATGGTACCATGATGCGTACTAAGGAGCTGGTAGAGTTTGCCAAGGAGAAAGGATTGGTCATGATCTGTATTGCCGACCTCATAGCATATCGCCGTCGTACAGAAAAGCTTATTGAACAGGTTACTGTGGCAGATCTTCCTACGAAATATGGAACCTTTAAGTCATACGGCTATGTGAATAACATAACCGGTGAACATCATGTAGCGTTGGTCAAGGGTGACATCACCACTGATGAACCTGTGCTTTGCCGTGTACATTCAGAGTGCCTTACCGGTGATGCTTTTGGCTCTTTGCGTTGCGATTGCGGTGAACAGTTGGCTGAGGCCCTTCGCCGAATAGAAGAAAGAGGTCGGGGAGTATTGTTGTACCTCCGTCAGGAAGGTCGTGGTATAGGTTTGATAAACAAGCTCCGTGCCTATCATCTTCAGGATCAGGGCATGGATACTGTAGAGGCAAATCTGGCTCTTGGTTTTGCTGCCGATCTTCGTGAGTATGGTACTGGTGCTTCTATACTGTCAGACCTTGGTGTACATGATCTTATTCTCATGACTAATAACCCGCTTAAGATTCAGGGTCTGGATGGCTTTGGCTTGAAGGTGGTAGGTAGAGAACCGATAGAAATGACTTGCAACGAAAAAGATGAATACTACATGTATACCAAGTATTCAAAAATGGGTCATCTGCTTCATGTAAAAGATGTAAAGAATGTGATTGCCCGTCACGAAAGTCAATTGAAAACAAAATAAATAAATACAATATGAAAGTTTTAGAAGGACAGTTGCTGGCACAGGGCCAGAAGATAGGCATTGTTGCCTCACGTTTCAATGATTTTATTGTTTCTCACCTGGTGGCAGGCGCAGAGGATTGCTTTGTCCGTCACGGTGGCAATACCGAGGACTTGACACTTGCATTTGTCCCAGGCGCTTTTGAAATTCCATTGATTGCCCAGAAGATGGCAGAGAGTGGAAAGTTTGATGCTGTTGTCTGCGTGGGTGCAATTATTCGTGGAGCAACTCCTCATTTTGACATGGTTGCCAATGAAAGTGCCAAGGGCATTGCTGCTGCCAGTATGAAGAGTGGTATTCCTGTAACCAATGGAATATTGACAACCGATAGCATAGAACAGGCTGTAGAACGTGCTGGTACTAAGGCTGGCAACAAGGGTGCCGATGCCATGATCTCTGCTATTGAGATGATAAACCTTGCTAAGCAGTTCTAAATATAAAGATGCTAAAAGGAAAAACTATTCTTCTGGGTGTAAGTGGTAGTATTGCTGCTTATAAGATGGCTAATCTGGCTTCTATGTTGGTAAAGTTGCATGCCGATGTGCATGTGCTGATGACAAAGAATGCATGTCAGTTCATTACCCCTGTTACTTTTGAAACCCTTACAGGGCACAAATGCCTAATAGATACGTTTGACCGTAATTTTGAATTTCAGGTTGAACACGTATCACTTGCAAAGAAAGCAGATTTGTTCTTGATAGCACCAGCTACTGCGAATGTAATTGGAAAGATTGCTTCCGGTATTTGTGATGATATGCTTACAACTACGGTCATGGCTTGCAAGGCACCTAAGCTTGTTGCGCCTGCCATGAATACGCAGATGTGGGAAAATCCAATTCTTCAGGACAATCTAAAGAAACTTTTGCATTATGGCTATCTGCTCATTCAACCTGCAGCTGGGAGATTAGCCTGTGGTGATACAGGTAGCGGTAAGCTTCCTTCCGAAGAGGTGCTATTGCAACAGATCTTGTTGCAAGTGGCCCTTCCACATGATTTAGCAGGAAAGCGTGTTCTCTTGACTGCAGGCCCGACCCGCGAAGCGATAGACCCAGTTCGGTTTATCACTAATCATTCCACAGGCAAGATGGGATATGCCTTGGCAAAGATGGCCTGCCTTCGTGGTGCAGATGTCACTCTTGTTTCAGGACCTGTGAACATAGCTGCTTTCCCTGGGGTAGAGGTGATTCCTGTCTCTTCGGCAGAAGATATGTTCCAGGCTGTTAAAGCCCGCTATGAAACACAGGATATCCTGATTCTGAGCAGTGCTGTGGCTGATTATACACCGGTAGAGTATCATGAACAGAAGACAAAAAAGGCTGATGCAGACATGTCTCTTCCGTTGAAGCGTACGCAGGACATTCTGAAATTCCTTGGTGAGCACAGAAAGGATGGTCAGGTACTTGTTGGTTTCTCTATGGAAACAGAGAAATTAATAGCCAATTCTACTGCGAAGCTTGAGAGGAAGAATGCGGATCTTATCTGTGCCAACTCTATCAGTACAGGAAAGACTGGTTTTGGGGTAGATACCAACCAGGTAACTATGATTAGTCGTACAGATGTTCATGAATTACCTTTGTGCAGCAAGGAAGAAACTGCAAATTATATTTTGGATGAAATTCTGCTCTTGAACAACAAACAATAAAGAAAAAATATTAACTAAAACCTTTAACCATGTATCTTTTAGCTGTAGATATGGGTAACACCAACATTGTAGTTGGTGTTCTCAATGAAACAGAAGTTGTACAGTCTATTCGTTTGTCTACAGACCGTCGAAAAACAAATTTTGAATTTCTCATTCAGCTTCGTCAGCTTTTGGAGGTGTTCCATATAGATGTCAAGGACATTTCTGATGGTATTCTCTCTTCTGTGGTGCCGGAACTTACTCTTCAGGTAAGCTGGGCTATGGAACAATTGCTAGGCAAGAAAATTCTGACTTTGGGTAATCCCGAGGTCAAGACTGGTCTTGTCATTGACATAGAGAATCCTTCTACGTTAGGCAAAGACCGTATTGCCGATGCTGTGGGTGCACTTCATGAGTACCCTGTTCCGCTTATGATTGTAGATATGGGCACTGCTACCACTATCAGTGTCATCAGTAAGGAAAAGAAGCATATTGGCGGAATGATCATTCCAGGTGTGAGAACTTCATTGAACTCCTTGAGTGAACATGCATCGCAGTTGCCTTTCATTCCGATTGAAGCGCCAAACCATCTTATCGGTAGAAATACGGTGGATTGCATGAAAAGCGGTGTGTTGTACGGAAATGCCAGCATGATAGATGGCTTGATTGACAGGATTGCAGAACAGATAGGCGAGGAGCCTACCGTGGTGGCAACAGGAGGTCTAAGTCAGCTTATTACGCCTTACTGTAAGCATCGTGTCATTTATGAGGAAAACCTGCTTTTGAAGGGACTCTATTACATTTATAAGGAAAACTGTAAAAAATGACAGAGCGTAAGGATAGTGTCTTGTTGGGACACTTGTCTCTCATTGCCTGTAATGTGGTATGGGGGGTCATGGCTCCGTTCTCTAAGGATGTCATGAATACCGGCATGATTTCTGCCTGGTCACTTTCTGGAGCTCGTGTGGTAGGTGGTGCCTTGGTGTTTTGGCTTATTAGCTTACTGGTTCCTGATAAATGGTTGAAGCACGAGAGGGTAGAGAAGGCAGATTTGTTACAGTTGTTTTGGGCTTCCATGCTGCTCATGGTGGCTTCCATGTCTCTGAACATTGTAGGAACGAAATATACCAGCCCTATTGATGCTACTGTAGTATGCAGTATAACACCAGTCCTTACGCTTATATTCTCGGCCTTCCTCATTCATGAGAAGATAACCTGGCTGAAGACCTTAGGTGTGGCACTGGGCTTTGCTGGTGTCTTGGCTTTTATCTTTAATGGTCAGTCAAATGTGGCTACCCAAGCGGAAAATCCGATGCTGGGTAATGCACTTTGCTTCCTTTCTCAGGTTTGTGGTGCACTTTATCTGGTTTTATTTGGAAAAGTCTTGCGTAAGTACTCTTCCTTTACTGCCATGAAATGGATGTTCTTGATGTCTGCAGTGGTAATGTTTCCTTTTTTGATTACCGGATTTATGGAGACTCAATGGATGGACTTGCCGATGAGTGGATGGTTTGATATAGCATTCATTGTGCTTATAGGCAGTGTACTGTGCTATCTGCTGTTGCCTTTTGGTCAGCGTACCGTTTCACCTACAGCTGTTGCCATGTATAATTATCTTCGTCCTGTAGCTAGTGCTGTTCTTTCTATATTAATGGGACTGGCACTTCTGGATTGGCAAACTTCATTCTACTCTGTTCTTATTTTTGCAGGTGTTTATCTGGTGAACAGAAAGAAGTAAACGCTTTTGATTATCTGATATAATAGTGAAAGAAAAAAAGCCGCTTCCCAATGGGAGGCGGCTTTTTATGATTAATGTGTAATTAATTACAAGCTGAAGATATACTTCAAACCGATCTGCAACTTCCAGCACTGAGCGTAGTTCTTGTATGTGCTGTAAGTCTCTTTCATGAAGTTACCATCCTTATCCTTGTTCATAGAGAACATAGGAACATTGTTTGTATCCTTACCCTCATACTTCAAAGGAGAGATAGTGTATGTGGTGTTACCACAGTACTTAGGAATACCCCAAGAAGAGTTGATCATGTTACCGATGTTCTGGATGTCCAATGACAACTGGAACTTGTGATCAGTCTTGCCAACCTTGAAACCAAGATCCTGAGTCAGACGGAAATCGAAACGGTGCAACCAAGGAGCACGTGCAGCAAATGCTTCTGCATATTCACCCTTGTGGTTCTTCAGGTAGCTGTCCTGCTCAACAAATGCCCAGAATGCCTTACGCTGTGCACCATTTTCATCATTCTTGAATACGATTTCGTTATCGTTTGCAGGAATGTACATCAAGTCGTTGGTGATACCATCACCGTTCATGTCATTAGAGTACATTACAGAGTTACCAGAGTAGCTGAAGCCCTGATAGAACAGGTTCAAGTTTGTACCACGAAGGATACCCAACTTATATGGCAAATAGTAGCCAACAGAAGCGATAACCTTGTCAGGAGTTACATACTGAGAACGCTGAACTGTAGGGTGGTTAGGGCCATCAATTACGTAAGTACCCTGCCAAGTAGAATATGGGTCAGAACCTGGAAGACCTGAGATCTCCTTAGATTCAGTCTTGGTATAAGCCAGCATCAACTTTAAGTTCTCAACTGGCTCCATGTTTGCAGTGATATTGAAGGTATAACCATAACCCTTGTTGGTATTCTCCAACATTACAGTATTATAAGAACCTGTATAGAACATGTTGCTCTTATCAAACATAGGACGGTTGTCTGCACCACCGAACTTTGCGGTTGGCTCCTTCAGGTTGATGTTGTTAACGAAACATGCACTGATGTTCTTGGTGTACATGAATTCACCGGTCAAAGTGAATGGGAAAGAAGTAGGTACCTGATAGTCAACACCGATAGATGACTTCCAAACCTGTGGCATCTTGAAATCAGAAGCTACACCAGAAATGGTTGAGCTTGCTACGTGCTTGTCGTCAGTGATCTGAGTTGGTACACCCAAAGCCTTAACGATTTCTTCCTGAGTTGTAAGGAACTTACCGCCAGAGACTAACTTCTGAAGATCTGCACCAGTAATGTTCTTAACCAAGTTCTGCACAAGTGCAGCATTGGTTGGCATGTTGGTGAAGAATACCAATGGCAGACGACCAGTGAAGAGACCTGTACCACCACGAACCTTCAAGCTCTTGTCACCAAATACGTCCCAAGAGAAACCAATACGTGGAGAAACCTGCATCTTATTGTTTGGCCACTTACCAGTATCTACCTTCTGGCCGTTGAAGTCAAGAGCGTAGATAGCCTTGTTGGTAGCAATATCAGAGTTGTCAAACAACATAGTATCGAAACGTACACCGTAGTTAACCTTCAGGTTGTCGTTTACGTTCCAGTCATCCTGGAGGTAGAAGCCAAGCTGGTTGAAGGTAACCTGTGCATTAGGGTTTGCAACACCGTTGAAACCGTAACATACAGCAGCAGCTTCTGGCTTGCAGTCAATGAAGTCCTGAAGAGTAGAGAAACGATAATAACCAGTAGCATTACGCATGTAAGCGTTGTTTGCATACTGATGCTCGTAGCTAACACCTGCCAAGATGTTGTGTGAACCCAAAGTGTACTTGAAGTCATCCTTTACATTGAAGATCTTGTTGTGTACACCATTATTATAGGTAAAGAGCTCGTAACCTGCTGACATGTAGTGGTGGTTGTTGCCATCCATGATATCGATGAATGGGAACAGGCTTGAGTTAGAACCACGGATATCCTCAATGTTAGAATAGGTAGCCAGCAACTGGTTAGAGATGTTGTTACCGAAACGGCTGTTCAAGTCAAGTGACCAAGACTGAACCTTGTTGTCCATTGAGTACATAGAGTTAGCGAATGCCATAGAAGTTTCACCAACACGGTTAGTGTTACGGTCACGAGTACCAGCATCACAAGAGTTACCGTTAGGTGCATTCCAAGCCATGTTCTTGGTGTTGTTGAAACGCAATGCCAAGTGATGTGCATCGTTGATGTTCCAATCCAAACGAGCCAAGATCTTGCTGTTAGACTCATCACCAGGGAAATCTGTAGCAGAACCTGGCTCATAGCCGTACTTGTCACGAAGAATACCTGCAACAGTATTCATATCCTGAATAGTACAGTTTGATTCCATACCAGGACCATTGTGACCCTTAGCGTGGTACTTGATAACCTGACCAGGAGTCATCTCCTTTTCATAGTTTACGAAGTAGAACAACTTGTTCTTGATGATAGGACCACCCAAAGTGAAACCGTAAGTCTTTACAGATTCTTCTGGACGATCGCCCAAATCCTCACCGTTGATCTTGTTACCGCGCATATCCTGGTTACGATAGAAGGTATATGCAGTACCCTTAATGGTGTTAGTACCAGACTTTGTGATAGCATTAACACCACCACCGATGAAGTTAGTCTGACGAACATCGAAAGGAGCAACTACAACCTGGATTTCCTCGATAGCATCCAAAGAAACTGGGTTGCCACCACCAGGGAGAGCTGAGCTCAAACCGAAGTTGTTGTTGAAGTTAGCACCATCAATGGTGAAGTTTGCAGAACGACCGTCACCACCAGCGAAACTCATACCACCACCAGAATATGGAGACATACGAGTAACATCAGAGATAGAACGGGTAACTGTAGGCATGTTTGTAATTGCCTCGTTGTTAATGTTGATAGAAGCACCAGTCTTCTGGCTGCTGAACTTTGAACGAGTAGCAATAACCATTACCTCTTGCAACACTTCAGCGTTTTCCTTCATCTCGGTGTTGAAGTGAGTAGGATCACCCAAATTCAAAGTAACACCGGTATAAGCAACAGTCTGGTAACCTACGTAAGAGATCTCAATCTTGTAAGGACCTCCGGTACGCATACCCTGAATGTTGTAACGACCGTCAATGTTGGTAATAGTACCATAGTGTGTACCAGAAGGCTCGTGTACAGCCTGCACGGTAGCACCAATGATTGGCTCGTTACCATCTGTAACCAAACCAGTCAAAGCAGCTGTAGTTACCTGCGCATTTGCAACAGATGCAATCATAGCAAGAACTGCAACCAGCAAAAATTTAACTTTCTTAAACATAACTATGTTAATTAGTGAATAATGTGTTATAAATTCGGGTGCAAAGATAGGCATTAATTGTGAAATAATCTTTAAAAGCAGATTAAAAAATAGTTACATTCGTCTTTTTTATTTTCCATTTCGTATTAAATAAAGGAGAATTATTTGTACCTTCGCACCCAATTAAGAAGAAAATGATGATTTACAAAGTAAAACCACCGTCACAACCGATGCGTGAACGGATTGATCTGCCTGCCAGCAAAAGCATCAGCAATAGGGTCTTGATTATCCGTGCATTAAGTGGCTGCGACTTTCAGATAAACAATTTGTCCAACTGCGATGATACAAATGTCATGCTGGCTGGATTAAAAGATATGCCGGAAACCATCGATGTAGGGGCTGCCGGCACCAGTATGCGTTTTCTTACTGCCTACCTTGCTCAACTTGATGGACAGGAACATGTCATTACTGGATCTGCCCGTATGAAACAGCGTCCTATTAAGGTGTTAGTGAATGCGTTACGTTCTTTGGGTGCAGATATAGAGTATCTGGAAGAGGTGGGCTTCCCTCCTTTGAAAATCCGTGGAAAGAAACTTAATTGCCAAGCTGTTTTAGAGATGGATGGTAGCGTCAGCTCTCAGTATATTTCTGCGATGTTGATGATTGGCCCTATGTTGGAAAGTGGGTTGAAGCTCAGGTTGAATGGAGAAATTGCTTCCCGTCCATATATTGATATGACATTGGCATTAATGCGTCATTTCGGTGCAAAGGCAAAATGGGTTGAGAATGTTCCTGTCATTGATGTTGAGCCAGTTCCTTATTCTTTCTCTTTGGATTCCTTTACGGTGGAACCCGATTGGAGTGCTGCTGCTTTCTGGCTGGAAATCATGGCTTTGAGAAATAATCAGGATGAGGATCGGCTGATTCTTCCGGGCTTGTCGGAAAATAGTCTTCAAGGAGATAGCGTTGTTCGTAACCTGTTTTTTGGTTGTGGCTGTTTTTTGAACATGGCTGATCATACTTTGGTCTCAGAATCAAAGATAAAAGATATTGGTAATCTTGTCAACAATTTCTCCAAATGTCCAGATTTAGCTCAAGCTATGGTGGTAGCTTGCTGCATGAATGATATTCCATTTGTGTTCTCTGGTCTGGAGAGTTTGCACATCAAAGAAACCGATCGTATTGCGGCCTTGAAAAACGAATTGGCAAAACTTGGATTTGTTCTTCATGGAGGCGATGGAGCAGAAGAAGGAACATTGATTTGGCAGCGTGGCTCATGCAAAAAGACAAAGCAGCCGGTGATAGAAACTTATAAGGATCATCGAATGGCTATGGCATTTGCTCCTTGTTGTATCAAGACTGGTGAGATTTGCATAGCAGAACCAGAGGTGGTGACAAAATCATATCCTTCTTTCTGGGAAGACTTGAAGAAGGTGGGCTTTAGCATAGAGGAGGTTGAGGAATGATTGTCATCGTAATATTGCTTGTTCTCCTGCTAATTGCTGCAGTCTTTGCCCTTGGACTGGGCTTCTTGCGTAACCGCAAGATTCAGAAACAGATAGAGAAGGGGGAACTGACAGAATATCCTAGTATTAAGCAAGTACAGGATATGGAATGCTGTGGACAGCATGAAACGTGTGAGCGTGATAGCCTTTTAGCTGCAGTAAGTAAACAGATAGAGTATTATAACGATGAGGAGTTGGATCGTTTTCAAGGTCGTTTGTCTGATGAATACTCGGAGAATGAAATAGATGAATTTCGAGAAATTCTTTATACTATGCAGGAGGTGGAAGTTGCTGGCTGGGTGCGTTCTCTCCAGCTTCGTGCTGTAGAATTACCGGATGAATTGAAAGATGAGGTCTTCCTCATTGTGGGTGAACGAAGAATGAATAGCTGATATGGATATATTGCAATATGGTTTCTTTCAGAATGCTCTTCTGGGCAGTTTGCTGGCCAGCATACTTTGCGGACTGGTTGGGACTTATATTGTGACCCGTAGGCTTGTATTTATCAGTGGTGGTCTGACCCATGCCTCTTTTGGAGGAGTTGGAATCGGTGTCTTTTTGGGCATTAATCCAATTCTGTCAGCAATGGTGTTTACTGTCTTGAGTGCTTTTGGTGTGCAGTGGCTTAGTTCCAGAAATGATATGCGTGAAGATTCTGCTATAGCTGTTTTCTGGACATTGGGCATGAGTATTGGTGTCATATTCTGTTTTTTAAGCCCTTCATTTATGCCTGATTTGTCTTCCTACTTGTTTGGAAACATTCTGACTATTACTTACACAGATCTCTGGTCTTTGGGAGTGTTGACTGCCATAGCTTTATTAGCAGCTATCTTTTGTCTCCGTCCAATCATGTATATTGCTTTTGACAGAGAATTTGCCATGTCTCAGGGACTTCCTGTAAAGCTTGTAGAATATGTAATGGTGGGTTTCATTGCTCTCACCATTGTTGCTTGTCTCCGCATGGTGGGAATTGTGCTGGTTATTTCCTTGCTTACCATACCGCAGAGTACAGCAAACCTTCTTACGCTGAGTTATAAGAAAATCATACTCTATTCCATCCTTATAGGGTGGCTAAGCTGTCTGGGAGGTCTTATGGCTTCTTATTACATGAATGTACCTTCTGGAGCTTGCATTATCTTGGTTTCAGTTCTCATCTATGCGATCTGCAAACTATTAACAATTTTGAAAAACAAGTAATTATTATGGAAATAAAGATTGAATCCATTGACAGGATTGAGGAAGCTGCAAAAGAGTTTGTTGCCAACATGGGTGACAACACAGTGTTTGCTCTTTATGGTAGTATGGGTGCCGGAAAGACTACCTTCACAAAGGCTGTCTGTGAATGTCTGGGAGTAACAGACGTAATCAATTCGCCAACCTTTGCCATTGTCAATGAGTATCGTAGTGATTCTGACGAACTGATTTACCATTTCGACTTTTATCGCATCAAGAAACTGGAAGAAGTCTATGATATGGGATACGAAGATTACTTTTACAGCGGAGCACTTTGTTTCATTGAGTGGCCAGAATTAATAGAAGGCTTGTTGCCTTTGGATGCTGTAAAGGTTGAGATTACCGAGCAGCCAGATGGTACTCGTTTGGTAAAGTTCTGATTATCGTTCTGTGTGTAGGGTAATTCCTGCCAGTCCTTGTGCTCCGGTTCCTACTGGAGCATTTTCTTTTTCTATGGTAATGTCTACAGCCTGAGCGCAAGAATGAGCTTGATAAATATGCTGGCAGATTCTTCCGGCAACATGTTCCAGAAGCTGTGATGGAATCATCATTTCCTCCTTGGCAATCTGAAAGAGGTCTGCATAGCTGAGGGTATCCTGCAGCTCATCGGTCGTTGCTGCAGTTTCAACATCCATTTTTACTTTTAGGGATATAATGAAATACGCTCCTACGCGCTTTTCTTGAGGAAGTACCCCATGAAAGGCGTAAAAACGCAATTCTCTCAGATGTATGTAGCTTTCTTTAAATTTCATCAGCCCATTCTGTGGTATCAGAACCATCTTTCAAGTATTTCTTCAATGCACGTTCAACACCTACTTTCCAGGTGTTTATATTGTCATTGTCGAACTGGAGTGAATCAACCAGTTTTAGAACTTGGCTAACAGGCATACGGTAACGCAGTACGCCAGAAATTAGCTTTGCATAATTCCAATACTCCTTGTTAAACTTTTCAGAAAGACCTTCAACAGTTGTCTTGTAGCCTCGTTTGTTCTGAAACTGGAAGTCATAGCGTTTCACACCATTCTCATCCAGGTTCTTGACAATGTGACCGGTAGTTACAGACTTAGGCAGGACAATACCTTCTTCATCATCTTGAAGGCCTGTGAAGATTTCATAAGGATATCCGTTAAGCAATCCGACAAAGGCAACCCATTTTTCTTTGTTGTTCTGAAAACGCACCACATCACATTCCAGAGATTTTGGACGAATCTCGGTAATTTTAGGTTGTAAGGTAAGTGATGCCAGATCTTTTGCCACACGCCAGTCAAGCTGGGTTGGTGCTAATGCAAGGAATTCGCCAGACTCAGTACGAGGGGCATAGTTTTCCATCCATGCCTTTGCAACCATTTCGTCTCCTTCAAAAAAACGTAAGGTTGCCTCAAAAACTTCTTCTGTTGTATAGGTATTCTTCTCCACTTCTGCTCAATCAGTTTTTCAGTTCCGTTTCAATTTCATTGACTTTTTCACGTATGTCTTTGCTCAGGACAATCTGGTCCTCAATGAGTTTAATGGAATGCAAAACTGTAGCATGGTTTCTCTTTCCGATAAGAGCACCAATGCGTGTAGTAGAGAGATTGGTGTGTTTCTGTGCCAGGAACATGGCTACCTGACGTGCTCTTGCTATGTTTGCCTTGCGGCTTAGACTATAAACTTCTTCTGTTGTGACATTGAAAGCCTCGCAAGATTTCTGGATGATGTTCTCTATGGTAATGGTCTTTGGCGTGAAGCGTACAGAACGTGCTACAACCTTCTCTGCCAGTTGCATGTTGATATCACTGTTAAAGACAACAGAATAGGCCATCAGTGAGTTGATAATGCCTTCCAAATCGCGGACACTGTCATTGACAGCGTGTGCAATATAGTTCACCACGTCTTCTGATATGCTTAAGCCATCTTTGCGGACCTTGTTCAACAGAATCTTGCGACGGAGTTCTTCCGTTGGTTTCTCCAGCTCTGCCATCATACCCCATTTGAAGCGGGTAAGCAAACGATCTTCAAAGCCCTGCATGTCTACAGGAGAACGGTCGGCTGTCAAAATAAGCTGCTTACCTGTCTGATGAAGGTGATTGAAAACATGGAAGAAGATATTCTGAGTCTTGGTGACTCCTGCCAATTCTTGCATGTCATCCACAATCAGGACATCAATGGTCTGGTAGAAATTCATGAAATCATTGAAGGTGTTGTTTCGTACAGAATCTGTGTATTGAACCATGAACAGATGTGCAGAGATATACAACACACGCAAGTGTGGATAGCGCTTCTTGATTTGAGTACCAATAGCATTGACCAAATGTGTCTTTCCTACGCCAGAAGGTCCATAGATGAACAATGGATTAAATGCAGTTGCAGCTGGTTTTTCTGCTACGCTTAATCCAATCTGGCGAGAAAGCTTATTGCTCATTCC
Organism: Bacteroidaceae bacterium; assembly: GCA_024401095.1. Classification (GTDB taxonomy): domain Bacteria; phylum Bacteroidota; class Bacteroidia; order Bacteroidales; family Bacteroidaceae; genus Minthousia. Next base: position 35,429 of record JAKSLR010000009.1, read on the forward strand.
TTCAATAAAGTTATTGAAATTGTAGTTTGGATTCAAACGTGGATCCAAATCCTGTGCAACGACACGATTGTCTACAGGGGTTATTTTGTTGTTCCCTTCCTGCTTTGGCTCTGTGTTCAGAATGGTTTTGCCTGTAGTTCCTGTGGTGGTACCTAATTTATTGGTATTATCCACCATGATATCATACATCAATTCTACACCTTCGCCAAAGACGTGTTTGAGTGCAGCCTGAAGCAATCCCACATAGTGCTCTTCCAAAAACTCATAGAAGAAATTTGAAGGAACAGAAATAGTCAGTACATTATCTATATAGGAGACTGGCACAATTGGCTTGAACCATGTGATAAATGGCTCTTCCTGCAAGTTGTCTTGGATGAAATCCAGACACTGCTCCCAATATGTTTTAACGCTGTTCTCCATATATCTTTTTAGATAATAGTATTGTGCTTTTCTTACCGATTGCAAAGGTCTAAAACTTTTTTTGAAAAAACAAATACGTTTTTATTTGGAGTTTTAGAATATTTTGTATCCATCTGAAAAACAAGTTGTTAGAAGTACTGTAAAAACTTTTTTACAGATGCTAGATTTGCATATTTCTAACCTCTTATTTTATAGGATGTTATATGTCGTGAAATCAGATTCTACTCCTTGTTTTCTGAAATGCAAAAAGATTTCATTTTTACCTTAGTTTTCAGGGGGTTATCCCGTGATAACAGTAAAAGTGAAATCTTCTTGTTATTTAGAAATTATCTAAATTACTTTATTTTGTCTTTTTTCCCAAAGAGTGAAAAATGTACATAGCGCTTAGGGTGTTCCTTCAAGTCTCCCATCAGGCTTGCAGCATTTGCAGAAGTCTCAGCCAAATTATTGTATAAGGTAGGATCATTCATCAAGAGCCCAAGGGTGTTGTCCTTGCTGTTCAGCTTGTCCGTCAGTGTTTCTACATTGCTTAATGTACTGTTTACGCGTGCCATCAATCCTTCTACGTCAATCTGGTTTACCTTAGCATCTAAGTCTTTTACCATGATATTTGTATTCTGGCTCATTTCGTTTAAGTTCCTGGTCAGCATTGGGATGTCTTTTTCAAGCAGGTGATCCAGCTTTGCTGTTGCGCGATCCAGATTAGAAGTCATGTGATCGGTGTTGTGTAAAATGTTCGCAATGGATGGATCTGCCAGCAGAGTATTTACCGATGCCAATATGGAATCCAGTTTTGGGATAATCCTTTCTATCTGTGGAATCATGTTGGATGCTGTTTCTACAAGGCCACCCATGGTGCCGCCAGGTATGGTATCTGCAGGCTCATACTTCTGACGTGGATTGTTTGCCAGAAGTAGGTGAAGTTTGATTGTTCCTAGCATTTCCTTCTCTAGTGCAGCGGTACTTCCTGCAGGGATGCGCAAGTCTTTGTCTACGCTGATTTCTACAGTAACATGCTTTGGATTGTTGTAATCGTATATAATGTTGCTGACTACACCTATACTATAACCGTCTGCATAGACAGGACTGGATTTTGTTAATCCTCCTGCATCCTCAAGAGCTACATAATATACATTCTCTGTCTTAAAGAGATTCATTCCTTTGAGGAAATTTATACCATAGTACAAAACTCCAATTGTTAGTAGGCCAATGATGCCTAAAATGACTTCTTTAATATATCGTGTCATGGCTCTATTATTTCTTATTTGCTTTAAAAAGGGCAATCGCCTCATTAACATCTTTCATCTTTTCTCCATTCATGAATGCTATGATAAAGCAATCCTTGAATTTTGTCAGAAGGTCTTTCCTCATCTTATAGATTTCATTGTAGTTGGTTGATGATCCATAAGTATATTTGTAGATCTTTCCTTCTTTATAATGTTCTACATTTTTTAATCCTTTGAATTTTGCATCTCCTGCTTTTAATATTCGGTCAGCTGTCATAAATTGGATTTTGAAGACAGGTGCTCCTTTTTCGGCATCATTCGATGAGGTAGTCTTCTGGACTTCGTTGACCTTAGCTTCTTCTTTTTTTGTGACAGGAGCAGGTTCTGGTTCTGCAGTCATAATAGGTTCTGGTGTTTCTGCCAATGTGGAAGTTGCGCCAGTACCAGTCTTGCCTTTCTTGTAGGCCACGAATGCCTGATAAATTGAGCGTGCCATCGTTGCAGAGCCGTTGTCGGAGCTCAAATATTGAGCTTCATCAAGAGTTGAAATATAGCCCAGCTCTATCAATACACTAGCCATAGTGGTTTCTCTTAAGACTAGGAAACCGGCTTGTTTCACTCCTTTATCTATACGTTTTGCATTATTGCGGAACTGACTTTGAACCTTTTTTGCAAAATTTACGCTCTGACTCATATTTGCATCTTGCATATATTCAAAGATGATGTAGCTTTCTGAAGAATTCGGATTAAAGCCTTTATAAGTTTGCTTGTAGTTGCTCTCCAAAAGAATAGCCTCATTCTCTCGCTTTGCTACTGCCAGATTTTCTTCTGCACGTGCCATACCTAGTGTGTATGTCTCTGCACCTCGCACGGTACCTTTTGGTACAGCATTGGTATGGATGGAGATAAAGAGGTCTGCTTTTGCCTGGTTTGCAATTTGTGCTCTGCGTTGCAACTCAACAAAGACATCGGTTTTACGTGTATAGACCACTTTAACGTCAGAGCAGTTTTGCTCTATGAGTCTTCCCAGTGCTAATGCTGTTTTCAAATTAATGTCTTTCTCTCTGATTTTCTTGTTGGTAGCACCTGGGTCATGACCACCATGGCCAGCGTCAATGACCACCACAAATTTCTTTGGGGCAGGATTTGACTGAGCTATGGATGGCATTACAAAAGCCACCAGTAAAAAAATATAACAGAAGATGTTTCTACTCATACAGATTAATTATAGGTTTCTTTTCGAGGTTAGTTTGTCAATGATCAGTGCAATGGAACCATCGCCAGTTACGTTGCAGGCTGTACCAAAGCTATCCATGGCAATGTACAAGGCAATCATAAGTGCCTGGTCTGTTTCTGTAAATCCTAACATGGAAGCTAAAACACCTAAGGCAGCCATAATGGCACCACCAGGAACACCTGGAGCTGCAACCATGGTTATGCCAAGCATGCAGATAAAGCCAAAGAATATATTGAAATCATAAGACATGCCCTGCATCATCATGAGTGCTACTGCACATGCTACAATCTTCAGCATACTGCCAGATAGGTGAATGGTTGCACACAATGGAATGACAAAACCTGCTATCTCTTCCGAAACACCGTTCTTGACGGTTTGTGCCAAAGTAATAGGAATGGTAGCTGCACTACTTTGGGTACCTAGTGCAGTAAAATAGGCTGGCAGCATTCTCTTCAACAGCAGGAGAGGATTCTTTCTGACCACGATACCTGCAATGGCATACAAAAAGATCAGCCAGAAGATATGTAACAAGAAAATGATTCCGATGATGCCGGCGAATACTTTCAAGACACGGAAAACCTCACCAGAAGCTGTCATGTTTAAAAAGATACCGAAGATATAGATAGGAAGTAACGGTATAATGACAGATTGGATGGTACGGGTTATAATGTCTTTAAATTCGTTGCAGACTTCCTGCAGACGATTTCCTTTGATGTAAGTGATGCCAAGTCCAATAGTAAAGGCCAGAATGAGCGCTGTCATGACGTTCATGAGTGGTGGCATGGAAATCGTGAAAAAGGGTTCCGGAGAAACCGATTGAACCTCGGTCTGGAAGTTGTTGACTTGAGTATCAATCAGACTAGGAAAAGAACTGATGCTGATACCATATGAAACACAACCTGCTATTAAGGTAAAACCATAAGCGATGGCTACAGTTGTCAGAAGAAGTTTCTTTGCCTTCTTGCCAATATCTGCAATGGCAGGGGATACTAAACCCAAGATAATGAGTGGAATAATGAAAGAAAGGAATTCGCTGAAAATAGAATTGAACGTACTGAAAATACGTACGATACTTACAGGTAACCAAATTCCACAAACTATACCTAAAGCAATAGCAACTAATATTCTGGGCAACAATCCTAAACTCTTAATACTCATGGTTTCCTTATTTTCCTATTTTCTGTTGCAAAGATACTTAAAATATCCATTTTAATTCGTGCTTTCTTTAGGAAAAGGTGTATTTTTGCATTAAATAACGAATAAAAGCCCCCTTTATATGAGAAATTATCAGCAAATAATAGATAAATATTATCCAGAAAGCAATGAACTGAAGCAGATTTTGATGGTGCATTCCCGTAAGGTTGCAGACAAGGCATTGGCCATTGCCAAGGCTCATCCGGAATTAAATCTAGATGTGGATTTTCTAGAGGAGGCATCCATGCTTCATGATTTAGGAATTTTTCGGACAGATGCGGCTGGAATTCAGTGCTTTGGTACAGAACCTTATATCTGCCATGGCAGTATCGGTTCTGAGATTCTAAGGGCAGAAGGATGGCCTCTTCATGCGCTGGTTTGCGAACGCCATACCGGGGCAGGACTATCTCTCCGCCAGATACAGGAGCAGAATTTGCCAGTACCTCATCGGGAACTCATGCCTGTCAGCTTGGAGGAACAGGTAATCTGCTATGCCGATAAATTCTTCTCAAAAACACGCCCATCTGAGGAGAAAACCTTTGAACGTGCCTTGAAAAGTTTACAGAAATTTGGTCCGGAAGGAGTGGCTAGATTTGAGGAGTGGCATCGCCGATTTGGTTGATAAATCTTAAAAATTATATTTTTAATGCTTTTTTTAGGGGATAATTGCTCGTAAAGATGTAAATTTGCACCTCGTGAAGAGAATTACCCACATATTAGCCTTCCTGTTTCTGGTTGTTTTGGTTCACGCCACTACAGGAGATTTCTTTGTGTCAGGTCTGGCGCAGAGTGATAAAGTTGGTATCTCCGATGCTATTCCGCAAGATACTGTTCCTTTGCGTCAGCGTATGAAGGCGCGTCGTTCCAGAAACAGTAATACCCGTAGCTATAAGAATCCGATGGATTCCATCCGTCAGGCAGTTGCTGCACAGGCACTTCAGGATTCTATACCTCAAAACGAAGCTGTAGTTCCAGATTCATCGGATGTCAATTTGTCTTTGGCATTGAATGATTCTTTGGCAGCCGACACATTGGCACTGGATACTGTATCTAAGAAAAAGGACGGGTTGGAAGCTCCTGTCTCTTATGAGGCAAAGGACTCTGTCTGGTATTTTATGGATTCTGGTACTATTTTCATGTACGGAGAGAGTAAGGTTGGCTACCAGAATATGGAGCTGAATGCAGAATTGATCACCGTTAATGTGGATAGCACCATTGTTCATGCCTATGGTGTTTCTGATAGCTTGGGCACAGTAAAAGGTAAGCCTGTCTTCAAAGAAGGTGGTTCTGAGTATCAGTCAGAGCAGATGAGCTATAATTTCAAGACGGGTAAAGGATACATTACAAATGTGGATACGCAACAGGATGACGGTTTCTTGACTGCTGAGCGTACAAAGAAGAATAAGGATAATGAAATGTTTCTGGAACATGGACGTTATACCACCTGTGATGCGGAACACCCACACTTTTATATTGCCTTGAGTCGTGCTAAGGTACGTCCTAAAAAGGATGTCTTCTTTGGTCCAGCCTGGTTGGTAGTGGAGGATGTGCCTATTCCATTTGCATTGCCATTTGGATTCTTCCCATTCTCTGACAGTAATTATTCTTCGGGTTTCTTGATGCCTAGCTATGGTGAAGACAGCAATCGCGGATTCTACTTGCGCGATGGTGGCTACTATTTTGCCATCAATGATCACCTTGACTTGAAGGTCTTGGGTGAAATCTATACAAAGGGTTCTTGGGGTATCAATGCTTCTTCAAATTATAATAAGCGTTACCGTTACAGAGGTAGTTTCAGCTTCGACTATCAGGTGTTTAAGACTGGCGACAAGAACTTCCCGGATTACTCAGAAACCAAGAGTTTCAGCTTACGCTGGAACCATTCTCAGGATTCTAAGGCCAATCCGAACAGTACTTTCTCTGCTAACGTAAACTACTCAACATCGGCATACGACAAGACTTCCATGTCTTCTCTCTATAATCCTACACAGCATGCGCAGAGTACCAAGACTTCAAGTATCAGTTATTCCCGTACCTTCTCGGAAATTGGCTTGACGCTGTCATCCAGTGCCAATGTCTCTATGTCATCCCGTGACTCAACCATCAGTATGACATTGCCTGACTTGAATATTACCTTGGCACGTTTTAATCCATTTAAGCGTAAGCATGCGGCAGGAAAAGAGCGTTGGTATGAGAAGATTGCCTTAAGCTATACAGGTAACTTGAGTAACAGAATCAATACAAAGGAAAATCTGATTCTGCATTCTAACCTGATTAAGGATTGGAAGAATGGATTCAAGCACACTATTCCGGTTACTGCTTCTTTCTCCCTGTTTAAGTACATCAACGTTTCACCTTCGTTGAACTATACTGAACGCTGGTATACAGACAAGGAGATCCGTTCTTGGGATGAAGTTCGAGGGGTAGAGAAACGGGATACTGTCTATGGCTTCCACCGTGTGGCAAACTGGAATCTTTCCCTTTCTGCCAATACCAAGATCTATGGTATGTACAAGCCATGGAAGATGTTCGGTGACAAGATTGAAATGATTCGTCACGTCATCACTCCTACATTGAGCTATAGTTATGCCCCAGACTTCTCTGCAAGCCGCTACGGATATTATGATACATATCTGAAGACAGATGCTGATGGTACCGTGACTGCCGTCACTTATTCTCCTTACAGCAGCGGTATGTTCGGTGTTCCTGGAGCAGGAAAGACCGGAAGTATTTCCATGGGTCTGTCTAATAATCTGGAGATGAAGGTAAAGGATGAAAAGAGTGATTCTGCAACAAGTAAGAAGATCAGTCTGATAGATGAACTCAGCATGAACATGTCCTATAATACGGCTGCCCAGAGACAGCCTTGGAGTGACCTGTCTATGAACATCCGCTTGAAGTTGACAAAGAGCTACACATTCAACATGAATGCAGTCTTTGCAACCTATGCCTATGAATTAGATGACAAGGGTAATGTTTATGTGGGTGATCATACGGAATGGGGATATGGACGTTGGGGCCGTTTCCAGGGTATGAGCCAGCACTTGTCATACACATTGGATAATCAGAAAGTCTTGAATCTCTTCAAGAAAAAAGTCAAAGAAGAGAAGAACAACAAGACTGGAGATGACGATGATGACGACGATGAGTCACTTGACACGCCTCAGACACAGAAGCAGGGTAAAGGTTCCAGCCACAATGAGTCTGCTGCAATTGACGATGATGGCTATATGAAGTTCAAGATGCCTTGGACCCTCTCCCTGTCCTATAGTGTGACCATGGCAGAGAATAAGACTCGCGAAAAGTTTAATGAGAAAAGCATGCGCTATCCTTATAAGTTGACACACCAGTTCAACCTTTCTGGTACACTGAAGATTTCCAATGCATGGAACTGTAGCTACACCAGTGGTTATGACTTTACAAATCATCGTCTGTCAACGACTACTGTCAATATCAACCGTGACTTGCATTGCTTCACCCTTTCTGGTGGCTTAGTGTTGAGCTCTTATGGTTATACCTCTTATAACTTTACTATCCGAGCAACCTCAGGTCAGCTGGCCGATGCATTGAAGTATGATAAGCGAAGCGCTGCCAATAATTCTGTTCAGTGGTACTAATTTTTGATAATCATGGATGTAAAGATTGAGAGTGGGTGGAAAGCACAGTTGCAGAGTGAATTCGACAAACCGTATTTTGCTCAGCTTACTCAGTTTGTTCGTCAGGAATATGCTACCACTACTGTATATCCTCCAGGAAAGCTTATTTTTAATGCTTTTGATCTTTGTCCATTTGATAAGGTACGTGTTGTCATTATCGGGCAGGATCCCTACCATGAACCCGGACAGGCGCATGGCTTGTGCTTCTCTGTGAACGATGGTGTGCAGTTCCCTCCATCTTTACAAAACATATTTAAGGAGATTAACAGCGATTTAGGCACCCCTATACCTACAAGTGGAAACTTGACTCGCTGGGCAGAACAGGGTGTGTTGCTGCTCAACGCTACATTGACCGTTCGTGCACATCAGGCAGGCAGCCATCAGCACAGAGGATGGGAAGAATTTACCGATGCTGTCATCCGTAAGGTCAATGAGAACCGTGAACATGTGGTTTTCATTCTTTGGGGAAGTTATGCACAGAAGAAAGGTGCTTTCATTGATCGCAGTCGTCATTTGGTGCTGACTTCAGCTCATCCATCTCCATTGTCAGTTTACCGTGGATTCTATGGGAATCATCACTTCAGTTTAGCCAATGATTACCTACAGAAAAACGGGCTACCGCCTGTTCAGTGGTAACCCGTCTTCTATTATTCACTATTCTTTTTATTTTAAATAAGAGGGAAGCCTGCATTCTTGCATTCTTCACGCATGTCTTCTGGCCAGATACTTGCTTGGATTTCTCCAATGTGAGCCTTGCGAAGGAAATACATACAGAGTCGGCTCTGGCCAATACCACCTCCCACAGTCAATGGAAGACTGTCTTCCATCAGACGCTTGTGGAAATAGAGTTCCAGGCGTTCCTGTTTTCCTGTCAGTTCCAGCTGGTGCAGCAAAGCCTTCTTGTCCACACGGATACCCATGGATGAAAGTTCCAGGGCATGACCCAGAATATCGTTCCATACCAGCAGGTCACCGTTCAGTCCTGGTAAACCGTTTTCTCCTAGGGTTGTCCAGTCGTCATAGTCTGGTGCGCGCAGGTCGTGCTCTTCGCCATTGGCCAGCTTTCCTCCAATACCTATTATAAATACAGCACCATATTTCTTTGTAATGGCATCTTCACGTTCCTTTGGAGTCATGTCTGGATACATCTGGAGAAGTTCTTCAGAGTGGATGAAGAAAATTTCCTCAGGAAGGATAGGTGTAATTTGTGGATAGGTCTCGTTCACCAGATACTCTGTTCTGCGAAGTGCGTCGTAGATAGAGCATACCACTTTCTTCAGGAAACCGATGTTTCGGTCTTCGGCAGTGATGACACGTTCCCAGTCCCACTGGTCCACGTAAAGTGAGTGAATGTTGTCCAGATCCTCATCGGCACGGATCGCATTCATGTCGGTATAGATACCGTAACCAGGTTGAACCTTGTATTCAGCCAATGTGAGGCGCTTCCATTTTGCCAAAGAGTGAACCACTTCGGCACGTGCATCGCCTAGATCCTTGATAGGGAAGTTTACGGCACGCTCTACGCCGTTCAAGTCATCGTTGATACCTAAACCTCTCAAGACGAAGAGGGGAGCGGTAACACGACGGAGTCGAAGTGCAGTAGAAAGATTTGCCTGGAAGAAGTCCTTTATTTGTTTAATTGCCTGTTCTGTCTGTTGTTGGTCGACAAGTCTTTTATATTTTATCGGTTTTATCAAATTACTCATAATAAATACTTGTGTTTCTGATAATAGCTACAATTGGGACTGCAAAGATAGCATTTTATTTTAATCTACCCAATATTTTTGAATAAAATGTTACGAATGGGCTTTGATTACAGTGCAAATTGTTACAAATGGTCTTTTGAAAGAAATAGTATGAATAATTGTACAAGTCAAAAAAAAGACTTACCTTTGCAGAAAATTATGGCCCTGTAGTTCAGCTGAATAGAATGTCAGATTCCGGTTCTGAAGATCATGGGTTTGAATCCCATCGGGGTCACATGATAAAGTTGTAAGTGTTTGATTTTCAATACTTACAACTTTTTTTTGTATTTTTTCTCGTTTTATTAAATGGGCTTTATTTATTTTTATATTCAGAAAAAAAGAGGATGCTTCTCCGTTGTTCCTCCGTTGTTCCTCCGTTGATCCTCTAGTTTTTTTGCGGAAAACGATTGGAAATGGAACAAAGTAGTAACGAAGGAACAACGAATTTTTAATCGTGATATATAAAAGAATAATCGAACTTCAATACTATGTATCAAAGTTTGGTATATGGACTTCGAACATATGTCTAGCGACGTGAGAAGTCCGATTAGACACCTTCTCGTTAACATCTAATAATAGGGAAATCGTATCTAATAATAGATGTTAAATCTTTTCTCTGACTCTTTCTTTTTGTCCTAATTCATTCATTGTCTCTAATAGTTTAAATTATCTTTGCATTACGGATTTAAAGAATTAGATAAGATGCCAAGGAAGAAAGATGATAAGACTTTGACCCGAGTTGAAATGGAAATCATGGGTATTCTCTGGGATAGTAATCAGGAAGGAATGACCACTCATGAAATCATAGAGCATTACCCTAATCCAAAGCCTGCATATTCCACCATTGCTACCTTCATGAAGATACTTACGGTCAAGGAGTTTGTACGGTATGAAAAGAGGTTGTCTTCTGGCGCTTGGACACATGTATTCTTTCCTTTGATGACACGCCAGGAATACACCTCTACCTTTATGAAGGAAGTGAAGGAATCCTTTTTTGAAGGGTCTATCAAGAAACTCCTCTCTTTCTTTGTTGAAGAGGAAGAACTCTCTCCAGAGGCCTTGGAACAGATACTTATGGTGATGGAAAAGGAGGGCAAGGAATGATGATGTATGCTATCTATTCGGCCATGGTACTGGCCTTGCTCTATTGGGTGTTCTTTGCCTTTTTAAGTCAAGAGACTTTCCATCGTTTAAACCGAATTACGCTGTTGCTTATTCTGGCATTTTCGCTGATATTGCCCGTCCTTCCTCACAGCCAGGATTTTTCCTTTCTGGAAGTACTGGGCATAAACCTAGTCAATGTTCCGTACATTAATACCAACAGACCTGAGATTATTGTGGAAAATGCTAGTGTTACGGAACAGATAAAGCCTGTCGTAATCTGGAGTTGGAAGGAGATAGCTGGTCTGGCTTATCTGGGTGGAGTTTTACTATACATCATCCTTTTCATCTACCGCACCGTCTTGTTGTGTGTCTATTTGAAACAGGGTTTGAGACAAACCGATGGATATGGGAATACCGTTATTCTGATACCAGGATGTAAATCACCTTTCAGTATCCTCAAGTATATTGTGATGAGTGTGGAAGACTATGAGCAGCACCAAATACCTATCTTGCTTCATGAGCAGGAACATATCCGCCAATTCCATTCTCTGGATTTACTCATGCTTTCCGTAGTTCAATGCATTCAATGGTTTAATCCGTTTGTGTGGTTGCTGGGGCGTGATTTGAAGGTAATTCATGAATATGAAGCCGATAAGGCTATGCTGGATTATGGTGTAGATATCAAGAATTACCAGTATCTGCTGGTGAACAAATGTAACGGTCCTTCGGCTTATGCCATGGTGAACGGATTCAATCATTCCCAGCTCATTTCCAGAATCATTATGCTCAACAAGAAACGATCAAAATCTACAGCTATGGTGCGTTATTTCATCTTCCTCCCCATGCTGTTGCTCTCTTTTGTGCTCACGGCCAAGCCGGTAGAGCAAGTGAAAGAAGTGGTTAAGTTTGAAGAAATAGATGTATCGAATACACTTCCCGAATTTCCTGATGGGGCAAAAGCCATGATGCAGTTTATAGAGAAAAACCTGAAATATCCAGAAGGATGCGACAAGGAAGGCTCTGTCATTGTTCAGTTTGTGGTCGATGTAGATGGTTCCATCAAAAGTCCGGTAATAGCCCGCTCCATTGATCCACTGCTCGATGCAGAGGCCATCCGTTTGGTTAAAAGTATGCCAAACTGGCGTCCAGGCGTGCAAGATGGCAAGCTGGCCATGTCCAAATATACCATTCCTGTCCATTTTCGAAAAAAGGAACCAGAAGCGATAACGTCAGAGGCTGCTGTTTCCAATGAACTCATGAAAATAGAAGGAATAGTAGTAGATGCAGATACGAGAGAACCTATCGAAGGGGCTGTCGTCAAGTTGGATGGAAGTTCAAAAGGTACAGTATGCTCAGCCAACGGTACCTTTTCCTTAGAGGTACAGAAAGGGCAAACGTTGGTTTTTCTGTTTCCTGCATATAAGACTAAAAAAGTCGTAATTCAAGATTATAAAAAACCTACCATTCCACTGGAAAAGGAGTAATACATAGCTTTATGAATAAACAGATTATTTTATTTTTCCTGCTGCTGATCAAGGTATCTTACGCAGTGGGGCAGGAGGATTCTATGTCTTACCGGGCAGTCTATGACTTTGAATACACGGTTTGGGCAGATGAGGCTAAACGAAACGACAAAATCTTTTTGGACCTAAATAAGGATGGCTCTTTCTGTTATAGTGCTTATACGTATGAATCTGATTCTCTTATGAATACGCCCAATGGTGAGGAAACATTCAGGCAACTGGTAACGGCAGCTCTTTCCAAGGGTAATACCACAGACTTTCCTTACCGACGAAGTAAATTCATGATTACCAAAAAAATGGACAGAAACAGGCTATAGTGAAGGAAAGCATACAATCGGAAGTATTTGAATATACTACACCAATCTGTGATATTACTTGGACTGTCACTGATTCTGTCAGAGAAATCTGCGGTTATTCCTGCTTCAAAGCAATAGGGGAGTATCACGGCCGTACTTGGGAAGCTTGGTTTACACCAGAAATCCCTTTCAGTGATGGACCTTGGCAACTGACGGGCTTACCTGGTTTGATAGTCAAGGCAGAGGATAAGGAGCAGTTGTTCTGCTTCACACTGAAAGGATTCAACTATTCTCCAGTCAGGAGCGATTGGGCAGGAAAAGGGAAAAAGACCACGCGCCAGGGCTTTCTGAAACTCAAGAAGAAGGATTTTCAGAATAGCGGCGCTATGGCCAACGCCCTACTAGGAACCAATGGAACCTTCGACATCAAGAAAAAAGCCGTCTTTTTGGAAACTGATTTTTAATCCAATCTACTGTGAGATACTTAATTTTGGTACTGTCGCTGTTTTTGTCAATGAATATGGCAGCACAGATTATAGAAAACAAGGAACCTGCCATTCTTGAGGTTCATTACATGAAAACCACGGTGACCGATACGTTGGTGAAGAGAAGCTATTCTGATCCGATGACATTGAGGGTGGGTAAGACTTCGGCCATGTTTTATCCGACGAAAAGAATGTTTGCAGATTCTCTCTTGCTGTCCAATTATGCGCTTTATGATAAACTGCATAGGGAAATGAATCCTGCAGGTCAGTCGGAGTATAAACCCATTGGTGGTATTGAAAGGGAATTCCTTTTCCGCAACATCAACGCTGGTGAAACCATGGTGTATCGGAAAATTGCAGGAGATGCTTACTCTTATACAGAGCAAACTGCCCATCCGGTCTGGAAACTAAAATCCGAGACTAAAAAAATCTTGGGCTATACTTGCCAGCTTGCTACTTGTAATTACCGAGGCCGTATCTGGAATGTTTGGTTTACCCCTGACATTCCTGTAAAAGAAGGGCCATGGAAACTGTTTGGGCTACCTGGCCTTGTCCTGGAAGCAAGTGATGCTAAAAATCAGTATACCTATAAGGCGATTGGTCTTTATACGAAAAACCTACAACCGATAGGCATAAGGCTCTATATCAGGAACAAACCTTACAAATTAAAGTCGAGACAGGAATATCTTCAGAAGCTATATAAAGAATATATCAAGGGAAATTTTGCCTCTTCCATGAATGCGCTGCATGGCAACTCCAAGCAGAACACTCATAGTGTTTCCCAATATGATTTTCAGGAGAGGGATTATCCTCATGCATCAAAATAAACCATCATTTATGAAGGCGATATTCGTATTTTTATTCGCTATACTGTCAGGTGTACTGAGTGTATCTGCTCAAAACTTGATTACAGGATCTGTTATCCAAGTATCCGATAAATCACCGATAATAGGTGCCAATATCATGATAAAGGATACTGATGGCAAGATATTGGCCTACGGTGTAAGTGACGTAGATGGCCACTTTTCCATTAAATTTTCCCCAACCAGTGGAAACCTATCCATAAATGCCACCATGATGGGGTATAAATCGTATTTGGCTCCTTTTGTTTCCGATGGCAAACCGGTGGTCATTAGGATGGAAGAGGGAGCCCTGCAACTTCAGGAGGTTGTTGTGAAATCTGATCGTATAAGAGAGAATGGGGATACGGTGACTTACTACGTGAACAGTTTTGCACAGAAACAGGACAGAACCATTGGCGATGTGCTGAAACACATGCCAGGAATAGATGTGGCCAAGAGCGGAAAGATTCAGTATCAAGGCATTGACATCAATAAGTTCTACATAGAGGGCAACGACCTTCTAGGCGGAAAATACGGAATTGCCACCAACGGAATTTCGCATGACGATATCGGAGCAGTGGAGGTATTGGAGAACCATCAGCCCATGCAGGTACTCCGTGGATTGAGCTTTTCAGACCAAGCCGCCATCAATCTGAAGATGAAGAACAAGGCGAAGGCTACACTTCTTGCTCACGGTTCATTGGCAGGAGGATTCTCTGAACAGCCCAAAGGTGCACTCTGGCAAGGGGACATCTTCTCCATGATGGTGACAGGAAAGTACCAGATGATTACCACATTCAAGGTAAACAATGTGGGACAGAATCTGTCGGATCAACTTACGGAATTCACCTCGGATGGGCAGACAGAGACCATAGACAGATATGTTTCCCTGTCGGCTCCTATAACGCCAAATCTGGCACGTAACAGAAGCTATTTCAACCGTTCCTGGATGGTGTCTTCCAGTCACCTGTTGAAAACATCTAAGGGCAGAGAAATCAAAGCACAGATTGACTATAATAACGACCGTGTTTCTGCACAAGGCGCAAGCTCAACAACCTATTTCTTAGACTCAGGAGATAAAATCATAGTAGAAGACAAGAATTCTCTTTCTCATAGGAATGCTGTAGAGGGAAAGTTTGTCTATGAAGCCAACGAAAAGTCTTATTTTGTTAACAACACGCTATCCGCAGATCTGTCATGGAATAATCTGACGCTGAATACTACTGGGACATTATCCAATACACAAGTTGCCAGTATGCCTGACTATGTAGTAAGTAATCTTTTGAAAGTAATTAAGCGCTTTGATAACAACAAACTTGTCACTTTTTCAAGCCGTAACGAATGGAATTCTTTGCCAGAAAAGTTGACTATCAATCACGATGGACAGAATTATGGACAAAACATCATGCAGCATTCTTTCTACACGGATGAAAGAGCTTCGCTTGGTTTTGTCTTCAATAAGATTCTGTTATCTCTTGATGCAGGATTATCAGGGTACTTCCGGAATCTGCATACAGACATGTATGGTATAGAAATAGCAAATTTGACAGGAACAGAAGCACTTACTACTGATTTTCTGCGTGTATTTACATCTCCAAAAATTGAATGGAGCCACAAGAAATTGGAACTTACACTGAACCTTCCAGTCAATCTGTATTCCTATTTCTTTTCAGGAGCGATGAGCAACCGTACGGAATTTTTACTTTCTCCATCACTTGCAGCAAGGTTTCATTTTACTCCGAGGATGTCGCTCACCTTACGTGGTAGCATAGGGCGTTCTCCGGCATCATTACATAACATACATTCCGCTTCCATACTCACAGATTATCGGTCGTTCAGTGCAGGAGTTGATGATTATTACACCTCTTCTGGCCAGTCCCTTTCTGCTACATTTAATTACAGGAATGCCCCAAATGGAATTTTCGTAATGGCTATGGGTAGCTATGGATGGAGCAAATCAAAATTCGGAACGGTGCAGAGCATCATCGATGATTATGTGTTCTACTCCTATAAATCCCGACCTTCAGATTCACGCAATGCCGTAGCGTATCTCAACGCAAGCAAGACCCTTGATTTCATGAGAGGTGCGTTAGGCTTGAGAGGAAACTACAGAAGAATGGAGAACAGCTTGTTGTCGCAAGGTCGACAGACAGATTATAGCAATGATTCTTTTTCGTTGTCTCCTTATATTAATGGCAATCTATCTATATATTTGAATTGGAACTTTCAGTTTACCTGGGAAAAATCTCTGTTGAATATCTCCGATATGTCGAGCCGTAACTCCAACAATTTCGTCTATTCTGGAAGTGTGACTCTCACGCCATGCTCCTTGATAACTTGGACTACAGGAGGTGAATTCTATCGTAATCAGATAGCAGAGGGAAATAACAAGAAAATGTTTATGCTTGACACAAAACTTACGTTCAACCTGAGCAAGCGCATAGAGCTCTCTTTTTCTGGCACCAACCTGCTGAATAAGAAAGAATACAGCTATACCTCTTATGGTACTGTATCGCAATATGAACGTTCCAGCGCACTACGTGGACGTGAGTTTCTGATTACCTTATTTGTGAAGAAATGAAACATCTGATAGTTTTTATCTTTGTAATTTGCTTCTCTACGGCCAATGCACAGCAGATAGAAGTCATAGAGCCCAGTATGCTGGAAGTTCGTTATACAAAACGAACGGTTACCGATACCCTGCAGCGACAAAAGGATTATAGAGAAGAACGTGATATGGTTTTACGGATAGGTCAGCATGTAAGTACGTTTTTTTCATACCGCTACCAGTATATGGATTCTTTATGTGTATATGCACCCGACCTTTATTTTCAGATTCCTGCAGAACAGCGGAACATCAATGCTTCAAGAGAGAAGGAAATAGTTTTCAAGAATTGGCCTGTCAACAAGGTGACTGTCTATAATCATTTCGGATTATCACATCACACTTATTCTGAAGATTTGGAAAAACCTGAATGGGAGATCTGTGATTCTACCGAAGTGATTCTAGGATTCATTTGCCAGATGGCTACTGCCAAGTATCGAGGGCGAAAGTGGTATGCATTCTTTACTCCAGAAATACCTATAAGCGATGGACCATGGAAGCTATGTGGACTTCCGGGGTTGATTCTCAAGGCTTTTGATGAAAAACAGGATTATATTTTTGCTGCTACCTCTATGAAAGCAAATACTCTTCCCGATATAGCCATGTGTAACTATATGAATCATTATTGGGAAAAGAAAACTCGTGCATCCTATTACAAGGCATGGTTCAAGGCTCTACATGAAGACATAGGTAAATCATTTGCTCTTTCTGGTGTTATTCAAATTGATGATGCAGAACGAGCAAAGATAGTAGGCAGACCTCTCCCTCATCGCAACTATGATTTTGAGGAAACGGACTATATACATTAAATGTCTTTCTAACCTCATTCATAGAAAAGACAGAAAGGAATGTAGTAAGTCAGTTTTGACTCCGGAAGTTGGAAGCTAAGGTAGTTTCCCGAATAGACTGTGGGACATCCAGTTTGTCCTTCAGTCTTTCCTATTTTATAATTTGCCACAGCATGGGCAAAGGTTGATGCTCCAGAATAAGTGCCTTCATTGACCTTTACAAATATTTTACCCTTGAATCGGGATTTGTCTTTATGATTGTTTGGTATACTTTTTTCTGTCATTTCATACAACGTTCCATCTGCTAAATCGGCTATGTTGGCGTAGATGTCTGGGTGATACTGTTTCATATATTCTTTTGATAAAGCGCTGACTCTCATCACCGACTTGTGAAATAATTGGTATCGGGGATGTGTAATGTATGACAGCAGCAAATCTACACAACTGCTACTTCCGCCAGAATTATCGCAAACATCTATTTCCAGCTCTTTTATTTGTTTTTGTGAGAGTATGGGAAATATAGAATCGCAGAAGGTTTTCAGTTCCTTTTCCCTATAGAAATTTGGAACATCAAGACGAGCCCTCTTGGAAGTTCCCAGCTTCATTGCGAATGTTCGTGCAGGCGTGATATTTCTGCGCATACCCAACATATAATCTTTATATTCCACACTAGGAAGGACTTCTTGCGAAATTTTACCATCAGCTTCACGGTATTCCACCGAAATTGTAGATGGTGAACCATAGAGCATCCAATACAGAACGACAAAATATCCATTCAGAGATTTCTCCTTAATCTGATTTGAGTATTCAGAACCAACCAATGCATACATTCTAGCTACTATCTCTTCATTCTTGACACCATTGATGGATAGCACCTCATAACCTTTCTGAATAAAAGATTCTGAAGATACACAAAAATCAACCAGAATCTTGCCTTTATCCAATTTCAGACTAAAGGGTAATACTTTACCATTTTGGTTACAATAATCACTGAACTCCTTCGTCGGGATCCTAAAAGTAGCGTGGCCATCCCTTATGCTGGCAAGCAACGGGGCAACTTTGAGGTAGAAATCTTTCTGAGACGATTCTTCAACAATTGTCTGCTCTATGGAATCTTTCAATGCGTCGAAACTTTGTTCGCTGATATAGTTGAAAGGTGCAGCATGAATAGACTTTACATGTGAATACAAAGTATTCAAGTCCTTTTTCTGTTGTGAGACAGACATTTGTGCCATTATTGTTTCCTTTAGGGTTGTCTGAGCCTGCAACGGGATAATCTCTAATAGGCAAATAAGAATAAAGAAGATATGTTTCATACTTGTTTGTTTATGGCAAAAATGGCTTATTTCTTGGCGTGCTGTTGTAATTTCAGCATTAATATCGTCAAGAGTCTAATCATGATCAATGGAAAACTCCTGCTGGGCACACTCAAACATTATTTTTATAGGAAATCTATCATTCTGTCAGCCAACGACAGAGGAAGATTAAGCAACCCATCTCGCTTTTGGATGTTGCGTAGTGACATACGGACAGCAATGGCAGGATTATTCTTTTTTCTGTACTCGCTTAAACTCTTTGCCTGTATGCTCTCTTTTGACTTGACTTCCACAGGTATGATGTTATTCTTATGCTCAAGCAGAAATTCTATTTCGGCCTGATTGCCAGACGACCAATACAAAGGACTGCATCCTTGGCGTAACAGGCTCAGGAGTGCATAGTTTTCTGACATGACACCTTTGAACTCTGTGAACAAACTGTTCTCTTGAGAGATTGTTGCGGGGTCAAGATGAAACATGCGCCTTAGCAGTCCTATATCATTAAGGTAGAGCTTGAATATCGAATCGTCCTTATAAGCATCCAGAGGAAAGCGTGCAGTCTCAGTATTGTTCACTTTATGCACCAATCCCGCTCTGCACAGCCAGTCAACAGCCACCTCATATTCACGGGCTCTTGCACCTTTCTGAACTTCTGAATACTTAAACTTTTTATTATCTTTGGCCAGCTGTCGCTGCATACTGTCCCATACCTGCTGAATGCGAATCATCTCTGCAGGGGTTGCATACTTTGAGAAATCGAGGGGATAAGCACGCAGTATGTTGCTCAAAGTCTCGTCAACCTCGCGCAAATCTCGTGTCTCTATCCAATCGACTACTGCTTCTGGCATTCCCCCAACAACCATATACAGCTTCAACTTCTCGTTTAGCTCCTGACGCAGGATTTCCGGTAGTGAATCTTCCAACTTCCAATCTCTTACAATGTGTGCCAGACGTTGGTCGTACGAATCAAGAAATTCGCTGAAGCTAAGCGGGTAGAGCGTCATGAAATCGACCATGCCGACAGGGAAAGACCTGCCTTTCTTCTTCATAGCTACCCCTAAGAGTGAGCCAGCACAAGCTACAGTATATTCTGGCGCATCTTCCTTGAAGTATTTGAGGCTGTTCAGAGCTTCATCAGAGTCTTGTATCTCGTCAATTATCAGAAGTGTTTTCTCTGGTAATATCGGTTTTCCTTTGATCAGGCTTATCTGTTCTACTAATCTGTGAGGCTCTTTCGTCTTCTCAAACAGCTCACGGATGGTTACATCTTTGTCTATGTTGACTACGACAAAGTTGTCGAAACTCGTTGCACCAAATTTCTTCAACAGCCACGTTTTCCCTACCTGACGAGCTCCCTGCAGCATAAGGGGTTTACGCTTACGCTTTGTCTTCCACCTTACCATTTCATTAAGCAAATTGCGCTTAAGTTCAATTGTTTTTTCCATAGCCGTATGTTTCGTTGTAACTTTTAAGGTTACAAAGATACAATAAACAAATGAGAGAAATGAATATATCTATAAAAAAAGTGTAATATCACACATTTTTAATACGATATTTTGAGTAATATTACACAATTATGATAGATACGTCGTTCGCCAGAGATGTTTGCGGGTTGTAACTTCCGTCTTCTGTTTCAAGCTTAATTCTTCAAACAGTTCACTGTGGAGTTTATACAGCTATACCTCCTATGGAACAGTATCGCAATACGAACGTTCCAGCGCACTCCGCGGACGCGAGATTCTGATTAGTTTATTCGTGAAGAAATGAAACTGCCAGCATGCTGACACTCACCACACAAGCGCTGGTCAGGAGAGCTAATCCTGCAGTAAAAAGTAACTGTGGCTGTGGCATGAACTTGCTAAGGCATTCTGGAATCTGAAAGGTTATCATATCCAGAGGCAGGCAGCAAAGTCCCACACCACAGAATACCCCCAGCACTAAGGCTACCCCAATGGCTAACCGGTAGCTGCGCTTTTGGTTTTCCTGCTCTTCTTTCAGAAATTCTACCGCATTCATCTTGCGCTCCAAGGCAGTCATGAATTGCTCGTCATCAGTTAAATCTGGAGCAGACGAAAGGAACAGGTTCTCTAATTCTTTATCTTTTTCAATCATCGTTTCAATACTTTTTTCAGATTATCACGACCGCGTGACAGTTGCTTTTTCACAGCATCCTCACTGGAACCCGTAATTACGGCAATCTCTCTGATGGAATAGTTGTTTAAATAGAAAAGCGTAAGTGCAGAACGTTCCTTTGGCTGTAGCGTACTCAACGCCAGATACAAGTCTTGATACTGGTAATGAGCATCGGCAGTGGAGTTGCTTTGCATACCTTTTGCATCCTCCAAAGATTCAAAGGTACGCATGCTGGCTTTATGGTTCAAAAACGTGTTATACGCTATTTTGAAGAGCCAGGCGCGGAACTTGTCAGCATCGGAAAAGTCGGTTGATGCCAGATATGCCTTGATGCAGGCATCTTGCGCGATATCGTCGGCATCATCCATCTTTCCGCAACAGAGTGCAAGCAGGAATCCTCGAAGGGCTTTCTGCTCACGTTTCACTCTGTTTGTAAATTCTTCCTTTGTCACTCTTCCACCTTGGTAAGGTTAGACGTTTCAGCTTCAATCTCTTTTGCCAGCATTCTTTTTCCTACAAAGAAGGTGAACAGGAATGCTAGACCGATAGCCATGAAAATGCCACATACAGGAAGTATACCAGGGCCTATGGCAATAGAGTTTGGAGTTACATATCCATCGTCTGTAGCTCTACCGATGACGTAGAGCACGAGTAGCATGATACCAATGAAGGTAAAGGTACATCCCCACTGTAGTTGACTCAACAAGCGCATCTTGATGGTTTTTCCCGTTTTTCCCATCATCTTGAAGAAAGACTTGGCATCCATGTTTGGGTTCTTCTCCAGCATGGCTAGAAACATTTCTTTGCGTTGTTTCTCCATGGTTATCTTATGCCAGTAAACCAGATAAATGATGAAAATGGGCAAGAATACACAAATGCCTAAAGGTACAAAAATTTCTTCCATATTTCGAATTTTTAAATTTATATCCTTGTTTTATGAACCGGTTCATATATATAACAAGTGAACAGGCAGTAAAGTGACAAACAATTTAAGTTTTTTGTAGATATACTCGTTATTTTTAGTTCAAACTCTGTTTTAGTGTTAACAGAGGTCTGTCAGCTTTTGGCGGTGATGCATTAAAACTTGTCGATTACAAATATAAGAAAAATTTTTCAGCAAAACATGCCAACACCCCACATTTTCGTTATAATATAGTGAAAATAAGCTAGTTAGTTGGGTAGGGTGTTTGTCAAACACCTATCACAACACCCCACCCAACACCTCACATGAAATTATGTCATTTTTAAAATTTTAGATGGAATAATCTTAGCTGAGTGCAATTTTGGTGATAGGTGTATGATAGGTGTTGTGATAGGTGTTGAGACAACACCTATCATGTGTAAGTAATTGAAATTCTGTAGAATATCCTATCTGATGTGGGGTGTTGGGTGTTTTCTTGAAAAAAATAGGTATAGATTAGCCGCAATCATAGCTTAAGACCGGCCGGAATCACTACTTAAGCATGAAAAAGTCCGTAAGTACGGACTTGCTTGTCCGTCCTTACGGACAGAGTTGTCCGTCAAGTCGGACTATTGCTATGTTTGTAGTTCCGGCAAAATATATTACCTTTGCAAAAGGCATCATAACAAAGACTGTATTTTTATATGAAGGATAGATTTCTTTTTACTTTTACGTTTTTCCTTTTATGCATATCAGGTTTTTCTCATCCGATAACAATACGTATTTCGGATAAGGGTGGGGTAAATGATGGAAAGACCCTTAATACAAAAGTTTTACAGGCGTGTATAGATGAGGTGGCAAATTCCAAGGAGGGAGGCCGCGTAGAAATAGGACCCGGTCTGTGGCTTACAGGTTCTGTAGAATTAAAAAGCAATGTAGAATTGTTCCTTACCGAAAATGCTGTTCTTTTAGGTAGTACTGATCCCTATGATTACGATGGTGAATCACAACTAGGAATAAGGAAAGACGAGGATGTTCACGATGGATTGATTGTGGCAAATGGTGCAAAAAACATCCGTATTTGCGGCTCTGGAATCATTGATGGGCAAGGTTTGGCTTTGGCATTGGCCATTGATAGCCTTCATCATATAGGAGTACGTGTAGATCCTAATTACAATGTAAAACGAATGCGACCAGGTACTCGTCCTAAACTGTTCTTTTTGGAAGGTTCTGAAAACATTTGCATTGAGGGATTGACATTGAAAAACAGTGCAGGGTGGGGACTTTCGCTTCACAAAAGCTCTAATGTCTTGATTGATGGTGTGAAGATTATCAATCGTGCTTACTGGAATAATGACGGTATTGATATGAACGATTGTTGGCAGGTTGTAGTCCAGAACTGTGATGTTAATTCAGGAGATGATGGCATTTGCCTGAAAAGTGATGATCCGGATTCCTGTTGTGAGAATATTATGATACGAAATTGCCGAATTGCATCCTCTGCAAGTGCCGTGAAATTTGGCACATCGTCTTATGGTGGCTTCAAGAAAATAACTGTACAAGATATTTATGTATACGATACTTTCCGGTCTGCTATAGCCCTGGAGTGCGTGGATGGTGGTATATTGGAAGATGTAGCTGTAAAGAACATTACGGCAGTAAATACAGGTAACCCTATTTTTATTTGTCTCGGGGCGCGCCATAATCCGGGGAAAGGCATTTGCCGGAATATTACTATTCAGAATTTAAAAGCCGAAGTCCCTTTTGGAAGACCCGATGAGAATTATGATTTGCGTGGACCAGAAGTGAATTATTTCCATAATCCATGGCCGTCTAGTATTGCTGGATTACTGGGTCAATATATAGAAAATGTTCTTTTGCAGGATATAGAGATTACTTATCCCGGACGTGCATCAAAAGCGATGGCTTATATGGGGCTATATCGTGTCAAGGAAGTAAATGAGGCAGCTCAGTCTTCTCCAGAGTTTACCATGTATGGTGAATTGCCGTCATGGGCTTTCTATGTCCGTCATGTAAAGGGTATAAGATTCAAGAACGTGAAGGTGTCTTTGGCAGATAAAGATTTTCGTCCGGCTTTTGTTTTCGATGACGTAAAAGAGAAGACGCTGGAAAATGTGAACCAACCAGATAGCCAGATTTACTGTGTAGAATAAACGAGGGCTCAAGAATCTAAAAAACGACATGAAATTTGCTTCCTTTTTTCGTAATTTTGCAAATTTGTGTATCTTTGCCTGTGAATTTTGTTAGGTTTTTTTTGTAATGGATAATATCGTTGACTTTAAGAATACAGAGGAATCACATATTGTACCTTCTGGCTTCCCGGAACTTGATGAGTGGGTTGAGGTAATTAACAAAGCTCGTCCTATAACCTTTGGCTATCCTGCGAATAATAACATGGATATGTCTGATTTCTACGAATGGTTTTTCGCTAATGGCTTGTCCAAGGCATCCTTGAACAATGCCGGTGATCCATTTTCGGGCAATAAGGGCTATGCTCTTTCATCTTCTAAATTTGAGCGTGAAGTTATAGAATGGTTTGCGCCTTATTATGGATTCAATGCAAAGAAGGTATGGGGAATAGTAACCATGAGTGGTACCGATGGCAATAATCACGGTATTTTCTTTGGAGTAAAGTATCTGCGAAAGAAAACGGGTAAGAATCCTGTCTTGTATGTGTCCGATGAGGCTCATTACAGCAACTACAGATTGGCCGACTTGCAGAATCTGGAGGCACGCATTGTCAAGTCTGATATTTATGGATGCATGATTCCTGAAGAACTGGAGAAGGTTTTGGATCCTACTCGTCCTTGCTTGATTATCTATGCCATGGGTAGTACGTTCAAGGGTTCTATTGATAATCAGAAGGCATTGAATGCTGTTTTGGCCAAGTATCCGGAGATGGAAGTCTATCGCCATGTAGATGCTGCTCTTTTCGGTGGTTATTTGCCTTTTAGTGAGTTTGCCGATAAAATCAGTCATCAAGAACTGGGCTATCAGTCCATAGCCATAAGTAGCCATAAGTTCTTCAGTATCGACTCTCCTTCTGGTCTATTCATCTGTGAGCGTGAGATCTACGATGCACAAACCGATTTCAATGTGCTATACCTGAATAACAATATGCGTATGATTAATTGCTCTCGTTCAGCTATAGAACCATTGAAATTCTGGTGGCTGATCAAGAAGAAAGGTTATGCCGGATGGCGTGCTGAAGCTATGCAGATTTCTGCCATGACTTTTTACCTTATCTTCTGCTTGAAGAAAATTGACTGGCCATTCTGGTATAATGAATGCAGCAACACGGTTCTGTTTAAGCGCCCGTCGGCTTACGTCATGGATAAGTATTCTCTTTCTGCCGGTTATGATGAACGCCTAGGAGGTGAATTAGCCCATATTGTGGTTATGCAGCATGTCCTCAGAAAGGGAATAGACCAGTTTATTGAAGATCTGGTCAAAGAAAAATAAAAATCACGTATTCTGCTTGATACTGAAGAAGGCCTGGATTCCTACGGATAGGATGATCAGTGAGAGACCTATCCAGAAAGACGGGCCCAGTTCCCGTGCTTCGCCAAAAAGTATCATGGCAAAGATGATGCTGTAAACGGGTTCCAAGTTGTAACTCAGGTTTACCGTAAAGGCAGATATCTGACTCAATGCCTGAAAGTGTAACAGGAATAATCCTACGGTAAAGACAGAGCAGAACAGCAGAAGAAACCAGATATCATTTCCGGTTGGAATAAAGGGAAGGTTTGGGAAAAAGTAGATGTAAGCTGGTAAGACTGCAGACAAGACGATTCCTCCTCCCAGCAGTTCATAGAGTAACATGGTGCTGCTGTTCTGTCCGGTGGAGTGCTGGACTTTCTTGCTGAAAATAGAGAAAAGGGCGTAGAGAATGGCAGAGACCATTCCTAATAAGATGCCGAAGCGATAGCGGGCATCGAGCTGGAAGATGAGCAGTATGCCTGCCAGTGTCAGCAAGCTGAGTCCTATCTCTCTCCAGGAAGGTTTGTGCCGGTTGATGAGAGGCTCAAGAATGGCTGTGTAGAAACCTACCGTAGCAAAGCAGACGACACCTACAGAGACGTTGGAGGCCTTGATGCTTCCGTAGAAAAATACCCAATGCATTGCAAGTAAAGCACCGCAGAGCCCTATCTGAAGTGTCTCTTTCCTTGCCAATGTGGGTATTTTCCCGGTATATTTTAAGATGAGTGCGAGAAGCAAGCCTGCAATGACTACCCTATACCAGACCTGAGGAACCTCTGAAAGACTGATGAGCCTGCCAAAGAGTCCGGTTCCACCAGCCAGGAGGATGGCCAGATGCAGTCGGAGGTATGCTTCTTTTGCGGTCATGAATCAGCGTGTCTGAATAGAACAGTTGGCAGGAGCCTTGCAGTTCTCGTCAATGATGATTTCTCCAATGCTGTCTGCCAGAATGGTGCCGCTGGTTGGGTTCTTGATGCTGACTACATGCCCGTTAAGGGTAGCCTCTATGGTAGAGTACTCAAAAGCAAGATCTGCATCATCGCCCAGGGTACAGTCTTCCATAATCAGGTTCTCGCAGTAACAGAGTGGCTGTGTACCGGTAACCTTGCATCGGATGAGGTGAAGGTTCTTGGAATACCAGCCCAGGTATTCTCCATTGATTTCACAATCTATCAATGTAACATTCTCTGCCTCCCAGAATGCATCCTTGGAATTAAGCAGAGAGTTGGTAATGCAGATGTTCTTGCCATATTGGAAAGCATAGTTTCCTTCTTGATGGTAGTGGTCTGCCTTTACGTTTTCTGCATGCATGCCCAAGTAATCTGCACCATTGATTTCTACATTCTGAAGTTCAATGTCAGAACAATCCCAGAGTGTTTCCTGCCCATTCAAGATCTGTACATTGTTCAGCTTTATTCCTTGCATTCTGCGGAACATCTTTGGAGCTTCTACACGGCAGTCGGTCATCTCTACGTCCTTTGAATACCAGAGGCTGGAACGTGCTCCTTCTGTAAAGAGACAATCCTTTACTTTAAAGCCGTATGTTTCCCAGAATACATATTTGCCTTCAAACTGGCAGTTGGTTGCCAGAATGTTGCTACATTCCTTGATGGAAGATTCTCCTTTATGAATGGTAACGTGGTCAATATGTAAATCATGTGATTGATACAATGGTCTTTCGCCTTCGAATTCTTTATTTTCAATCTTTTTCATCGTATATGTATGTGCATTTTATTTTACGATGCAAAGATACGCTAATTTTTGGTAAACAGTTGTATAGATTTTGTAGAATAAACTCTACGTTTTCCGGATATTTTATTAATTTTGCGGTTATTAACAAAAATAAAAGGATATGGAATTAGTTGATCGTTTTTTGAAATATGTATCTTTTGATACACAGAGTGATGAGTTCTCTGAAACGCATCCAAGTACAGCTAAACAGTTCGCTTTGGCAGAATATCTGCGTGATGAACTTATAGGAATGGGATTACAGGATGTGGAACTGACAGACAAGTGTTATCTTTACGCAACTCTGCCAGCAAATACTGATAAGGAAGTTCCTGCCATCGGGTTCATTGCCCACATGGATACAAGTCCTGACGCAAGTGGCAAGGATATCAAGACCTCAATCGTGAAGTATGAAGGTGGTGATGTGCTGCTGAATGCAGAGAAGAACATTGTGTTGTCTCCTGAACAGTTCCCAGAAATGCTTCACTATGTGGGTGAGGATTTGATTGTGACCGATGGTACCACACTTCTGGGTGCAGACGATAAGGCTGGTATAGCAGAAATTGTGCAGGGTGTGGCTTATTTGCAGGCTCATCCAGAATTGAAGCATGGAAAGATTCGTGTGGCATTTACTCCAGATGAGGAGATTGGTGCTGGTGCCGATTATTTTGATGTGGAAAAATTGGGCTGTAAGTGGGGTTACACATTTGACGGTGGTGAGATAGGTGAGCTGGAGTATGAGAACTTCAATGCTGCAGCAGCAAAGGTAGATTTTGTAGGCCGAAATGTACATCCTGGCTATGCAAAGGATAAGATGATCAATGCCCTTAAAATGGCCATTGAGTTCACGACTCTTTTACCAGAAGCGGAGAGCCCTGAGCATACAGAAGGCTATGAAGGTTTCTTCCACTTGATAGATGTTCATGGAGAAGTGGAGAATGCCACTGTCCGTTACATCATTCGTGACCATAGCCGTGAAATTTTTGAGAAACGTAAGGCTGATTTCCTGAAAGCTGCTCAGCAGATGGCCGACAAATATGGCGCAGAGCGCGTGAAGCCAGAGGTTCGTGACCAGTATTACAACATGCTGGAAGAGGTAGAGAAGGCCATGTATGTGGTAGACTTTGCCAAGGAAGCCATGCTGCAGGCTGGTGTGACTCCAAAGGTACAACCAATCCGTGGAGGAACAGATGGTGCCCGCCTTTCATTCATGGGCTTGCCTTGTCCTAATATCTTTGCTGGTGGCTTGAATTTCCACGGACGTTTTGAATTTGTACCTGTAAATTCTATGGTCAAGGCCATGGAGACTATGGTAAATATTGCAACTTTAGTTGAAGCAAAAGCATAAGGACAGTACATGGGTGAAGTTCCGGAACTTATACAAGATCTAGCTCTTATTCTGACGGTAGCAGGTTTGACGACGCTAATCTTCAAGCGTCTCAAGCAACCGCTGGTCTTAGGTTATGTCATGGCTGGTTTTCTGGCTGGCCCACACATGCCCTATACTCCGTCCGTGCAGGATATGGGTGACATTCAGACTTGGTCTGATCTGGGTGTAATCTTCTTGCTGTTTGGCCTCGGATTGGAATTTAGCTTCAAGAAGATAGTGAAGATGGGAACAGCTCCTGGTGTGGCTGCTTGTTCTGTTATCTTCTTCATGATCTGTCTGGGTGCCCTGACGGGTAATCTGTTTGGATGGTCTCAAATGGATTGCCTGTTCCTGGGAGGTATGCTTGCCATGTCTTCTACGACTATCATATACAAGGCTTTTGATGATCTGGGACTGCGTCAGCAGCGTTTTACCGGATTGGTCCTTAGTGTCTTGGTTTTGGAAGATATCCTAGCCATCCTGCTCATGGTTGTCTTGTCGACGGTGGCAGTAAGCAATCATTTCGAAGGAATGGAAATGGTGTGGAGTATGCTTAAGCTGGTGTTCTTCCTGGTACTGTGGTTTGTAGTGGGTATTTTCCTGATTCCTGTGTTCTTGCGCAAGGTGCGTTCAGAAATGAGCAATGAAACACTCCTGATTGTTTCTCTGGGTTTATGCTTTGCCTTGGTGGTGGGTGCTGCCTATGCGGGATTCAGTGCAGCTTTTGGCGCATTCATGATGGGAAGTATCTTGGCTGAAACTATGGAGGCGGAGCGCATAGAACATGTGCTTTCTCCTGTGAAGGATCTCTTTGGCGCTATTTTCTTCGTATCTGTGGGCATGTTGGTAGATCCTGCCATCTTGATGGAGTATTGGTTACCTATCCTGTCCATTACGCTGACCATACTTTTGGGACAGGCTATCTTTGGCACCATCAGTTTCATTTTCTCCGGACAGACCTTGCGTGTAGCCATGCAGTGTGGATTCTCTATGGCTCAAATAGGAGAGTTCGCCTTTATTATTGCATCCTTAGGTGTCTCTTTGGGTGTAACCAGTTCTCATCTGTATCCCATTGTGGTGGCCGTATCAGTTATCACAACCTTCCTGACACCTTATATGATCAGGTTGTCGGCACCGGCATACACTACAGTAGAGAAACATCTTCCAAAGAAACTGTTGGGCATGTTGGATAAGTATTCTTCTGGCAATGATTCTTCTGCGGTTTCACATTCCAGCAGCTGGCATAAATATTTGCGCGACATTTGTTTGTACTCCATGGTCTATGTGATTCTGTCCGTAGCCATCTATCTGATTATCAGATATGGAGTAACCCCGTTGATTGCATCTTCTTTCAATAATGCAACTTGGATAGACTATCTGGCATGCATTCTGACGATTTTGGCTGTCAGTCCTTTCCTACGAGGTCTGGTCATGAAGAAAACCCGTTCTTCATCGTTCAAGGAACTGTGGAATTCTACACGTATAAATCGCTTGCCTCTGATTTTTACTGTGTTCTTCCGTTTCTTGTTGGCCTTGCTGATTGTCTGCTATATCATTTCCGATTATATCAATATCTCTGCTGGCTTGCTCATTTTGTTGGCTATAGTCCTGCTGGTTGCCATGATCGTGTCTCAGCACCTCAAGAAGCAATCCATAGCCATGGAGCAGGTGTTTATAGAAAACCTTCGTTCCCGTGAGATTCAGGCAGAATTCAAGGGTGTAAAAAAGCCTCAGTTTGCAGGAAGACTCTTGTCTAGAGATTTGCATTTGACCGAGGTTGAGCTTCCTCAAGACAGTAAATGGGGAGGCAGGACGTTGATGGAGTTGGATCTAGGACGCAAGTACGGTGTTCATCTGTCTTCTATTCTCAGGGGAAAGCAGCGCTATAATATTCCACAGGGTTCTGATAGGGTGTTCCCCGGAGACAAACTGCAGGTAATAGGTACTGATGAGCAATTACAGGTCTTTGTTTCTCAACTCAAGGAACAGGTTTATCCAATGGAATATGATGTAGAGAACAGAGAAATGCTGCTGCGTCAGCTTGTGGTGACAGAACAGTCTTGTTTCTGTGGAAAGACCATTAGGGAGAGTGGCTTGAGAAGTAAGTTTCACTGTATGGTAGTGGGTTTGGAGCAAGGTGAGGAAACCTTGCGTGCGCCAAACCTGGATGTTCCTTTGAAGGATGGCGATGTGGTCTGGATTGTAGGTGAGGTCCGTGACTTGAAAAAGATAATGACACAACTATAAAAGAAAAAGGGCTTGTTCTTTTGGAACATGCCCTTTTTTATTTTATTTGTTGTTTTTAGTTATTCTGCAGCTGCTTCTTCTTCTGCCTTCTCTTCTTCAACTACGAACTCAGTAATGCCGTTCTCAAGCAGCAGGTTATACCACTGAATCAGTTTCTTGATGTCTGATGCATGAACGCGGTCACGGTCGAATGTAGGCAGAACCTGTGCGAAGAAATCAAACAGTTCGTCCTTGCTTGCCTTCTTGTAATCAAGAGTGACAAGTTGGCCTTCCTGTACTTTCTTGACTGCGTCGAAAACCTGTGGCAGTGGAACCTCTTCCTCTTCTGTGTACATGGCAATGTCATTCAGTGAGATGACCTTATCGGTTCCCATGGCAGGCATGCGCTTCTTCTTTTCGTCAAGGGTTTCTACGATGAGGCTACGGTTACCTCTAGAAATCAACTTATATAATCCTGGTTTGCCAGAGATGGCTAAGATTCTTTTTAACATGTCTTCTTATTTTAGTTATGTACTATTTTCAAAAATGTGGTGCAAAAATACGCTTTTCTTTTGAGGCTTACAAGAGTTTGACTCTTAAATAAGCTAAAACCGATTCAATCTGCTCTTGTAATGGCTGTGTCTCATCGTTATTGATAATGAAATTGGCCAGTGCTTTTTTCTCTTCATCGGAGCTCTGTACCTGGATGCGTTTTCGGGCTGCAGATTCTGTTGTCTGATCTCTTTTCAGAATGCGTCTGATACGAAGGTCTTCGGGTGCGGTGACCAGTACGGTGTAATCTAAAGAATCTTGGTAGCCGGCTTCAAATAGCAGTGCGGCTTCTAGTGCAACAATTGGCGCCTGTTGTTTTTCAGCCCATTTCAGGAAGTCTTCCTTTACTACTGGGTGAATAATGGCATTGACTTGTTGTGCGTGCTCAGCAGAAGCAAAAAGATAGTTGATAAGTATGGGCTTGTTTAAGGAGCCATTCTGCATGTATACGTCTGGTCCCACCAACTCACAAAGTGCTTTACGGATGATGGGGCTTTCTTCGTTTAACCGTTTGGCCTCTTCGTCACAATAATAAATAGGTATGTGTCCCAGTTTTTCCATCAGATGGCAAACGTAGCTTTTACCGCTACCTATGCCTCCTGTAATTCCTATTTTCAGTTTCATGGCTCTGTGGCATCTTCTATAAGGTATTCAACCACCTCGGGAGATATACGCATGTGCTTGATAATGGATGGAGCTAAGACGTTTGGCTTTATCTGCGAAGTGTTGCTGTTGACCACATCATTATAATTCACCTGTATGATGAAATTGTTTGGATTTACATGCTTGTAGTAAGACAAGACGGTCTGGAAAGTCACTTTGACTTTGGTAGGGAAAGTACGTAAAACCTTGCCTTCGGGTACATTGATTGCTTCAATAGGAACTTCCAGTGATTTTTCGGTAAGTTGCTCTACGTTCACATGTACATCTACCTGTTCAGGAACAGGTTTGACATTCAGCATGCTTCTTAATTCTGTCTTGAAATGGATGCTGTCTGTCAGCTCGTGATAACTCAGTGATGTGGTGTACATTCCCGTAATGGTGTCTAATACATCTTGTGGAGCGTAGATCATGACAGAATCAGGACTTGTCCAGATATCTGTAACGTCGTACTGGCTCTTTGCAGTTATTCTGCCTGCAATGTAAACAGGTACTTTCTTTGCTTTCCCTCGGGTGTAGACTACGTCAAATGATTCAGGCTTAAAGGAAATAAGGCTGCTGGAACTAGGCAAATTGTCCTTTAATTGTTTTTGGATTTCTGCATTGCCTACTTTTATCAAGTAGCCTTTTGTGGCATAGTTATCAAAATCGAAGACAATGGGTTTTACAGTTCTTCTTAGCTTGAACTCCAGCAAGTTCAATCCTTTGTCTCGAACCGTGATTCTTATGTTTTCAGGAGGATAGGAAGTAATGACCACATTCTCCGGAATGTTTTTATAAATGACAGGGATGGAAATTATCTCTTCCCTGTCTTCGTTCATGGCTTTGAGAAACCAGAACACGGCAGAGACTAACAGAAAAAAGCTAAAAATCAGAAGTTCCTTGGCTATATTACTAGTCAAAGCACCTCTGATTCCTGCAATAATAACTTTTCTTTTCTCCATTGTAAGCTTTCGCTTGTGGATGGAATTTACTTAGTCATTTCTTGAGTAGCAGCTGCGTTAGCGAAAATGCTGCCTTTGTCAATCTTTATCTTTACGCCAGTAGCAATCTCAAGAGTTACTACATTCTTCTCGTCATCAATGTGAGTGATTTTTCCATAGATGCCACCAGAAGAAATGACTTCTTGACCTACAGTCAGAGAATTACGGAAGTTCTGGATTTCTTTCTGACGCTTCTGCTGTGGACGAATCATGAAGAAATACATGATAGCAATCATGGCGATGATCATCACCCAGAAAGACATGGTAGAACCGCCTGCCGTAGCCTGTAATAAAATAGTCAAAGTGTTCATTATTCTTTAATGTTATTATGTTTTACTTAAGTAATTTACCTTCTTCTCTAAGCCCTCTTGCTATGTTGTCAAGCATGGCATTTACGTAACCTCCACTCTTAGGTGTACTGTAGAGTTTTGCAATGTCTACATATTCATTGATGGTTACTTCTACAGGGATGTTAGGGAAGGTAAGCATTTCTGCAAGTGCAATCTGCATGATGATTACATCCATGAATGCCAGGCGATTCAAATCCCAGTTACGTGCATATTCACCAATCAGGTGCATGTAATAATCGCAGTTTAGAATTGCCTTTCTGAATAGCTTGCGTGCATATTCCTTGTCTTCGTCATCCTTGTATTCTGGAAGAAGTTCCTGCTTGGCGCCGTTTTTCTCTTCAAAGCGCTTGATGGTCTTCAATACGAAGGTGTCAACAATTTCCTTGTCGTCGTTCCAGTAAAGGCTCAGCTCTTCAAGAATAGCGTCCAAGTCTTCGTTGTAAGATAAAATGTTCTTGTAGATTTTACGCCAGATTTCGCGATCAGCTTCATAACTGTCTTCCTCGCTAGCCATGTATTCTTGATAGAAATCGCTGTCCTCAATGGTGTCAAGTGTCATTCGGATGAAGGAATCGTCTTTGTCCCAGTTCTTCTTCTGGTTTTCACGGAAGTCCTGTAACATCTTGTTTCCTTCCAACTGTGCAATGAATCGATTGTCTGCAAACTTTCTGTTTGGCTTCTCGCCGTTCACTCTTGAACTTTTTCTTTCCAACACCTCTACTCTTAAAGATGCCAAATGGGTAATTTCTACCATCAGGAGCAATAAGTTGTTATACAGATCGTACGCTTTCGACAAACTGAAGAACAACTCCTTTTCTGTTGCATCGATGTTTTTGTTCCCATTCTGATAGTACGCATAAACAATCTGTACAATTTTAATGCGGATTAGTTCTCTATTAATCATAATTATCCTTTAGTGTTTCTATACAAATAGTGTGCAAATTTACTCAAAAATCCCGAAATGTCCTAATATATCACTTTTTTTTACAGGTAGAGTGAAACTTTCTGTGTTTTTGCTTGTCCTACTACGGTTTTTTTTTGAATTTTGGCGCTCAAATCTTTAAAATTATAATGAGTATGGAAGAATTGAATAAGAAAAGTGCTGCTGAGATGGACCGTGATATCTGCTTCTCCAACTCCATTAAGGCGGGAAAGCGCATTTATTATGTTGATGTGAAGAAAACCCGTAAAAATGAAATGTATCTGGCTATAACAGAAAGTAAGAAGAACATTAGCGGAGAAGGAGATAACGCATCGGTTTCTTATGAGAAACACAAGATTTTTCTCTATCAGGAAGATTTCCAGAAATTCCTGGCAGGCCTTCAAGATGCAATGGAATACATAGCTAGAGAACAGGGTGAGGCTACCCCAAGAGAAGAACCGGAAGAGGAATTGGGCGGAGAAATAAAAATAAATTTGGACTTTTAATCTTGAATACTTGGTAGATAAGTGGATTTTGTCTACCTTTGCACCGCTTTTTTAGCGCATCTGTGGCCATGGCCACCGTGTGATGGCGAATTAAGCAGATTATTAACCACTTAATTTAGAGTAACACATTATGAAATCAATTGACGTTAAGGGTACCTTGAGAACCGAAACTGGTAAGAAGAGTACTCGTGAATTGCGTAAGACTGATTCAGTTCCTTGCGTATTGTACGGTTTGAAGAAGGATGAGAATGGCAATCAGGTAGCTACTCATTTCGCTGTAACTAACAGTGAATTGCGTAACTTGGTTTACACTCCAAACATCTACGTTGTAAATCTGACTATCGATGGTCAGGCTTGCAAGGCAGTTTTGAAGGACATCCAGTTCCACCCAGTAAAGGATACTATCCTGCATGTTGACTTCTATGAGGTAACCGAGGAGAAGCCAATCGTAATGGAGGTTCCTGTACAGTTGAACGGTCTGGCTGCTGGTGTACGTGCCGGTGGTAAGCTTCAGGCTCAGGTTCGTAAGCTGAAGGTTAAGGCTCTTTATACTGCAATTCCAGAAAAGTTGAACGTAGATGTAACTGCATTGGAGCTTGGTAAGTCTATCAAGTGTGCTGAGCTTTCATTCGAGGGCTTGGAGTTGGTAACTCCTGCAGAGGTAGTCGTATGCTCTGTACGTATGACTCGTGCTGCTCGTGGTGCTGCTGCAGCTGCTGGTAAGTAATTAATGCTTGCGCATGAAGTATCTGATTGTTGGACTGGGCAACATCGGTGATGAATACGATGGAACCCGTCACAATATAGGATTTAGAGTGTTGGATGCCTTTGCTAAGGCATCCAATCTCGTTTTTAAGGACGGGCGTTACGGTTTCACTACCCAGACATCGGTCAAGGGTCGTCAGCTGGTTCTCCTCAAACCTTCTACCTACATGAACCTCAGTGGAAATGCTGTGCGTTATTGGATGCAGAAGGAAAACATTGCCTTGGAGAATGTGCTGATTGTGGTAGATGATCTGGCTCTTCCTTTCGGACAGTTACGTCTCAAAGGCAAGGGTAGTGATGCTGGTCATAATGGCTTGAAGCACATTGCGGCTACCTTGGGTACACAGAATTATGCTCGCCTGCGCTTTGGCATTGGCAATGAGTTCCCTCGCGGTGGTCAGGTAGATTTTGTCCTGGGGAAGTTTACTGACGAAGATCTCAAGACCATGGATGAGCGTGTAGCTGTAGCTGTAGACATTATCAAGAGTTTCTGTCTGGCTGGATTGGAAATAACCATGAACCAATACAACAAGAAATAATGGAAGCAAGATTGGACAAGTGGCTGTGGTCAGCCCGCATCTTCAAGACACGTACCATAGCAGCTGATGCCTGCAAGAAAGGCCGTGTCATGATAAACGGTGTGCAGCAGAAGCCTTCTAAGATGATCAAGGAGGGTGAAGTGATACAAGTTCGCAAGCCACCTATTACCTATTCTTTCAAGGTGCTGAAATGCATCCAGAACAGAGTAGGCGCCAAGCTTGTTCCCGAAGTGCTGGAGAATGTCACTACGCCAGATCAGTATGAATTGCTGGAAATGAACCGCATCAGTGGTTTTGTGGACAGAGCCCGTGGTACAGGAAGACCTACGAAAAAGGAACGTCGTGACCTGGATGATTTCATTACACCGGAGTATCTGGATGATTTTGAATTCGACTGGGACGATGATGACGAATAAAAAGAAAAGGAGAGCATTTCGCTCTCCTTTTTTTATGCCAGTACTTTCTTTTTACCGTTTGTAAAAACTTTGTTTTTTTGAAGTAAAGGGAATAATACTATTTTATCTATTATTAAGCTTATGTGCAAAAAACGGCACAGCCCTTCCCTTTTTTCTCCCTTCTTTTG
The DNA here is from genome assembly GCA_024401095.1 of Bacteroidaceae bacterium. GTDB lineage: Bacteria > Bacteroidota > Bacteroidia > Bacteroidales > Bacteroidaceae > Minthousia. The sequence goes on from JAKSLR010000009.1 coordinate 71,584, forward strand.
GGGAAAATGCTGAAAAACTGTAACTTTGTGAAATAATTATATATATAAAGGGAAGAGAACGAATAATTTATAAACATAATACCATGTTAAAATCATTTTTTACATTATTGGCAACCTCTGCTTTACTGGTAGCTTGTACAGAAGTGAAAGTGGAGCAGATAGCATCGCCAACTAATCCTTATCCTGGCAACCCGGATGAGAATTTTGCTCCAACATTGGTTCGTGATGGAAGTTACAAGAATTTGGCATTGAACCGCATGGCCTATGCTTCTTCTAGTTGGGATTATAGCTTGACGGCACAATTGGCTACCGATGGTATGGTGGCTGATAAGCAGCCTGCTCATATTGTACTGTCAACCAAGGATGGTCTTGTACCTAAAAACCAGCGTGAATGGATGTTCGACCTGAAGACGAATACAGGTAATAAGTTGGAAGGTACAGACAACTATTTCCAATTGGATTTCAACAACTTCAATCTGGATTTCGATAAAATACAGGTTGTGGGACGTGTTACTCCAAAAAAGAAAGAGGAAACCTATTTTGGTGTTCCGGGACAAGAAGCTGGTGCCATTGATCCTAAGAAGATAATGGCTCAGTTCCAGGAGGTCAACTGGACTATTTCTCTGCAAGGTTCAACCGATGGAACAACTTGGACAGATCTGGATTCTGCTACAGGCAAGGGTATGCGCATCTTCCAGTCATTGTCAAAGCAGGGAGAGTTCAGTCATTACCGTTTGAATCTTTCTGCTCCAGAAGCCGATACTTGGAATATCTCCGATTGGGATTTCCTAAAGGATGGCGTAGAACTTAAACTAACCGTTGGCAACATGACTGAGGTTTATGACAGAAGTGATGTGTTGCCGCTACGTCCTGATTTCTCAAGCGTTTGGATGAGCGAAGGAAAGGACGAGGAATGGATTTATGTAGATTTGGGTGTAAAGGCATCTATTGATCAGGTCAAGTTGCATTGGATTAGTCAGAATCCTACAGGTAAGCTGCAGGTATCCAACGACAAGGAAACTTGGAAGGACGTGGCAGACATTGCCGATGAAATCAGTGTCTCAGAAAAAGCACGCTATGTACGTTTGGCACTGCAGTCTGGTGGCCCTTACATTTTGAGTGAGTTTGAGGTTTTTGGTAAGGACGGTGTCATGGTTCAGCCAAAAGCACAGAAGGCAGCAACAGAAGGCCGTATGGATCTGGCTGGTGGCAACTGGAAACTTCAGCGTGCTAACCTGGTTGAGGCAGATGGTGCAGCACTTTCTTCTGAGAATTTCGACGATTCTCAGTGGATTGTAGCTACTGTTCCTGCTACTGTACTTTCTTCATATATCAATGTAGGTGCTATTCCTGATCCTAATTATAGCGATAACCAGTTGCAGTTGTCTGAATCATTCTTCCTGAGTGATTTCTGGTATCGTGATACCTTTACAGTTCCTGAATCTTTCCAGGGCAAGAATGTCTTCCTGAACTTCGACGGAATTAACTGGAAAGCAGAGGTTTATCTGAATGGCCAGAATGTGGGCCGTGTAGAAGGTGCCTTCACTCGTGGTCTTTTCAACATCGGTAAGTTCCTGAAAGAAGGAACAAACACCTTGGCTGTCAAGATTATCAAGAATGCATTCCCTGGTACCGTAAAGGAACAGACAGCGGAAAGCACAGATTCTAACGGTGGAACCATTGGTGCAGATGATCCAACTTTCCATGCAACTGTAGGATGGGATTGGATTCCAACTATCCGTGGTCGTAACATAGGTATCTGGAACGATGTATATTTGACTGCTATTGGCGATGTAAAGGTTTCTGACCCATTTGTACGCACCGAGCTGAATTTGCCAGACACTACTGTTGCTACAGTATTTGTTGAGGCTACCTTGCAGAATATCTCCGACAAGCCAGTTGACGGTGTGCTGAAGGGTGCATTTGGTGAAACTGCATTCAGCAAGAACGTACAGTTGGCTGCAGGTGAAGAACAGCTGGTAAAGGTTGATTCTTTCCAGATTAAGAATCCTAAGCTGTGGTGGCCTGCAGGCTACGGTTCTCCAGTCTTATATGATACAAAGGTTGCCTTTGAGGCAAATGGCAAGGTTACCGATGAAGTTGCCTTCAAGAGTGGTGTGCGTCAGATGACTTTTGCTATTGATGAAGTTGGTGCGCTGAATCTTTATGTCAACGGCCGCCGTTTCATCGGCCGTGGTGGAAACTGGGGATTTGCAGAAAGCAACCTTACTTATCGTGCTCGCGAATATGATATTGCAGTGAAGTACCATGCAGATATGAACTTTACCATGATTCGTAACTGGGTAGGACAGGTAGGCGACGATGAATTCTATGAGGCTTGTGACCGTCATGGTGTAATGATCTGGCAGGATTTCTGGTTGGCTAATCCTTGGGATGGACCAGATCCATACAATGAGAGCTTGTTCATGGCCAATGCTACTGACTATGTGAAGCGTATCCGTAACCATGCATCTATAGGATTGTATTGCGGTAGAAATGAAGGTATGCCAACTCCAACCTTGGATGAGGCTCTTCGAAATCTGGTCAAGGAACAGCATCCTGGCTTGCACTACATTTCTCACTCTGCAGCAGCAGAAGTGAGCGGTGGCGGTCCATACCGTGCATTGCCTGTAGAGCAGTATTTCGATTTGAAGGGTGCTGACAGATTCCATAGTGAACGTGGTATGCCTAATGTCATGAACTATGAGAGCATGGCTAAGATGTTGCCTGCAGATAAGTTGTGGCCACAGAATTCTCTCTGGGGTATGCACGACTTTACCTTGCAGAGTGCTCAGTATGGTACTACTTTCAATGAGTTGGTACAGAATGGTTTTGGTGAAGTTAATGACATTCAGACCTTTACAAAGTATGCACAGTGGATTAACTACAACGGATACCGTGCTATGTTTGAAGGTCGTGGAAAGAACCGTCAGGGTTTGTTGCTGTGGATGAGTCATTCTTGCTGGCCATCTTTGGTATGGCAGACCTATGATTACTTCTTTGAGCCTACAGCAGCTTATTTCGGCTGTAAGAAGGCTAGCGAACCGCTGCATGTTCAGTTCAACCCGTTGACTAACAAGGTAGAAGTGGTAAATATGAATGGTCGTGACCGCAAGTCACTCAATGTAATTGCTCAGATTTTCGACTTGACTGGCAAGATGGTTTGGGAACAGAAGTCAACCATTTCATCTAAGGAGGACAGCACAGTAGAGTGCATGCCTGTAGAAGTTCCTGCTGACATTACCGAGGTTTACTTCATTCGTCTGAAGTTGTCTGAGGGTGAGAAGTTGGTATCAGAAAACTTCTATTGGGAAGGACGAGAGAATGGCAACTATCAGGCTATTCGTAAACTTGCCACTCCAAAACTGGATGTTAAGACTTCTTTCCAGAAGGGTGAGACCTGTAAGGGTACTGCTACCGTAACCAATAATTCTGATGTACCGGCATTGGTATTACGTGCAAAACTGGTTGATACAAAGGGTGAACTAATCCTTCCTGTTATTTATTCGGATAACTATTTCAGCTTAATGCCAGGTGAATCAAAGGAAATTACTGTTGAATTCAACAGCTTCGATTTGGCAGGACGTGAGCCAAAACTTGTAGTTGAGTAAAACGAAGATATGGAAAAAAAGAAAGGCGGACTTCAATCCGCCTTTCTTTTTTATTATTAGTTGTTGAAAACCAACATGCCGTTTCTGACATCTACAACGATTGGTTTTTCCTTATCTACGGCTCCAGATAAAATCTTCTTACTGAGATCGTTCAAGAGATTTCTTTGGAGAGCACGTTTCACTGGTCGTGCACCAAATTCTGGATCAAAGCCAGCTTCGGCCAGTTTGCTGATGGCTTCGTTGGTAACCCTCAGTTCGATGCCGTTCTCTTTCAGCATCTTGTGGATGGATGAAACTTGCAAGCCTACAATCTGTTCTATTTCTTTCTTGTTCAGCGGCAGGAACATGATAGTTTCGTCAATACGGTTCAGAAACTCCGGACGGATGGTCTTCTTTAGCATGTTAATGACTTCTTCTTTGGTTTCCTCTACCAGTTCATCGTGGTTCTGCTCATTGAGGTGCTCGAACTGACTTTGAATGTAGCTGCTGCCCAAGTTGCTGGTCATGATGATGAGCGTGTTCTTGAAGTTGACGGTACGACCCTTATTATCGGTCAGACGTCCATCGTCCAAGACTTGCAGTAAAGTATTGAAGACATCAGGATGAGCTTTCTCAATCTCATCAAACAGAACAACAGAGTAAGGCTTTCTTCGAACAGCCTCGGTCAATTGTCCGCCTTCATCGTAGCCAACATATCCCGGAGGAGCTCCTATGAGTCGGCTCACGCTATGCTTCTCCTGATATTCTGACATGTCTATACGTGTCATCAGTGTTTCATCGTCAAACAGGTACTCAGCCAGCGCCTTGGCCAGTTCTGTCTTACCGACACCGGTGGTTCCCAAGAAGATGAAGCTGCCGATAGGACGCTTCGGATCCTGCAAGCCGGCACGACTACGACGTACTGCATCACTCACTGCCTGAATGGCCTCTTCTTGACCAATGACCCGCTTGTGAAGCTCTTCTTCCAGATGGAGCAGTTTCTCACGCTCGCTCTGAAGCATCTTGCTCACAGGAATGCCTGTCCAGCGTGCCACAACATCAGCTACATCCTCGGCAGTTACTTCTTCTTTGATCATGGCACTGTTGCCTTGACGTTCCTTTAGTTCTTCCTGTATGCGGTTAATCTCATCTTCCAGTGCTTTGAGCTTACCGTAGCGGATTTCTGCAACCTGACCGTAGTTTCCTTCACGCTCTGCACGTTCTGCGTCGAACTTGAGCTGCTCAATTAGTTTTTTATTTTCCTGAATCTTATTGACCAGTTCCTTTTCACTCTGCCATTTTGCCTTGTAGGAGTTTTCTTCGTCTTGAAGTTCTGCAATTTCTTTGTTCAGCTGTGCCAGTTTTTCTTCATCGTGTTCACGCTTAATGGCTTCGCGCTCTATCTCCAGCTGTTTTAGTCGACGGCTAATCTCATCTAGCTCTTCTGGCACAGAATCACGTTCCATTCGGAGCTTTGCTGCAGCCTCGTCCATTAGGTCAATGGCTTTGTCAGGAAGGAATCGTTCCGTAATGTAGCGGTTGCTCAGCTCTACGGCAGCAATGATGGCATCGTCTTGGATACGTACCTTGTGGTGGTTTTCATAACGCTCTTTCAATCCACGGAGTATAGAAATACTGCTCAGCACATCCGGCTCGTTTACCATGACGGTTTGGAACCTGCGTTCCAAAGCCTTATCCTTTTCAAAGTATTTCTGATATTCGTCCAATGTGGTAGCTCCAATGCTACGCAACTCGCCACGTGCTAAGGCAGGCTTAAGTATGTTGGCTGCATCCATGGCCCCTTCGCCTTTTCCTGCTCCTACAAGCGTGTGAATCTCGTCAATGAAGAGCACCACATTCTCGCTCTTGATTACTTCATTGATGACTGCTTTCAGACGTTCTTCAAACTCACCCTTGTACTTGGCTCCAGCCACTAATGCGCCCATGTCTAGTGAGAACAGTTGCTTGTCTCTCAGATTCTCCGGCACATCGCCTCGGATGATACGGTGAGCCAATCCCTCTACAATGGCGGTCTTACCTGTTCCTGGCTCTCCGATGAGGATTGGGTTGTTCTTGGTTCGTCGGCTCAGAATCTGTAGCACGCGCCTAATCTCTTCGTCACGTCCGATGACAGGATCCAATTTGCCGTTTCTGGCAGCTTCACAGAGGTTGATGGCATATTTGCTGAGTGACTGGTAAGTGTCTTCGCTGGATTGTGAAGTCACTTTCGATCCTTTTCGTAATTCTTGGATGGCAGCCTTCATGTCCTTTTCTGTCATTCCGCAGTCTTTTAAAATGGTTGAGACTGTGGTCTTGACCTGCAGAAGTGCAAGCAATACTGCTTCAACAGATACAAATTCGTCGTGCATTTCCTTGGCATTGTCCATGGCTTTCTGCATGACCGAATTGGTGTCTCTGCTCAGGTAAGGTTCTCCACCTTGTACCTTAGGAAGACTCATCGTTTGCTGTTGGAGGAGGGTAGCCAACTGCTGTATGTTAATTCCCGATTTCTGGAAAATGAAGTTTGTGACGTTTTCTCCTACCTTCATGATACCACAAATCAAGTGTTCAGGCTCGATTGCCTGCTGACCGTTTCGCTGTGTCAAGTTTACAGCTTCCTGTACGGCCTCTTGTACTTTAATGGTAAAGTTTTCAAAGTTCATAGTTTAATCTCCTTTAATCTTTTAAATGGTTTCTATCTGCATTCTTCAAATTATAAACCAAAATACCCATTATGCCATTTTGTCTTATATCTATTCACATTATACCCGAAAAAGTGGAAAAAATGTCTCTTTTTGGGATTTTTCCGAGAACTTTTTGTATTTTTGCACTCAGTTAAACCAATGTTAAACATTTATGGACGATTATTACCCGGAAAATTTTAATCACTAGGGGACAGAGGAAGCGCAATTTCGTTCCTCCGTCTCATAAAACTTAGGAGGATTTTTTATTATGCGCACATACTGGAACATAGTGGGAGGGCTGCGTCCACAGGAAGAACCATCTTCCAACAGCTGGATTCAGGTAACTTGTCCTACAGCAGAAGACTGTGACTATCTGGAGAATCAAATCAAGATTCCCGATTATTTCTTGAGCGATATTGCCGACGTTGAAGAGCGTGCCCGTTATGAAATTGACGAAGGTTGGTTTCTGATTATCTTGCGTATACCTTATGCAAAAGAAACACGGTCAAGAACGCCATTTACAACTGTCCCTCTTGGTATTATTATCAAGGGTAGCATGATTATAACGGTCTGCAATTTTGAGACCGACATGATGAACGATTTTCTGACGCATCAACAACGTAGAGGAATAGGAATCCAAGATCCACCAGAAATGGTATTCCGCCTTTTTCTTTCATCTGCGGTTTGGTATCTGAAACGCCTGAAGCAGATCAGTACCTTGATTGAACAATATAAGCGTTCTTTGGATCATACCATTGATAATGTGGATTTGATCAGCTTCTCACGTCTGCAGGATAGCTTGACATACTTTGTGACTTCTATCCGAGGTAATGAGACATTGCTTTCCAAATTGAAATTCCGACTGCAGATTGACGAATTGGACGCAGACTTGATTGAAGATGTAAACATTGAGATGAGCCAGGCGCGTGAAACCACGCAGATCTATTCTGATATCTTGGATTCTACCATGGATACTTACGCAAACATTATTAATAATAATATGAGTAAGGTCATGAAGATGCTCACAAGTATATCTCTTATTCTCATGGTTCCAACGTTGGTGACCAGTGCATTTGGTATGAACTTGGTCAATGGCATGGAAACAGCTTGGTGGGGATTCCCTCTGGTGGCTGTCTTCTCTGTCTTGATTACAGTCATCTTCTTCTGGTTCTTCCGTCACCGTAACTATTTATAAATATGGATAGACCTAAAATTTCATGGAGTGAGAATGTCATTCTTGTAGATTCTGCATTTCTGGATTCTCTAGTACAGGATTTCATTGTCAATTTTGAACGAATGATCAATCGTCCATTGGGGAAATTGAATTTGTGCCATTGGTTGGATTGCCTGCTTCTAGATGTTGGTTTATGTGAGGGGGCACACGATAACTTTGTTGCATTCCTTCATCCTTTGAATGTTACCAAGATGTCGGCTGTAGAACCTGGAAACTATAAAGAGGACCTTACAGAAAAAGCGTTTAAAGACCGTTTGGGCGAGTTTACTTTGGGTAGTTTTCCAATAGAAAAGATTGTTTCTACAGGGGAATTTGTTTCACAGGCCTTGAAGGCGGCCATGGAATCTGAGGCAACAAAGCAGATTCTTGTTGTGGGAGATTTCTCGTCTTATGGAGAGGAAATCTGCAAGGTCGCTTCAGAGGATAGCTCTGCAAAGATAACTCTGTTTGGAATGACTCCTCTGCCAGAAGGAAAGTATAAACAACAGGTATTAGGTTACTCTGTGATGAGTGCTTTGGGAATAAAAGCAGAAGAATTATAATTGCTGATCTTAATATAAAAAGTGCCCGGTGTTTTTCGCATCGGGCACTTTTCTTATCATGAGGATAGATTATGCTTCTGTCTCATCTTCAAATTCCTCATCTACTTCTGGTGCAGGAGTGGAATTTCCAAGTAGGTTAGCCATAATCTTTTCTTCTATCTCTTCTGCTAGTTCAGGATTGTCTTGTAATGTCTTCTTTACAGCATCACGGCCCTGAGCTAGGCGTGTTCCCTCGTAGCTGAACCAAGAACCGCTTTTCTTGATGATTCCTTGTTCTACGCCAATGTCTAGGATTTCACCAATCTTGCTGATTCCTTCACCAAAGGTGATTTCAAATTCACACTTGCGGAAAGGAGGGGCTACCTTGTTCTTGACAACCTTGACACGTACCTGGTTTCCGATAACTTCATCACCGTCTTTTATGCTAGTTACACGACGGATGTCCAAGCGAACGCTGGCATAAAATTTCAATGCATTACCTCCAGTTGTGGTTTCTGGGTTACCGAACATGACACCAATCTTCTCGCGCAACTGGTTGATGAAGATACAAGTGGTTTTAGTCTTGTTGATGGTTGCGGTCAGCTTACGCAGAGCCTGACTCATAAGTCTTGCCTGCAAACCGACTCTGTTATCGCCCATATCACCTTCGATCTCTGCTTTTGGCGTCAGTGCTGCAACAGAGTCGATGACAATGATGTCGATAGCTGAAGAACGGATCAATTGGTCTGCAATTTCCAAAGCCTGTTCTCCATTGTCTGGCTGTGACATCCAGAGGTTGTCAATATCCACGCCAAGTTTTGCTGCATAGAAACGGTCGAAGGCATGTTCTGCATCAATGAATGCAGCAATACCGCCAGCCTTCTGGGCTTCTGCAATGGCATGGATAGCCAAAGTGGTCTTTCCTGATGACTCAGGTCCGTAAATCTCAATGATTCTGCCGCGTGGATATCCTCCAACGCCAAGAGCTGCGTTAAGTCCAAGAGAACCGGTAGGAATTACGTCGACTTGCTCTACATGTTCGTCGCCCATACGCATGATGGAACCCTTACCAAAGTTCTTTTCAATCTTGTCCATTGCAGCCTGCAGTGCCTTGAGCTTTTCGTTACCTGCAGTGTTCATCACTTCTTTCTTTGCCATAATATTAATTAATAAAAAGATGTGTGCTTCTAATTATAACTCCAGATCACCGTCATGAATTTCATGCCATGGTAATCCTTGCTCGTTCAGTTCCTGCATGAATGGATCTGGGTCAAATTCTTCTACATTGTGTACACCTGCTTTTTTCCAGATGCCTTTCAGGAACAGTTTTGCGCCAATCATAGCTGGAACACCAGTTGTATAGCTGACTCCCTGCATACCTGTTTCTTCGTAAGCTGCTTGATGTGAGCAGTTATTGTATACATAATAAGTATGTTCCTGGCCATCACGGATACCGCGAATTCGGCAACCGATAGATGTTTCACCTTCATAGTTCTCGCCTAACTCCTGTGGATTTGGCAAGACTGCCTTCAAGAACTGTAGAGGAACAATCTTAACTACTTCATCGCCTGTTCCGTCTGCCTTTGGAGCCTTATAGCAGATTTCGTCAATGCGGCTCATGCCGATGTTCTGGATAACATCCAGATAAGTCAGATACTGCTGGCCAAAAGTCATCCAGAAACGTGCACGTTTGATAGTAGGGAAATTGATAACTAGACTTTCGATTTCCTCGTGGTGCAGCAGATAGCTCTCCTTAGGACCGATGTTAGGGTAGTTCAGAGGCTGGTGTATTTCCATAGGTTCTGTCTCTACATACTGACCGTTTTCATAGTAAAGACCCTTCTGGGTAATCTCACGGATATTGATTTCTGGATTGAAGTTGGTTGCAAATGCTTTGTGGTGATTGCCGGCATTGCAGTCTACAATGTCCAGATAGTGCATTTCGTCAAAATGATGTTTAGCAGCATAAGCAGTATATACACTGGTAACTCCTGGGTCAAAACCACATCCTAAAATTGCTGTCAAGCCAGCTTGCTCAAAACGCTCGCGGTAAGCCCACTGCCAGCTATATTCAAAGTGTGCCTCGTCCTTTGGTTCGTAGTTAGCTGTATCCATATAGTTACATCCTGTAGCCAGACATGCATCCATGATGGTCAGATCCTGATATGGCAAAGCCAGATTCATGACAATGTCAGGTTTGTACTCGTTCATTAATGCTATCAGTTCTTCTACCTTGTCAGCATCAACGCGAGCGGTGGTTACATTTGTGCCATATTTCTTATTTAATACTTCCGCCAGAGCGTCACATTTGCTTTTTGTGCGGCTTGCAATTTTAATCTCTGTGAAAACATCCTTGTTTTGTGCTACCTTGTGTGCAGCAACTGTTGCTACACCACCGGCACCGATGATTAATACTTTACCCATTTTTCTTTTATTGTTTATTAGCGGCAAAGTTAATAAAAGTATTCTATCTTGCCAAGTAAAAGCCAAATGAACTTTGGGATGAAAAATAAAAAAGACTTGAGAACAATGTTCCCAAGTCTTTCTGATTTTGAGCGGAAAACGGGGCTCAAACCCGCGACCCCCAGCTTGGAAGGCTAGTGC